>CALJHE010000018.1 GCA_938075675.1 Candidatus Poseidoniaceae archaeon | reverse complement strand
TCATTGTCCCAGGCGTCAGTGTTTCCAGTGAAGGTAATTCGAGCGAAATAAGCAGAAATCATCATTCCAAAGAAAAGATGGACCCAACGTAAAATTGTATTCCAGTTTCTAGCCATACTTATTCCTCAGGGTTTTCTTCCTTGAATTCTTTCAATTTCGCTTCGAATTCCTCAGCTGTCAGTCCGTGCCATCCTTTGCACATACCCGTTGGTGATCGTCCACATCCGCATTTACTCATGTTCTTCATTCCTCCTTGCCCATCGCATGAGGCATTGATATTAAGTCAGGAAAGTTCCAGCGAAGAGACCATAGTATTCTGGTTGATACTTGGTTGTTGATATAGAAGGTGGAGTAGGTAGTAACATGCAACCGTTAGAGCAACAGCCAACTGAGCAAAAAATCCCTGTGTGCCTTCAATACAGAGGAAAAAAACTCGTCGACCTCTTGGGTAAATCGTATGTATTGGAGTTACTCTACTACCTATCGTCAAATCACCCCAAAGCAATTCGTTTTAACAAACTCAAAAAAGAACTTTCGATTACTGCCACTACTCTAAGTCGCCGACTGGAGGAACTTATCGAAGTCGGATTGGTTAAGCGTGAAGTTTTCGCAGAGGTCCCTGCACGGGTTGAGTACTCGAAAACAGAAAAGGGGCAGTCCTTTGGTCCTGTTTTGAAGAAGCTCTTCACTTGGGTTGAAGAAAATAAATGAGGCTGTTCGAAGAGCAATACGCGTTCTTCAAGAAACAGATGTTCAAAAGGTGAACCTCAATCTTAGGAACATGAAGTACTCGCTGTCGATTGCAACCATTGTCCTCTTACTGCTGCTTAGTGCGGCATCGGGCGCAGCATTGACTGCTCTCACAACCTCCAATTCTTCAGGTTCAATTGATTTTTCCATCGATGCTCCAGACGTGTACGGCGTCAATGAATACACGCTGGTAGAAATCGACGAAGGCGATAACGATGAAGAAGACGTCATCACTGAGCGACTGTTCGAGTTTGTGTTCGATGCCGTATCTTCCGGAGACGTTGTTTCATGGGACTTTGGAGACGGTACCGCCGCTACAGGCAACAGTGTCAGCCACATGTTTGCCTCACCAGGCCAATACACCGTCACAGCAACATCTACTTCCGTCGATTCAATTCAAATCGATACCGTCGAAGTTGTTGTCGAGAAAATTTCAACGGTAGAATCCGACAACATGGAGTGCGTGTGTGCACCAACGGCTAAATCCACAATCATCGACTTGGTGCCTTCTGAAGGTACAGCATCGTATGAAGGCGTAGTCACCGTCGAACACGACGGCAGCAGCGAGTCTTGTGCACTGCGCAATCCTCTGCAAGAGTGTCACGTACGAGTAATACTCGAACGGACCATCGATGGTTCAGTTATCGAACAAGAGATACTTTTCGACGATACTTTCCGTACCAATGAACACAGCGTAATCTTCGAAATGATGGATGTCGAAATCGATGCTGGTGAAGGCCTGCAACTGCGGCTCGAAACGGACCAAGTCAGAGACTGGCACAAGCCAAGCACTTCTTGGAGCATGACCGCTCCGATGGAATGAACCGTTCACAAATCAGTCGCAACAGGACTTTTCAATGCTGTCTTGGGCACAGAAGCAAGTCTTTGCAGGGACAATGTCAGCCCGAGAACTACGTTCATTGAACAAAGCAGTAACTTCGGCTAATTCTTCAGGTGCATCGCCACGAGCTTCAAGGCACAACTTGAGGCCTAAGAGGCCCCACATGTTATCTTTCCACAGTTTTATGTCAGCACGGTAGACCGCCTCCGCTTCTTCATATTCACCTTGTTCATGGAGTAATGCACCGAGGATGTGACGGACTGGTTGCATCTGACCCCAAGGTTCGTTGTAAGCAAGGTTGAGTGAAAGGTCGACACCTCGGCGCAAATGGTCGAAGGCAGCGGTGAAGTCGGATGCTTCGCCACGAGCCTTTGCTAGGAATTGCTTACGGTATTCAATCTCGCCATCAAGAACTGCAGCGTTGACAAGCAAAATACATGGCCCATCACTTGGATCTTGATACATCAAGTTGTTGTGAAGTACACGGCCAGCAAGAGCTGGGTTCTCAAGTGCTTGATAAAACAAAACCTGCTCTGCTTCCGCTTCAGGGACCATACCCTTCGAAGCATAAGCAACGCCACGAGCATAGTGTTGTGTTGCGATGGTGGATGGGAATACATCCTTATCTGAATACATAGGTTCAGCGATAATTTCGTCCCACTTACCGAATCGAATCATGACGTGCCAAGGCATGGTGACGTAGGATTCAAGGAAGATTGCACCCATTGGGATGATTCCAGCAAGCATGAATTGAACACCTGAGTTTTCATCTCCAGCAGGCAGAGTATCGACGGCCTTACGGGCGTACTTGAGAGCTGTTTCATATTGCCCCTCGAACATTGCACACCAAACCACGAAGTGGTGGTTGTGCATTCGATAGAACTTGTAAAACTGGGAGTCATTGCCGGTGAGTTCTACATACTTATCGTCGGCTTCAACCGCTGCAATGTTACATTCAATCGCTTCTTTCCACTGTCCGACCCATGCGTCAATGTGAGATGGCATGTGGACAAGGTGGCCCATTCCTGGCATGACCGTTCGAAGGACATCGGCTGCAGGTAGAGCGCGCTCAGGGAACGGGGAAAGTTCGAGTGCGTGGCAATACAAGTGGCACAGTGCAACGTGTTCCTTTGCTCCTTCGATGTTTTCAAATGCGTCTTCCATGACCTTTACCAAAAGCAAGGTGTTGTCGTCAGCAGGAGTGATTTCGCCGGTAGCGACGTTCTTGTCCCACAACTGCCATGCTTTCAGGTTCATGAGAGCCTCGACGTAAATTGCAGCAACATCCAAGTTACCGCTGTATTTGCGGTAAAGAGGTTCCATTGCTTTGGCGAAGGCAACATTCAGTTCTGGATCGTTACCCATGTTGAGTACAGTTGGGTCAGCAGCATCACGCGCTTCAGCAGAATGGCGCTGTGCTAATGCATCGATCAGGTCTTGCTCGAGTTCTGTACATCCATCTTTGAGGGAAACTGCGGTTTGGATTGAGTCGTGACCCGAACCAAGTCCTGGACTCCAGTTGTAGTTGGATGAGACACAGTATGCAATACCCCACCACGCCATAGCGCACGTAGGGTCAAGTTCGGTAACTTTGCTGAAACATGCAATTGCTTGTTCGTGGTTGTAGTTCAACATATGGCCAAAGCCTTCGACGAACATTTTGCGTGCATCTTCATTGGCACAGGTGATGGTTGTAGCAAAGGAATAATTCGATGCGACGCCGAAGTCATAATCAGTTGGGGCTAGATACATGTTAGACCCTACAAGGAGGGGGTCTTAAGTAAATCGAATGGGAAATATCAAAATCCTTGAAATTGGGGAATTACTCTTCCTCTATTTCCGGCGTGGCCTCAAAATCTCTCGGCTTCGATGGTAATAAAATCCACATCAAAGGTATCAAAGACAAATAAGGGATATTTTTTCCGTAGGTTAGATCGAGTGTGGATTGGAATTCAACAAAGGAATCTGCATCCGATTCATTCGCCTGAGGCGGCTCACTGCGCATTGAAGAATAATTCTCAGGCTCTACCAATCCCAGGTCATAGCCACTGAACATCATATCAAATCGAATTCCGGTGGGTAAAAGCGACTGTTTGACGTTACTTTGACGGTGGGCTAAAGCGCCTTCCTCTGTTTGAGCGACAAATGTCTCATCTGCAAGCGTTCCTTGCTCATTGCCATCCGCTTCTTCCTCATCTTCGTCACCTCCATCGTACCCAGTCAAGTCAAGAACATAGGATGCAGGCATGATCACGAGAAAACAAGCAATAGCCAATGCAAGCGTTACTGCGCGTAATGCAGCTTTGAATCGAATCCCAGCAACGACAAGACATTCGGTTACGCAGAGGAAAACCAAAGAAAACAAGGTCGCATTACGCCCATATTTGAGCCATTCAATCGTTTCACCTTCATCCTCCGATTCTGGCGAGGGCGTTTCGTCGTCCGAATTGTCTTGGGTCGTGTTTTGCTGAGAAGCATTCACCGGTTCGTCGTAATCTCTAAACAACATATACAACAAGAAAGATGTAGCATTCTCCATCTCTACATCGATGAGCGTTTGCTCCTTATCGATAGCCACTAAAGCCTTGACTTTGGTTGGAGCCGGCTGACCTTCAGTGTATTGACCTTCAAATTGAATCACCAGCCAAGCCGATAAAAACAAATGGAGAGTGATGAGGACGGTCCCCAAAATTCGCGCACCATCTCCTACACGGCTGTGAGGGGGGCGAAGGGCCATGATTTGCCCACGCACCTCTCGTACTTGAGGATTCAATCACTCTTCGTTCTCGTCTGAACTGAGGTCTCGGCGGCTACCAGAAACAACGCCTGCAAGAACGATGACCGCAACCATTGAGATTGGGGATAAGAACGGCAAGTCTAAGCCAGATTCTTCTGCAAGTTCTTCAGCAGTCGGAGGGGTAGGGTTGTCGCCACCATCTGTTCCAGTCGATGTTCCTGTTTCAGGTAGAGTGAGGTTGCTCACATCAACTCCTGCTTCGATGAGATCTTCTTCGATTGCACCGAGGTCGTGGTCATCTACATTGACGATGTCTGCGATTGTTGTGGCTTCTTCCATGCCATTGGTTGCAGCGTTCGCATCAACTCCGGTCAGGTAACGGATACTGAGTTTTGCTGGAGCGTCGTCGGTATATCCTTGGGTCTCTGGTCCTGCAAGAGTGTATGCGCCATCGTCGTTCATGACGTAAACGCCAACTCCGACCATTGCTGCATGTTCATTACTCCACATTGGAGACCACATACCATCGTCGTAAGGGAATTCTTCGAACGGTTCAACGTCTTCGAGACGGTCTTCAAGGTTCATTCCGAATTGCTCGAGTACATCCTCAAGCCCGGATTCTTCAAGGGCTTCGAAAACAGCCGCAACACGGTCGCTGACTTCATCATCTGACTCTTCAATCATCGTGCAACGCGTTTCCGAAACGTACGGGGTTGTGGCTCCGTCTTGGGTAATTTCTGTCATGAGGCAATATTCGCCCACTTCAAGTACGTCGATGTTGCCTTCCACGGTGTATGAACTGTCTGATCCGTCAATGGTCATCGTTCCAGAATCAAGTTGGTTTTGGTTCGGGTCCATCAGCGAGTAGGTCACTGTCGCACCTTCGTAACTAGACCAATCGTGTACGGCCAAATCGTAGCGAAGGCTCATTTGTTCATTTTCATACAGATCAGAATAACCAAATTCAGGGCCAATCCATTGTGAATTGCACCTTTCAGATAATTCAACAAGTGGAGACGAGGCCCCTGTTTCGCTGATTGATGCTGTCATGCACATGGTCGCTTCTCCGTATGTTGACGGGATGGCTACGCCGCTGTCTTCGGACCAAGAGGTGGCCCATTCAGGGTTTTCATCGCACAACCACGAGTCGCAGATTGTGGATTCAATCGATGAAAGTGGTGTTCCTGCATCATCATATACATTCATCTGGAGTGTGTAGTGGTTGAGAACGCCTTCGTCTTCCAATGTTGGACAATCGCCATTACCGTTGTTGAGAGTTGCCCATTCCACTTCGCTTCCATCGTTGCAAGTGAACATCTTTGTCGAACCGTCAGCAGGTGTTTCGTCTGATCCGTCACCGCAAGCGGATTCGCCATCGTTCACTGACATGAAATCGATTTCAGATCCATCGTCGCAAGTAAACATTGCAGAATCGTCGCTTTGCAAAACTGAAGTATTACCTGAAAGAGCGGTCTGAACTGTAATGTTGTCTCCCCAGAAATGAAGTTCTCCGGTGAGTTTTGCTGGAGCGTTTGCGGGACTAAAGCCCTCTACATACGCCCATTCCTGACTCAACATCATACCTTCCATAGTATCGGTTATGTAGATCTCGACAGAACAGTATTCATCTTCTGGGCACATGTCTGCATCGTCCATGATTGCGACGCCATCGCCAACGGACCACACTTGGTCGCCAACGCTGCCGAATTCAACAAGGCTGCAATCGCCATCGGTAGGCATTCCAGGGTTTGAGCACGTAACCGGTGCGTTACCATCAACTGATACTTGAATCATAACTGTAGCCCAATTGATGTCGTTGCCTTGGTTCATTGTAACGTAGACCAATTTGTCTTCATCGCCTTCATAGTTTACAGCTTCTTCAGAATTGAAATAATACATCATTAGGTCGCCATCCGCCTCTGCTGAGCCGAAAATCGATTCGAGACTGTCTGTAATGTCTTCACCGATGTCTTCAGCAACTTGTTCAGCAAACGATTCTCCAGAACCTGCAAGGACGTTACCCATCATCAGGAACATCAATGGATTTCCAGGTGGGCAGGTGTCACAACTCTGGACTTGAGTGGTGAGGCCTTCGCCATCGCCGAGGTCAACGGTGAGTGTTTCTCCTTTGGAGAACTCGACTTCCCCGTACATCTCCATATCGAAATCGCCCGATTCCGATAGAGAATCGGATATTTCAAGGTCGAATTCCCCAGCATCGAGGCCGAAGTCTTCAGTTGGAATACCTTCAATCGAGAAAGAGTAGTCAACTGCACCGGTATAATCACCGGTTAAGTCGCCGCACTCGGATTCCCCGCATTCCCAGTAATAGTTGTCATCTGCAGCAGACAAATCAACATAAATTGCATTCGGTGAGCCAAGACGCCATTCTGAAGAAGAATCTGTAATAGAGTACCCTAGAGTAAGTTCCGTATTGAAGTCTACAGGGAATTCCTCTCCGCCGCCTTCCAACAACACATCAATGTCAAGGCCGATGAGGGCTGAAACATCCATGCTGAACTCCATGTCTGCTCCAATGAGGTTGTACGAATCATCGAGGTATTCTGTATACATCATGTCAACGGTCAAAACTTGTTCCAAGGTTTGAACAATATCAATGTCAAAACTGGTCGTATCGGAACCAAAGTTCGTTTCTGACCAATCGGTTTGAAGGATTGAATCTGCAAGAATGCCGTGACGAAGAGTTACGTCATCGGTTCGGCTCCAAACTGAAACATCGTTTCCGTTGTTGTCTTGAATTGTTTGCGGGGTAATATCTTCTGTGTGGTGGACATAAACATTTGATGCACCGGTTTGCAATTGGCCGATGATGAGGTTAAATCCAGCATCGTCTGCAGCACCCATTACTTCGCTTAGAATCTCAGGAATATCGAGACCTGTGAAATTCTCAAGATCAGTGTCAACACTGCTCCAATCGTATTCTACACCGTAATAAAATTCGGATTCTTCGGTTGGGGTGGCACTTACGCTTCCCAGCGGCAAAAGAGATGCTAGAAGAAGGGTCGTCATGAGGAGGCTCGGCAACGTTCGGGCAATGTTCATACTAAGGCCCGTTTTGTACGAGAATATCAAAGTATTCCCTACGCTTAAGAACTGAAATCACGGAGATTTCGCTTCTTTTCGATATTCTCGGCACACTTCTACGAAGTTTTCGAACATCACCTTGCCGAATTCTGAATCGTTGACTTCAGGGTGGAATTGGAGGCCGAAACGGTCTCCTTTCTCGTTCTCCATACCCTGAACGAGACAAGACGGGCTTTTTGCCGTGACAAAGAAACCTTCAGGAACGACATGAACTTCATCGTTATGGGATTCCCAAACGGTTTGTGTTGCAGCGGTGTTCGCAAATATCTTCCCGCCTTCGTTTTGCAGTTCAATTTGCATAGCGCCAAATTCTGGAATGAGAGATTCTCGAGCGTCACCCCCGTAATGCCGAGCCATGAACTGGTGGCCGGCACAAATGCCGAGAATAGGAATGTCAAGGTCAAGATAGGCCGCACAATTTCCTAATTCTCCAGTAAGCCCGACCCGTGCTGCGCCCCCGGAAAGAATAATCCCGTCCAGTTGGCGAAGTTCGTCGACTGGAGTCGTGTTATCGATAATTTGTGTATCCACTTTCAGATAGCGGAGCATTCTCCACTCTCTGTGAGTCCATTGCCCACCATTATCAACGACATCGATTACGAGTGGTTTACCATCCATACGCTCACCTGTGGTTTGGCGTGTATGGTCGAACAGCCATGAACATGCCGCCCCAAATAATTCAGAGAATGGTTTGATGTTACAGAACATTCAGCATTAGATATGGCGCGAGTCGTTGTTGTTGGCGCAGGTCTTGCCGGCCTAGCATGCGCACTCGAAGCAACAACTGCTGGACATCATGTCGTCGTATTGGAGCGTTCTGCAAGAATCGGAGGTCGAGGCTCCACGCAAAATTTTGACGGTTTTCCTCTCGGATTTGGACCCCATCTTTTTTGTAAAAAAGGTCCATTCCATGACCTGGTTCGCAAACTGAGCAGAGTGAAACTGACCTCTTCTCCTATTCAGTTGCACAGAGTCGAAGTTCTCAACCACGGCATTGTTCGGCCTGTGGACAATGTAAAAGCGTCAATCATCGCCAAGAAAATGCTCCAAGAGGGAGACTTGAATGAACGAATTGTTCGGGCTGCTAATTTCTTATCATCGTGGAACGCAAGCCGAACCTCGGAGCGGTACACTGCGCTGCAGAAAAACAGACTCCTTGTCTCCAATGAAGGATGGTCGGGGATGGTTGGAAGAATGGCAGCTGCACTCGATGAAGTCGGAGTTTTCATCGAATGTGGGCTGCATGTGGAAAAAATTCAAGCGGGGAAAGTTCATCTGGCCGATGGCAGAGTAATCGAGACGGATGTCATCGTTCTTGCCTGTGGGCCGGCTGCAGCGAGAAAGTTCGTCCGAAACATGGACGAAGAAAAAGCCAAGGATATATTCTCACCTTTGCAAAGAACAACGGCCAGTTTCATTGAGGTCGGTCTCGACTCAAAATCACTGGCCGGCCGTCAAGCAGTGGTAGATGTCGAAAACCAATTGGCGATTTTGGATTACAGAGCCATACAACCGCGTTTGGGGCTCGAAGGGAGTCATTTATCGGCAGTTGCGGTTGGAGGTCTTGAATCAGATCCCGGTGAGACTCGCTTCGCTTCTCAAGAAGAGCGGTTGGTGGCATTGAGCGCCTTTTTAGATCAACGGGCACCTGGTTGGAAGGAGCACATCGTACAACATTCCGAGCAAGCCAAGATTACCATCCTCGATGCTAATGAATACCGCGTACCCCAGCAAGCCTTTGCTTTCAATGGAGTTCTGTTTGCTGGTTCATGGGTCGAAAGCGAATATCGACTCGCTGATGCTGCAGTCGATACGGGCCGGGCTGCCGGCCGTTCTGTTTCATCGGCCCGAGATTGAACACTTATCCACTGCCAACTCTTGGGCGTTACATGCGATTCGTATCATGGAACGTCAATGGCATTCGAGCAGCAATCCGAAAAGGGATTGATGACTATTTCGAATCCTTCGATGCGGATGTTGTTATGCTTCAGGAAGTACGCGCTCTACCAGAACAATTACCCAAAGGATGGAATTGGCCTGAGGGGTACCAAGTTCACATGCACTGTGCTGAGAAAAAGGGTTATTCTGGTGTTGCAACCCTTTCACGAGAAGCAATCAAAACAGTTGAGACAGGAATGAACGGCTCTGTGGATACTGGCGACTCAGAAGGGCGAATTCTGATCACAGAACACCAAGGATTCACCTGCATTAACACCTATTTACCAAGCGGCTCAAACAAACAAGAACGACAAGAGTTCAAGGAAGCATGGATGGATGAGTGGAGGGCTTTCCTTGCCCCGTACCTGAAAAAGAAAACCCCCGTTATTGTGTGTGGCGACCTGAACATCGCTCATACCGAAGATGATATCTGGAACGCAAAAGGCAACGCCAAATCAAGTGGTTTCTTACCGCAGGAACGCGAATGGTTTACTCAGTTACTGAATGATGGTTGGAGCGATGCTTTTCGAAACCATGTTGGAGAAGGGGAGAAAATCTACTCATGGTGGTCAAACAGAGGGCAAGCGCGTGCGCTGAACCGTGGCTGGCGTATTGATTATTTTCTACTGAATGAGGTTGCAAAGAACATGGTTTCCGACATCAGCATTGTGCGGCAAGGAGGTCTTGATGTCTCTGACCATGCACCTGTCGTCTTAGATTTGAAGTTCTAAGCGCTCTCTTCAATGTCTGCTAAGTCGATCAAAAGGGCATCGACAATATCACGCAATTCCTGCAGCTTTGTATGCTGGACGACGACTGAAACAAGAGTTTCTCCATCCTCTTCTTGCGAGAATGCTTCACAGTGAGGACGGGCTGCAGCGGCAAGAATACGCTGAGCCATAAGTGCTGTTCCAGACCATTGAATTGTCGCTTCGTGCGATTCGACCATGTTCCTTGGTAGAGGTGGGCTATTATGAGGATGACCCGTCGCAGTAGCATGGCGAAGGCGAACGAAAGTGATCCAGTCTTTGCAGGCACAGGCGGTGTTGTGCTCGGAGAAGCACGCACAAACCACGAAGGGCGGAAAGCAATATTGTTGGTTCGTGACAATGAAAATACTGCAGAGTTTGTAGCATTGGTCGCAACTATGGGCATTACGATTGTCGAAACGCTGCATCAACCGGGACACCCCGATCCTCGAGGTTATTTTGGAAGAGGTCGGCTTCAAGATGTGGCCGATGAACTTTCGAGTCGAATAGGCGCTCATCCGTGGCAAGGAGTTGACCTTGTTCTCCTGCACACCAATGCTTCACCGCGTCAACTTGTTGGCGTTAGTGAAGGAATGCAAATCGAAGTTTGGGATCGCGTTCGGTTGCTCCTATCGTTGTTCACATCACACGCCTCGTCGCTTGAAGCAAGGACTCAAGTTCGAATCGCTCGAATGCAAAGCGACCGTACCGTACTTCGTGAACTTGCCAATCAGCAGACAACCGGTGAAAGGGCAGGTTATGGTGGTGGCGGAATCACCGCCTTACAAGCGACCATCGCCAATATTAATCGAGAACTTGTACATTTGAGAAAGCGTCAAAGAAAGCATGCTGTGGCTCAATCCGAGCGTAGAAAACAACGCTCTCGCGGCGGGGCGATGACCGTAGGCCTCGCCGGATATACGAATGCAGGAAAGTCAAGTCTCTTTCTTGCCTTGTCTGGAAAGGAGGTGCTGGTCAAAGACAAACTTTTCTCGACATTGGAAACCACAATTGGGCGCATGGAGGCGAGTCCGCGAGTTCTTCTTGCCGACACCATCGGTTTCATCGACCATCTGCCCAGCGCAACTCTTGACGCTTTTCGAGCCACGTTAGCAGAGGCGTTGGAAAGTGACCTACTGCTGATTTTAGCAGATGCAAGCGACAGGCCAGAAGAATTAGAGCGTAAGCTATTCACATCTAGAAATGAAGTATTTACTCGGTTTTACGGAGAAGAAATTGACGAGGAGTTTCCTTGGAAATCATCAGACACCTCCGTAGTCAATCATGTGTTGACCGTTCTCACGAAAATCGACCAAGCGAGTGAAGCACAGTTGGAAGAAGCCGTCGCAACCGTTGCCGCTCTTGGACTGCCAGATCCGATACTCATTTCCTCACATTCTGGTAAGGGAATGCAGAAACTGAAAGATTCGATTCTCTGGCATTTGTTCGGCCCACCAACGGATTTACTTTTGCTCCCCGTTCCAGCGGAAGGCGGTCGAGCCGTCGAAGGACTCGTTTCAGACGTCTACGATTCAGGTCTCGTCTCGAACAGAATCAACCATGACGATGGCATCGTAGAAATGCGAGTATGGATACATGAACACGCACTCGCCAGGTTACTCGCTCATTCCAAACATCGCATTGAAGTGAAGTAGGTCGGCCTCCTGCCACCTTCATGGCCGACGCAGAGTCCACTGTTTCCGCAGACGGTCTCGATTACATTGACGAGTTGACCGGACTTGCTGAACCAACTCAAAGTTTGATGTTTTCATCGTCCAATACAATCCTCACTAAGCCAGATCCAAACATGCACCCTATGGGTCAAGCAATTGGCGTTTTTCTGCTCTTCATCTGTCTGCTTGGATTCCTTAACGGCGCCGATTATGCCACGCCTAATTCTGGCCTCGTACGGCCGGATGAATTTGTTTACCGGCTCTCTCTTACCGCTCCTGACGAAACGGCAACGTTTCGAGGCGTTGTTTATGATGATGAAGGGCAACCACTGGAAAATGCAACGCTCTACATCTCTTGGGATGACAATGGGATTTGGAATTCCTCTGAAATGCAAACCGATTCAAACGGGTTCTTCAATTTTGAACGGCTTGACCCCGGGCTTGCCCGAGTCGATGTTCTCGTCGAACGAGATGGTTATCGGGATGTTTACTCTAATCGCGTCTTGTTTTCGCCACCCGCAATGATTGAACCAATAGGATTTACAACGATAGATTTCACAATTCCCTCCCAAGAAGACTTCGCTAAAGAGCCCTGTTCGAACGGCGCTGAAGAATGTGAAATACGCTACATCGACCTCACTGAGGGGCAAATGGACCATCCACTGATGGACCCCGGTGCCTCAAGCATCTATGTGACAATTGGATTTGCCTTCATGGGTTTGGCGCTCATAGGGACTGGTTTTACGGTTTGGGCCATGAAATCCGGCTCAATTGCCGTACTTCGGACCGCTGCTGGCATCTCTTTCTTCGGCATGGGGCATTACTACACAGCGTGTTGTTTCGGAATTGTTGCCTTTGTATTGACCTTCGCAGTGCCGAAAAGGTATGTTCCAATGAATGAAGAGTTTCGTTGAATCCTTACAATTTGATGCAAGCACCCCGTCCATCTTAAGTCGGCTTCGCCCAGCAGGTATGCATGGACCTGTTCTCTTCAGCATGGATGACGCGGTCTCTCGGCGAGGCTGTGTCTGCGCTTTACTTGGAACAAGACGCTGGCCTGTTCGCCGGCGGATGGAACGGATGTGTCAAATCTTGGGATTCTGAAGGCGAACTGCAATGGACTGCTAAACTCTCCGATCGAGTGACCGTACTTCAGCGAGAAGGCGATGTGTTGTTCGCAACGGCAGGGCTTCATGTTGCCTGTATCGATATCTCAGACGGAAGTGTTCGATGGAATCATCCACTCGAAGGCAGTGCCGACTCGATTACCGTGTTCGAAGATTCCCTCTATGCAGTTTCATCGGTCTACGATATTGAGCATAACGATTTTTTGGAGTCGGCTGTATGGAATTTCTCTTTCGACGGTAAGCTCCGTTGGATTCATCGAATGGATGAGCGCCCTTGGGTCACACTGAAACATGACGGAGATGTTTGGTTTGGTCTTGGTCGGCCGAAATGCGGTTTCGCTAACATTCGTGGCGAGCATGAATTCATCCACACTCCAACGGAGGCAGATTCGCCTATCACGTGTGGTTCTGAAACCGAATCAGAAATGGTTTTTGGACATGCCAACGGTTCGGTTTCGAATCAAAAGGGCGAAACTGTGTCTAATGAAAAGGGCGGCATTGAACATATTGTAGCTATGGCTGGAGGTTTTGTTGCTGCTCTCGAAAATGGGTGTGTCGTTGCGCGGATGAAGGGCAAGACTCTCTGGTCGACCGAAGGTGAATTGGTATCGAGGCTTGCTGTTGGCTTTGAAATTGAGAAAAATCCTACGTTGTGGTCTGGCCGATGGTCTGGCTCCGAAGGGATTCTAAGCATCCAAGATGTTGTTTCAGGCAAAATCCTTGCCAGCGCCTCCTCAAGCCGTTGTGAATCAATCAGTGTAGACGCAACACGTACGGCAATCGGATGTGAAGATGGGAGTATCCATGTTTGGGAAAAAGACATGCTCAATCGTCGAATGATGGCGAATGAGCAGACGATTCCAAAGGATAATCGTAAATCCGCTCTGCAAGATAAATTACGAGCTTTGCGTGACCGGTAATTACTGGTTTGAATCCCAAACACTGATTGGAGTATCTGCAACGCTTGATGAATCGATATTTTCTCCAACGGCATACTGCGGTAGTTGAACTTGTTGCGGCATTTGTCCTTGAATTGGCATCATGCCTTGCTGTGGCATTTGACCCATCTGCTGCATACCTTGGTGCGGCATGTAACCAGGCATAGGTGTTGGTTTTCCGCCAGTCAACAAACCGATTAACAACAGTATTCCGCCAAGACCACAACAGCAGCTACCGATTAAACCGAGGCCGAAACCGCTAGCGAGTCCCATCGCCCCATCACCGATTGCGAGGTTGTAGGAATCGCTGTCGAAAATATACAGTTCAGTATCGCTGGAGATCGTGTACTTCTCGCCTTCCGTACAATCGTAACCCGTTTCTTCGTCGACTGTAGCGCAAACATAGCCAAAGATAATTCGATCATCATATGGGTCTGGATCGTATTGGGAATCAGAGAATTCGTAGGGGTCATCCGAGTATATGCATGTCAACGTGCTCGATTCTTCGGTGACATCGCCACCTCGAACGACGGTAACGGTGAAAGAGACCCCTTCACAGTCGTCGGTCAAACCGTTTTCATCGCTGTCTTGATATGAGCCATTCATCATGACATACCAGCCAGAGGAGCCATAGCCATCTTCATCGGTGAAGGTGTAAGTAAACGATGTATCGGGACCCTCTACATAATCCATGTAATCAATAGAAGTTAACTCGTTAATGCCATCTGCTGACTCAATCCCCGCAATACCAAAAGACGCAACTGCAATCAAAACACAAACGGCTCCTGCGATTAACAACGACTTGTTTGCCATGAAAAGTCGAGTCAATGGTTCTATTTAACAGGATGGGGGTAGGTTTTACGATATCTTTATGATATCACGCCGATACCATCTACCAGTGAGTACCATGCAAGCCATGCCCCCCCCACAGACAATAGCCCAACAGACGGATGAAATTATGTTCAAAGATTTAGAGAAAGCAACCATCAATGGTTTCGTCGGAATTGGAATCCATATCCTTGCAGTCCCTGCACTCATTTTGATTCTCGCCGTTACATACGTCACGACGGTTACCGCTTTCTTTGGAGTTATACTGCAAATCGCACTCGCCATAGTTTGGTTCTTACAGTGGAACAGCTACCTCATCATCAATCCAAATGAAGCGCAAGCCCTCCAATTCTTTGGAAAATACGCAGGTACTGTTCAGAAAGAAGGTTTCCATTTCCTCATTAATCCATTGTATCAAAAGCAAAAGATTTCCTTCCGAATTCGAAATTTTGAATCTGCGAAACTCAAGGTCAATGATGTGAATGCGAATCCAATTGAGATTGCAGCGGTCGTAGTTTGGAAGGTCGTAGATGCTGCTGAAGCGTTGTTCGAAGTTGACAACTATCACGGCTATGTCCAGATTCAAAGTGAGGCGGCATTGCGCGCTATGGCGACAAAGTACCCTTATGACATCATAGAGGACAAAGATATCGGAGGAGTTGCTCTTTCAAGCCATCAAGAAGTCATCGCTCAAGAGTTGCAACTCTCTGTCGAGGCACGCCTCAAGAGAGCTGGAATTGAAGTTCTTGAAGCCCGTATCAGCCACTTGGCATACTCGCAGGAAATCGCTCAAGCAATGCTTCGCCGACAACAAGCAAGCGCTGTAGTGGCTGCCCGAAGTGAAATTGTCAAAGGTGCTGTTGGAATGGTCGAATTAGCTCTTGAACAACTCAGTGCTAAAGGTATTATTGATCTGGATGAAGACAAGAAAGCGACCATGGTCAGCAACCTTTTGGTGGTCCTCTGTTCAGAAACCGACACTACTCCGGTGGTGAACACTGGAACGCTTTACCAGTGATGTGAGAACTTGATGACCATAGGAGAGATTAGCCGCCTTGTCTTACCAATCGTAATTTCGGTGTTGTTGTTTGCTTACGCTGGCTATTGTTGGGTGACGCAAAAAGTCCATGTTAAAGGCAAAGGCTGGAGAACAAAGGATGAAGCGCCAAAAACGTTCTATTTCACGGTTATAATCCTTGTACTCATAGGACTCGGTCAATTAGTGAGTACTGTTTTCTTTCATCTGAAATATCAGTGGTGAATGTTGATGGGTGAGACGAACGAGGACATTCGAGATGGGGTAGGGTCCGCGAAAAAAAAACCGAAACAGGAGAAGAAGAAAATTCTTCTTCGCCTCGACCCTGCATTGCATGAGCAGTTGCGATTGTGGGCAGAACGTGACTTCCGTTCGCTTAACGCACACATTGAATTCCTACTGAGAAAATCTGTACACAAAGGCAAGGAATGAGTGCCATGCAAGAGGAACGAGGATTCTTTTCGAAATGGTTTGGTTTCAGTGGCTGGAGATTAATGTCGGCGAAAACCCGTATCTTTACCCAAATCCTCTACAGAGTAGCATTCCTCTTCGGCCTGGCTTTGCTTATTATCGGATACGGATATGTGACAGGCTCAGAACCCGGTGGATCACCGTTGATTGCAATGATTGTGATTTGGTACATGGCTTTCCAAGCGATGATCAATTTCATCTTTGTCGAAGGCTCAAGATAACAGTCATTCCGATGAGCGGGGGCCTGTCATTTCTTCAGGACGAACCCATGCGTCGAATTCTTCATTGGTCAAATACCCAAGTTCCAGTGCTGATTCACGGAGGGTCGTACCATCCTCATGGGCCTTTTTAGCAATCTTAGCGGCCTTGTCATAGCCAATATGGTTGTTCAGTGCCGTAACCAACATCAACGAGTTCTCCAGATGGGCAGCGATGTTTTCCTTCACTGGTTCAAGGCCGTCAACACACTTTGTTCGGAAGGCAGTACATGAATCGGTGAGCAAACGGATAGAGTGCAGAAGATTATGGATCATCATTGGTTTGAAAACATTGAGTTCGAAGTTCCCTTGGCTACCGCCGACGGTAATTGCCGTATTGTTCCCCATGACTTGACAACAAACCATCGTCATGGCTTCTGCTTGTGTAGGATTGACTTTGCCGGGCATGATGGAAGAGCCGGGCTCATTAGCAGGAAGAGAAAGTTCACCAATACCGCAACGTGGACCAGAGCCAAGCCAGCGAATGTCGTTCGCAATTTTCATCAAAGAAACTGCAAGGGTATTGAGTGCGCCAGATGCCGCAACCACAGCGTCGTGGGCTGCGAGTTGAGCAAACTTGTTTTCTGCTGTGCAGAAGGTAAGCCCTGTGATATTGGCAATTTCATCCGCCACCATTTGTGCGAACAGTGGATGTGTGTTGAGTCCAGTTCCAACAGCTGTACCGCCTAAAGCCAATTCAAACAAATCATCCAATGCAAAGTCAATACGTCGCAGGTCAGCGTCAAGTTGAGCAACCCAACCCGATGCTTCTTGACCAAGGGTGAGAGGGACTGCGTCCATTAAATGCGTACGGCCAATTTTGACGATGTCTTTCCAATCATCTGCTTTCGATGCCAATGCATCTCGTAAAGCACGAACACTCGGTAGAAGATTGTGGGTAATCGCTTCTGCAGCGGCGATGTGCATGGCGGTTGGGAATGTGTCGTTCGAAGATTGTGCTCGATTAACATGGTCGTTCGGATGGACAGGTGTTTTCGAACCGAGAACGCCGCCTGCCAATTCAATGGCCCGATTGGCGATGACTTCATTGGTATTCATGTTCGACTGTGTCCCGCTTCCAGTTTGCCAAACGCGCAATGGAAAGTGTTCATCCAGGCAGTTGTCGAGAACTTCCTGTGAAGCCGCAATAATTAGGTCGCCTACTTCAGGGTCAAGTTGTTTGAGAGCAACGTTCGTTTTTGCTGCAGCCTGCTTCAAAATCCCGAAAGCTCGGATGACTCCGCTCGGCATTGTGTCTTCCCCAATGTCAAAATTGATCAGAGAACGGGCAGTCTGGCAACCGTAGTATTTGTCGGCTGGAACTTCGAGTTCGCCCATCGTGTCGGCTTCAATCCGGACATCGGTCATGAACAGCCCTTGAGGCGGAACTTCTTCACAGTTCGCACAGATACCTCGGTGGGTCGAGGATTTGCAGTAAGATCAATTCAATATGAGCAGATGCTCTTCACCTTCTAACCATGGTGAAGATGCCTAAGAAAGGACATTGGTCTCTAGAAACCAAGGCCTACTCGACAAAGATTGGAGTTCACTGGAGGCGAACGCGAATAATTTGTTGTGGAACGCTCGGCCGGTCGCCGGGCAATTTGTCGCATCGTTCAATGGCTTGTACAACATCCATGCCTTCGATGACTTCACCGAAAACAGCGTGGTTACCATCGAGCCATGGAGTTGGGATGGTGGTCAGGAAGAACTGGGAGCCACCGGTGTTGCGGCCAGCGTTTGCCATCGAGAATATCCCTGGCTTGTCGTGCTTGAGGCGAAGAGCTGAGGGTTCACAAGGAATCTTCCAGCCAGGACCGCCGGTTCCGGCGTTACGAGCCATTGGATCTGCAGAGTGTGGACAGCCGCCTTGTATCATGAAATTCTCAATGACTCGGTGGAAGTGAAGGCCGTCGTAGTGTCCACTCTCGACCAGACGAACGAAGTTCGCCACTGTGTCTGGTGCTTGTTCATTGTACAACTGAATTGTAATGTTCCCGGCGCTGGTCTCCATGAGTGCTTGCATGATGCCTCCACAGAGCGAGGGGTCAAGAGCATTCGCATCAATCAACTCTCTTTCAAGAGAGATACGGGGTTCAATTCTTCAACCAAGGACGGAAGTGTTGGTCTGCATACGCTCGAGCGTATTCAGCAGGATAGCCAGAAGCTATCAGTTGTTGTTCGTATGCAAGTTGTTCGGGAGTAATGGTTGAATCTGCCTGAAGAGAAACAGCACCAGCGTTTGCAAACGCTGCTTGCTGTTGTTCAAACATTTTGTCTTCATTTGGAGTGTTACGTCCTCGAGTAAACGCAAGTGCTGCAAGAGCCAATACCAAGAGAACTGCACCGGCCAAACCAAACGTTAGCGCGTTCATACCGAACATGGCAGAATCGGATTGTGTGTTGTCTGTATCAGCTGTGCCATCATCAGTTCCACTGTTGTTGGTCGTATCATCATCGATTGTTTGATTGGTATTCGTTGTCGTATTGTCAACCGGGTCTACCGGGTCAACTTGTCCATCCGTGTTGTTGTTCTGGGCAAGTTCACATCCATCGGGGCCTACGGTTGCTCCAGCTGGTGTTGAGAGGCAAGCATCGATTGAGTCGTCGACTCCGTCGTTGTCGGCATCGATCCCTGTTGGCTCTGGGGGGCAGCCTGCACCGCCAACACCGTTCTCCACACCCGCAACTTCTGGGCACGCATCGCCGTCAATTCCACTCGTGTTGTCGCCGTATGAGTCTCCATCAGAATCCAAAGCCTGGCTGGCGTCAAACGGCCACAAGTCGTTCAAATTGGATACTCCGTCACCGTCCAAGTCAGCACAACCGACTCGATCGATGTTTGAGTCGCCGTATGTCGTTGGGCAGTCATCAACGATTCCATCGCCTGTGTCTGTCGTATTGAAGCCATCACGATCAATGTCGTTCGCCCACAGTTCTTGTTCATTCTGAATAAAGAAAGGTTCACCAGTAAACTGATTGTTCGTTTCATTGGATTCCATCAAAACATCATCGACGTCGATTGTCAAACGGCAAGAATAGTTGCCGCTGGCTTGTTCATCCATGGTTGTGTAATAAACAAGTTTTGAACCAAATGTGGTATTGTAAACTCCACTCACAACAATCGTCTCATTCGCCATACGGTCGATTTGTATGCCGTTTTCATCAAGCAAATCGAGATGTACGATGATGGAAGTCGATTCAGCATCTCCGCGAAGACTTACTAATTCCCATGTGATCTGTACTTCAGAACCTGAGGTGTGGTCTGTTGGACATACGAGAGTGGTTACTGCAATGTCTGCTGGAGCCGAATCGAGGGTTGTGAACGTAAGATTGTAGAATGCCGCACTACCGCCAGAACGGATGGTGAGAATAAAGTCAGTTGTCTTTCCTTCGTAATCGCTGTTATACGAATTAAACAATATACCGTAGGACATATTATCGATTTCAGCGATTGTATTACCATTTGCATCCTCTAAAGTTGCAGTCATTGCTGTCGAAGTGTCGGCATCAAATTCAATTTCGAAGTTCTTTCCATCGTTGACTGTGAAAGCGTATACATCAATTTCATCGACACCGCTGAAACAGCCTTGTCCGGATTGCGTTGGGTTTTGTCCAATGTTAATACCGGCACCTGTAGGAGCGTCTTGTCCAAGTCCGATATCATCGGGTTGACCGCAGTTGAAATTGTTCGGGTCAACGCCTTCGGTCTCGATAATGAGCGTGTAAACGCCAAGACTGGTCCAACTGCGAACTTCAATGTAGAATGTTCCGCCTGCTCCAGCAAAAGTCGTAGAATCTGATGTCGTTACGAGTTCGTCGTTCGAGGCACTAAGTAGGCTACTGTCAAACACTGTACCTTGGCTGTTGCGCAGGTAAAGGTCTGCATCTTGGTCGGCAGAATTGACAAGTGTGACTGTAACATTGAGGCCAGGTGAGATTTCAATCTCGTACCAATCTTCATCATCCACATCCTTGTGAATGCATCCGATAATCGTCATCGAAACATCAGTTCCGAGAGCCGCTGCAGTCGCCACATCCCCTCCAGCATCACCGCCTAAGGATGCGTCATTTTGTGTTGGACAGGATGTCTCTTTGGTATCGATGAGAATTTCTTCTGGGGTTAAGACCATGTTGTCGTCTTCGCTTTTCTCATCAATCTGTTCGTCGGAATCAACCATGACGATGATTGAATAATTGCCACCAGTGGTGCTTGCTGGAACGGTCACAGAAAGCTGATACATGTCTGAAACATTTACATCAAGAGAAGGGAGAGTCAAGTTGCCCAACTCTACATCGTGGTCTGCAAGGCCGATATCAACTGAAAGCCAAGCCGTAAGTAAGGAGGTCGGAGATGGAATTGTTCCGGAATTGAGGACTTCTACATCAATGTCAATGGTATCCCCTGCACTTGCTTGAAGAGGTGATGAAGAGTTTTCAATAACAAGATTGGCTTTTGGCGTGGAATAATTTGTCCAAACTTCCAAAGTCCAGTTGACTCCGGTTCCTGAACGAGATAAATTCACGAAATAAGTTCCGCCGATGCCGTCAAAGTCTCCCCCCGAAGAAGTGACGAGCGCATCACCACCGAAAAACGCAGTCGAAGAGTCGACTTCTGCTGAATTGCTGTCGGTGAGGTCAAGAGAGACAACGACAGATTCCGCCAGACTTAGCGTCACATCAATGGTGTGGTTTGCTGGGACATCAAAGGAGAATACATCGTTTGCTTCAACCCCATCGATGCACCCGGTATATGTGGCGGTCACGTTGGACCCCAGTGGTGCAGTAACGTTGGCCTCCTCGGATGGTGCATCACCGCCGAGTCCAGCATCGTCTTTGCCGTTTGGGTGGAGGTCATCGCATGAATCCCCAACCAACATCACTCCAGAAGACCAAAGGAAATTGTTTGATTCATTCTGCTCGGTGAGGTTGTCGTATCCATCAGCAAAGAGAAGCCAGTAGTAGGTGCCGTTTGAAAGACTAGACGGGAGAAGAACTTGTGCCGTTGTGGTGCGGCTGGAGTTCTCTGTAAGCGCTGCTTCCGGTTCGGAAGCATCGATCAGCGTATCTCCGAAATCATACGTTTGGTCAGTTGACAAAACGAATTGTACCTCAAAAGCATCGGATGTAGTGTTGTAAATGTTTTCAACCACGTATTCGACATTGACGGAATTACCCGGCTCACCAGACGCTGGTTCGACAACAGAGGTAATGGTGAGGTCTGGCCGTGGAGGCGTGTTGTTTGTCCATGTTCGCAATGAGTATTGTCCATCTCCACTGTATACAAACACTTCAACGTAAAATGTACTCGCTACGCCGGAAAGAGATGTCGATTGAGTTGTGACCTTTTCGAGGGATGTAGTGGATTCAGAACCATCTATGTAGGTCCCGGATGAGTCGATGAGATAGAGGTCGAAGTCCGCACCGGCTGGCACGACCAGTTCAATGTCAACATCCTTGGCGGAGGTAGTCGTAATCTCGTACCAATCTTCGGTGTCGGTGGAGTCGACGCAGCCTTGATTGCCACTTTGGCCACTGTTCGGATTCGTTCCAAGACTGCGAGAAGTTACCGAGTTGTTTCCAGCATCACCAGGAGTGCCGGCATCGGTCTGCGTTACGCAGGCTGCACGGCCACTGGTTCCGCGCTTGGAGGTGAAATCTTTGTACAAAAGTTCCATCAAAGGCAAGTCCCGGGAATCTGTAAAGAAGTCGTCTTCAGTTGCTGAGGTGTTCGTCTCGAAGTCGTCTTCCTGCGCGGAGACAAGGGGCATCATTGTCGAGAGTACGAACAATGCGACAAGAGAAAAGGCCCTTCGGCGGTCGTTCTGCATGTATTTGGCTTCGCGTGCTCCGTTATGAAACCTCGGCTTTGAATCCGATGGTAACTCAAGTAATATTGCAAGAGTTTCAAGCAAATGCGCGCTCGATTTCATTTGCGAGATTTTCGAAACGTCCTTGCAGTTCGTCCATTGCGCCGTTGAAAGCTTGTTCAGGAGTGAGGCTTCCATCGGTTTCGTAAGAGAAGATGTATGCGCCTTCAACTGGCTCAAGAGTAATGGCGTCGTCAAAGTCAGCATCACGGTTTGTTCCGGGTCCAACTTGGTGGAGGGCTTTTTCGAGGTCCATGAGATGGTTGATATCGGTCATCGTCTTGTCCTTTCCGAAGAGTTTTGCATCGATTGGCGTACCGTCGGTAGTTGTCAAACCAAGGTCAAACAGAACATTCGCCTTCTTTGGCTTGTTGAGTTTAGCAATATTGTGTTGTCGGAAACCGACTGCAGCAACCGGTGACCACTTTGCGTGGTCTCGGCCGCGACCAAGAGTAGCAAAGGCGTACAATTCTAGGAACTGGCCCTTCGAAAGAATGGTCAGAGGGATTCTCTTGTGTTCTTCTCGGATATCGAACATCTGGTCAGAAATGTTTGTCAAATCGCCGGCATAAACTGTGCGGTGCTTCTCATCAGAATCTTCAGATGGCCCATCCTTTCGGATGTGGTAAAGGACTTGACAAGTCAAGCAACCCTTGGATTCCTCTGCAAGATCCTTGCAGTTTGGACAGTCTTCAGGGAAGGTGATTCCTTCGTCCGGATATGTAGGGATAGGAATCATTGCCAATCGGTGGGCGATTGTCTCATCTGGGAGAACGTTAACGGATTCGAAAACTTCTCCTTTGTTGTCTTGGTTAACACCTTGAGTGAAATTGACCTTGTCGATTGCAAGTTTGGGCACATCCGCGATAAGAGCACGGCGAACTGCGTTCACTTGTGCAGCGTCTGTATTGGTCAAGAGAATTCGAATTTCATTGCCACGCGGCCATCCATCAACGATTTGTACATCCATTTTTTCCACCTCAAAAATCAAACACGGCGGCCACGGCGGCCACCCTTCTTCTTGGTACCGTCGTGAGCGATTGGCGTCACGTCTTCGATACGAGTGATTGTCATTCCGGCACGGGTAAGTGCTCGGATTGCAGCTTGGGCTCCTGGGCCTGTGTTGTTTGAAAGGTTACCACCTGGCGCTCGGTACTTGATGATGAGTTGAGTGAACTCCTTGTCTTTGAGTTCGTCAGCCATCTTTTCTGCAGCACGGGTCGCAGCGAATTGTCCACCGCTGTCCTTGGAGGACTTGACAACTTGACCGCCTGAGCAGGTCGTAATGGTTTCAGCACCGGTCAAATCGGTTGCTGTCATCAAAATGTTGTTGTAAGAACTGAAGATGTTTACGATTGCACGTCGTGTCATCACTCGTCACCTCCGACATTGTCTGCGGATGGTGCTTCAGCAGCAGCATCCTTGACTTCAGTGGCAAACTCTGTGGTTGCTTCTGGATCAACTTCTTCCTCGTCGACACCGTATTCAGCGGAAGATGCGCGTCCGTCAATTGCCTTTCGAATTGGATGCTCAGAGTTGTTCGCCCATGGGCAAGATGGATGCCATGTGAGTGATTCTTCTTCATCACGGGAAATTTGGTACGATGGAATCGTAACCTTTTGGTCGCCAATGACGATTTTACCGTGGGTGACAAATTGACGTGCCTGCTTCATTGAGATTGCAAGTCCCTTGTAGTATACTTGAGCTTGCAATCGGCGGTTGAGGATGTCTTCTGTACTGAGCGAAAGAATATCGTCAAGGCTTGCGTCAGAGGAAATGAGTCCCTTGTTGTGAAGTGAGCGAAGAAGGTCTTCCATCTCTCTCTTACCGTGAGCCTCACTGGTATCAACCATACCAATCAAACGCATAGCTTGGCGTCGATGGCGTCGAAGTTGGGACTTGGCCTTCCAAATCTCACGCATGTTCTTCAAACCGTGATTGGCTTGGATAGCGTGTTCTTCTTCAATACGTGCAGCCTTCCACGGATGAGAAGGTGTGTCAAATTTAGGTCGTGCAAACTTTGGTTCTCCCATTCATCATCCCTCCAATCACTTCTTTCGGCTCACACCAAGTGTGAGTCCACCACGGCCGTTCGAACGACCGCGTTGTCCACGTACTTTGTTTCCGCTAGCGTGGCGAACACCACGGTAACACTTCATTGTACGAAGTCGGTTAATATCGTCTTCAAGAGTAAGTGAGACTTGTTGTCCTGTAAGGTGAAGTTCATCTCCAGTTTCAAGGTCTCGTTGGCGATTAAGCATCCAGAGTGGGACTGTTTCTGCATATCCTTCGATAGCAACACGGAGGGTCTCCTGTTCTTCCGCCGAGAGGTGGCCGGCGAGTGAGGCAGGGTCGAATCCTGTGTTCTTGCAGATTTGAATTGCGGTTCTTGGGCCAACGCCACGAACTGCCGTTAAGGCAGTTGCAAGGGTCTTCTGCCCGTCCATATCCGTATCAGCCATTCGCAGGATATACGAAAAATCGTCTCCCAAATCTTCTTCCTTAGGTCGTGCCATTGTGTTTCACCTCTCCTCAACACGCAGTGTCAAGCAAGTTCCCGACCAACCTCCCCTATATCAAGACCGCGATGCTTCTTCGCGATACTGAGGAGCGGAAACATCTGGACAGAGGAGCGGTAAAAACCCCTTGAAAGGCGTGCGAAAAGGCGATGATTATTCCGCGATACAAACCAAGAGCATTTCATCGCCGGGCTGTTGGGCTAAGAAGGCCTCCCTTCGGCCGTGTCGGCGAGAGAGTTGGCGGTCAATCGCCCCCTGAACCTTCGGTTGGACGTCTGGTGACAGAGGGACACGAATCGTCATTTTACCGATGTCATGCTCCAAAAAGAGTTCGACCAACTGATCCACGGTATCGATTCCGAGTTCCAACCGAGCAAGCGCAACAACCCTGCCGGTTGCTTGAACGAGCATTCGGTTCATCGGGTCGTCAAGCCGTAACTGGTGAGCATGATGGATTTGAGGACGGCGGCCTTCCACAACCCCCCAAGTGAATGTTTCCGATTTAGAAACGGTCGAAAGCCACGCTTCAGCAAGACCGCTTTCGACCAGAGCAGCGTCCAAAATACTGACGCGTTCACCCCGACGAGGTGGTTGGCGTGTTGACTTAGGCAAACCGTCACCAGCACTGAGATGACGCCCACCTGAGATGACATGGGCCTCTTCGGTGATTGAAGGTGGAATCCGTACAAAGCGTCGGGCAACCCCCTTGGTTGCAGCATCTCCAAGCCACAAAGCAAGTCGGTCTACCCGTCCTCTTCCTCGCGAAGTCCACACCCATGTCCGAGGAATGCCTTTCCAAACCGCATCAACCAACGATTCGACCTCAAGTCGTTGCTCATGGGTGAGTCGAGGGGATAAGTCGAGCAACATTGCCGGCCCGTTCACACCCTCGGACAGGTAGGGCGCCCACCCTTTGAACACTTCATCGAGCCTTGGGGCCATTTCGTCAAGGCCGTGTGTTCTGCTGTTTCGAGGGCGCGCTGGGTCGAGATGTAACATGGCGATTTTAGGAAAGGCGTCGAGGGAAAAATGGTCTGCCAGAGCAGCACAAGTAACCGCCCCATCACGCCCATCCCCAGCAAAAATCCGAGTTTGGAGCATCCGCTCAGCTCCCACTTCATTCCGATGGATTGCTATCGATTGAAGATTGACAGCGCTGGCTCGTGCCCGCAGTGGGTCCAACTCAACACCGATTCCAGGGCGTTGCAAGATTGCCATGTGCGCGCCCAGTTGTATCCCGCTGCCGCAAGCACAGTCGAGAATGTATCCTTCTGGGAGATGGATTTCAGTGAGTAATTTTGAGCGGGCCAGAGCTACTTGCCAGGGTGTTGCGAGAGGTTTGCCTTCACTGGCGTGGTAAAATACCAACTTTCGAGCCGCAGTTGGGTCAGGTGCAAATTCAGTCAGGCCCTCGGTGTCGGTCGTGGCTGGGTTGAAGATTTCGACCATATTTCCGCCTCATTGCCCGGCAACATCGGAACGAGTCATTATACTCTCAAAGTGAATACCTGCTTGGGCAAATGCTTCCTTAGCACCTTCTTCTCGATCCACGATACTGATGACCGCAGTCACCTTGCAAGCCGTGTCGTTTTGTATTCGTTCTACCGCCTTGATAGCAGAACCGCCGGTCGTCGTAACGTCTTCGACAATGACAATTTCTCCACCGCCATCAAGCGAAGAACCTTCGATGCCTGGTGGATTGTTGGTCTTTCGACCCCCTCTGCCCTTCGCCTCTTTCCTGACCATAAAACCGAGGCGAGGTGAGTCTGTCGAGGAGGTTGCCACCGCAATGGCCGTAAGTGGAACTGCTCCAAGTTCGAGTCCGCCGACAAAATCGGCACCCATAGCGTCCATTCGTAGATTGAACAACTCACCAAGTAAGTGGGTTGATTCGGGATGCATCATGACGGGTTTTGTATCGAAAAACCAACGTGACTGCCGTCCACTTGCGAGCGTAAACGCATCATCTGAGCCCCCGTCGATGAAAGCCAGTTCACGCACCAATTCAACAAGGCGGGGCCAATGTGGGTGTTCACGGACACTCGAATGGACGGACATTGTTCAGTGCTCTTGTCCCGCATCAATGAACTTTGTCGCCGGTAGCGCTCCATGCAAATGAAGCGAGGCACTGATAAACGGTCGCCTCTAAGACAAGAAGGAGTCACATGCCTACATCAAGTGGTACGGGTCAAAAAAGGGGACATAACCCCCTTATTGGTTTGGATATCGCGCGATTAGAAGCAGAAATGGAACGCTATCACAATTGGCTTGATGAGCATGCTGATGAAGCTTATATGGTCGCTGAACAAGCGCGTAAACTCGGCTACGATCACAAAGAATTCGTTGAAATTCCGAGAGCTGCGGACTTGGCTGGTCGAACTGAAAAGTTGTTGATTGAATACCTCGAAGGGTACGAAGTTGCTGACGACATCAGGAAACTTTTGGCCGAGCACGACCGTGAAACGACATCGATTATGATGGCGCAAAGTGTGGCGCGAGGGTTTCGAGAACAGGGATACGATCTCATTACAGCAATCGATGTTGGACTCCGAGTAGGGCTAGCAGTCTTGACTGAAGCCGTTCTCGTTGCGCCATTAGAAGGAATCAGTGAAGTTCGGCTGTTGAACAACGTCGACGGTTCTCAATTCGTATCAGTTCACTTCGCAGGACCAATTCGTGCCGCAGGTGGAACTGCTCAAGCACTCGCTGTTTTGATTGCCGACATGATTCGTCGGGAATTGAATATAGGTCACTATCAACCGACCGACCCCGAAGTTGAACGGGTAAAGGAAGAGTTTGGACTGTACCGTGGAAACCTGCAATATCGTCCATCACCAGCGGAAATTGAAGAAATTGTCCGAGCGTGTCCAATCATGATCAACGGCGAATCCACAGAACGAATCGAATGCGCCGGTTATGGGCGCGTCCGTAACATCGATGAAGCAAGAATTCGGGGCGGAGTATTGCTTGTCATCGGAGAAGGTATGTGTTTGAAGGCACCGAAAATCCAGAAGCACACAGAACGATTGAAAGTCCCGGGGTGGGACTTTATTTCGAAGTTTGCATCGAAAGGGAAAGCAGATGAAAATAAAGACGGGGGGCTACAATTTAAATCTCGAAAAGTCCCTACAATCTCGAAGTTTATGCGCGATATTATTGCCGGTAGACCTGTGTTTGGAGCGCCTTTACAACCGGGTGGTTTTCGACTAAGATACGGTCGGGCACGCCCCTCCGGATTGGCTGCAGCCTCAACAAATACGGCATCGATGCTTGCCATGGATGATTTCATTACGATTGGTACACAGATGAAAATTGAACGCCCAGGCAAGGCATGCGCCATCACTCCTTCTGACGATACGGATGGGCCTTGGGTTGTACTCAACGATGGAAGGTTCTTGCGTCTGGATGATGCCAAGAGCTATACTGCAATCAGTTCGAAAGTCAGTTCGGTATGGGACAACGGAGAATTGGTTCTTGGCTATGGTGAGTTTATGGAGAACAACAAGAAGTTGGTCCCTGCAGGCTATACCAACGATTGGTGGGCCAGTGACTTGGTTGAGGAGTTAAACTCCCCAGATGCACTCGATGAGTTCTCAAAACTCACCGCTATACCTCGTTCTCAATTTCCAAAAGGCGTACCGGGCATCCATCCTGAAGATGCGGAAGACCCAGATGCTCAGTTTCATGTACGGCGAAAGTGGCATGTTTTCTTGGCCGCTTGCTCCCTGAATTGGAGCCAGGTGAAAAATATTTCAAAGCGTTTCAAAACCGCCATACCGAACCCCCATAATCCTTGGTTCCTCGACCTACCTATCGAATGGATGCCTGCGGTTTTGGACCTCATAGAAGGCGCTGAAATCGAGGCTTTTGGCACCTCGAATACAGAGACAAAACCTCCCGAAGAAAACCTGACTGCGTATCCAGCCAATGAAGACCGGCAACTGCGAATCCGAAACGGTGTTCAAAATTGGTCTGCTAAATCAATGGAAATTCTTCGCCCTGAATCGTTTGAAAACCTGAATGATTACGATATACCCGGACCTAAATGTGCTCCTGTCGAACCTATCTTTACGCAAGAGGCCCCAGAAATTTGGGCGCACATACAACACGGAATGGCAAAGGCAACGGCGATGATTCTCGGTTTACGTCACCACCACGACGGTGATGATTTGGTCATTACCGCAGGCTGGCCTGCAATGCTGGAAGCGTTTGGGTTCAGCGATGAAGGTTCTAAGCCGCTTCGAATCGTTGATGCCAAAACTCGATTTGAACAACGCATTGAACAACTTCGTGAATGCCACAAGACGCTTACTGAAGAGCGCAAGAGGTTATCGGAGTTGGGTCAAGCAAGGGCAACGGTCCGAATTGCTGCTGAAACCGACGCTAGGCAGCGTGGACTTGGTATTGCGGAAACCGATGAAGTCGGACAAAAAGCAGCCTCTAAAGTCGAAGATCCTGGGCCTGCAGATCCGAAAAAGTATCTCGCTGCACAGATACACGAAGACGACCATGCTGTTGACGGTATCATGCTGCAAATTCGAAAGATTTCCGACCTGCGCTGGGTCCACGCCGCACCGGTTCGTGTTGGATGTCGCATGGGTCGCCCCGAGAAAGCGGCTCCACGCATAATGAATCCAATGACGCACGCTCTTTTCCCAATCGATTTGAACGGAGGCAATCAGCGACTATTAGCCAATGCTGCAGAAAAGCAAAACATCCGCGTTCAAATGGGCCGTAGAACCTGCAAAAAATGTGGAAAGGAGTCCCCATTCATTCTTTGTCACCACAGGCTCGTAGATGGGGATGGTATGGAACGTGTTGGAGAGACATGTGGCGGACGAACGGCAATGCGTGAGAACGAAAACACGAAGCGTCGACGCAGAGGTGAAATTCAAACAGTCCGCTTAGACACAATGATTGAAGACGCTCGAATTCGATTGGGTATTGACAGAATCCCTCGACAAGTCAAGTGCATGAAGAAAATTGCAAGTCGAGACCAAACTCCTGAAGCCATCGAAAAAGGCTTGCTTCGCGCCAAATACCAACTCCCTGTATTCCGCGATGGTACCGTCCGGTTCGACATGAGTGATGTCCCAGTGACCCATTTTACTCCGCGTGAAATCGATGTTTCGTGGCAAACTCTCCACTCGCTTGGCTATACCCATGATTACGAAGGTGAACCCCTCACTGGTGATGAACAGATGTTGGAAATTTTTCCTCAAGATTTCATCGTAAGCAAAAACGCTGGAGAGTTCTTTGTACGAACCGCCCAATTCATCGATGAGTTACTTGTGCGTTATTACGGCCTTGAACCGTACTACAACGTCAACACCCCTGACGATTTGGTAGGTCACCTCATCTGCGCACTTGCACCTCACACGTCCGGCGGCGTACTGAGCAGAATCATCGGTTGGGCTGATTGTTCAGGCGGATATGCCCATCCGTTGTTCCATGCAGCTAAAAGACGAAATTGCGACGGGGATGAAGACGCTATCATGTTGCTTATGGACGGCCTCTTGAACTTCAGCAGAGAGATCCTACCTGCCAACCGTGGTGGGCTGATGGACGCCCCACTGGTTCTCACGACTCGTCTCAACCCCACAGAAGTAGACAAAGAAGCATTGAACGTTGACTCGGGATGGTTTTACAGCAGGGATTTCTATGAAACAACGCTCGATCAACCGCATCCAAAAGAATGCGCTGAACGGATGGACTTTGTTGAAAGAAGATTGGGTTCTGTTGCGGCAGTCCGGGGTTATGGCTACACCCACGATTGTTATGCATTGGACCAAGGCCCTGCACTTTCCGCCTACAAAACCCTCGATACCATGATTGACAAAATGAACGGCCAGCTTGATCTCGGGCATCGATTGCGAGGAGTCGATGTAAGGACTGTTGCCTCAAGTGTTGTTCGCTCTCACTTCCTGCCCGACCTACGGGGAAACCTGAACGCCTATGCCCGTCAGAAAATCCGTTGCCTAAAATGCGCCCATTCATATCGCCGAATGCCGGTAGCAGGTGCATGTATACAGCCAAAAAAGGAGGCTGGTCGCGGGCTATCAAGCGTTGGTGTGACGAAAGCAGAGGGGGGATTGTGCGGTGGCAATCTCGCCCTTACCGTATCAGAAGGGGCTGTAAGAAAATACATCAAAGTTACAAAGCACGTGATGGCAAAATACGGTGTCGACACCTACACTAAACAGAATGTGGAATGGTTGGCAGACAGTGCTGACTCGTTGTTCAACAATGACCGAGCAAAGCAACTCTCGCTCGCTGACTTCCTGTGATTCCTCTCGCCATTGGACACAACGCGACCGGAATTGTCTTTTTATCAAATGAGAGTCTCAATACCGTTGAGGGGAATCCGATGGATGAAGCGACGCTGGTGTTGTATGTTATTCTCTACGTGCTTTTGCCGTTGTGGGGGCTTGCGAGCATGCTTGACTGGTGGTGCCATAAAAAAACCTCTATCGAATCAACATCGGGCCTCCACGAAGCAAATATTCACTGTTTAATGGGATTCCAAATAGCCATTCCATTGGTGCTTTCACTGGTCTTTGAAGTAAATGTTCTTGTTCTACTGCTGTGCCTTGCAGCACTTATTGCTCACGAATTTATTGCCCATTACGACGTACACTACACGACTGATAAGCGTGAAATCAGTATTTGGGAAGTTCATGCACACAACTATTTGGCGACTTTGCCGTTCTTTTTATTCCTCATGATTATTGTTCGAAAGTGGGAGGTTTTTATCGATCTGATCACGCTTGAATGGTCTGGAGGATTTGGCCTTGAATGGAGAAAAGAACCACTCGGTGCTACGGGCAACTATGCCGCAATATACATCTTCACAATGTCCATCCTCGTTGTATTACCGTATTTCCAAGAATGGTGGCGTTGCTGGTCGTATCAACGTTCACACAATCAGGAGGTTGTCGAATGAGCGTATATATTACCAGTACGGGAAGATTTTTGCCAGGACCCGCCATATCAGTTGAAGATGTCGAAAAAGTTCTTGGCGCAGTTCACGGAAAACCTTCATCGTTGCGTGTTCAAATCCAAAAAGCCAATAAAATTCAGACCCGTCACTACGCTATTGATGAGAATCAGCAAACGACGCACAGTAACACAGAAATGGCGGCAAAGGCTGCTGAAGAATGCCTTGACAGGGCTTTCGTGGGAAGAGAAAAGGTCGGTATGCTTGCTGTCGCTTCAACCCAAGGAGACTTGCCTGCACCGGGCATGGCGAGTATGGTGCAAGCCGAGCTCGATTTACCTGAGATTGAGATTTTGACTACACATGGAATCTGTTCCTCCTCAATCATGGCACTCAAGGCTGCTTGGAACAGTATGCGGCTTGAAGAGCACGATGCCGCTTTAGTGTTGTCAAGCGAACTTGCCAGCCGCTTGCTCAAGAAACAACGGTATGAAGCAGCCACGACTTCGACTTTTGCTGCAAAACGTATTGACTTCAGCACCGAATTTCTGCGCTGGATGCTGTCTGATGGAGCGGGCGCATTGCTGCTGCAAAACAAGCCAGCACCAAAGGGTCTCAGTTTGAGAATTGATTGGATTCGAGGTTTTTCTCACGCACATGCCTTACCTACCTGCATGAGTGTTGGCTCGGCTGGAAGGCCAGAAGACACTCGTACTTGGCAAGATTATGACACCTATGCAGAAGCCGAACAAGATGGAGCGCTCCTCTTGCGTCAAGATGTACGTTTGCTCGATAACCTGATGCGGATGGGTGTTGATGGATACTTGCGACTTGTCGAGGAAGGCGTGAGTAAACCAAGCGATGTTGACCATTTCCTTTGCCACTATTCCAGTCACCATTTCCGAAATAAAATTCTGGAAATGTTGAACACGGCCGGAGTTGGGATTCCTGAAGAAAAATGGTGGACAAATCTCTACACTCGTGGAAATACTGGCTGTGCTTCGCTGTTCATCATGTTGGATGAGTTTTTACGAACCGAAGAATTAACGGTAAGTGAAGGGGACAGAGTGCTCTGCTTTGTTCCAGAGAGTGGGCGCTTCAATACAACATACCTGCATTTCACAGTGGTGAGCCAATGAACAATGGAGAAATCTCAATCGAGGGCGTCTCAAACACGCCTGCTGAAGAAAGCGTTCCGGAAGGTATTGTCTTGAACGAACATGCACAAGTGTGCCTCCAACATTTGCTCCGAGTTTGGCTTGGATTCGAACGCGATCTGTCCAAGGTTCCGCTTCTCCGTCGAATCGACCTTGGCACCTACACCGCTGAAGATCATCAGGTATTCTTGCGTAATATTCGACAGCAAGTCATCGAAGGTTCCCGCTGGATTACGAGAACTGCAAGCAGTTTTGACCGAAATCATGCAGAAATACGCTCAACCATCATCAGCCACGCCGTCGACGAGCATCGGGATTACGAAATGCTTGAGAAAGACTACGTCGCATCCGGAGGAGAACTCAACGATATTCTCTCGATGGAGAGAAACATCGGTTCTGAAGCTTTACATGGATTCCTCATGCATCAATCCTCACAGCCAAATCCAATCGATTTGCTCGGAGCAATGTGGATTATTGAGGGGCTGGGTGAAAAAATGGCAACTTCCTGGTCGGAACGCATTCAGGAATTAACCGGGCTTGGTGAAGATTCAACGCGCTTTATGGCCTATCACGGGCATAATGACAGTGAACACATGGAACGGTTCTACGCTACGCTTGACAGCGTTTGTGTGAGTGATGTTGCCGTCAAACGCATTGTGAAGACGGCAAAAGTGGTTGCGCGCCTCTATCGATTACAACTGGAGGAAATGGAACATGACCTCAAGTGAAGCGACCCTTTCTCGTAAAGAAAGAAAAGCGCAACGCAGGCTTGAAAAAGCGCTAAAGAAAAACCACGGTCGCATGCCTGCATCCCTCAGTGATGCTTTGAGTGGCGATGACAGTCTGCCGCTCGATTCAGCCGCCAAAGAATTCTGGCTCAAAGATTTGCAAAACCCGCTGCGAGTTGTTGTACTTCCTACGTTGAAAATCCTGTTAAGTGCTACGCTGCACATCACTTACTACCTGAAACGACTTTCCCCCATACAATGGAGGGCGCATCGTTTCTTACAGTGGCAAATTTGCTTTTTCATGAAACATTTCGTGCGCCCAGAAGCGAATATCTTGATTCTTCGGCACTTTCAGACCGAAAGCAATCTGCTCAACTTTGTCATAGATAATTCTGGGAAAGAAGGCGTCGACTCCGTGAACATTTATCCAAAGGAAATTCAAGACCTCATGGTCCAAACATTTGTCCACCACGATCAAGGCATCCTCATGACAATGCGCGACCTTGGAAAAATGGATGGGGAGCATTGGCCTATTGCCGAAAAAGACTTGTCGTGGAAGAACTGGAATCCAATTCGAGTCGATTATTCTCCTGCAAAGAAAAAATGGACGCAATTCCTGGACTTTGAAACTGCACATGAACTGTTCAAGACAACATTCTGTTTTTGGCTCACGGCGAAGGAATACGAAGCGGCAATCAACTCGTTCCAGTTTGACCATTCTGTCGGCCTAAGGATAGATGAAATTATTGGCGCTGCAAACTTTGCTGACCTCGCATACAACCGATTCCCAATGATTTTGGTCGGCCCGACCGGTCTATCGTATCGATTCTTAATGCATGGATTCTTTGTCGAACATGCACACGCACATCTTGAACGAATGCGTGCAGGAATTGGTCTTGAGAATTGATCAAGTCGGATTCCAAAAATCACTTGCGGTGGTGAATGGAAACTGCGCCACAGACCTTGCACCAGACTTTGGTTCCGTCCTTACGTGGTGTTGCTCCAGCAACATCAATTTTTACGCCGCAAACGCAGGTAACGGTGTTCTCCATGATTCACCGGATAAGGTTCGGCTTGATGAACTCAACGCTTAGGCAGGTAGGTTCAACCACACTTCAAAGCACATGAAACTCTTTGTCGTCGAGAATCCTTTGACTTCATTAAATGTGAATTTTTCAATGACCCCACCTAGAGATGAAATCGAGTCATGTATCTCAATTTCTTTCTCCGGAATCGCTGACCGCTCCACGATTGCCCAGCCTCGAAGAATTGTTGTTTGATTGGTCTTCAAGAGAGAAAGTAAAGCCGGTATATGCTCAATACTGTGATGGGGGAGGTTGACCAACAACAAGTCAACTGTTCCAATATTCTTCACCTCTAATGGCCATGCCTTGGCATCACAGCATGCCACCTCCATCGGGTGAAGAGGAGAGGATGGGTTGCCTTGGGAATCTTTCCGTCGGCGTACGAGGTGTTCAAGATTCAATTCAAGGAGAGCATAAGCATCAGGATTCAAATCTCCGACCAAACAACCTGAAACAAGGTCAATTTCACTGAGCAATGCACCCATGCTCGGTCCGACTCCCGCATACGGGTCACAAACGACCAACGGTTTACCAAGATGGGAGCGGAGTTGTTTTGCTGTGGCAAGTGTCTCAACTCTTTCGTTCGACAACCGTGATGAGAAATACACAGCAGAAGGGTCGACCCAAAGCAAATATCCGTTCTCTTTAATGCGGGTTCTTGTTGTTACTGTCCCGTCTCGGCTTGCAAGCGGTTGGAGTTCTCGCACTCTGTATTCACCTTTGACGCCTAAATCGGCGCAAACAAGACGAATGTTTGGAAGTTGAGTCAGCATAGCATCTGCAATCATCTCGCCGTATTCTTGAACTTCATCTTCAATCTTTACAATCAAAATATCTCCCTGCACCTCATAAGAACGCGGAAGTTCATCGCTGTATTTCGCTGCGAGTTCAGAATCAAAGTGGTCGAGCCAATGGCTGGGGACTTTGGGTTGAATCGCTATTTCCAGATGCGGGTTGCCGTTCCATACCGGATCCGATTCGTCCGGTGCTGTATCAGCAAGGGGGATGGCGCTACGGTCATCTTCTAATCGAGTGACTCCGGCTTGGTTGCTGTTCCAATGGTTGCCCCTGCACAATTCCAACCAGTGTTGGGTTTGCGCGCTCGGCACACTCAAATGACGCATGGCACTCGCTCTATCCAAGCGAGCCCGAGGTTTGAGTATGGCGGAAGATACTGTTGTTTTACCAAGCCTTCCCGAAACTGGCCTCTTGTTGATTGGTATGGGCCCTGGCACAGTCGCTGGGATGACGCTTGAAGCAGTTCAAGCAGCGAAACAAGCAAAGCATCGGAGATATGAGGCGTATACTGCGCTGTGGCCGGAATCGGAACTCGATTTACTGGAACAACGTATTGGAAGCATTCAGAGGGTTATGCGCCCTGAAGTTGAACAGCCTGAGGAGTTGTTTGCTTTGGCAAAGAACTCACTTGTTGCCTTGCTTGTCGTTGGCGACCCCCTTCAAGCGACAACACATGTCGACTTACAACTCCAAGCCTTGGAACACGATATTGAATGCCGTGTATTCCATGGAGTATCGATTACGACGATAGTCACCGGTGCTGTCGGTCTTTCCAATTACCGATTTGGGCGTCAAACGACGTTAACATACCCATACGGGGGATGGATTGCGACTTCTCCGTTGGAAATGATTGCTGTAAACAAAGCCCGTGGCCTTCACTCCTTAGTGCTCTTTGATCTTGACCCAACCGGCCAAGGCACTGGTGAACAACGACCGATGAAACCTCGAGATGCAAAGCACTCGTTAGAATTGATGTGGAATAAACTCGATGAGCATTTGAATCAATTTGAAAAAGAATCGGATACGATACTCATTGCCGTCCAAGAAGCGATGTTCAAAGCTCTTCTCAACGAAAATAGGGATGATTTACCTGTGGTGCTGTGCTCCGATATGGGGACTCAAGACCAAGAAATTGTATTCACAACGGTTGGAGGTCTTGAACACCTTGAGGGGGGGCGGTTGAATTGCCTCCTTATCCCAGCATGGACGAGTGAAGTTGAAGAGAAAGCACTTCTTCGTTGGAAACAGGAGTAAGTGATAACATGGCAAGTGGCATTTTACTATTGGGTTCATTTTTATTCTTCATGCTGTTCTTTGCTGGCGTAGGTTTAGCATCGATGAGGGTTAAAGAAGACACAACTGACGATTATCTCGTAGCAGGAAGAGGAATGCATCCTGCTTTAGCCGCGCTTTCAGCAGTCAGTACATGGAACTCCGGTTACATGTTCATTGGATTTATTGGATTCATATTCATCAATGGATATTCTGCTATTTGGATTGCTGTAGTTTCTACAATTGGACAACTTGTCGCATGGATTTGGCTTTACAAATATATCCAAAAGCAAGGTGAAGAGCGAGGGATACGTTCACTATCATCTCTTGTCTCAAACACTACTGGGTCGCCGGAAGCAAAAGTTGCCGCCATACTTTCCGTTATTTTCCTCTCGATTTATGCTGCTGCGCAGTTGACTGCCGGTGGAGTTGCACTCGAAGTTATGCTCGATTGGGCTCCAACAATCGGTATTCTCATCGGTTTCGTCCTTGTCGTTGCTTACTGCTACGCTGGCGGAATCCGAGCCTCAATATGGACCGATGCGGCTCAATCCTGCGTCATGATTGTCGGCTCCACGATTCTCTGCCTCGTTGCTATCGGAGAATCAGGAGGGTTCTCCGGCCTGCATAATCAATTGGAAGGTATCGATCCTGCAATGGTAAACCTCTTCCCATCTGGGTTAAAATTCGGGGCTACCCTTTGGATTGCTGCGTTTTTCCTGGGCGGTCTTGGAGTTGCTGGGCAACCGCAAGTTGTATCGCGTGTAATGACCTTGAAAGACGATAACGACCGCAAGCAAGCGATGGTTTGGTTCTTCGTTTGGCAAACGCCGTTTATTGCACTCATGTTCCTTATCGGGCTGGCTTGTCGAGTCTTATTGCCTGAACTTGGAGTCGATGGAGCTGAAACGGGATTGCCGAAACTTGCCATGGAACAATTGAATCCTTTCCTCGGTGGTTTGATTCTCGCATCCATTTTTGCAGCAACGATGTCCACTGCTGACAGTCAAGTTCTTGCCTGTACTGCCGCCATCACAGATGATGTGAGGCCCGAATGGAGTCAAGACCACAAAACGACGAAGAGAGTGACCCTAGCGGTCGCTGTCTTTGCAACACTCATCTCATTGGTCGGGCAGCAGATGCCCGGATTCGGCGACTCTGTTTTCAAATTAGTTGTACTTGCCGTTTACGGACTTGGAGCCATCTTTGTTCCGCTACTCTTGGTGAGAATGATGGGGTACGAACCAGATTCGCAGCACACAATTGCCATGATGATTGCAGCAATGAGTGGAGTCGTTGTTTGGACATTGCTCGGTTTTGACAACGCTGACGGTATTTTCCCAACGGTTCCTGGAATGGGTGCTGCCTTTGCAACCCACTTTGGGTTCTGCTGGCTAAGAAACGAATCTCCCGACAACCCATTTGGCCGTTATGCAGTTCCTGCTCCAAAACCGATGGGAATTGGGGCAGTGGTCATCCTGCTCCTCGCTGCAAGCGTCGAAACATCCTATCAGGTGTTTAAGCCGGAGGATTCCGAATCCCTATCGACAACTCCAGGTTCATACGAGGTGGTACCGAATTTCGAATACCTTGAACTCGACAATGGTGGAGAATATATCGAAGATGGTGTCACATTCGCTTTCGATTTATCAACGGATTCACTGAGTGACGATTCAAAGAACATCGTTGGCGCCAGGATTGTTATGACCTATTCGGAAGACGAAACAAGTACAGGGTTTGGTTGCTTGGCTTCCGGCGGCGCTTCCGAAGCGGATACCATTACTGGCGTTCTGTCGCACAGCGGTTACAACGGCTCAGCAAGCGGACAGAACCAAGATTCTAGTCCAGCATCTCATGAAACGGAGATTGAATGGTACGATGAATCTCTAATTGGAAACGTCACCGGTGTATCAATGGCAGATATTGAGGCTGGGCTCAACGCAAACGGTGCTGGTCTTGGCGCCTATTCGGTCGAAATTTCAGTCGATGTCAGTACGGGTGGAGGGGTTCAGTGCACGCATACCGACAACGGCGAAAACGTCGACTATGTCATCGAACTCATCGCTCTTGAATACACCGTCAATGAAATCAAAGCGTAAAACGCTGGCCTTGTTGAGCAACCTTCCAACCAAGTGATGTTACCTGTTTCATCTGTTCTCCTTCAGCATCGTACAACGGATTGGTATGGTTGAGGTGAGTGAAAAAAATCTCAGTGTCGCCGTCTTGGCGGCTCCCAAGCATGTTCAGTGTTTGAAGGACTGGCGGGTGAGGCACTTTCGACTGATCACGCCCACCAAGCTCATCCTCAGACCAGAACGTTCCATCGAGCAATGCAATGTCAATCTGCATTTGAGCAAGCCATTCACGTATCGATGAGACGGAGTGGACTGCAAGTGTTTCCTCCCACGTATCGTGGTCGGGTAAGAACAGAAGAGATTTGTTTGGCCCTCGAATGATGAACGCATGCATGTCAGACAATTCATCACGATGTGGAATTTGGACAGCCTCGACAGTGAGGTTTCCGGCGTTGAACAATCGTTCGCCATGATTGAATGTGTGAACATCAAAAACGCCCTGTTGAACCATAAGATTCCACTGCGGTGTTTGATTGACAAGTTGATGCATGGCATCAGAGACATGTAAATTGATACCACGTGATGCTAGCGTTTCACGGCCAAACAATCCAAGGCCATCGATATGACCAAAATGAGCATGGGTCAACAGCAGGTGGTGGACATTCGTTTGACCCCATAAGGTGAATTGATCACCCAAGTGACGGGTTGCTTCGATGAGGAGATTTGCTCCCTCGTCGCTGCGGATGCCCAATGAAACCGGATAGTGTTGTTCAGTCACATTGGCGCAGCATGGCCTTAAGCAGCCAGGCTGGGGATGGCCGCCGTCTTGGGCAACTCCGAGCACCGTTACTTCGACCATGCCCCTCCCAAAGCGACGAGTATCATCAATCCTTCAGTTCATTCACTGGACGTAGACATCGGCCTTTGCTTTGGCTTGTGGAGGAGCGTAAGGTGCGACTCGGTAAGCCATGCCTCGGCGTTCCATGACGTCCTTGAGTGCGTCAAACAAATGCTCTTTAGCAATCTTATTCTTGTCCTTACTCAAAGCAAGAATAAGGCTGTCCTGAACCACGGCACGAATCCAAGCACCGGTCAAACCCTCGGTCATTTTTGCCAACTTTTCTTTGACCTCAAGAGTGACGTTACGAGACAGGTCAAGCTTCTTGAGCAAATGGTGGAAGATGTGGAACCGTTGGTCTTTACCTGGCAAACCAACCTCAATGATGCGGTCAAAGCGCCCGGGTCGGTCGGCGATGGCTGGGTCTATTTTGTTGGAGTGGTTGGTGGTTGCAAGTGTAATGACACCGTGATTTGGGACGATGCCGTCCATAGACTGCAGGAACTCACCCAGCAAAGGATGGTCGGAAGCACGACGGTCAAGTGCGCCTGCAGTATCAATGTCCTCGATGATGAGGAGAGTTGGTGAGAGTTTGCGAGCCATTTCAAAACATGACTTGATGTCGTTTCGCCCAGTAATCATTTCAGCTGAAATCAGCACACAGGTGATGTCGGAATGTGCTGCAAGCCATTTTGCAATCATGGTCTTTCCAGTGCCTGGCGGCCCTGCGAGAATGACGCCTCGTGAATTAGGAACGCCTGATGCTCTCAATTTTGGCATGGCTTTCTGGAAACTGATGATGTCTCGCCAAAGAGCTTCTTTCACGTCCTCATCCCAAGCAATCAAATCATCAATCTGCTTGTCACGAGCGATAAAATTGTATTGCAGGTCAAAGAATGCCCCTTTGAGCACTCCGGTCTGATAAAAATCGGCTTCAACATCACTGATGAGTTCTTCAGCGCTCTTACCATGAACCTCGACCGGTTGCAAGGTACTGGTGTAAACAGAGATGCGCTGGTCACCATCGTGGTCAACACTGGAAACAGTAACTAAATGGTGTCCAGTTTGTGTTTTGGATTTGTAAAAACGAGTCCCTGCGGCTAGGAAGCGTTGGCGTTGCCCGTCCTGCAATTCAATGCTTTCGTGGATTGCTGCCCTCATCTTCCCCTGGTCAATCATGAACTCTTCAACGACCTCAAACTCTTCAGCGAGGTATATATCAAAATGTAATTTCATCAAAACACCGAGTTTGCCCCTCCAGTACCGAGAATCGCGCTTGTGCTTAGTACCGATGAAATTGTTCATCATCTGGTCACCAAGAGGCAGTGGAGATTCCTTGGCACGAGTTGCAGCAACGGCCTTTTTCGCATCCTCAAGTTGCTTCATATCAACAGTAATTGGGCCCATTGGAGTTTGTATATTGACAATCATGGTGGCAGGGTCAACATCTGAAATGCCCTGTTCTGCCTCTTGTTCGTAATGTTGTTCCATTGTGTATTCCTCATCGTATTCAAAATCGTCAGCCATAATTTTTCCTCAGTTAAACGGAATGCCTTATTGTGTGCTCAATGAGGTGTCTTCCGTCGCACAATGCTAACGATTCTAGAGTATATGAAGGCGCGAAGGAGTCAAACGAGAGGTGCTCGTGGACTGTCCTGAGGGGAATCTATGGCCGGTCCGTCGAAAGTAGAATTCCCCGGCCAAAAAAAGCAGCGCGTAAGGATGCGCGGGACCAAGCACGCTAACGAAGCGACTGCAAATAAACTCAAGAGAGAATTGGCAAGCCTTCTCGAAAATCCTCGAGCACACC
>CALJHE010000017.1 GCA_938075675.1 Candidatus Poseidoniaceae archaeon | reverse complement strand
TGGTTTCGTTCCCAGTCGAGCGTGCAGAAGGCTCTTCTGAGGCACTTACAGCAAGCGTTGCTACCGATGCAAAAAGCATCAGAATGGTTAAAAAAATACTCAGGGGCTTCAAATTAGCAGAATTGCGCATAAAATACCCTTAACTAAATCAGGTATTAAATGCGTTGATGAACGATTTATCCAATAGAGATGTTAATTTTCATGCATTTTTCGTCAAACACAGCCACACTCATACATTAGTGTATTGTGAACAAAAACTCAATTCGATGGGAATGCATGACATTATTGAAAATGACCGAACGACAACAGCGAAAGTTCGTCGATGACTTCATCAGTGCATGGAACAAGGTCATGAACGCCGATTGTTTCGACCTTGCTTGAACTGCGTAACAGATATACGCCGGCGCTCGGTGGAGTCACTATGGTCAATATTGGAGACACTGCCCCAGCCTTTACCCTGAAAAATACTGAAAAGAGTGACGTTAGCCTTGCTGACTACAGCGGTCAAACCGTTATTCTTGCCTTTTACCCAGGTGCTTTCACAGGTGTTTGCGACAAAGAAATGTGTGCATTCCAAGACAACCTCGGTAAGCTCAACAGTGCCAACGCAACCGTTCTCGGAATCAGCGTCGACTCACCTTGGGCCAACGCTGAATTCGCTCGAAAATACAACCTCGAATTCACCTTGCTCTCTGACCTTGAGCGTGATGTTGTCAAAGCATACGACGCTTCATTCGTCGGTCTTGGCGGTATTGAAGGATACATGTGCGCAAACAGAGTCGTCATCGTTATTGATGGAAATGGCGTTATCCAGCATCGCTGGGTCGCTGAAAATCCTGGTGTTGAGCCAGATTACGACGCAGTTGTCGCCTTCGCCTCAACTCTCTGAATTGCTTTCATAATTTTCAAAGTCGGTTCAGCCGTGCATGGGGAATGGACATGGCAACACTCGAACTGCTGGATGAAGAGACATGGGAGCCTTTCATCAATGCTCCAATTTCGGTTTTGATTTTGTCAAAGGATGACTGTAAGGCCTGTTCACAACTGTCTGATGAATTAGGAGTTTGGTTTTCAACAGAACATGTTCCCTCGAATATCCGGTACGGGAAAATAATGCTGGATCATCCTGGCATGGGACGGTTTAAGATCACTCATCACTGGGTTTCGAACATTGACATCATGCCATTCATGGCTCTTTTCGTCGATGGAGAACGCGTCTCAGAATGGAGTGGAGGTAATCTTTCGCTCTTTCAGAGGCAAATCCGTCAGGTCCTCGAAACAATCGGGTAACTGTGCTACAAACCGCAGATCGAGGGTTTCTTGTTCATCCAAAGTGATACTTTCATTCGTGTACAACGTTGGACAACTCATCACGCTTGCGTCCAAGTGCGGCAGCCACCAACGTGAGGAGAAGTATAGATTCGAGCCCGTTTAAGGGCGAAGGAAGCACTTCTGCTCTGCTGTTGTCTTGGTTCCCCTTACCGTTTTCATTGTGCCATTCGAGTGCTTCGTAATCGCCTTCTTCAATCATAAACCAATCGAGATCCCGTGGTAATTCAGCAGTCAGGAATTCATGTCCTTCTTGGTTGACAAGGAAATCATCTTCGATTCGAACGCCGAACCACCCGTCGAGATAAATCCCCGGTTCGATGGTGATGGCATCCCAGACGGCGAGTGGCTGTTCATTGTACGATAGGCCGAACAACGGGTCATCTGCACCTCTGGAAAGCAAAGGAGGCTCGTGAACACAAACTCCGAATCCGTGGCCAAGGCTGTGAATAAAGTTCTCTCCATAGCCTTGGTCTTCAATGTGAGTTCGAGCAATATCGTCCGGTAACCATGCAGGTGTGCCCGCTTCAATGACTGGGAACGTAAGGTTTTGAGCATCATAAACTGCCATGTAGACTTCGATGATGGTCTCGTTTGTTGTTGGCCCGACGACATAACTTCGAGTTACATCGCTTACCCAGTCGTTGACACGAGCACCGAGGTCAACCACTACAACATCACCAATTTCGACAATTTTTGGACCAGCGCCGTTGTTTTCGGGGTCGCCGTGAGGTATGGCGCCGTTTTCGCCGCTGGCGACGATGGTATCGAAACTTTTCCATTCTTGATTTGAGCCGTTGTCGACCATCGACCGATCGATTTCTTGAGCAATTTCCAACTCGGTAAATATCTCTCCCATGAGCACCCGCCAGAGCATGTAGCGGGCGGTTTCTTGGCCGATGCTTGCCAAACGTACAGCTTCGCGAATGGACTCGTCTTTGTCTGGAGAAATACCTGTTGGAGAGGGGAACTTTCCAAGCAAAGCGTTGGCGGCTTCCGTCTCACAAGCTGAGGCAACAGGAGCGCAGAGCAAAATCGCAACCAGCAGAACGGCCATTCCTCGCATGCATGTTCGTGTACGCACTCCATCATCAAGTGTACGGAGAATTGCGGATTCGCCATCTCTGTTTTCTCACCCGATTCTTTTGATGAATGGAACATAATAATCGGAAGCCATATATTCAACCGGCCGGTCGAACCAACCGGTCGCATGCCTCTCGCACGCTATGAATCCATTGATGAAACCCTCAAGGCGAGGATCCTCGATGTATCCAAACAAGAGTTTGCCACGCATGGCTATGAAGGGGCTTCGTACAACAAAATCATTCAAAAAATAGGCATTTCAAAAGGTTCGATGTACTATTACTTTGAAAACAAAGAAGACCTGTTCGTCACGTGTTTTCTGGATGCGTTTTCACATGCAACAGGAAGTTTTGGTTTCGGTTTCGCTTCATTCTCCTTTGGGGATGACGAGGAAGCATAT
>CALJHE010000016.1 GCA_938075675.1 Candidatus Poseidoniaceae archaeon | reverse complement strand
AACCCAGGACAGGACTCTGGCGCTGTTTGCGTGTTGGTGCCTTTCGAAGGTGATGGCGGCCAATTCTGGTCTGTTGGTGACGGTGTTACCATCCAAGAGAGCGGACAAGACCTTTGCTCTGATTCGTGTACCATTGACGTTGCCATCACGGACACCCGTGAAGGAACTGTCATTGACAACACCAACAACGTTCAAGCAGAAGCAGACCAAGCTTGAAGCTGGTCTAAGCCCTTAGGGCAACTGTAAGGACACTTTCCACGTTTGATCACAAACGTGAACATCGCCTCCTCGTTGACTTCGGTCGGCGAGGAGGCCTTTTTTAATTTTCAAATTCACGAACCATCGTTTCTCTAACATCGGCGTGTTGCCGCCACATGTGCAAAGAACGTCCACGAGCAGACGTTACCAGTGAACGCATGAGCAGTTCCATGCTTGAGAGCCATTGGCCAAGTAACGAAAGTGGCCCTGAGGTTTTTCCACTCCGAGCACGCCACCACAACCCAATCAAGATGGCTTCCATGGTGCACAAGCCCATGTGGAGTGAATTTGCGAGCGTAAAGGTAGCAGGCCAGCCGTAAAGGCCGATAAAGCCCCAACGAAGCACAGCACTGAGTGAAGCGATACCAACGGCTAATGGTGCAGTAATGTGAAAGTGAAACTGGCGCTTGATAATTTTACTAAATATCCCATGACGTTTACCCGTTCCATCCTTTCTCCTTCGAACCAACAGGCGTTGAAGTCCCTGAGCCCTTCGTATCTTTTGTCGTCGTTGCTCGCTTGGTAGTTCGGGAGCAGCATCGTAAAACACAGCTTGGTCATCAACGATGACACGCCATCCCTGGCAGCGAATTGCAGTAGCGATTTGCGCGTCGTCTGCATTTGCAGCGGGGTTGAGTTCCTCAACGGGCAGCGTCTTAATCCGCCACATCATGCATGAACCTTCCAAAAAGGGCGTACTGTCCACGTAGGACTCCGAAACGCGCATGTTTTCCCACATTGCTCGGTGTCCAAGTTCCTCTTCCCGAGCGTTCGTTCTCTGAGGTAGTGCCCCTACTGCACCGATCATAGGGTCAGAAAACCAATCCATCAATCGTCTCAGAACCCCTCTGCCAAGTCGGGCATCTGCGTCAGTCATGCAGACCAGACCATCGTTCGCATTTTGATTGAGGTGATTGAGTGCACGGATGACGGCTGAAGTTTTTCCTTCACGCTGGCCCATAACCAATACTTCTGACGTTGTAAATGCATGAGGATGTTCCTGAAGCCATTTGTTCGCTAACTCAACGGTTCCATCATCCGAGGCCGAATCGATGAGAAGGAGCGAGAAGGAAACCGACTGTTTGGCCAAATCATCAAGTTTTTTCTCAATGATTCTCGCTTCGTTCCAGACCGGCAAGAGTACGGTGAGGGGAAGCACCTCTTCAGAGGGCTGAGGGACATGTGTTCGTGCATGCGCAACCGTCCATTTGTGCATGTTCCATCGGTGCAGTCCGAACGGTACGATGGCAGCCAGTAAAGCAACGCCTTCAACGACGGCAGGTATGACGACCATGATGCCTTGAATGCATCTTTGCCCTTGATATCTCCCCTTCTTTATTGCTGTCTTCACGGTATTTTGAGCCGTTAGGTCTTCATCCGATGACCGACTGGGCAAACCATGCCAAAGGTCCTCCATATCGGCCCTTGCGACTCACCAGGAGGCATGGCCAATGTCATGCGAACCCTGGCGGAGTATCCTCCAGAAGGTTGGGAAGCGGATTTGCTTTCCTCTCACGTTGTTGGCTCTCCTTGGGCGAAGTGGCGGGCCTATCGCCGCGCACGAAGCGCTTTGTCGAAAATGCTGAGTGATGAAAGTCGTCGGCCAGATATCGTTCATCTTCATACCGCTGCTGACTGGTCTTGGTGGCGCAAGACTAAATTTCTCAAACTTACTCATAAAAAGAATGTAGGATGTGTTATACACATACATTCCGGTAGATTTGATTCATGGCTAGAAAATAAATCTAAAATATTCAAACAAAATTTAAGATTAATTCTTTCAGATAATAAAACTAAAGTGGTTGTCCTTTCTAAAACCTGGACGAAATTACTCGAGAAAGATTTGGGTGATTTAATCGCGATTTCTAATCCATTGAATCCGAAATACAACCAAATTGAGAGGAAGAACACTCATAATCATCTCTTATTGTTAGGTCGAAAAGATCCTGTGAAGGGGCATAGTTTTGCTGTAAGTGTTGCCCTTGAATTGAAGAAAACGTTTCCTGACCTTGTGATGACCATGACAGGCGTGGAGGAATCTGATAAGGATTGGATTAAGGCGAAAGGATGGGTCACAGAAAAAGAAAAACTGGAACTATTGAGTGCTGCGAGCGTCCTCTTGTTACCATCTAAATTTGAGGGTCAACCAATGGTGGCAATAGAGGCCTTAGCGAGCGGACTACCGGTTGTCGCAGATTCCCGCCTGCATTCGCTACCTAAGGAAGTGATTCATGCAGGACCGAGCATAGAATCCTGGTGTGAGGTTGTGACCAATGCACTTGAACATCCACAATCGGTAGATTTTAACAGCGGCAGTTTCGATGTTAGAGCAATTGGAAATAAGTGGAAAAGCGTTTACGATTCATTGACTAACCCTTGAATCGCTAAGTCTAATTCTACAACGCTTCCGCTCCATGAGTAATGTTCTTCAGCAAATAATCTTGCACTATTTGACAATGAACTGAGTTCTTCGAAACGGAATTTTTTCAACCATTCAATGCTCTTCTTGTGAAATTCTTGTTGCGGAAAGAGCTTCATCCACTCCATTTCATTGCTGGATACTTGGTGGCCTGCGTGCTTGATTCCTAATATCAGAAGACCAGATGCTAGGTATTCGCTTCTTTTTAGAGGACTGGCGATTTTCCAAACCTTGGATTCTGGCATTGGAAGAAGTCCAATGTGTTGTAATGAAAGTATTTTCGCAACTCTGGCGTGCTCCATCCTTGGATGAACTTCCATCCAATTGAATTTTTCTTCCATAGCCTTGAGGGCCTGATACGCATCACCTTCTCCGATGAGTGTGAGTTTCGAAGCGACACCATTTGAATTCAATTTCTGCACTAACATTGGAAGAGATAAAATTCCTCTGTGTTTATCAAGACGGCCATGATATACTAAACGCCAACCATCGCTCAGATTATTTTCAGCCACCTTACTAAAAAGCTGGAGATCTACACCTGCTGGCAACACGTGAATAGACGAAGATTGGATTGCGAACCTATCCTGAATGAATTTAGAATGTAAATTTGAAACGACACATCCCCGTGAAATAGTCTGATTTTCTACCAATTTCCATGACTTTTTCCATTCTCTCCACTGAATACGAGCCAAGAAAGACACATCTGCGGGAGGTGAACGATCCATGAGAATCATGGGCCATCCAAACGATAAGAGGAGGGGTGCGACTCTTGAGGCTATCTGCCAATCTAAAATCACTGCATCGACATCGGATGGGTTGTGTTCTTTGAACCACTGAACTGCGGCGCGAGCTAAACTGATTGCCTTCAGCCCCCTTATCGAAGATTGTTCCAATTCAATGTGCCTCCATTGGCTTGAAGAAGTGTTAAGAGGGGATTTAGGCCCTAGCACTGTGACAGAATGGCCTTTCAAAACCAATCCCTCAGCCAATGCAACAGTTGTCGTAGAACATAAATCACCGATTTGGCGCACGGTAACCCAGTAAATTTTCATGATATCACCGTTCGTTTGTCAGCCTTGTAAGTTTCAAAATAGAATCTTCAAAATTAAATTCTGGCTTCCATGATATCATTGAGCTTAAACGCCCATTATTCCCACATGAATGGAAAATATCACCTTCTCTTGGTTCTTCAAACAGGCAGTTTATCTCTTGGTTTGTTTTGTTCAGACCCTTGGTAATAATGTTCACAATATCCAAGATTGAATGCTCTTTTTCTGTACAAACATTAGCTACGGAATAGACATACGGAGCGTCCAACTCAAGTAATTTGATTATCGCTCCCGCAACATCCTCCACATGTATGAAGTCCCTGGTTTGTTTCCCACTGCCATAAATGGTTGGATTTTCCCCTTGAATCATTAAATCCAAAAATTTTGGAATCACTGAAGCATACGAATTGTCTGCACTTTGACCCGGCCCGTACACATTGAAAAATCGCAGCGCAATGCTGTTTAATCCTAAATTTCGAAACAGATTGACTTGGTTTTCATTTTCCCATTTACTTTCAGCGTAGGGGGATATACAATCCCCCGCAGCATCTTCTTTTAGGGGCAACGAAGCAACCCTCCCATAAACGGCAGCGCTAGATGCAACAATCACTTTATTCACACCATATTTACGTGATGCTTCGAGAATGACTTGAGTTCCTTCGACGTTTATGCTATGAGTTTTTTCAGGATCAGCGAACGAATCAGGTACTGAAATTTGCGCCGCTAGATGGACGACTGCCTCACATCCACTAAGAATGTCCTCGACCGTACCTTTGTCTCGAACATCACCCTGTATGAATTTGATTTTTGGGTGGACTTGTGGATGTTGAGCAACAAGATCCAATATATGGACATCCCAACCTGCATCTGCAGCTCTGTTCGCAACATGTGCGCCAATGAACCCGGCCCCTCCCGTGATGAGTACTTTCGCCATACTTTAGCGTCAGCTCTTCCCATCTTAGGTTTTCTAGACAAATGACCTCATCAACGGGCGAAAATCAAAGTCCATGTTGCGCACCGGTTGGCCTGTAGGAGGATACGTCATGGTCACTAGTCTGATGAGGCGATGGAAAATACGTCGCCTCTATAATCGAAAACGATGGAGCCATGCTCGGCGGTTATGTGAACATGAATTAGAAACCCAAAATCATGATTTTGCGACCGACATAATCGTTCGGTCACTCTATAATGAAGGTCTTTGGAAGCTATTGGTCGACTTCACTGAACAATACCCTCGAGCTGATTACAAGATTTATGCTCAAAAGGCCCAGAGAAAATTAAAACAAGCACGCGAGGAAGCCGAAGGCATTCCAGAGCCGAAGAACAAGAAGCCGTGGAACGTGTCAGATTTGCTATCTAATTGGACTCAAGAAGAAAATCGCTTGTGGCTTCGCCACCCGTGGGGTTGGGCGCATTGGGACATGCCGGAAGGTTACTTGCTGAACGATACCCATCCTGCGCTTCTTCATCTGGCACTCGAAGTTCTCCTGTTTCCGTGGGTACCTGAAACCAAACATTGGGTTGTTGAGCAACGGATGCCAGGTGCGAACAATTCGCTCTCTTATTCAGGAGGGGTTGATTCAACCGCTGCTATGTTGTTGCTGCCTGAGGACACCATTTTGGCTTACCATGAGCGAAATTTCACATCATTGTTGAACCATTCACTTCCTCATTCGACCTTTGATGCTATTGAAAAGCGAACCGGCCGTTCGATTCTTCGCATTCCTTCAAATCATGAAAAGATTCGAACTCATCATGAGTTGCAAACAGGCTTTTCATCCGCCAATGCAGCATGTGTGCATCTTATCCTCCTTGCAGATCATCTTGACCTCTGCTCAATTTCATTTGGCACGGTCATTGAAAATACTTGGTTGGAAAAAGGACTCAAGTTTCGTGAATTTCAAAATTCCTATTATTGGAACCATTGGCCTAAGAAATTCGAGAAAGCCGGATTATCCTATGTCTTGCCCATCAATCACATTTCTGAAGCTGGCGCATTGAAGATTTGTAACCAGAGCGTGTTCGCCGATGTTGTTAATTCGTGCCTTCGAGGGAATGGAGGCCGCTGGTGTGGGACTTGTTGGAAATGTTTTCACAAGAATGGGCCGCTCGGGCGAGAGATTGACGCAACAAGCAAAGAGATTTCCACATACCTCAACAAGAAACCACTTCGTACGGCGCAACATGCATTGTGGGCGTTAAAAATTCAAAATTTAGAACACCTTGCTCCTCACCTGATTGAACACATTGCAGACGACTTATCATGGTGGGACAAGGCATACGAACCAGGCCTGAAACTGATAGAAGAACCATTGAGGTCCATTGTGAGGGAGAAAACCGAATCCTATCTTGAATGGATGGCCGAACCTTATGCGTTGTTGAATGTTGACTTGGACATGTGAAACCTCCAAACAAACCTTTGCTATGTTCTCGTTGCCCAAACATCAAGAAGTCAAGAGGTCAGGCGCTAGATATGGATGAGGCGGACCAGTTTGAGGCATCATCCTCAATAGGGCCGTCCGAAGAATCGCTTCGAAAGAAAATCAAACGGTTGGAGCGAGAACAACGTCGGCTCCGAAACACCGTTTCTTTTCAACTCGGTTACCATCTCACTAGGGCTGTTCGGCGACCGTGGCGACTATTTGCCCTACCGGTAACGTTCCCGCTGTTGGTGTTCAAACTCGGATTGCAACGTCTTGGCAAACGTCCATTGAGGCTTTCTGAATCCGTTGTTGTCGAGGAGTTTGCCAAGAGAAAACACAGTATCGTTCTCTTTCCTACAAACGGTGTTGGGTTCGGCCATTTCACACGGATGTATGCCGTCGCTCGCGCACTACGAAAGGCCGACTCAGATCTTGAAATCGTGTTTTTCACGCCAATGCCCACCCTTCATGTGCTGTACAATGAAAAGTTCCCGACTTACCATCTCGCTGGGCGTTACATGCACAAGGACATGACTGCCTCTGAATGGAATGGGTTGGTTGAAGACATGCTGCACTTGTTGTTTGAGACCCATCGTCCAAAGTGGTTCATGTTTGACGGTGCCTTTCCCTACCGTGGAATGCTAAACGCCATCGCCTCTCAGCCCACCATGGAAAAGTGGTGGATGAAGCGCGGTTCTATGAAGTCAAGTACGTCTACACCTGTCGGTAGTGCCTCTTTCTTTGACGGGGTTATCGTGCCGAGCGAAGGTAAAGCGGTAACCTCAAGCGCGGGCGAACACATCGTGCCACCCATTCGAGTCATGGACTTCGAAGACGTTTGGGACCGAGCCTACGCCCGCTCCCGCTTGTCGGTGCCCGATGGCGCCAAAGTCGTCTATGTTCAACTGGGCGCAGGGCGTATTAACGACATTGAAGGTGTGCTAAATCGGGTGCTGGACGGGCTGTTTTCACACGAAAATGTCCACGTGGTGCTTGGGGAATCCATGTTGGGAGAGCGTCTTGACGTGCACCACGAGCGTCTGCGCGTGATTCGTGATTACCCCAATTCGCTCTACATCGAAGGCTTTGATGCGGCCGTTCAGGCCGGCGGCTACAATTCCTATCAGGAGATGCGTACATTTGGCGTGCCCACCTTGTTCATTCCAAATACTGACACGGGCATGGACGATCAAGTCAAGCGATGCCAGCAAGCCGAAGAAGAAGGGTGGGGGGTGGTTGTATTGAGGCCGCATGGAGCGGCTCTTGGGAAAGGGATTGAAAAATTACTCACCATTTATCCACCCCCAATAGACCCTGAGGTCAACGGCTCAACCAATGTCGCTCATCTCTTGCTTAACTCTTAAGCAAAGCCATCAACTTCCGCACGTTTTCTTTGTGTTGAGGTGTGTTAAGAAGTTCCGTGAAATCTTGTTCAATCATTCTCCTTTGGTCTTCTTCTTTCATTTCTGGGAGATAGGCTCTCAATTGCTCGAGAACATGCAACCTGTACTTAGGAGGGACCAGGTTTATCGCCGGTGGATAAAATGCATCAAGGTGCTTTAGAGAATATGTTGAAGCAACTAGGCGGTTGAACAACACATTGAGCGTTGGACCCCTCTTAATTTTATTCAACGCCCACCCCAACACATTTTCATGAGAGATGAATTCTGCAGAGAGTTTGCTCACAACTTCTTTTGATTGAAGGGATTTTAGGAATTGGTGTTCACTGAAATCCGTTTGATTGATGCCGTGTTCAATCAATTGCTTACGAAAGCACTTCCAGCAATTGTCGCAGGTTTGAGGCCAATCACCGCGTATACAAGAACGGGCCATTCCTCTGTATGGCGAGCGATGAACGATGGCACTCGTGCCGACTTCGCTCACGCCTGCTACGGGCAAGAACAACGGCAAACCAGCGGCTGAGAACAAAGGTGCCCAAACTTTGTAATGAGGTGATTCAATATAATCACGAGATTTTTCGTGCCCAATTCGATAGGCCGATTCCATCACGGTGCCGAATCCAATGGAATCAAACTGGAAGTGGGAGGCAAGTGCCAAGACCGGAATCCCCGTCGCCAAATCTGTTGGAAACCCAACAGGGTTCCGAATGAATTCAACATCCGTGCTGATAGCAATGTTCGGAACGCCTTTTGCCTGAAGAAACGCCAATGTTGCCTTGGCAGCTGATTTGTTGTACAGCGTCGTGTTGGCGCGGTGTGGGCGATCAAGAAAAACAGGAACGGTTTTGTTCGGCATCAACGCAAGTGCTGCCGTTGAGTCCATTCCTCCCGAAAATGCGAGACCTGGTTTTCCGTCGGATGTCGAGGTGTACGGTTTTCCGGATGTGGACAAGAATTCTGGCCGATAACGGGAAAAGATTCTTGTTGCACCTTCAAACTGTTTTGAGACATGAAGAGGGATAGGTAATTTCCCTGTTGCGAAAGGATGAGCCGCTAACAAAACGATCAGGGCGAGATGGTCTTGGTGGGCCATGCGAAAGTCGATCGGTCCGTTAGAAGCGATTGAAAACTCAAGTAAGTCAGCCATTTTTTCGCCATAAATGGATTCTCTTTCTTTCTTTGAAGCAGAGAGCGACACAACGATACGAGATTGTTCAAGATCGATACGGACATCCATGTTTCCCCCAAGGAGGCTTCGGGTATAGTCTATACGAATCATTTCGCTTTGTTTTTGGCGATGAAATGAAATGCTAGTTAATACAGCGCAACACATGACAAAGGACATTCATGTTGTCGTTGGGGCTCGGCCTAATCAAATGAAGGCTGCTCCACTTCTACGTGTTCTTCGCTCTTCGGAAGGATTTACTCCCTTTCTCGTGGATACGGGCCAACATTACGACCATGAAATGGCCGGTATTTTCTTTGAACAATTTGGTATGGGTGTGCCCGACATATCGTTGAATGTGGGAAGCGGTAGTCATGGCAAGCAAACTGCCAACATTTTGGAACGTTATGAAGCCGTTTTGCTTGAAAGGCAACCTGCTTGTGTCATCGTCATCGGCGATGTTAACAGCACCGTTGCATGTTCACTTGCAGCAACGAAACTCGGTATTCCAACGGTGCACCTAGAAGCTGGGTTACGCAGCAACGATCGAGGTATGCCTGAAGAATTGAACCGGATTGTGACAGACCATCTGTGTGATTTGCTGTGGACGCCATCGGCTGATGGAGATGAAAATTTAGCATATGAGGGCATCGATGGGAAAAAGATTGTTCGTGTTGGTAACATTATGATCGATACACTGGTCCAAATGGAACCGTTGTTCCGGGCAAGAAACATGAAAGAAGAACTTGGTATTCTCCAATCTCATCTTGTGGTTACCTTGCATCGTCCGTCAAATGTTGATGATGAATCGATTCTTTCACTTATTTTGGCCCAACTCAGCAGCCTTGCAGACCAATACACATTGGTTTGGCCGATACATCCTCGGACAAAGTCTCGAATTGAATCCTACGGTCTTCAGTCTTACATTGACCATGAGAACATTCGTTGTGTTCCTCCTCTTGGGTATGTTGAATTCATGAGTTTGGTGGCTTCCTCAAAGGGTGTTATCACCGACAGCGGTGGCATTCAAGAAGAAACAACCTATCTTGGCCTTCCTTGCTTGACAGTACGGCCCAACACAGAACGTCCAATCACCATCAGTGAGGGTACAAACCAGTTGATTACTCCAGATGATATCATTGAGAGTTCGTCAGTCTTTGCGCTTGAACATACAGCCCGTCCTTCTATTCATTATTGGGACGGAGAAACTGCACAACGATGCGTTGAATCGTTGAAAGAATTGTTGTGAGGTCAAAAGATGCTCAAGCGGTATCTACGAAAACGACGGCTTCGTCGGTTGAAGGATATCAATAATCCAGTGATTGATATCGCTATGCAATGTTTGGACCGACCAACCGACCTCAAAGAAGAATTTTCCTTGCGCCAGACGCTTGATTTTGAGAACCTGCGCGCCCATGCTGAAGCCGCTTGTCTAGCCGAAGAATTCGATGTGATCGTGAGCAAAGACATCCGATTGGCGACCTTACGTGCTTTTTGCACCATGGATGCTATCTTCGTGTTTCAATGCTTATCCGCTATGCCGGAGATGTTGAGCGATCAGCGTGCGGTACGTTCGCTTCATACCTATTTCAACCGAATTGGACAAGCAGAATTTGCAGAATCGCTGTTAGGTACTCCGGATTTTTTTATGAAAAAAAAGTCCAAGCGGAAAAGGATTTTCGAGATTATTATCCCCCCATCAGTTTCTTCTTCCAAGCAAGAGAAACCAAGTATTGAAGATGACCAAAACCTTGATTTTGATTTGAAAACAATCGAACTTGAACGGATAGGTCCTCGTTTGACTCGGTATCTCGCAGGCCACGATATATCGACGTTCACGAACGATGTCATTTCCCTTCTTAACTCAAAGAAGATTGAAATTCGCAGGAAACGAGAAATTGTCTTACAGGCGGGTATCATCCTTCTTGAATGCAATCTTGAGCATGCTCTCACCTTCAGGTCCGACGTGGCAGATCTTGCTTCTGATGCTCGTCTTTTGCGTCGTTTGGCGGTTGAGCTTGAACGTGTTGACCGTTCAGAAGATGCCATTTCCCTTCTTTCATCATCCAGTGACCAAACCAGTCAACGTCTCCGCAATTCCATTCAAGAACGATTGAATTGGAGATTGCATGGCTATAATTTAGATGTGCTCAAGCCGGTTGAAAATTATCAACCTGTTCCGGGGCGAGTCCTCTATCACATTCACGCAAGCATGGATTACACCACAGCAGGCTATTCCACTCGCAC
>CALJHE010000015.1 GCA_938075675.1 Candidatus Poseidoniaceae archaeon | reverse complement strand
AGTGCTCGTACCGGGATTTGAACCCGGGTCGAAGGAATGAGAGTCCTTCATGATGGGCCACTACACTATACGAGCGTGGATGGTTCTGCCACCGTCACCCCGTATTTAGCCATCACGCCTTAGCAAGTTGTTGAGGGGTATGAGAAAGCACAGTTTCCCATTCACTTTCAGTTTTTATTGAAAGTGAAAAAAGAGATACTGCGTGACATTCACGTGTTGACTTTCAAATCACGGGTGTTTCATCGCTTGATATACTGATGCCGTACAGTTTGCTTCATGGACAACAACCTTGACCCTCTTGAAAACCTAAGATTCGGTGACATGAAATCATCAACTGAAAAACCGATGACTGCCACTTGGGCAGAGAAGTCGACTACACTCTATGCTCACCCCAGCGGCAAGCTCCCATCTCGGTTTGCCGCTGTTGGGTGGCAACCCTGGCATCGACCAGGTGGATCGGGCACATCTCTGGTGAGCACGACCGTTGCAGGACTTACCCGGCGCAGCCAAATCGCAATTCGAGGTGAGGCTTGATGGGTCGCACTCAACGATTGCGACAGGAAATCTCGACGTACCTCTCCAGTGTAGGTGAGGCAAACACGACCGATATTCTCGACCACGTGAACCGACGTTTCCGTTGGGGGGCAACCATGAACCAACTTGGCAATGTTTTGGCCCGAGATCGACGGTTCGTCAAAGTGGGCTTTGATGAAGGAACTGACATTGGCGGTTTCCGCATGCGAGTTTGTGTTTGGTCCATCGCCAGCGCTTAGGACAAAGGACTCAAGACCTTTGCTTCTTACGCAGTAGCATGTCGGCAGATGTTCGAGCGTTCATTGAGTTGATGCGCCCGAAGAACATGGTGCTTGCAGCGATCACAGTTCCCCTTGGCGCTCTGTTTGGGCTCAATGCCTCACTTAACGAGGAACAATTGACCGCAGTTGTCATTCAAATCTTTTCAGTCCTTGCCTTCATGGGCGCTGGAAACGCAATGAACGACATTAAAGATGCTGCAATTGATGCTCAAGCACACCCGAATCGACCTCTACCGTCGCAGCGAATCAGTCTTGATGCTGCCAAAAAATTCGTTGTCGTCTTGTGGCTAATCAGTTTCAGTCTGATGGCAGTAGGTGTCTACCTGCTGATGCAAAGTGATGCGACTTGGTGGCCACTGGCTGTTATTTACATCGCAGCAGTGGCTCTCATGCTCACCTATGATTTAGGCCCAGAAACCAAAACAAAGGGACTCATCGGTAATGTTTCAATTTCGCTCATGGTAGCGGCAGTTATCCTCTACGGAGCTGCTGCGGTCGACTCCATTACTCGGCTCTCCTTCCTTGTTGCAGGTGTTGTCTTCTTCACGAACTTGGCTCGAGAAATTGTCAAGGATTGCCAAGACATGCTCGCTGACGAAGGTGAGAGGTACACACTTCCAATGAAAATCGGCTTGGAGCGTGCTCGCATGTTGGCCTATGTCTTCATCATGGGAGGACTCGTATGTTTGTATATCCCATACTGGCAAGGACCGTTTGTGTTCGGACAACTGCTTCTTCAAACACCAGCAATCATGGTACTCATCACACTCAACGGTCCGCTTTTCAAGGGGGAAGACGTCCAAGTTTCATCACGGATTCGAGTAGCAATGCTGCTCGGACTCATGAGTTTTATACTGACAATGTATCTCTGATTATTCGAGATTCATGAACTCGCCCATTGCTTCCCATGCACCATCATTGATGAAGTAAGCAAGTAGTGACATCTGAGCCCACATGCGATTTTCTGCTTGATCGAAGGCGATTGAATGCTTGTGGTCCATGACCCAATCTGTTACTTCGTCTCCACGGTGAGCAGGTAAGCAATGCATGAACTTCCAAGAATCATCCATGTGTGAAACCAGTTCTTCATTGACTTGGAATCCTTCGAACGATTTGATTTTGTCTTTCATGTGTTCTTCACCCATCGAGATGAAGACGTCGGTGTAAACAACATGCGCATCGCTGACCGCCTCGACTGGGTCGTTTGTTTCGACCACTTTGCTGCCGTTCTTTTCGGCGAGTGCTTGGGTACGCTTGACCACTTCTTCATCAGGCTCGTAACCCTTAGGAATTGCATAGTGAATATCGATACCGAGCATTGCGCAGGCGAGCATGAGGTCGTGAAGAACATTGTTTCCATCACCAACCCAAGCCACCTTGAGGTGTTCTAAGTCATCGAAGTTTTCGAGCACTGTCATGAGGTCAGCAGCTGCCTGACAAGGATGATGCTTGTCAGACAGAGCGTTGATGACTGGAACGTCAGCGAACTTGGCAAGTTCAGCAACATCTGCATGAGCAAAACAGCGGTAGGTCATTCCACCCAAGAAACGAGAAAGAACTTGCGATGTATCGCCGACCGTTTCGGACTTGCCAAGTTGAATGTCGTTCTTCAAAAGCGTCAATGGGTATCCACCGAGACGGTTGATACCGACTTCAAAAGAAACACGTGTACGGGTTGATGGTTTTTCATAAATCGAACCAATTGCCAAGGTATCAAGTGGCATAAAGTTCTGAGCAACTTCATCGCCTTGCTTCCAAAGTCGCTTGAATTCAATCGCCCATTTCAAAATCTTCTCGAAGTCTTCCTCGACATCGTCTATTGCAAGCAGGTGTTGTGCCATGGACCTTCCATAGAAAGACGGCTTCTAAGTGTTATGAGTTGGAAAATTGCCAATCAATTCTTTTCATGCTCGATGTCGCTGGCGAATCCGTCACGGGCATCGCTCATTCCGCCGAAGAGTGCCTGAGCAAAAGTCAAGATGTCAGCAAGGCCTTCTTCGAGTTCCGAAGAAAGAGGTGTGAGGCCAGGTGCTTGAGCGAATTCTTGCATCATTCGCAGTTGATTAATTGCGAACTCAGTTCGCTGACCACCTGCTTCATCGTAAAGTGCCATTTCCAAAATCTCAAGCCGTTCCGACCATTCAAGAATCTTTTCAAGTTCCTCTGGTTCGAGTAAGTCGGACTTTGAGAGGAAGTTCTTCGTTGGCAACCCAAGTCGGAATTCGACAATACTGGAGAGCAGCATTTGAGATACGAAGCCAGACGGTGAGCGAGAAAGCATTGGATCGAACAAGTAGATGATGGCTGATTGTTCGCGACCAAGGACTTCAATCAAGTGGTTACTTGCTTCACGGAAAGCAAACAATTCGACTTGGCCAGGGGTATCGACAATCATAACTTCACCGGTGAGGGAATGGAGTTGAGCTGCAACATCACCCGCTTGTGCTGCCAGAAGGTCTGCAGCCAAAATTTGTGCACCGTTCGGACCCAAATCATACTCCGCCATGACTTCAGTCAAAGAAATTAAATCTCGAACGTCAAATTCTGCGTCGTAATGAACACGCTCTGCTCCAGGGTCAAGGTTCACAGCGATTGCGTCGGTCTCCAAAAAGCGAGACCAGCGTTGGAATGAGGTGACCAACGACGACTTACCTGCACCTGCAGTTCCTACAACAAAAAGCACTGGGGGTGTGCCACTATCCATTCCGACCATGTGTAATCCTCCGAACCACCCTACATCAACATGATGGAAAAGATGCAACTTAACAGACCAAACTGCGTTTTTTTTCTAAACTAAGGGGGCGAACGGTTATGTGCTCAATGTGTATGGGGGTGTTGTTGCTTGGGCAACTGACACGGAGGAATTGAATATGAGCGAAGAAAAACCACCTATGCCACCTGGATTACCACCTATGCCACCAATGCCTCCTGCACCTCCAATGGATGCACCACCTGCACCACCGGGTATGGAAGCACCTCCAATGCCACCAATGCCTCCTGCACCTCCAATGGACGCACCTCCTGCTCCGCCGGGTATGCCACCAATGCCTCCAATGCCAACCATGGATGCACCTCCTGCTCCGCCGGGTATGCCACCAATGCCAACCATGGACGCACCTCCTGCTCCACCTGGCATGGATGCACCACCAATGCCACCAATGCCAACCATGGACGCTCCACCAATGCCTCCAATGCCTGAAATGGACGCTCCACCAATGGACGCTCCACCAGCACCTCCCGGTATGCCTCCAATGCCACCAATGCCAGAAACAGCTCCTGCTGCCGACGCATCGGCACTGCTCGGTGGCGCACCACCTGCTCCTCCAATGCCTGAAATGGACGCTCCACCAATGGACGCTCCACCAGCACCACCCGGCATGCCTCCAATGCCGCCTATGCCAGAAACAGCACCTGCTGCCGACGCATCGGCACTGCTCGGTGGCGCACCACCTGCGCCTCCAATGCCTGAAATGGAAGCGCCACCAATGGACGCTCCACCAGCACCACCTGGCATGCCTCCAATGCCGCCTATGCCAGAAACAGCACCTGCTGCCGACGCATCGGCACTTCTCGGCGGTGCACCACCTGCTCCTCCAATGCCTGAGATGGAAGCGGCTCCTGCACCTCCTGCGGATGCTTCATCCCTCCTCGGTGGAAGCGCAGCGTTGCTAGGCTCTCCTGTTGAAGAGTCAAAGGAAATCCCTGCCCTACCTTCGACCCTCGCTTCTGACCCGGTCCTTGGCACACCTGACAACCTCGTCGGTGAACAAGCAGGCGCTGTTATTCGAAGCAGTGCAGAAGTCGATGAAGTTCTTGGAGACAAACTCGAAGGTACTCTGCATGAAGTTGAAAAGTCAACCTTGACCGCTGACGGTGAAATCGTCAAGCAAACCGTCAAGGGTGTTCTCACTGTGAACAACCCATCCGCTGAAGACCGGATTTACGACATCGACGTATTGCTCGACCACGCCGATTCAACAGATATCGGTGGAGACCATGTTTCAGTCGATGAGTTGGAAGCAGGTACGAATTACAGCATGAAATACAAGGTGTCTGGTAAGAGAATGCTGGTCCTTCGTGAACGACTCGATACGAATCCTGCACGATCGCAAGAGCACTCAATGTCCGTCGCATCCGGCGAAGAAGGTGGCCCTGTCGCTATGGAACTCGAAGTTGAAAATACGGCAGCAGTGCCAATCCATGGCGTCACTGTGACTCGCCCACTCCCTGATGAGTTGACATTTGAGAACACAGGAACGGCAACAGTCGAAGGAAACGAATTGACATGGAATGTTGGTGACCTCGCTGCTGGTGAGAAGCAAGTTCTCAGTATCGAAGGAACAATCGTTGTCTCGGGAACCAAAGCGATCGACGCTGGAGTCGCATCCGCAACTTACTCTTCGGAATCGACCCTTTCGAATTTGAACTTTAGAGAACTCGATGCTTTCTGCCGTGGGTTCTCTTACATGCGTGTCCGAGAAGACGAACGCCCAGACAACTGGTTGTGCCGAACGACGTTCGAGAACCGTTCATCCTTTGCCGTAGACTTGGTGAAACTCCAAGTTCGGATGAAAGGCAGTGAAGACTTACTCTTCGACATCGGTGATGTCCGTCAAGACGTCAAGCCTCACGGTAAGTGGGAAAGTGATGAGCGCTCTGTCATGGCACTATCAAAGCCTGACTTCACTACAAACCTCGCTTACACCATTCTTCCACGGGCATCCCGCAGCACTGAAGGTTCGATTACCTTGCAATCAAAGAAGTTTGAAGTCGTTGAAGCAGACTTAACAAAGTCCTACTCCAGCACCGGGCTTCGTTCGTTCCGAAAGCAAAGTGTCACCTCAACATTGACCTTGACCAACAACGGTTCTGCTGACATCAACTTGATGCGTATTACCGACGACATTCCAGGATTGTTTGAAGCACCTGATGTATCGAAGATTTCAATCAAGGTGAACGGAAAGGAGATTGACACCGAGCAAATTAAGGCTGAAATCAACAATGGTATCACGCTCGAAAAGAACAATCGTTCCCCAGATGGAGACGGTTTCACGCTCACGATTACTGTCGGAGCTCGTGGTCCTGTTGGATTGAAGCCTGGTAAGAACATGAGCATCGAATACGAATTGGTCGCACCAGGTCCAACCGAACACGAAGGCCTCACGGTCAGTGCACCTGCTCGAACCGAATTCAGTGCAGAGCGATACGGACCAGTTTGCACCAGAGATGCAACGGATGCTCCTTCAATCAAGATTATTCACAACCGAAGAAAGTTCGGCGCTGGAAAGATGACTCAGAAGATTGGCGGAAAGGGACGACACGAAGTCCTAATTATGTTCAACAACGAAGGAGACACCGGCCTCAAGGACGTCACTCTCAAGGATGTCATCCCGGAGAATTTCGAAATCAAAGACTGGTTAATCCGTGGAAACGGAGAGAAGCGCGAAGACTGTCAAATGACCAGTGAACAAGGCGAAGACGGAACTCACCTCGCTTGGAATATTCCTCTTGTTGGAAAGGATGAAGAAATCATGATTTCCTTTGAAATCACTGGGCCAGGAGCAATTGATGGTGAACTTGGAAACATCTTCCACGGTGTACACTTCGGCGACGAAGACGAATCCATTGATGCACCTGCACCTGTCAAAGAAGCAGTTGAGGAAACTGCCGAAGAGCCTGCAGAAGAAGCAAGCGAAGAGGCTGTTGCTGAAGAATCCGAAGAAGTTACCGAAGAATCTGAAGAGGACAATGAACCGAAGGTCTCCTGGAGAGAAGATGTTCTGCTACGAGTCATGTCAACTGCTGGAATCGATGTCAGTCACAGAGACGCATTCGTCGCCCACGCAGCAAACTTCGACTTGGATGACAACGGCTACCTCAAGAAGGCAGAACTCGAAGCTGCTGCTGAAGCATGGAACTCCGAAAATGTCGGCGATTCCGCTGAAGAAGAAACTGCGGAGGAACCAACAGAAGAATCACCAGTTGAAGAACCGGCTGAGGACGCTGCAGAGGAACAAGCTGCTGAACAGAAGGCATGTCCAATATGTAACGCAATGAACGATGCAGACGTTAACACATGCTCTGTATGCTCATTCACCTTTTGAGTCTTAAACGCAACTCATCACCCTCGGTGACCGAAGATCGGCTGAAAATTACACTGGAGTGTAGTGCACTACACTTAGTGAATACATGAGTGCGAAAACATCCTTTGATAAACACCATTGTCCGGCAACGGTTTATGGAATCTTCTTCCGACTCCTCGTTGTTTGAAGGCCGGCTGTTTTTCCGACTTGGAGAGTTTACTCACGACCACCGTAAGAAGGTCCTCGCATTCGGAATTCTCGCTTGTCTTGGTATGGCTTCACTGATTTCTATCGGGCCTGACTGGGCAGAGGGCTGGGGTGAAGGCGACCTTGAATCGGTTGATGCACTTGCCATTATGGACAACGCCTTCATCGAATCCGGTACAAACGTCGAAAGCACTCAAGGATTCGTTTACCTTGTACGACACGACACGCTCAACGATTCATCTGAACTATGGCAGCAAGAGGTTATTGATGCATTAGCGAAATTTGCTGCACTCCCTGATGTATCCATTGATTATTCTTGGGATACGATTGCTGAAGATGAGCGTGCCGAACTGACCCATGAGGGTGAAGACGGGTTTTGGGCTCAAAACCGAGTGATCATGAACATGTCCCGTAAAGACGCTAAGGCCCTCTATGCAGACCACTATGAATCGATTAAAATCGATAATCAATTTGATTCATGGAGAACAGATGGAATGGCCATCGAATATACCTTTGATCACAGAATCGAAGAAGACCTTGTGAAAGCAGAACTTGTTTCCGGGCCCCTCTCTCTTATCATTCTCGCCATCGTTTTTGGAACGTTTCTCGCCGCTCTCTTGCCCGTAGGTGTTGGTATTCTCACAGTCTTATCAGCAATGGGTGTAACCATCTGGCTTTCGAACGTTACCGATGTCACTCAATATGCCGTCAACATCATTTCTCTCATCGGAATAGGCGTTTCTATAGATTATTCTTTGTTCTTAGTCAATCGTTTCAGAGAGGAAATGGGACGCCATGAAAACGACATTCGAACGGCCACAGCCATGAGTGTAGCAACCGCTGGCAAGGCCGTTTTCTTTAGCGGAATCACCGTTGCCATTGGATTGATGGGGATGCTGTTCTTCACCAACACAAGTTTACCGAGCCTCGGAATTGGCGGTACTTTAGCCGTCACCATTGCGATGATTTACTCACTGATTGTGTTGCCAGCTGTCCTTGCCATATTGGGTCCAAGAATCAATACTGGGCGTAAACTACCGTTCTCGTTCAAGATTGAGACCAACAACGATGGTGAAGGCGTTTGGGCCAAAATTGCAAACACGGTAATGGATCGTCCTTGGGCGGTACTCATTCCGACTCTAATCATCCTACTTGGTGCTGGGCTACCGTTCTTCCAAGCAGAATTTTCGCTTGCAAACAGAGACGCATTGCCACCGGATGACGAATCCCGGCTTGGTCTAGACCACATCGATACCATCTGGCCAAAGAGCACATCAAACGCAGCGCTGGTCGTCATTGACTTCGATGGAGAAGACCCACTGAACGAGACAAACTTACGATTAATGCACCAGTGGATGGTTGAACATGTGAGTGATGAGCGCATCAATGAAGCGTTTGGATACGCTCTACCAGCGCTCGGAATGAACGAATCAAGTGTTGTTCAATTTTGGTCGACACCTGCAGAATATCTCACCCCCGAGCAAAATGCTTCGAGAGAGTATTTGCGTGAGCAGTTTATCTCTGGTGATGTAACTTACGTCATCTACGCCATCAACGGGCCAAGTACGAGCAAAGAGAGCCACGACTTCGTAGCCGATCTACGTGAAGAAAGAAACGATTTCACCTCCACCCTACTAACCGGTGAAGATTCTTCACTCAACGTTGCAGGATTTGCTGCCTACAGTCTTGATACGCTTTGGGCCATCCAAGACAATCTCCCGATTGCTCTTGCCTTCATTTTGATAGCAACCATCGTACTCATTTTTATTCAGGTACGAAGTATTGTTATTCCAATCAAAGCCATTATCATGAATATCCTATCGATTTCAGCCTCGTTTGGTATGTTGGTCTTTGTGTTCCAATGGGGTTACGGAGCAGACCTGCTCAACTTTACACCACAGCCGATTGAGGCGACGAATCCTGTCATTATGTTCTGTATCGTCTTCGGGCTGTCGATGGACTATGAGGTCCTGATGCTCTCCCGCATCCATGAAGAATGGGAACGAACGGGTGACAACACGCTAGCAGTTGCCAATGGATTACAGAAAACAGGCCGACTCATCACCGGTGCTGCAGCCATCATGGTGGTTGTGTTCAGCGCCTTTGGACTTTCATCAATCATCATCCTAAAGCAAATTGGTTTCGGTTTGGCTTTGGCAATTCTACTTGATGCAACCATCGTTCGTGCACTCGTTGTTCCAGCGACCATGCGTCTCATGGGAGAGGCGAACTGGTGGTCTCCAAAGTGGATGGATAAGTTCTTGCCGACCAAATCTCACCCGAGCGGTGGAGATGAGACGCCAAAAGAAGCTGAATAAGTTGTCGCGGCCGAAGAGCGAAGCATCAAGAGTGTCCTCTTCTTGAAGCAGCCATGGGAGCACATCAACCGTTCACATTACCTCGAACCGGCCATGTTCTAAAGAATCGCAGCGTTCTTGCTGCCATGACGAACAAGCAAAGCCGTGAGGATGGTACGCTCTCAGATGAGGAAATCAAATGGCTTGTTCGCAGAGCAAAAGACGGGTTCGCAATGACGACGACCGCTGCAGCAAACGTCACTGAGCACGGACGTGGCTGGGATGGAGAAATGGGTGTATGGGGCGACCATCAACTGCCAGGTCTTACCAAAATGGCAACTCAACTCAAGGAAACTGGAACGCTCAGTCTTGCTCAAATATTCCACGGCGGTATGCGAGCCCCGAAATCAATAAACGGCGTTCAGCCTGTATCCGCCAGCAGAAATACGGAACCTGGAATGGACGGACTCTACACCAGAGAACTCTCGCATGAAGAGGTATTGGAGATGATTCAATCGTTCACCGAGGCTGCTGTTCGTTGTCAAAAGGCAGGTTTTGATGGCGTTGAATTGCACGGTGCCCATTCGTATCTCATCTGCCAATTTCTGGGCAGTGTTACCAACCGGCGAGAAGATGAGTGGGG
>CALJHE010000014.1 GCA_938075675.1 Candidatus Poseidoniaceae archaeon | reverse complement strand
GAAGGAAGATGGGTGCACGGTCACAGCGGTAGTGTTTACCTGGTCTCATTCCGAACCCAGAAGTCAAGCCTGCCTGCGTCTCTCCCAATACTGTGGTACGAGAGTCCACGGGAAAGGAAGTCACTGTGCCCCTCTTCTTTCTCCTCGAATCTATCCTCAAATCTCACTTCGGTGGGCGCTAGGCCGGTTCTCCTTTGGAGCGCCGGCCTTTTTTGCGTTCAATAGAACCATAACTACCACTCAACACGGACTGCTTGGAGGGAAACTCATGCCAATAGACACAGCTGATATTTTTGGAAGCGACCAAGTAGGAATTCACCTGGCAACCGTTGGCAACGTTTTGTTTCATCCTCTGGAGTTACCGCAATTGGTTCTCGACACACTTGAGACCACATTGCAACTCGAAATGCATGCCATCTCGATTGGTGGTTCCAATCTTATCGGTGCATTGGTCGCCGGTAATACTCGTGGAATGGCAGTTGCAGATATTGCAACTGAGTCCGACATTGACATGTTGACTGCCTTCGGAGACGTTGTCGTTATGGAGGGTGGTGTCAACACCGCCGGAAATTTACTCCTCGTCAACGAACAAGGTGCAATCGCATCACCAAGCATTCCTACCGATGGATTGGAGATAATGGCTGATGTCATGGGCGTTCAAGTTGCTGCGACTACTATTGCTGGTCAAGATGTCGTTGGAAGTCTCGGCGTTACCAACGATCAAGGTGTTCTTCTTCATCCTGACGTCACACCCGACGAAGTCGTTCTTATCGAAAGCGTTCTTGGTGTTGCTCCGATGGTCGGAACTGTCGCTTTTGGCTCACCTTATGTTGGAGCAGGTGTTTGTGCGAACAACAACGGTGCTGTCGCTGGTACAGAAACAACCGGTCCTGAATTGAACCGCCTTGAAGACGCTCTTGGGCTGATTTGAGCCTGTTGGCCAAGTGAAATGTTCAAAGACCTATCTCTACGGTCGTAGTTCATGGCAGAGATGCTCTATCAAGGCAAAGTGAAGCAAGTATGGTCGACCGATGACCCAGACATTCTCGAATTCCGGTTTACCAACCAGATTTCCGTGTTTGACCAAATTATTCCTTCTCTGATTCCTCGAAAAGGGGAATCCTTGAATCGTACAACTGCACATTGGTTCAAACTTATCGAAGAAGAAGGCATTTGCGGTACGCACTTGGTCGAAGTCAATGCTGCTGAACGCTGCCTTGTCCGTAAGGTCGAAGTCATCAAAGAACCAGGAGCTATCCCTCGTGATATGGAATGGGTATTCGTCCCATTGGAAATTATCTGTCGCCATTATCTCTCAGGTTCTGCTTGGAGACGATTTCAACGTGGAGAACTCACCGCCGAACAACTTGGTGTTGACGAAGACTGTGAATACGGTGCTAAATTGTCGAAGCCTTTCCTTGAAGTTACAACGAAGTTTGAGGCTTACGACCGCAACATTACCAATGAAGAAGCTCTTGAAATCTCGAACATCACGCCAGAAGAACTGGAATCCATTTTTGATGCTGTACTCAAGGTCGATGCACTCATCGAGCGAGAAGCTGCAAAGAACGGCTTAATTCATGTTGACGGTAAGAAGGAGTTTGCTCTTGGACCTGGCCGTAAGGTGGTTCTTGTCGATACCTTTGGAACTCTTGATGAGGACCGATGGTGGGACGCTGAGGCATACGCCAACGGTGAATGTATTGAACTTTCGAAGGAATCGGTTCGTACTCACTACATCGAAACCGGACATCAGACTGCACTCAAGGCAGCTCGAGATGCTGGCACGGCCGACCCTCCAATCCCAGCGCTACCGCAAGAGGTCATCGACCAAACTGCAAACCTCTACGCTTCAATGTTCGAGCGTCTGACTTCCCAGAAGTTTGACTAGGCGTGCGAGCGCAAAAATATGCCAACATCTCGACGTTCTGCGGCTCGCAGTACTGCTATGAGATTACGACTGACATCACGCATGCCACCGTCGATTGGTTCATCTGCTGTAACGCTCCAAGAGCGCCCCGACAGTGCAAGACGTAGTTCACGGACTTGCTCGCTGTTGAGGTATCCTCGTATGTTGAGTCCAGCCTGGCCGTTGTGATACCGCTCATGACCTACATGTGAAGGTCCGCAACGTTGTGATAATGTCTCGATGAGTGTGACAATTTTTTCGTACCCTTCAGTATTGCTCTTACCACGTTGGTCGTTTGGGCGGATGAATTCGTGCATATAATTGAGCAACGAACCATCGCCCCACGGAAATCGGCCTACCTTTTCTCTAAGCATTCCATCTCCAATAGGCATCGGTTTTCCTTCTTTTGACAATTCCACACAGCCAATGAAGAGTATCGTTGCATCGTCCCAACTGATGGATGAGCGTTTGTCAGTATTGCTTATTCCTTGTTCTTGAAGTCGAGTTCTAAAGTCTTCATCACTGCTGATAAGAGCAGACCATAGCGATTCATCACCGTTTGCTGCGGATTCAAGAGCGAGTACCACGGCTTCAGCTCGGATGCCGTCGCATGCATCGAGGGTAATGAAGGGTGAAGTTCCCCCATCGAATTGTTTGATGTCCATGATTTATTGCCACCGTCAAGCGGTGATAAGGACTTGCTTCTCACCGGTCGCCGAACAATCTTTTCATACGTTCTTCGCGTGTTTCCGGTTTCCTGTCACTACTTTCGATTTCACTGCGCAGCGATGCTAACCTTCCAGATGCTGTCTCTTCATGCTCCTCATCGAGGTCAATGATCTCCTCAACTGGTGCAGGTCCTTCTTCTTCTCTCACTTGTTCGAAAACTTCAATCGACGGTTCTTGTATTGGTTCAAACGAAAATTCTTCTTCATCTTCCTTAATATCCATGCGAGGTTCGGTTTTCTTTGATTCGGTAGCAGGTGCTGTAGAAAGCGGAACGGTTTTTTGTTCAGCCTTTTTCTGTTCCAAGTCTTTGGGGTTTAGCATTCCACTAAAGTATCCGACGATGAGTAGGACAGTTGCGACTATTACCATCGTGACCATTTCGCTTTGCTCAACAACTGGTTCGGATTTGGCGTAGAATATTGTCGTCACAGTGTTGTCTTCGGGATTGTCATCGATATCGTAGGGTGCATCACATACAAGCGTTGCTTCAAGTAAGTGTTTGTCGGATATTCCTTGTGGATTGTTGATAATGACAACCGGTGCGTAATCTGAAGTCACAATGTCCACAATTCGTGTTGTTTCCCACGAGGACTCTTTGTCGATTACATCTATGCGACAGGTCACATCAGCAAGTCGTTGATATTGTTCTCGCTGAATACTGATTGCTAGGTCACCATCACTCGATGTGAATGAATAGATTCCGATGTTCCATCCACTGCTCCTCGAAAGTGCAGTAATATTGGTTGAAGTAAGTGTTCTACCGTACGAGTCGATAACAATCAATTCCAGCACGATGGTTCCCGCGCTTGGAGTCCATGAAGAGACATTGATTTCATATGACCCATTTTCATTTGAACCGAGTTCAATAGAACTTTGTCTCAGTTGAATCCGCTCACCTGTGGATGTGACAAGAAGCATTGTGGCATACACGGTATCTTCACCCGCTTGAACACTGCACTCTCCCACCCGGCCTGACAGTGGCAAGGTTCCGAGCTCGGCGAAGGTACTGGCGAGCAATGAGCATTGGACTGCCACCTCGGGCAACTCATACCCAGCGAGGTACAAGGAAATTGATTCACCAGCATTGGACGATGAAAACATGACAATTTCATCTGAATCTGAACGCATTGTGACATAGATCGTGTTGTCGCGAACTTCGAATTCATCGTTGCTTGTGAAATCAGTTGATATCGCATTTGTATTCATTTCAATGCCAACTTCTTTCCCAGCAGTTGCTTGAACAACAGGTGATGTAGCAAATCCAAAATCACCCTTTTCTACTTCAATGCCGAGAATTTGAAGGCCGAGAACTGGATGGGTCACTTCCAGTGTTGCAAGGAACCTTTCCCCGCTCCATCCTTGATTCGGAACCAGACTGAGAGGGATACCAAGCACTTGTTGCGGAGCAACAACCATTTGCGTTGGTCCGCTTATGGTCCAACCATTTGGCAGCCCAGATACTCCGAGCTGGAGAACCGCTACATCATTTCCAGTGTTTTCAATCCATGCTGTTGGCATTCCTCCAAGATCGTTAACTCGCCAGATTCCTTTGTGGGCTACGGTCAAGTTAGGAGCATCGCCGACTCGGACTGGAATTTCTTGGATTGTTGAACCTGAGCCGTCTGCATCACTGATTCGAATTTTGAGTATTCCAATTTCGCCAGCGACTGCATTTTCTGGTGGCATGACGAACACCGTAACGGTTGTTGTCTCACCCGGTTGAACGAGTACTCCGTTCTCTGGGTAACTGATGTTCCACCCTGCACCTGCTTTGTCGTAATAAGGGGCTTCAGGTGCGTTTCCTCGTTGTTCAACAGTCAGTGTAAGGTTTTGACCCGCAGGGTCGATTGTAAGCGAAGTATTTGCTAAATTGAAACTCCATCCGGATACATGTCGCACCGTGTATTGCAATGGTATGGTATCAACGAGAATATCATCCGAATATACGGCGAAACTCATTGTCGATACAGTGCCTGCCCATGCCGTTTCAGGAACGGTGAATGAGAGGGAATACGTTTCTGAGCCGTTTACGGGTAATTCTTCACCACTGAACTCTTCTGCAAGCCAAAGTGCATCATCGTTACCAGCGTAGGATTGCGTGAATGAAGGAACAACGCGTAGGGTGTCGTTCGCGTTGCCAATATTTTGAGCGGTGAAGTCAACGGTGATTTGTTCGCTTGGAGATACGGTTGTGTCTGTGGAGGAGGAGATGTTTATGTCCCATCGATGGTCTGGTTCTGCCTCGACTTGCAACGTAACTGAGTCGAAAACCGATACATCGCCCAGGGATGTCCATTGGAAGTACAAATTGAACGGTGTTTGTGCAGGTACTTCTTCACTCAGTGTCACCTCAACAGTGGCAATGGTGTAGGCCAATGGACCAAGCAAGCGTTGCTCTTGAGATACGAATTGAAAATCGACTGACGGTGGTATAGATTCCCCATCGATTGGGAGGGCTACTGCAGTAAGCAGGAACTCATCCTCGCCGTTTCCAGGGTTCTCAAGACGTAGCCGTACATTTTGCCCTTCAGTTACATTCATCGAGACACTTTCACCAAGGGATGTCGGAAGTGGTTCGAGCAGTGTGGCTTGGGAACGATAGATTTGCAAAACCTGCAGAGAGAACGATAGATTTGAATTGTTTGTGAACGGGTCTGAAGTGACGAAAACATGCCGTTGAGGGACGGCATTTGGAGGCAAAGAGAGGGTAAGAACTCCACTCGCAAAACCATTACTTGACCCACTGAGCTCAATGTTTGAGCCGTTGATTGTGAGGTCACCAGTTGTGGACCATTGCCATCCGGCTTGAACCATTTGTGCATCAACCATGTTCCATGTAAGTTCCCCAGACGCAGGTAAATCTGCATCAATCTCCCACGAGAGCGTCGAATTAGGGAGACTTCTCATGTGAAGCGGTTCTACAGCAGCGGCGACAGCAGTGAATTCAACCAAGAGGTCTTGACAGAGCGTATCAGCACCGCTACCGATACACAGAGTAAGCGTTGTTGAAGTGGTTGAACCGAGTCCTTCTGAAGAGGGTACACTGAGTTGTGCGAACAATTCGATATCCTCCTTAGGTTGAAGTGTCAGCGCAAAAACCTCGGTTCCGTCTGAGGTATGGAGGGATGGTGAACCGCCCCAAGATGTAGCAGTCCAATCAATGGAGGCAGTCGATTCTTGAGCATTGCCGAGATTTTCAACGACCATCCAAGCCTTTGCAGTGCTCTGAATGCGTCCATAACCTTCGCTAACTGCGAGTCCACTCGGGCCGGTCACGGAGAGTCCACGAGTCCGAAGAACTTCCAGCGGCATTCGCACGGTAGAGGTCACTGAATTGTCATCATCGTAGGTCAAGGTCAAGTCCACGTAACTGTTCTCATCGCCCATAGCGTCGCTCGGTATGCTCACATCAAACATGATTGCAACGGCAGTGTTCGGAGTGAGTGTTTGTTGAAGCGAAGCGCTGTTCTGAGGTGTAAAACTCCATCCAGTTGGCAAAGCACTGCCGTCCCAAGAAAGTGTCCAGTCCGCTGTTCGTGAACCGGTAGCCATCACGTTGATCTCCACAGATTCTGTTGTGCCTGGTGAAATTCGTGTGACTTCAGCAGGCACATCGATTTGTCCGACATATGGTTCGACAATAATGAGTTCCACAGAAGCCAAATTGTTGTCCTTTCGTGCTTCGGTTAAGTTCTCATTCACATCCAAAACCATAGTAAAGTTGTGAATCCCGAGTTCCGCAATAATGACGGTACTGAATGTGAGAGGTCCACCCTCTCCTGATGGTGCGACCGGTACTACATCATCGAATCGCTCACGTTTAATCTCGTTGCCGTTCATGAGCAGAACGACATCAAGGTCGTCCTCGTTTTCCATTGTCCCAATGTTCGAGAACTGGCCGGTTACAGTGACCTGTTGGCCAGGGTCTGGTTCTGCTGGATTGAAACTTATTCCACGCCCATCGGCCAACGGTGCAAAATCTGCAACACTCTGGGAGACCAGTGTGTCACCGATCAGAATGTCAAGTGTGCCGTCGCCATCCATGTCTGCTACTGCAGGTCCAGCCCACACTCGATGCGGCATTGCCAGTGGGGATGACCATTGGTTGTTGATGTCTGCAGATGCGCCGGTTTCACCATCAAATGCCCACAGGCGTTGGCCGAAGGCGACGATAATTTCCGGTTCGTCGTTTCCGACGATATCCATCCATATCGGCGATGAAACAGCGATTTCATCGTTATCGTTGCCAGTGCCTCGTTGCAAATCTCGACTCCATTCCTTAATCGGGGTTTCAAGACTGATGTCGTGACAGCCAAGCATTCCTTTTCGGTTGAACGTAATCGATGACTCAGAATACCATGTGACCCAACACAAGCGGTCATGAATGCCATCGTCCGTTGTATCAATCGGTAAAGGTTGAGCGTCAGCATAACCGTTTTGAGCTCGGAAATTGAAAATTTCATTCGTCGATGTGAGTTCCATACCAACGTACCGAGCGCCACTGCCGGACGTTGCACCGTTCGCATCGGTTGGGACGGTCAGTATCATCTCTGGAGCAGCATCGCTGTCCAATTGTACAATCACCGGGCCAGGCAAGCGCAACCTTGGCGTGTCGTTGTCGGAATCTGTCCCCTGAACAGCAACCCGCTCCCAGTCCAGTGAACCTGATGCACCATCAATTCTCCAAATCCACATGTTTCCGGAATTTGAGTCAATGGTCGTGAGAACAATTGCTGTAGTCGAACTGTCGAGAGCTGCCCATGTTGGGTCCGATGGGTGTGTGCCTCTGTCGAGGGCTACATTCCAGTCTGGTTCAGAAGGGACGCTTGTGGTAAGCGAAAAGGACAGTACTGTTGGATCGTCAGTATTTTGATTTACAACAGCAACAACGAGTTCCGGAGATCCATCTATTGCAAGGTCTGCAAGAAGCGGTTGAGTTACTGAGCGATGATTCGTTTGACTCGAAGGTGTATGTGGGCTGCCGATACCAATGCGATAGTCGCTGTCGCTGTAACTCCACACTTTCTCATTGCTGTGACCGTTCTTTTGCCAGCCAGATTCCGAACACGTGAGTTCAGGTGACCACATTTCGACTTGCAAACTGTTCGATGTGTCATAAACAACCAAAATTTCTGGCTTCCCATCGTCATCGATGTCATGGACAATTGGAGTCGAGCGTATGTCTACGGTTTCACCAAGGTTCACCTGCCAAGCAATTTTGGCATCGTCACCGGTCATTATTCCCAGCATACTCTCAATCCCCTCTTTCCAAACCATCACAGCAAAGAGTTCACCGTAGCCACAGCGCTCAAGTGCGGCTGGCGGTGCAGTCACACTGTTGGAAAAGTCGGCAATGATTGAACCGTATGCATCAGCACCATCATCAAGCCCAACCCAGTTGACGGTTGGACTATCAATCACCCCATATTCAGTAACATCGTCAACGCTTCCGACACCTGGACCTCCATCAGGACCGTGGTTTGGCATAGTGCCGTTGTGTGTAGGCGTACGACCGTATTGACCCCAAGGTTGGTCCATTCCGCTCCATAAGCTCTCTGAACCAGTCGCAGCCGGGTTGGGTTGTCCATCGAGTTCCGATGAGGTGTGCGCAAAATCAAGAATTACGGGGGATAATGAAGAAAATAGGAACAGCAAAAGCGGCACGATTGCACCGGATAATTTCCCGGTCCGACGCAATGCAGTGCTCGACATCAAGTTGTAGGGGGGTCGGGGGGTTGTTATGGCTTATGGCGATGTGCGTATGAATACCCCGTTTCTGTGCGGTAAAGGAACGCCTCGTTCAAGTGTTAACTCACCACATTTTCTTTCGCAGTCTACGGTTTCATGGGCGAGTGGATTAAATAGGGGTCGTCTGTGGCGAGAATGACTACGGTCGACTTCTCTCCCGAGGCAATGCCGGTGAAGGACGGAATGGGTACATCCCACTCCTTCTTTATCCTTGCTTTTTGAGAGCGGCTTGAGGTGAAAACGATGTATAAAATTGTCACAAAAGAAGACACCATTCGCATTCCAGCAGAGTACATGCGCAAGGGTGCATCGTTAAACGACCACATTGACCGTCTCTCTATGACTGCTTTCGAAGGACGCTTCGATGAAGAAAACCGCTTTATTCTTGTCACCTCAAACCACGAGCCTCTCGGCCGTGGACGAATTATTCACGGTGACGGCGCCATCTACCAGAAGGTTCGATTCGATGCAGTCTTGTTCTGCATGGATGACTACGAAGTCGTCGAAGGAGCAGTTTCTGAAGTCAACGAATTCGGTGCTTTCGTCCGAATTGGCCCAATGGAAGCTCTGCTTCACAAGTCGCAAATCATGGAAGACCAAGTCGAAGCAAACGTCGGCGCAGGTGTCATTCAAGGACGACAATCAAACCGCAGCATCGGTGTTGGTGATTCCGTTCGAGCACGTATTGTCTCTCTCTCGCCAGATACTTCCGACCCTCGCCGTTCGAAGATCGGACTTACCAGTAAACAATCTGGACTTGGCTGCCATGACTGGCTTGGTGAAGATGACGAACAGTGAGGTGTGATGTATGGTAAAGATTCCTTTTGCATGCGGTGAATGTCACCTTGTACTCGATGACGGCGTGGACATGTGTCCTCGTCACCCCTCTGCTCGTGTTTCTTCCGAGCACCAAGGATATGTCATTATCATGAATCCCGCTCGCTCAGAAATTGCAAAGCGGTTGAAGGTTGAACAGCCAGGAAAGTATGCTCTCAAAGTAAGTATTCGTTAAGGAGATGAAAAATATGGAAATCGTATCACGCAAAGAAAACAAGTTACTCAACCGAGTGGAAATCAACTTCCGCTGGCAACACATCGGCCAATCTACGCCTTCTCGCAAGGCTGTCATGGACCTTGTGAAAACCCTCGAACCTGGATCAAACCCTGATTGCATCGTAGTTAAGGAATGCAATACTCGATTTGGTCAACCTCTCACGACTGGTAAGGCTTTCATTTACGGCGATTCCGCTTCGATGACTGTCGAACCTGAATTCATCCACAAGCGCCATGAGCAATTCCGCTCTGGCAAAGCACCTGAAGAAGGCGCAACTGCTGACGAAGGAGGTGACCAGTGATGGGAGACGGTCCTAAGGCTGGCGCAAAGTGGTCCAAGTATTCCGTCGGTGAAGACGGAACACTCACCCGCAAGGCTGAATTCTGTCCGGCTTGCGGCCCTGGAGTTTTTCTTGCGACTCACAAAGATCGCAAATCCTGCGGTCGATGCGGTCACACAGAACCAATTGCTTGAACATAGTTCGCAATTGAACTGCTGTGCTTGAACTCGTGTGAGTTCGAACCAAGTTCACTCTTACTGCAAGATTGGCATTGCTTGAGTCTATCACAGTGTTGAGGGGATAAAATGTCCGTTGTTCATTAAAACGTAAGTGTGATCCGTGCATTCTACAATCTGCACAGGAATCTCATCCAGTTGCGAACGTTTCAGTTCGTCCATGGACCATACACATTCCTCTCTCCATCCAGCAATGTGCCATCGCTGAAACTCCTCATTCCAAACTGCATGTTGTACTGCACCGCTTAGGGATTCGGATTTTTTTATTTCACCGTTTGAAAACCAAACAATATCGCCGCTGTCAAAGCAAAGTAAATGCTCTCCATTGCTTGAATATACTGAGTTGAGTATCCCTTCAAAGGGAATGAGAATCGACTCGAGTCGTCTTCCACTTCCAGAATCGTATGTGATTCTCCCGCCACCTCTGGACCAAACATGGAGTCTATCATCATCAAATGTGATTTCGACGGTCACTTCAGCATGGGGAAGTTTCTCCAGTTCCTTCCAACCTGGTTCTGCTGTTCTCCAGTGCTCTCCAGCATCGGTTCCCATCGAGTAAAGGCCTCTCTTCCAAAGCATGAAGGCGAACTGTGTCTGATTTGCACCCATTGCTAGTGGTTCAGCATCGAGAACATGCGACCATGCAGTACCTTCCGGGTGAAGTGCTGCGGCAATGGTTGTCCTTGAGCGCAAATCACCTCGCTCCGGGCCGTTCACGAACTCAGTACCAAGGTCGAATCCAGCGATACGAGCAACCATGAGTTCGTGTTCTATCCACGATGCAATTAGTCGGTTTTCCACAATCACTGCTTTTTTTACCGAACTTGGGAATGGTTTTTTCGGCTCACCTTTTTGCACGAGATTATGATCCAAGTAGAGAAAATCACCGTCAACGCCTATGGCGACATACCCTTCATCCCATCGGAGAATTTGGTTTGGGTGGAACGGAAGTGGGTTCACCTTACCAACGGACATACACCTCGGTCTTCGTGACACTTTGTCAATACTCGTATGGGGGATATTCAAAAGTCACTGTTGCATCGTTGAGGTATGGGCGGTGACAAGATTGTTTTAATCGCAGTGAGTAGCACTGACATTGCATCGACCAACCAGGCAGATGCCCTGATGCGGCTTGCAGAGTGGACGCCTCTTGCTGATGTTGAGGGTAACCCTGCATTTGGACTACGCAATTGTAGAATCTGGTATATGCCAGGCAGTATTCTACGTGAGGACTATCTCGCTCGGCGCTGGTTTGAAGCGACAGGTGAATCGCCATCCGAAGTCATTTTCCCATCGAGGCACTCTGCAGCTAGTGGTCGCCCCTCGCTCACTTTACACCCCATCGGGGTGATGCAACTCGATACTGGTGAAGAACCACTCTACGGTGGAAAAGCGGGTGATGCACCCCCTCCCTCTCCACGACTGTCATCTTGGTGGAAGGAACTCCTCCTCGTCGCTTCGTCGACCGATTTGGGCCTTGATTTTGATACCTCGCTGGAAGTCACTCATCATGGGCCTTGGTTGGAAGTACCCTCACTTTTCATCGAAGTCGGATCGACCGACGCAACATGGGGGCATGTTCCTGCTGCTGAATGCCTCGCTGGAATCATCCATCGTGGATTAGGTTTGGATGGTGGTGAAGGGTTTGGACTATGGGATGCAGAATCAAACAACGGTGATTTAGTTTTGATAACACTTGGTGGTGGACATTACGCTCCACGTGCGAATCTCCTTGCACAATTGGATGGTGTCCACATTGGGCACATGTTAGCTACCTATGCCTTGCCGTTTACCCCACCAAGCGACGATGGAGATTTGCCGGGTGGTAATTGGAAGCAATCGATTAATGCAGCATTCCGTTCAACTCAAATCGCTTTTCCGAATGGAAAAATTATCTTTTCAATGGACAAAAAGGCCTTCAAAGGTTGGCAGCGACAAGCAATTCGTGATCATCTAGCCACACTTCAAGCGCCTCTTCTCACTTCAAAGAACATTCGTGCTCTGCTTGAATCTTAATGAGAGCACTGAGGAAGGTAAGCCTCAAGAGTCTCCTTCACTGACACACAATAAGGTGAGCGTATGGTCGGGTGGGTTTCAAAATCAATCGTAGCCATGACCATCCGCATGCCTCGATGGTTTGTAGGCTGGGTTTCACGGCGATATGTCGCAGGACCAGATATTGAGAATGCCGTAGAAATTATGAAGCGACTGTCCAAAGAAGATGCGTGTTTCACAGTGGATGTCCTCGGTGAAGAGATTTCTTCAATCGAAGAAGCACAGTTTTTTATTGATGAATACATGAAGGTCATTGAAGCAATAACTGCAAATAATCTCGATGCCAACTTATCCATCAAGCCTACCGCTTTTGGTTTGCTCATCGATGAACAAAAGGGCATGGATAATATCGAAAAACTCGTTCGTACCGCACATACTCACAATCTCTTCGTTCGGTTGGACATGGAGGATCATCGCGTGACCACTTCAACGATTCAGGCTGTTATCAACTTACACAAACGAGGTCTTACGAACGTTGGAACCGTTCTTCAAGGTCGCCTTTTCAGAACGCTTGACGACATCAACGAACTTGAAACCGAACTTGGGCCAAACGCTGATTACCGAATTTGCAAAGGCATTTATCTTGAACCAGAGGATATTGCTTTCACTTCGTACCAAGACATTGTCGATTCAACAAATGCGTGCATTGACCGTATGCTCGCTGCCGGCTCGTACTGTTCAATCGCCAGCCATGATATCCCGGTAATCGAATACGCTAAATCGGCGCTTGAAGCGTACGGTATGGGCCCGAACATCCCCGATCCGAGAAGCAACGCTGGTCCTCAACGAGATGCGAAAGGCCCGGGGTATGAGTTCCAAATGCTGCTGGGTGTACGAGGCCCTTTGCGGAGAAAACTTGCAAAAGCAGGCCATCGTACGAGAGTGTACGTGCCTTATGGTGAGAAATGGTATGAATACAGTATTCGCCGATTACAGGAAAATCCGACACTTGGTAAACAATACGCCAAAGCCTTCCTCATGCCTTGGACGAATCGGCCTTGATTATCTCCGAGGCTTTTTCTGCTTGCGCTTGTTACTCGGAGTGACGCCCTTCTTGACAATCTCCTTTGGCAGAATTGGATTTGGGTTGAATCCAAGTTTCCCTTCCTTCCATGCTTGACGTCTTTCACGAGGTGTACGAGGTGCGAAATACTCAGGGTTCGGAGGTTCATGCAGATACATTCGCTTGATGTCAGGCGCTTCTACAGTACCCCGAAGCGTTCGGCCTCGGCCAGTGTGAATGGCTCGAATACGCCATGTTTGATCGTCTAATTCAATAAGGTGCCCTGCCGTATATGTCGTTTCAGCAGGTACGACCAAGACATCTGCAGTTGAATCTTCACCACGGGTCATGGTGAGTTTGACACGAACCATGTCGCAACGCAGTGCCGATGCTCTTGCAATATCGCTCGCCAGGCAATATTTGAGTAAACGTCCATCTTTGTGCTCTATTTGATTAATTGACCAGAGTTTATCTTCTTCTTGAAATACATCTTCTCTTTCAAGAACTTCATCAGAATCAATCTCAATAACTCGGGTCATTGAAGACGGCCCTTCGGTGAGGACGAATGGAATCTTGACAACAGGTGGCGGTCGGATGTGCACCTTGTGGACTTTACTGCAATCTTCACATTGGAGGAGATAGTCTGCTCCGCTGCCTTTCGGTTTTTCGTTGAGGATGAGATGACCAGTCATCTCATTGCATGTCGGGCAAAGAACTGCATTTTCAAGAAGTACTTCGTCCTCTTCCAGGAACTCAGCGTCATCTTCTTCGATGAAACCGTCTTCTTCCGCTCGCTCGTCCATGGACATCCCTACCTATGCGCCATACCTCTCACGCTTGAAGTCATCGGCTGTGCGTAACCAAGTCTTGAAGGAGTTTCGCCGTAAGGGGACCACATGGCCGGGGATGATGGAGTCCAAAGTGAGATTGGAAAAGACGGTGTCTTGGCCCATCTCCTCTCCCCAGATTCAACACGCTCACGTGACGAGCCGGAGATTGCAACGAACATAGGTGTTCAATTGCAACACATGGGATTGAAGACATGGTCGATTTCGATTCTCCGAAGACTTCGTGATGCATTGGGAAGATTGCAACCTCAATCAATTCTCGAAGTCGGAGCTGGCATAGGACATCGCAGTGCCTGGATTTACGATATGTTTGCTCTTGATAGTAAGCATCCTGCGCAATACCAGTTGGTCGAAGATGGTGCAAAGTTTGCGGTCATCCTGCGACGCTTGATGTTGCGCCATGATGCGGAATCCTACACCAAAATTGTAGTCGGCAATATCGATGTCTTGATAGGCGAATCGAACGCTTGGTTCGCTGCTTCATCGACTGGTGTCGAAATAGGCTCTCCTCCCCTTGAAAGAAATCAAGATGCAATCATTGTAGATGGCACATCAGAACAAAGGGCTCGGCATGTAGAATCACTTCTACCGTTCCTTTCTACAGGTGGAGTTTTGTTTACTGTGGAGCCGGACATGCCTCTCGGTGACATCGATGAATCCGACACGGAGGGAATGAAACTTGTTGAAGGCTTCAACCAGTGGATGGCGTTCATCCAATCAGCAAATGAGACACATCACATTGCTTTCATGCCGCTGTTCGGGGGAACGCTCGTGGCATTGACCAAGAAATAGACTACTCGCTCGCTTGATCGAGTAAAGCTTGTATTTTCAACAGTCCATATCCATAGTCATCATCGTGACCTGTTTGCCCTTCTTCGGGTTGCACAGATTGCTGAATCCATTCCTTTACTTGTTCTGAATTGCTCGAAGATGTTGATTCGGCAAGTTCGGGATTCTCCTGAAGAAGGAGAGCTATCGCACCGGTTACGTAGACTGTTGCAGCACTGGTACCATCGACCAATGACCAGGATCCTTCGTAGTTGATGACCGGAACTCTTTGTGCGGGAGCAACGAGTTCTGGCTTCTGGTTCGGGTCAGCGCGGGGTAGCATGAAAGGGAATGCACGACCGTTGTTGTCACCGGTTGAAGAACCGCTCCAATGCTCACCGTTTTGCTTAACGCCACCGACACAAATGACCAATCTTTCACTGCAAGGGCTTGACACATCACCGTCGTCTTCGTCACCGCCGTCGTTTCCTGCAGCAGCGATTACGAAAACACCCTGGTCAATTGCATCTGCAGATGCATCGTCTGAACCTCTACCGGAGCCGATGTTGAGGGGTAGAATATCTGGTGCGCCGCCGAGCGAGAGTGAGATAATATCGGCACCGTTGGTAACACACCAATCAATGGCCTCTGCTACGATTCCATCGTCACCAGTTCCATCTTCAGAGAGGGCCTTTGCTACCAAGAGGTTGACCTTAGGTGCAATTCCTTTCATCCATCCATCAGCAATGAGAATACCCGCCATGCTTGTTCCGTGACCGTGGTCATCGTATGGATTCGCTCGGTTTTGAACAAAATCTTTCCACATAACAATATCTGCATCTTCGATATCCACGTGTTCCGGCATGATGCCTGAATCTACAATGCAGACTGTGACACCGTTTCCGTTCAGTTTAATCCCACTAAAATCAATGAGGTCAGAATATATTTCTTGGGACTCAAGTGCTGAGTCACCCGGACGGTATGTGACGAATCCATCCCCGCCGAAGATGATGGTGCCGATGTAAATCATCGAGCAAATCATGAGGACAGTGACGCAAACTGCAACAAATTTTTGAACGGATGCTAGATTTTCCTCCGTCATGTCGTTTGAGATCTGTGATGGCAAATCGCTCTCTTCTAACAGTTGGATGTCGTTTTCTTGCTTCGAGCTCTCCATCCTGACACCTCACTTTGCAGTGAATGCATGTACGGCCTCTGAAAAAGTCTCGGCAAACAAGTTCGCTTCTTCTTCGGTATTGTACATGTAGGCAGAGGCTCTTAGCGAGCCGTTTGAGTGTCCTCTTGCGTTAAACCATGAGTGAACGCAATGTTGACCGCTGCGCACCATAACCCCTGCTGCCTCATCGAGAAGAATCGCAATATCGTGTGCTGGTAGTTCGTCAAGTAAAATTGAACATATTCCGCCGCGATACTTCGGATCCTTTGGGCCAATGATTTCGATGCCTGGCAAATCTTTGATACCGTCCGTCATTATTCTGTTAAGTTTAATCTCGTGCGCATGTATGTCGTTCATGTTGTATTGGGATAGGAAGTCGATTGCTGCGCCAGTCGCTATGATTCCAGAGAAATTGCCGAGCCCTCCCTCAAAACGAGCTGGTGGTTGAGCCCAGTCAATGGAGTCATATGTTGATGATGAAACGGTTTGGCCTCCGGATTGAATCGTTCGAAGATTCTCAAGTAGGTCGTAGCGACCCCATAGTCCACCCATGCCAGATGGCCCACACATTTTGTGGACGGAGAAAGCCATGAAATCGACATCCAAGTCTTGAACATCGACCTTCATGTGTGGAGTTGACTGTGCTCCGTCAACACAGACCAATGCACCATGGTCGTGTGCTATTCGAGCTATCTCTTTGATTGGTATTTGTACACCATCTAAATTGCCAACTTGGCTCATGGAAACCATCTTGAGTCGTTCACCTGCATCTGAACATGCCATTTCAAATGCCTCGATGTCAAATGTATTGTCCGCATGTGAAGCAACAACTCGGTGGTCAATACCTTGCTCTTTTTCAAGTTGCAACCACGGTACAAGGTTTGAGTTGTGTTCTCTATCGGTAGTAAGCACGACATCACCTGCCTCCCATTTCATTCCATGAGCTACCTGGTTGAGTGAGTGTGTGGCGTTTCTCGTGAACACGACTTCATTGGCAGATTCAGCGTTCAAGAATTTTTGCAGTTTGATTCTTGCGTCGCTAGTTGCCCTTGAAACTGCTGTTCCATAACGATGTACTGACCTTCCACCGCAACCTGGGGTTTTGGTGTAATAGTCATTGATTGCTTCAACGACACAATCTGGTTTGAGTGTTACGCAGGCGTTGTCGAGATATGCCGGCGCTGATTCCTGTCGTAGCGTAGGAAATTGCGTTCGAATGTTCTTTAGATTCATTACCAAGCCTCCACATCTTTCAAAAAGTCAAGTGCGGGAGCATTTATTCCACACGCAGGACAATCGTACCGGGTTGGTGTGGCTGTTGAGCATGATGTACACTTTGTACCCACCGCATTTGATTTTCGACATCCTGTAGTTGGGCAAGGGATCACGACCGCACCTTTTTCATTTCTGAAAATCGAAACAGGCGCTTCACATTCTGGGCATTGTGATTCCTGCTGAACATCTGCAACGAGTTCGCCAGTCATTTCATTTTGTGCTTTAACAGCAGCGTTTGTCGTTACTTGTGTTCCGGTTCCAAGCATTCTCTGTGGATACCAGACAATGCCCATATACATCGGTAGAGATACAATTCCAGCGAGAATGTGTAGTGTTAGAGAACCGATTCGTTCCCCTCCTCTTTCTGAAATAAAGTGAACTCCGGCCCAGGATGAGATAAGAATCATGATGAACCATGCACCGAGCATGAAACCCCAGCCCCGAAGCGAATGTTCTGCCATTTCGATTTCCATAAGCCGCACATCTTCGTGAACGTGAAATTCCTCAACATGCATATCTCTTGTCTCAACGACCGCTTTCGCAAAATTGTAAATGAAGAAAAGAACGACAAGTATGGCGAGGGTTCCAAGCATCATGTCTCCAAGTATGGCGCCAGATGGGAAGTCAATATGCTTTTCATGAAACAGGATTTGTGAAAACATGGTGATATTCCAAAACACCAGCAGTGAGATTGCGTGAATGCGCATGATTGGAAAGAGTCGCCAAATTTGCATTGCAAAAATACCCCAACATATCAACGAGAGAAGCATCTGAAAGAATGCGATTCCAACTACTGAGGTTAGACCATCATAGCCGGTCTGGAGAGGATCTCCCCCTGAGAGGAGTTCTGGAGATATTGCTCCTAACAAGAACCCGGCTAATCCAAGAGCGAGCGTAATCCAGTATTCACTGTTCCATTCCCTTACTGCCAATTTCGTCTGAAATCGAATTTCAGATTGTATCTTGTCAATTGGCTCTGCCATGGGGTGGATTCCTGAAAAAGCAATGATTGGGCTGATGTCATCTAATCGAAACGGGAGAACATCATGGACTTCATCCGCTTCATCCAGAAGTGCGACCTCTTCGCCCATGTTCTACCGAAGCCGCTCCACCTTTGAGTCCTTTCGCTTTACTTCCCTCAAAACTAAAGTTGCGAAGGGTGAGCATTAAACGCCAATGGTAGGTGGGCGGGTTACAAGCCGAGATCGCATAGCCTGGTATTGCGCGCGACTGGAAATCGCGTGTCCTTGTGGCACGAGAGTTCAAATCTCTCTCTCGGCGCCTTTTCGTACCCATTCGAACGTGTTGTATTTTCTTTGATATTCGCTTCTCAGCGTGCTGTACTTACAATCGTTGTAACTCGAAGATAGGATGGTATTGAAGAGCCACCGGCGAGAATTGAACTCGCGACCTCCTCATTACCAATGAGGTGCTATACCGCTAAGCCACGGTGGCAGTAAAGACGGCGACCAACCAGTGCAATATAACCGCTTCGCGTCTACTTATTGTCGAATAAATGTACCTTTTGAGTTCGCCAATTCCTCAAAGGCTATAAGGTGATTTTGATAAATATGCAATTGGAGAAGGCAACTTCTCTGGATGGGATATTATGGAGCGAGAGCTAGAAACAAAAACGGAGATGCGGCAACGAGTTCGTGATCTTCAAAACCAAGTTGATGAATTGAAAGACCTTGTGAACACTTTGTTGAGTGTCATTTGTGAAGAACCCGATGGAGTTCACAGCGGTGCTGCCCCTACCATTCCTGGTCAGCCGGCGCACAATTACTGCATGTGATTATCCTTTGATAACTGCTAATGGATTAAGCCGTACTACCGGCCGTGCCAAGCCGGCTTTTTCTGTGAGTTCGATGACGTCATCAACATTCTTGTAAGCCTCAGGCGCTTCTTCAGAAAGGACATTTGGGGTCGATGCGTGAACACGTATTCCGCGTCCTTCCAGTTCATGCTTCAGTGCTTTTCCATCGATTGTCTTTTTTGCTTTAGTGCGAGATAGTGCTCTTCCAGCGCCGTGGCATGACGAGCCAAACGCCATATTTTGTCCTCTTTTGGGGCCTGCCATTACCCACGAACCAGTCCCCATATCACCCGGAATCAATACCGGTTGCCCACTTTGGCGGTGGTGATGTCCGATTTCTGGGCTATCGCCGCTAAAGGCACGCGTCGCTCCTTTACGATGGACACAGCAAGTACAAGGTTTCCCGTCGATTTCATGAACTTCGACTTTCGCTATGTTGTGGGCAACATCATAGAGAGTTCGTGCCTCGCCATCAACGCCAAGTTCCAGTTTGAGTACTTCTCTCAGTCGGTGTGCGAGTGCACTTCTGTTGGCGAATGCAAAATTCGCTGCCGCATTCATGGCATCAAAGTAGGATTTCCCTTCTTTTGAATGAAAGGGTGCTGCAGCGAGTTGCCTGTCAGCAATCTCATAGCCCCATTCTTCATTGAACCAACCTTGTTCATGCTGGCGGTAGCGGCGTTCGAGGAGCCGTACATGGTCGCTGCAGACTTGGTGTCCAAGCCCCCGAGACCCGGAGTGAATCATTGCAACCAGTTGACCATCGTACAAACCCCATTCTTCAGCAGTAGCCGAATCAACGGTCTTGCCAACGGTTTGCAGTTCAAGAAAATGGTTTCCACTACCGAGGGTTCCTAGAGCACGCAGGCCACGTTCTTTGGCTCGTGTTGAGAGTTCAGCATCCTGCGTTTCGAGTTGTCCACCGGATTCAAGGTGCCGAATATCCTCATCAAATCCATATCCCAATTCCGCTGCAGCAGGGGCGCCCCCGTGGATGAGTTGATCGAGTTCGTTCATTGTGATATTGAGTCCACCTTTTCCCGATGCTCCGGCCGGCACTCTGCCTGCGATTCTTCCAGCAAGTTTCTTCAGGTTTGGAATATCCTGTGCAGTCGCATCCAACGCCAGCATTCGTACTCCACAGTTGATGTCGAATCCAACGCCACCGGGCGAGATTGCTCCACCCATGTCTCCGTATTCAGTATCGGTCGCCACGACCCCACCTATCGGTAACCCGTACCCAAAATGCCAGTCAGCCATGCCCCATGCTTCGCCAACAATTCCTGGTAAACTTGCGGCATTGATGAGTTGTTCTGGACCTCGGTCATCAGCGTGTACTTTCAGATGCTGCTCATCCGTAACCAGCCGTGCATCGACCTTCATTTTGCCATGGGCTTTGATTCGCATCGTACCGTCACCCAGTGAGGTGAGATGGTGACGCCAATCTTCGGACATGAATACGGGTTGAGATGTTCACCTTTGAGCATTGTTCTTCCTTTCACGGGGATTTGACCCATAGGTTTCAAGGTGTATTGCTCGGTCGGTGGTTTGTTCCCTTGGGGAGATGTGTTGTATGGGATTGCCACCGATTGATTTGGCCGTGTTTCATAGCGAAGGTTATGTCCGCAAACAGTGCCGAATTACTGACCTCTGGTTTTGGTCAACAGATGCAACTCGAGATACCTGCGGCGACACTTCCGAAGATGAATACACATTCATCGGTAAACCGCTTATTCAGGGCTTCGCAATGCGTGGTAAGGCGTTGAAGGATGCCATGCGTGAGGCTTTTCTGACTTTCTTTGAGCAGGTTGAGCATACCCGAATCGAACCTTACCCTGTCTTAGCAAGGTGGAGGGATGACATTCATCTTACCATCGCTTCAATTGCGGATTTCCAGCCGCACGTCACGTCGGGTGATGTTGAACCGCCTGCCAATCCATTGACGATTTCTCAGCCGTGTATCCGGCTTACTGATGTCGATGCAGTTGGTCGCTCAGGCCGTCACCTCACGACTTTTGAAATGATGGCTCACCACGCCTTTAACCGCCCGAATGACGGCAAGTTGTACTATTGGATGGAGGAATGTGTCCAGTACTGCCACGAGTTAATGACGTCCACATTCGGCATTCCTGCAGGTGAAATCACCTACGTCGAAAATCCATGGTGCGGTGGTGGAAATGCCGGTGCAGCGGTCGAAGTTATCGTCGGCGGACTCGAATTAGCGACATTGGTTTTCATGAATATGGAAGAACATCCCGACGGTGATATTGAACTCAAGGGAGACCGTTACCGTGAGATGCCATTGCAAATTATCGATACTGGATACGGTCTTGAGCGATTCTGTTGGGCAGCTGCTGGTACGCCTACAATTTACGAGGCGATTTATCCAGAAACCGTGGCTTGGCTCAAAGATTTATCCGGATTCTCGACCATCAGTTCACAATGGCCCGAACTCAACTTGGATGCCTTGCTCGGTGAGATGAGCCGCTTGAACGGCATCATGAACATTGAACCAGGTGTCGATGCTGTTGAACTCCGATCGATTTTCTTACGCAGGCTCGCCGAGCGTGGTATTTCTGTAACCTCGGAACAATTCACTGCAATCACTGAACCACTTGCCAAAATCTATGCAATTCCAGACCATCTTCATGCATTGTCCCACATGCTTGGAGATGGTTTAGTACCATCAAATTCCAAAGCCGGTTACTTGGCTCGTATGCTTGCTCGTAGGACATTGCGACTTCGAGATGACCTCGGGATTCAAGTCCCACTTGCAGAATTGGCTCAGCATCATATCGCTGTCAATCTTGATGGGCAATCGATGAAGCAGACACACGATGGGCTCCTCGGTATTCTCGAACTTGAAGAAGAGCGCTACGGTGAAATGATTCGTAAGGGCGGTAATGTCATTGTTACGCAATTGAAAGGCCTAGCGAAAGATGCTGATACTGTACCCGATGAAACATTGTTCCATCTCAACGACTCACATGGCTTGGCACCAGACATGGTGGTAGCACTGGGCCAAAATGCCGGATGGACGAATCTTCAAATCCGTACTGGTTTCGCTGCTGAAATGGCTGAACGGCATGCACTGATTGCTAAACAGGCTGCTCAAGCAGTTGAACAGAAACCGCTTGTCGAAACAATTCCTCAATTGCCGTCGACTGTTGCCTTGTATTACGAAGATGTCCAACAACGTGAATTTGATGCCAGCGTTCTTGCCGTTCGACCACTCGTTGGTGAAGATGTACCTGAAGGTGCAACTCACGCGGTAATTCTCGACAAGTCATGTTTTTACCCCGAGGGAGGTGGCCAAGAAGGCGACTATGGTCTTCTATCGACTGATTCAAAGCATTTGGAAGTACTCGACACACGCAAAGTAGGCGGTCACATTCTTCATTTGGTCTGCGGAACTTTTGAGACAGGTGATCTTGTGCATGGAAGCATTGACTGGAACCGTAGAAAACAACTCATGGACCATCACACTGCCGTTCACATTGTAGGTGGGGCTGCCCGCCGTGTACTTGGTCCACACATTTACCAAGCAGGTGCGAACAAGTCGGTTGAATCTGGACGTTTGGACATCACCCACTTCAACCGTTTGTCCCGTAGCGATTTAGATGCTATCGAATCGATTGCAAACGAAGTTCTCGGCCAAGTTCAACGAACTGAGAAAACCGAATTGAACCGAAAAGACGCCGATAAAAAGTATGGCTTTGATTTGTATCAGGGCGGTGCTCCGAAGGGGAACTCGATACGAATTCTGCGCATTGCAGATCACGACATCCAAGCATGCGGTGGTACGCATCACGACGAACCAGGTCAAATTGGCTCGATTCGGATTGTTCGTTCAGCAGCGGTTCAAGACGGCGTAGAACGCTTGCACATTGTGGCCGGTCAGGCAGCCCTCAATTATGCTCGAAAACAGGACGAACTTCTCCGTAAGGCGAGCGATGTATATGGCATTCCAACACACGACCTCCCTAAGACCACCGAACGTTTCTATGCCGAATGGAAAGAGCAGCGCAAGACGATCGAACAACTTGAAGCTGAAATCGTTCGACTTCGTACCTCCGGAGGCGGCTCAGATTCCTCGGAAATCGATGGTGTTCGGATTGTAATCATGGAAGTGACTGGTGATTTGAAGAAGATGACGAAGATGCTCAAGGAATTGACACTTGATGCCAATCAACCCACACTGGCAGTTCTTGGCTCAAGAGAAGGCGGTGGGAAGTTGATGATTGCCGTTACAGAGGATACTGTTGCCAGTGAACGGTATGATGCGGTTGCACTCCTGAGAACCATTGCCCCCCACATCAAGGGCGGTGGTGGAGGTCGACCTACACTTGCTCAAGGTGGCGGTTCATACCCTGAAGGTCTTGACGAAGCCCTTTCCGCTGCACGAAGTGAAGTTGGCCTTTGACTAGAGCGTCTTCAAGGCCTCGATATCAAAATATGAAACTGCGACTTGGCATGCTTCATCTTTTGAAAACCACTTGACTTCTGCAATCTCCTCAGTCTGTAACTTGAGTTGTGACAGGTCTCCATTCCATGTTGAACGGTACGTGAACGAAACAAACGAGATGCCATCATCTGTGAAAATCTTCTGAGTTACGACTGGTTCGTGGGATTCAAGAGTAATCTCAAGTCCAATTTCCTCTAATGTTTCCCGAACACAACCTGTACTTGGATGCTCATCGTGGTCCATGTAGCCCCCGGGTAGAGTCCAGAATCCGCGAAAATGACCTCGTTCGACTTTGCCGAGCAATACTTCACCTGCATCGTTGCAAATCATAACTTTCGATACCAACCGATGGATTGACCGATAGATTGCTTCTCTTGCCACTGGATGGACTGCATTATCAGCAATCATTTCGTCTTTCCATGCCCAGTTTTTTGGCCAATCAATCTTCGGATACCCCTTAATCACTCTGTAGACCATGGTTCCGAAGACCACACGCGTCTCACGCAATTGCTTCCACTCGATGTCCATCGACTCAATCTCAGTTCGTGTCGGCAAGCGTAGGTGTTCGGAGATTTCCCTTCTTCCCTGAACTGGTTTCTGAGGGCCTTCACCTTTTTCATTGACCAAGAGCACCTTACCGTCGTGTTCCAAGTGAACAACTTCGACAGGATGCATGAGTGTGGGTTCTTGTCATCTTTGATGAATGCTCGTATGGCGAGTTGTATGGTTTGGGTATTCTTCAAGTATGACCTGTCTGTCGCTCAAACATGCACTTCGAGCAATTGAACAAAACTGGCTGGGCTCAGACATACCTCTTGGTTGACTCGACCTCAAAGAGCGCCGCAATCATTGACCCAGTCTACGACTTCATGGATGAATACCTTTCAGTGATTGAATCGAAGGGCTTAGTGCTCATGTATGCCATTGCAACTCATACTCATGCAGACCACATCACTGCATGTTATTCACTTCGTGAATCGACTGGGTGCGAATACGCAATGTGGAAGGATACACCTTGTCTTGGAGTATCACACTATCTCAATGAAGAAGACGTGCTCATGGTTGGTTCATTACCACTCAAGGTTCATCACGTTCCAGGACATACCAACGACCATGTTCTGATTGAATCACCAACTCATCTCTTGACTGGTGATTTCCTGTTCACCGGCGAGGGTGGTGCTGGCCGCGATGATTTGCCGAGTGGTCGAGTTCATGCCCATTGGCTCTCTCTCAAATGCCTCGACTCACTCGACGGAAATCTTCTCGTTTGCACCGGGCACGAACCACCCGGCACCGAGATGAAATCGTTGGACTGGAACCGTGAACACAATCCTGTTCTAAACATGAATTCCTTTGAAGAGTATTCGGCTTGGCAAGAGAAGGTTACGGCAGGACTTGGCTCGGTTTCAAAAATTAAAACAGCGCTCCCCGCAAATCTTTTTGCAGAAATACCTGAAGAAATCCCTTGGATGATTTAGACGCATTGCATGCGAAGGCATTAGTAGAGGCGTTCATGCCCAACACCATGCACATCCGGTCGGCTCGCAGCCTCTTGGTCGTCTTTACACTTCAACTGCTTTTGATTGGCGTATCTGCTGCACCTTTAGCAGACAGTCTCAATCCACTGGGAGATTTTGAGCGTATGGATGCTTCACTTGAGCACGAACTTAGCATTGTGTCCGATGACGAAACGTTGTCAGTGATTTTCCAACTCAATTCACCCGTTGACTCTTCAGACCGCGACGAATTAGGGGAGTTTGGTGCAGAAATCCTTGGTGACGCTCCCCTCATCGATGGCGGATTGATTGAGGCATCAGCCTCTCAAATACGCTCGATTAGTCAATGGGAACGAGTTGAATATCTTGAATTGAACAGAGAATTGGAATTTTTCTACCTGCCAACAGAGTTTGGCGGTGACCCAACAGATGAAGTTGGAATTTTGATGCATGAGACGACTCATGTCGTCAACGCAACAACTTCATGGCATCGAGCAATCATCAATACCGATGGAACCGTTGCGTACGATACCGACCTTGCATTCACAGAATGGGACGGAGATGGAACTGCAATCGTTGACTTAGATACTGGAGTCGATGCAGGTCATCCCGATTATGACTATCTTCAACCGTGGTCTGGTGAAAAGACGCTCTATTCTGCCAAATGGGACGGCGTCTGGACTGAAACCCGCAACTCCGATACATCTTCTGGTCACGGAACTCACGTTGGTGGGACAATTGCTGGGAACGGAGATGCTTCTGCAGGCCGCCGAGCTGGTGTTGCTAAAGGAGGGCAACTGGTCGCTCTTGGAACTGGAGATGGTGCTTCGATTTTCGCAGCAGAGCAAGGACTTGAATGGACCTACCAACACTCTATTCCCGGACAAAACGAATACCATATTCGTGTTGTTTCCAATTCTTGGGGCACGGATGGCGATTATGACCCGAACGGCGCTGTAGCGCAATTAACTGATATGCTCACGTATGACCACGGTGTTGCCGTTATCTTCGCAGCCTCAAATTCTGGTGGTAACGGCGGTGAGTGTGCAGGCGGTTTGAAGACCAATGTCTATGCGAATACCCCCTCCGCTATCTCCGTCGCAGCCCTAACACACGATGGGTCTGCTGTAACCTCCTTTTCCTCACGCGGCTGTATGAATCAGATGCACACTTGGCCCGATGTAGGTGCACCGGGTCGCGATATTTGGGCGACTGCACCTCGTGGAACAGCAATCGATGCATCAACGAAATTGCAGGGCGATTTGTACTACATGTCCATATCTGGGACCAGTATGGCTACGCCTCACGTTGGCGGCATTGCAGGCCTATTGCTCGATGCTGCACCGTCATTAGGTGTTGCAGACTACCACCGTGACGACCACGATGAGGGTAACTCCTTGGTCGGTGGCGACGGCTCGGCAGCATACGGACAGTTCGAGGACTGGGATTCGGCAAATTATTCGCGAGTTCATGAACTCGAACTCATCCTTGAATTGACCGCTCGATACGATGGCATGGCGAATTCTTGTGAAGCAGGTAACGATGATGACGCATGCAACGATATCCCAACGGATTGTTATCTGAGCGCGACTGGTCGTTGTCACGATTGGCGAGTCGGCCACGGCCTTACCAATACCGACAAGGCTGTTGCGCTTGCTCGCACACTCCAACTGATGCGTGACCAGAACAACGACGGTATCGTGGACCATCCCGAATACACCGTTTGGGACGCTTACGACATCTACACTTCGCTCATGACGGTTGAGACAATTCCAGTCGATACCGACCGTGTCCGTCACGCATGGAAGGGCGACTGGAATCACTTCAACAACGGAGCAAGTGGGGCTGTGTACTATACCGAAGATTCCCATTATGTTTGGATTCCAAACGGTACCAACAATTTGCTCGCCTATTTCACTCCAACCGAAGTCGATATTGAAACGGCTCAGGTTGGCAGTCTCCAAATGGAAATCGATCTTGCTGAAGACGGTTCGAACGATGCCCAGGGCGCAGGAACGCGTGTTGCAGATACCTGGATTTACGACCTTGACGTCGGCCCAGAGCACTGGAATACTTGGGCACACTTCGACATCACCGGCCAAGCAGCAGCATTCCTTGGCTTGTTTGAGGACCCCGAATTCTTTGAGGCCAGTATCCCTTACACGGTCGATGTAGCCCTGACGCTTGACCTTTCGACGCCTGTTGACATTACGATACCTCAGCGTCCAGACTTTTATTCGGACCTCGACCCAACTACTCCATCTGATGCATGGGATGAATCCTACAAAGGCCAACTTACTTTCACCCGTGAGGCATACAATCAATCGGCTCTGATGGAGGAAATACTTCCAAAGGAAACGTCATCTGACGATTCCGAAGGCTTCTTTTCCGACTTAGGGAGTGTCCTCGCTGAACATTCTGGATTTGCAGCATTCATTGGATTCATTTTCCTCTTGTGCGGTCTAGGTGCTGGATACACACTCTACAATATGAACCCAAACCGACACGGTGAAGATATCATCGATGCGGTCATGGAACCCGAATCATAGAGGGTTTTCTGGAATTTTCCCTCGATGTTCACTGGATGGCAGTTCCTGCAGGTCTGCAAAACTCAGTTGTTCAATTGGTGCATCGCTCAATCCACTTAACCGTTCTTTCATCACCATTCGTACATGGAATTCGATTCGACCTTTTGAACGGGTCAAGTCGTACGACAGTGGGTTGAGTGTTTGAATGACTTGGTTTCCGAATTCATCTCGTACACGAGATCCGCGCCAAATTGAGTACCCCCATCGGAAAGCGATTCCAACAACGGCTGCCCCATACAGGAGTCCGAGTACCGTGACTGCGAAGAGTACTGCATTTCCGTCTCTTGCTTCGTCCAGTAAGTTTCGACCGATGAGGAACAGAAGACCGATACCCACCAAGGGCTTGAGAATACTTTCGAGCCACTGGTCTACAGGTACGAGTCGGCCCTTGGATGGGTCGACAAAGACGAGGTCGGATTCAAAAGCGGCATTGAGCACTCCAAGCGCTCCCAGCAAAACGATGTACAGGAGCGACGAAAACAAGATTTCGATGCCCCACGAACCAATATTGAATGTCCAATGGACAATCAACCATGCGAACAATCCGAGGAATGCTCCCTGCGGAACGTGATTGAAGTGAATGACGTGTTGAGAAAACTCGTTCATTTTGGCCTTGTCTTCAGATAATCCTCTGTGTGGTTTAGGAATGTGGATAATTTGCCAATGCATCATCCGTTCGATTGCTTTGAGGCCTTTGACGAGTACTTCTTTTCGTATGAATACATATTCAATGACCAGTAACACTGGGAGTCCGATGAGAATGACTGGCAACGCCATTATGGCTGCCAATGGGAAAATGAGTATCGCTGGGAGCAGTAAAAAGTGTGAAACTGTGAGTGGGTGGAACAAATCTGCTTCTATCAAACGTTGGTGGTTGGGGCGAATGTGGAGGCTTCGAGCTATGTCATCAAGCGTTGCCCGAAACGGAGCGACTTGTCGCCCCGCATCAATAATCTGCAGTACTGTGTTTCTGTACTGCGATGCTTCATGCCCAACACCGATGAAGAACCGCCAACCGATTCGCATTGGCAGTGCCATCAACAGGGGGATGGACAGCAGCCCAGCCGCCCAAATTAGTTCGTTGGTGTCAATGGTTGCCATCGTACTCATTTCGGCCAAACGCTACGAGTGCTTCAATCATAGGGTTCGGATGTTGTCCGAGGCATAGATTGATGTCCCTTACTCAGATTACCACGACTATGGCAAGAATTGCAGTGACCGACGGTATGGCTCAAGATGCAGTGGCACTGCTTGAGAAGTCCGGCCATGAAGTTGTCCTTCAGTTCATCGAGCAGGAGGATCTACGAACGGGTGCACTCAAGGATTTTGATGCAATTATTGTGCGTAGTGCTACGAAACTGCCTCGGGAAGTGCTCGTTCAATCAGGCTCACGTTTGAAAGTCATTGGGCGTGCAGGCGTTGGTGTTGATAACATCGATATTGTCGCTGCTGCTGAATTGAACATTCCCGTGGTCAACGCACCTCGGGCTTCAACCCAGTCTGTGATTGAACTTACCATTGGACACCTGCTCTCTTCTCTGCGACACATTCCGCGTGCCGACAGGAGCATGCGTCAACATAAGTGGGAGAAGAAAGCCATGAAGGGTACAGAACTCTTTGGAAAAGATTTGGGTTTGATTGGCTTTGGGCGAATTGCCCAAGGCGTAGGTTCAGTGGCCCAAATGCTTGGGATGGAGGTACACACGTACGACCCTTACCTGCCTTCCAAGGTTGCTAAGGCCCAAAACACCACCTTGCACAAGAGCGTCGACACATTGTTTCAGAATTGCACTCACATTTCGATTCACTGCAACTTCACCGATGAAACTCATCACCTCGTGAATGCAGAGCGTATGGCTTTGATGCCGGGGAAGTCACGCGATGGGATCCCCTGTGGCAACCATATTGTCAATTGTGCTCGTGGAGGGATTATCGACGAGACGGCATTACTCGCATCTTTGAAATCAGGACAAATTTCCTCTGCTGCTCTCGATGTCTTCGAACAGGAACCCGTTTCGAAGGGGAATGAATTGATTCAACATCCAAACTTCCACGGAACACCTCACATTGGTGCAGCCACGCTCGAAGCCCAAGCACGTGTTGGCAAGGATATTGGATTGGCAGTCATGGATGTGCTGAATGGAAAGCTCGCAGACACGACCGTCAATTCACATTTACTCAAGTAATACTTTCACCCCCTAGAGGCGTGTGGGTCATGTGAAACTTCGATGTCCTTACGCGCTAAATCCACTGCATGCGTCTCTCATACCGACAACATCAACGGTCCAGAAATCCCTTCACACAACCGCTTGAAGAACTTCCAGTCGAATTCCGTCCAAAAGAAAAATTAGTCTTCTTAAGCCCTACTCTCGAGGTATTGTTCTGCGAGGAATACATCAACTTCAAGCACTGTGGGCAACGTTCTCAGGGTGTGCCAGGGGAGCAGATGCCGACGAGTGATACGGTCACTGAGCCTCGTGAGAGGATATTGGTTCACTGTGATCTCGATGCTTTTTTTGCTGCTGTAGAGATACTGCATCATTCACTTGACCCTGATAAGCCTCTGATTATTGGTTCCGACCCCCAAGCAGGCCGTGGTCGAGGGATTGTGTCAACATGTAATTATGCGGCACGAGCTTTTGGTATTCATTCTGCTATGCCTATTAGCGAGGCTTGGCGTCGATGTCCGGGTCACCCCTTTGGACCAGGACACTATATCCGTGGAAGCCGAGGTTTGTACAGCCGTGCATCACGACGCGTGATGGCGATTTTGCAGGAACCTGCAGAATTCTTTGAGAAGGCCAGCATTGATGAAGCTTATTTGGACGTGACCAAAGCCGTTGATGGTGACTGGGATGCCGCCTTTGCCCTCTGCCGAACACTTCAAAACTCCATTGAAGAGAAAGTTGGTCTGACGGCTTCTTTTGGCATCGCTCCGACAAGGATTTTAGCGAAAATGTCCAGTGAGGTCAACAAACCCAAGGGCATTTTTCGAATACTTCCAGACGAAATTGGTGATTTTTTTGAAGGACGTTCACTGCGAGAAGTACCCGGCATTGGACCGAAAAGAGCGACTCAGTTAGCAGAGTGGGGATTGGTTACCGTCGATGAAGCCTATGTGTACGGTGAACTTGCTCTGGGGAGAATGGCCGGTGAACGCTTTGCATCTTGGCTCACGCGTGTCGTTGATGGCACGACCAGTTCCGAAGTGAGTCCATTGCGCAGTAGGAAATCAGTCGGGAAGGAGCGTACTTTTTCTTCTGATCAAACCGATCATGAAGCAGTGCTTGATGTTCTGCGCGCACTCACTCAAGGTGTATTGGCTCGTTCTCGTGAAATGGGTGTGTCGGGACGTTTGGCGGAAGTCAAGATACGTTACACTGGTTTTGAGACACACACTCACGGACGTTCAATCCCAGTGGCGATGGATGAACCTGAGGTGTTCTTGCGTCTGGCAGAGAACCTTTTTGCGACAAATGTGCAGCACAACAGGGGCTTGCGTTTGGTTGGTTTCCGACTCGGGCAACTCGATATGCCACCGACCCGTCAAGCCATCCTCAAATGGGAGGAGGAATAATCACTCCAAATGGTGCATGCGTGTAAGAATCGCTGTGAATTTTGAGAGTTCTTCTGGTATCACAAGACCTGAAATCGGTTGGTTCAGTGAGATACCCTGCTCTTTCTTTGTGCTCCATGTGTCACCATTGAATGTCTGGAGTAGATTTGAGAGGTTGCGGAGATGATCTCCCTCTTCTGTTCCAAGTGCAACCGATGCATCAGCAGTTTCCGGAAATGAATCGATATCGACCGCAGAGCGGTTGTACAATGTCTCCGAAATGTGGTGTGTGAAAAAAGGACACACTGGTGTGAATGCTGACATGAAGTCACGAACGATTCGGTGCAATGTCCAGGCTGCAGACTTATCATCATCGTACAATCTTGATTTCACCATCTCAAGGTAGTGGCTAGGTAAGACGCCGGTTCCAAACGTCTTCAAAGCTTGAGTTGCTGTGTAAATATCGAGTTTTTCCCACGATTGTCGAACCGTGTTCATTGTCGAATCAAACTCCGCTAAAATCCATTGGTCTTCTACCGCGAGGTTTCCAGGGTTCGTATCGAGGTCTTCAGGTATTTCAAATTGTGACGCAAAGCGGGCGACGTTAAACAACTTGGTAAGGACGCCAAAGTATTTCTTTTCAATTTCTTCGGGGTTGATGTGGAAATCATCACCGACTTGAGCATCACATGCTTTCCAGAGACGGAAACATTCACTGCCAATCTTGTTGGCACGAAGGCTTACTGTCTTGTCAGGTCCTTTCACTTTCCATGAGCCAGTTCGGCCGCCTGCCCCACATTCGAGTACGGAATCAGCATCGATACCATTGCCGAGAGATTTACTCATTTTGCGACCCCAAGGATCCATTCCAAGTCCATCAATCCAAACATGTTTGAATCCAGGTTTGTCAAGTAACAAGTTGGATTTGAGGAGCGTGTAGTAAAGCCATGTCCGAACAATTTCCTTGCCCTGTGGCCTCAATGCAGTAGGGAATGCCCTTTCAAACACTTCAGGGTGGTTAAGATAGCCACTCACGAACAAGTTCGAGTTTGACGAATCCATCCAAGTGTCGAACACTTTTTCTTCACCAACAAGTTTTCCGAGTTCACTTTCCATGTCAGCAAATGTCCCAAGAAGTTCTCGTGTTGTGCGATCGAGAACTTGACTCTCTTTTGGTGGCCCTTCACGCCATGGTTGGACATAAGTCCCACTTGGTGGGACAATGATTTTCTCACCATTTTCGCTGTACCAAATTGGAATCTCGGTGTGATACCAACGCCGGCGTGATATAGGCCAGTCGATACTGATGTTGTCCATCCAATCTAAGAGAAACTGCTTGTTTCGAGGTGGGTGGAATTCAATATCTTCCAAGTGTTCACGAATGCGGTCTTGTGCATGGGTTTGTCGGACATACCACTCTTTGAGGAGAATGATTTCAACAGGGTTTTTCCCGCGTTCAGAGACTGGAATCTCTTGTTCTCGCTCAACGACATTCACGAGTTTTCCTTGTTCTTCAAGATAGTCAATGGCAGCATTTCGTGCATCGATTACTTTCATTCCAGCAAATGGGCCTGCAATGTCAGTCAACTTTCCGTCCAAGTCAATAGCTTGGAATGGAGTGAGGCCAAGTTCTCGGAATACAGCAACGTCATTTTGGTCACCAAAGGAACAAACCATCAATACGCCGGAGCCAAAATCGGATTTGACTGAACTATGGGTCATAATTTGTACGGACGTTGAACGGCCATCTACGGGCATAGGGAGTTGAATTGTTTTGCCCACAAGGTGAGTGTAACGTTCGTCCTCGGGGTGAACCGCAACAACGCCACAAGCGCAAATCAATTCTGGACGCGTAGTTGAGATCACTATTTCAGTGCCATCATCGCATGTCCACTTGATGTCGACTAGACGAGTTTTACGTGAGAGTCGCTCCACTTCTGCATCAGCAATCGTTGTTCCTTCGACAGGATCGTAGATATTCGGGCGAAGATCTTCAATAATCGCTCCGTTCTTGAACAATTCAATGAAAATGGATTGTGTTACAGTTCTGTACTCTGGTGAGTCTGTCAGGTATTCACGCTCGTAGTCGCAGGAAAGACCTACACGTTTGGCAGTCTTTCTCATGGCTTGAGTGAATGTTTCAATGGTCTCTCGACACATGTCAATGAATTCAGCACGGTCGTAGGTCTTCATCTTACGTTTGGTATTTTTCTCAACGGTGAATTCAATATTAATTCCGTTTCTATCCACGCCCCACGGGAAAAAGACTTCCTTACCAAGCAAACGTTGGGAGCGAGCAATCACATCGATCATCGAATATTGAGCAACAGCTCCGATGTGCCATGTCCCTGATGGGTATGGGGGTGGCGTATCGATCACAAAAAGTTCCTTACCGCTGTCTGGCTTGAAGGCGTACCTTCGTGCATAGACTTGCTGATCGACAGTGTGGGCCTCTTGAATTCTTTTTTCTAGGTCGATTGACCATCGCTTATCGTTGAGTACTGGGGATGGCATGTGCCTCACCTGGCCCCGCACACATGAACGATGCGGGTCCAAACAGCGGTGCGACGATTCACCTTTGAAACCAACGCATGGAGTTGGAAGCGAACTACCTCAATTTGCGAGCAATCAGCACATTTCATCGGTAAACATTTGAAGCCCCGCAACTCACCTTGTGTTAGAGGGGTCGAAGTGTCGCAAGAGCAGCCGCCGAAAAACCCTGCAGAGTCAGGTGCGAGTTCCCGTATGAAGGAGATGAGAGCCATTGGTTCCAAGCGACTTCAATCTGGCGCAGTCGACCTCACTGCACGTGTTAAAGAATTCAACACAAAAGAGGCCATTGATGCTGTTCTTGATGCCCCTGTGCGCCTCAAGCGAGAGTGGCAAAAGCACGGGGCAATTGGTGCAATCACTCGCTTTCCACTCGCAACAGTCGTCCTGTTTTTGCTAATGACACTTTTTTTCGTAAGCCATTCTGGCTTCTATGACCGATACCTTACTCAATTCGATGATGACCCAAATGAAACTGATTTAAATGTCAATGGCGACCTTGAGGTCTATCTCCCAGACGGGAGCAAAGTAGGCGAATTACTGAAGTTGGTCGAAGAAGATTGGACGACAAACGTGATGGTGGTCTACATCGAGCTCGGGGATCCGAGCCGTAACATTACCGATCAACGTATTCTTCAAGAAATAAGTTATATCGAGAATCAGTTGAATCCATGCATTTCAGCATTTGAATGCACAGTTAACGGTGTTGCTGAAAACGATACTGTCATTTACATTTTGTCACTTTCCACAGTGTTGAAGGAAGTAAACTCAAGTGCACCTCGTATTCGAGAAGCGTTCATCACTGAACTTGGTCAACTTGGATGTGGATTGGGCCAAGATGATTGCCTGTCTGCGAATGCTGCTTCCGAACTTAACGATGCTCTCGCCCTTACAGATGAGCAATTTGGTGGTGGCTATGAAATTCCTTCTCAGACCACAATTAACCTTGTGATAGGTGAGATGTATGATGACAAAGGTGACGCAACACCGGGCCTCGACAAACTCGCAAGGGATATCTCCGGCGGTAAAGATGGTGGTCCTGACGATATTCTAGACCGCGCAATCATGGCAGTAGCAGTATCGGATGAAATCTCTTCCAAGGAAGTCATCCGAAGCACAAATGAAAACATCACTCGAATCTCTTCACTCGAGCGCCCGTGCTTGTTCAATACTGACGGAAGTCCTGACTCTGCAGAAGGTATGTGCGTTTGGAACACTGGCGTAATGAGTGCAGATCAAAAGGAACGATACGAACGAGGTGAACTCAAAATTCTGGACATGACGATGACACTCACCGGTCCAGTCCCTATTACGAACGCAGTTACAGAACGAACCTTCGACATGTTCTGGGATATTTTCCCACTCGCCGTCGTATGGGTCGCACTTGGACTCTTCGTATTCCACTGTGATATTTTGCAAACTGGCATAACTGGGTTCCGTCCTATCCAAGGACTCAAGGTGGTCACAATCGCAGGTCTTCCTACGTTATGTGCAGTATTTTGGACGCTTGGAATTATTGGGTGGTCAAATTATGAAGTGACGATGACGGTGATTATTGTCGGTCCGATTTTACTGGCACTCGGGGTATCGTATGGCCTACACATCACCAATCGCTATGCCGAAGAAGACGGTACGAAAGCTGAAAAGATGCGAGGTGCACTTTCATCAACTGGAAAAGCCGTGTTCTTATCTGCTGTGACGACTATTATTGGTTTCGTATCGCTCGTATTCACTCCGATGGCTCCGATTCAAACCGTCGGTATCGCCCTTTCTGGTGGTATTGTTGTCGTGTACATTCTTACCATGTTCATGGTTCCGAATTTGACACTGCTTCTTGATTTACGCAAACCTAAACATCCCCCACTCAAACCATTCGAGTTGCTAGTCGAGGTGCCTGTCAAGTACAACCGTGCAGTCATTGGCGTATTCCTCTTGCTGATTCTGGTATCTGCAACTTACGGCCAAGCCAATGTCAATGAGAACATTGACATGTTGAAAATGGCACCATACGACGAACCATCGGTGCAATCGATGGTCAACTTCAGCAGGGAATTTAATTCGGGCCAACTTGGAATGGTTCTCGTTCAGGCGAACTTGACAGGCGACACTTCAATCGAAGTTTCTCAACAAGACCCCGCTGAAAATTTACGTCAAATTGACACATTAGAGGGTTTGATGAATGAAGTGGATGATACAACCGCTGTATCCATCGTTTTCTTGATGAAATCCTCTGGTATTGCTCCTACGGTGGAATGTGTAGGCTGCAGTGAATTTGTACAATCTCTGCCGTTCTTGACACAAGATGTGAAGGATACAGCAAGTATTCTACTGGATCGTTCAGTGACACAGGACGCATCGTTTTGGGATTTACTCACTACACCGGATGCATACGGGTTGCCTGCTTCACGGCAGAGTGAGGTTTTCCTGCTGAACGTATTTTATTCGTCAATAACGGATGAAACGCGTGAAATTTTCATAAGTGAGGATTTTGATCGAAGTTTGATTTTGGTTGACATGCCTTACCTCCCAGTTGCAGATACATCTTCCAATGTTGAAACAATCAACGAACACACCAAGACGTTCAGCGGGACTGAACCGGGCAATTATGCCACCGAACTCACTGGTGTTGCTCCGACTACAATCGAAGTCAACAAGTTGATTGTCGGCTCCCAATGGACTTCTCTCGGATTCGCAGTTATTCTCACTCTTATCACTCTGGCCATCGTTTTCAAAGACATCAAATACTCAATCTGGACGACTTCTCCAGTTATAGCAACCGTTGCTCTTCAATGGCTGGTCATGTGGCGAATGGGCGTAGATCTTTCTCTTGTGACCGTTATGATTGGTTCGATTCTTGTTGGTGTGGGTGTCGACTTTTCAATTCACATATCGAACCGTATACGAGAGTTGGGTGGGGGTATCGAAGCGATTCGCACAGCTGCAATCGGTACGGGAATGTCTCTGCTTGAGGCTGCGGTGGTGACGAGTCTTGGAATGGTAACGGCGTATGGTATTCCTATCGAAGCTATACGTCCGTTTATCACCGTAATCCTCATTCTGCTTTGGGTTGCGGCTGCCAGCGCACTGATTTTACTACCTGCTATTTTTGTCACTCTCGAAAAGGCAGGTTTGGGCGCTGTTGGTGGACGAACCTCAATGGCGAAACGCCTGGGTCTTGGTCAAGCCAAAGTTCTCGATGTAGACGTACTCGATGCAGCACTTGTCGACGAAGTCATCGATGCTTGGTGAACAACAATACAAAGAGTCTCCACCACTTGGCATTGTCATGGTCAACTATTGGTTAATGAAATCTGAACCTCATGTCTATCCGTTTGAGCAACTTATAGCCGATGGCTCGACGCACTGGGACGGTGTTCGGAATTATCAAGCGAGGAACATGATGCGAGATGACATGAAAAAAGACGATTATGTCTTATTTTACCATTCCAATTTCAAACCACCTCATATCGTTGGTATCGCACGAGTCTGTAAAGAGGGCTACCCTGACCATACTGCTCAAGACTCGAGTTCAAAGTATTTTGATCCGAAAGCCACACCAGAGAATCCGCGCTGGATGATGGTTGATATTGAAGCAGTTGTAGAATTACCGAATATTGTTCCGCTTGAGGACGTTCGTAACAATCCATCTTGTGAAAACATGCTTCTTGTTCGCAAAGGCCAACGGCTTTCAGTACAACCTGTTGAGGAAGTAGACTTCAATGAAGTTTTGCGCATGGGCGGCTTTTCTCGAAGTCAGTTGGATGAAGTTTGAATGCATCGAGGTATGTTAAATGTCTGAAGAACAATTTCCTGTTTCGCCTCGTGCGTCGAACATCGAGTACGCCATTCGTGATGTTGTTGTACCAGCCCTTGAACTCGAAAAGCAGGGCCATGAAATTCTAAAACTCAACATCGGGGACCCCATTGCATATCCTGGCCTCCCCACACCGCAGCACATGGTCGATGCTTACATTCAAGCACTACAAGACGGAAAGAATGGCTATTCCCATTCATACGGACTACCTGAACTTCGTGCAGCGATTGCCCGAGATGAATCACGAAAGGGCTGGAATGCCAAACCTTCAGATGTTTATGTTTGCCATGGGGTCACCGAAGCACTCCAGATTCTGTTCGCTTCAGTTTTGACGGAGGGTGACAAAGTTCTCGCTCCTGGTCCACATTATCCACCTTACATGGCGTATCCACAAATGTACGGTGCCCAAACGGTCGAATACAAATTACAACCGAACAACGGATGGAAGATTGATCTTGAAGATATTGAAGCCAAAATGGACTCATCGGTACGTCTTCTCGTACTGATCAACCCAAACAATCCGTGTGGCAGCGTTGCCGGCCAAGAGGAAATTGAACAACTTCTTTCCATCGCTCGGAAGTGGCCGAATTGTATGGTTGTGGCCGATGAGATTTACGACGGGCTTGATTTTACTGGCCTTCAACGCAGCGTTGCTAGCCTTTCCAACGATGTCCCAGTGATCTCCTTGAATGGTGTCTCAAAGGTGTATTACGCACCCGGATGGCGTATTGGATATCTCTCTATTCATGACCCGACTCATCGATTACTGAATGTCCGTGATGGTATTGAGAGGATGCTTCGTTCCCGACTCTGTGCATCAACCCCTGCACAATATGGCTATCTTTGTGGTCTCGAATCTGACCGCTCATGGATGAATGCGTATGCGGAGAAAGTCGTTGAACAACGTGATGTCTGCGTAGAACGTATATCTCGCATAGAAGGCCTCGAAGTCCAATCCTCAGGGGGGGCTTTCTACATGTTTGTACGCTTGCTGGATGAAAAATGGGCCAATGACGACAAGCAATTTGTTTTGGATCTTCTGCATGAAGAGCATGTTCTAGTCGTCCATGGGAGTGGATTTTCACCGGAACTTGGAAAAGGTCATTTTCGAATCGTTTATCTGCCCGATGTTGATGTTCTTAATGAGGCATTCAATCGTATTGAATCCTTTTTGGTTCGACATCGTGCCTCCTCGCCATCAATTCGGCGATGACTTGATGACTGAGTGTTGTATCGAAAGCATATGCGCAACAACCGAAAGAGGGTACACATCCTCATGTGGTCTGCGCTCATCTCCTTCTTTTTTGTACAGCCCGTTTCTGCCGTAGAAATTGCTGATGCGTCCGCGTTTAAACTCGAATATTACTATCCAATTTTAATCGCCTTTGCTATTGCTGTTCCCGTCTGGCGGTGGTTTATTCCTACTCAACTTGCGAATCTCCAAGTGGCATTTGAGATTGACGATGATTTGTATGAAGTTCACAAAATCACTGGCAGTTTGTCCGATGCTCGTGAACTTCTGGGTAATGTGAAATACGGAATTGGACTCTACATGATGGGCATGACTGGGATAATGATACTCATAGCAGAATTATTGCTTGAGGCTGAAGTGTATTACAAGCCAAATCTCATTGTTGCAGGAATACTCATCATCGTACCTGTCCTCATCTCTCCATGGGAGACCTTGAACACACAACTGAGAATCTTTGAATCAAGCGGTAAAAAGGCCGGCTTGTTAACCAGTTTGCTACGCAGACTTACCACCCTCCTCATCCTTATTGGCGTTACATTCGCTACTTTGCTTTACGGAATTCAACTCAGTTCAGACAACACCCTTTCGCCCGTCTGGCTTGCGGCAGGGATGCTGACCTTCATGTCACCTACCATCATGGCCTATGGCCGTATCATGGGTGCTTCATGGAACATGCTCATCATCAATAAGTGGCGTACTGCAAACGGAAGAGCGAACCCGATTGACCCGGTGAAGCCGCGATTTTTCAATCGATTATTTTCGCTGATTCTTGTTCTCTTCCTACTTACCATGCCGGTTACAGCACTGAATGGAATTGTTACCGTATTCTACGTGCTCTTCAATGACCCTGCAAATGCAACTGAAGTACTGAACTATGGCGGCATCATCGGTCATTCATTGTACACCCGCATCGATTTGATATCGGAATTGCTGTTTCAATGGCAATTCATCAAGGCTTTGCCACAATTCTTATCGCTCTACCTCTCCCTTAATATTGCGATTGTCGGACTGGCATTCATTTTCGAACTAACTCGTAACTTGATTCTTGGAGGGCAATCCTTTGGTGGTCTTTTCGGTGTAACACTCGACTCCCCTCGGGAAATTCGTACCGAAGTCAAAGCTCAAAATCGCCAACTAACGTTCGCATTTGCTGGTTTTTCTGGTTATACGGTTCTTCTTTTGGTACTCGTTTGTTACAAAGAATTTGGAGACTTAATGCCGTTTACTCCATGGCTTGAGGACAGGGGATTTAACGAAGGAAACCGTTTGCTATCGACGTGGATGTTCATAGGATTTGGCCAAGCCATTTTTCTCTTCACTTGGCTACTGTCAATTATTCGCTATTCCCCCTTGCTTAAACTTCGTTTCGATCTGAATCCTGATGAGCGAAGAGAGGGTGCAGTCAAGTTTGCAGGCGGCGATTGGATGCGTGACTTGGTTGATGAGGCTGCAATAAACGAAGATTTGGACGGCCTTATTCAATTTCAGCGCCGATCGATTGATGGAGACGCTGCTTTGGTACGGCATGAAAAAGCACGTGCACGGATGTGGGAACTCGCTATCCGTGGGCTCTGGCCCAAAGCGATTGAGGAAGCAAAGAAAGTACTTGCCCAAGCCGGAGGAGATGATGACATCGCTCGTATGCTTATTGCAACCGGACACATGGCATCTCGCCGTCTTGATGCCGCTCGAGAAGCGTTGCACGGTTTGCAACAGCCCGAAGGTTATGACGAGCCTGAACTGCTTGCATTTGTTTGTGAGTGGTTGGATCCTTGGCAGGGCATGGTCACGGAAGATGACTTCTGGGATTGGGAAAACAATTCCTGTATCGACCATCTCCAAACACTCATGCGTATGATGCGTGGCTGGCAAGCGTCGCCAAACGATGATTCAATCCACAACGATCGATTGACTCGTGTCGCCCAACTGTCGATGGTCTCCTTGATGCGTGCACAACGAAAGCACGATGATGCCCTCGCCCTTTCCCTCAAACTTGTTCGTGAAGAGCCAACGGGTGTCCGCCCACGTATTGCCACCGCACTGTGCTTGATTGACAAAGGCGATTGGCACAGTGCACGTTCAATCCTTACCGAATTGAAAGAAAGCGATGGGCAAGACCCCCGTGTCATGGCCCTCAGCAGTATTTTGGGCCAAGTTGTTGACGAAGAAGAGATTGAAGTCGCATTGGCTGTTGGAAAGGGTAAGAAAATGAAAAAATGGATTAATTCAGCTCCTGTGAATGCGATTGCAGGCCTCATGGTGAAGGGGGGGATGGATGAAGCAATCAGTGCAAACATAATGATTGTCGCCCACGAAGCGTCTCGAAGGGGAATGCCACCGATCTACAGAGATAGCATTCTTTTGACCGTATTTAATTGGCTGGTCTTATTGCCAACATGGATTGTTCTCGGTATTTTCGTATCGCAGGAAATCGGTCAAGCACAAGGCATTGTCATCGTTCTTTCACTGACTATGATTCAATTTGGTGGGCGTCGTTTCTCACGCCAGCAGCGTCGTGTTATTCGACATCGTGATCAGAAAGCAATGCTGGCTTATTCCAAACGTATGAAACGATTCAAGGTCGCACCAGAACGTTCGAACATTCCAGTTGGAACCCATCTTTTGCTGTCAGGAATGCTCGTTACGGTGAACGGTGTTGTTCTGGACCTTGGATTGCCGGGTTGGATGTCAGAACGTCTACCAAAAGATTCAGAAAAATCAGTCAAGGCACGACTCAAGCGTCAAGCAAAGAGTATGTCAAAATCACGACCACCTCGCCTTCAACCCCTCGGAGAAGGTTGGTGGCTCAAACGTCCGAAAGAAGATGGGGCTGACATACCGGTACTCGAGCGTCTTATCGGTGCAGTTGCTTACCGTGGTCGCCCTCAATATATCCAGAAAAAGACCGGTCGTCCAAGTAAAGCAATTGCCTCTTCGCCAGGACAATCTCGAAACGTCTCCAACATCAATATGACGCAACGTGGAATTCCTCAGAACACCCGTGTATCTGAACGTAAGCAACGTTTGAATTCACCTCGAAAGGATGTACGTGTCGGATCTAAATCCATAGGTCCAAATGTGCGTCCAAACACAACAAATTCACTTACGAAAGAATCTGATGATGACCTCCTCTCGTTTGATTAGGCCATCATCTTGAATCAATGAGTTCAAAGACCGACTGCTCAAGCAAACATCATGCAGCGCGAACGTGGTTCTTGGTCACCCAGTACCTCTACATTGTCAAAAGCAAACGCAGTTCTAGCAGCAACTGCGGCGAGTGGAGATCTCTACCGAAACGGTTTGGGCATGATTGCATCGGAAAACATCGTATCTCCAATGGTTCAGAAAATTGTGGCAAGTGACCTTCATGGGCGCTATGCGGAAGGTTTGCCGGGTAAGCGATACTATCAGGGTTGCAATGATTTTGACACGATTGAAAGCATGGGAATTGAGTTGGCACAAAGCGTATTTAATGCTCCTTTTGCCAACATTCAATCAACTTCCGGAACTGTTTCGAATATTGCTGCTTTGAAAGCACTTGCAAAGCCCGGCGATAAAATCACAGCGGTTTCAACTGCCGATGGAGGTCATATCTCTCACGCTCGAATGGGCGCAGTTGGACTGCGTGATCTTGATTTGTCGACATATCCATGGGATGAAGAGAGGATGGAGCCAGATATTGACGGGGCATGTGCCCTCATTCGAGAAGTTCAGCCAGAGGTTTCGCTCATCGGACAATCCGTCTTTTTGTTCCCGACTCCGCTTCGCGAAATAGCCGATGCAGCCCATGAGGTTGGATCAACGGTTATGTACGATGGCGCCCATGTATTGGGCCTCATTGCAGGTGGCGTATTTCAAGACCCCTTGAGAGAGGGTGCTGACGTCATGACCGGCTCTTCACACAAAACCTTCCCTGGACCCCAAGGTGGATTCCTTCTCTCGTCCAGTGAAGACCCAAAATTCCATCGGAAGTTGAACACCGCAGTATTCCCTGGCGTCTGCTCGTCGTATCACCTTCACCACGTTGCGGGAAAAGTTGTTGCTTTGGCTGAGTTTGAGGAATATGGAGGAGCGTATGCAGCCGATATCGTTCGAAACTCACAAGCATTTGCTTCTGCATTGGCTGCGGAAGGTTTCGATGTCCTCGCTGAATCTCGCGGATACACCGCTTCGCATCAAGTACTGACACGTCACGGTACTACCGATTCAGGTGCAGGTGCAAAAGCAGCTCAATTGTTGGAGGATGCAGGAATAATTACCAACATGAATATGCTTCCAGGCGATACCAAAGCGATGACTCCATCAGGCTTACGTCTTGGCGTTCAAGAATTGACCCGTGTCGGCATGGGTGTTCTTGAAATGCAGGAAGTCGCTCAACTTTATGCAAGAGTACTGTTGCATTCTGAGGAGCCATCGAATGTGAAGAAGGATGTGTCCAATTTGAAATCGAATTTCCAGACCATCCGTTACTGCTTCAACGATGAACAAGTCACTGGCTATCCATTTTGAGGTCCTTCTATGTCAGTTGATGACGAGCCAAAGCATTCAGGTGAATTGGTTCTTTCAAACTTGAAAGAGCATTTTCAATGTGCCGATGATGGCTCGGTCTGTGATCCTGATGGCCACAGGTGGATGATGTGGAATCTTGTTGATTTCCACCGGTGGTGGCTGGCCGTGGAGACATTCTCCGGTGTTCCCTTGGGCCGTAAATTACTCAATGCCGCAGCTGACCAAGAGGAATATTTTCTTACAACTCATTCAATCCTGGATGTTGCGTGGTTTCGTAAGAAATATAGGCAAAACACTGCCCTTGCCAGTCGTTGGAATATGATGGGATGGGGCTCCTTTGACATGGATACGGCTCTCCTCACATCGAATCTTATGGCTCCGATGTGCAGCGGCTTTGCTCTTGCTGCCAAAGAAAACGTTTCTCAATTGCGATACAGAATTCAATGGCAGCAACTCTCCAACAATACGATTCGTCTTGATTTCGATGCCATGGAGCGTCGATTCTCAGCAGCCCCTGCCAGTCCAGTTCTTTGCTGGGATTCCTCATCCCCTCCAAACATCTCTTCCTTTCCATTTGACCTTGACTTACAAACGGTCTCCAACGGATGGACCCATGCTGGAGAACGCAGCGCCATGTTGGCGAATGGAATTTTTGCACGCTTTTTTGAAACATTAACAACGCAAGGAATACAACTCAGGCCCGACTGGCTAGAGTGCTGGATATTCCCTGAAAGTATCGATAAACGGTCGCAAGTCCCGCTTGTTCTGTGCACATTAGCCGTAAATCAGTTGGTTTCCGAGAGCGAGCAACCAATCTACATCCAAGATATTCAGAGCTGGAATCAACTTTGTGATGCTTACCTTGTGCCTTTTGGACTTGGAAAGCCATTTCAAATCACTTCCTTGGACGAACAAGGTGGAGTCGAATTTTTATTGCGTCCGTGTTCTCAATGGCCTCTTTTAGTTGGATATTTGTATTCGTTTTGGCAGCGAGGATTTGGTCGTAGGGCAAAGGTTGAAATTCAACAAAAAGACGGAAATTGGTCTGTCAAAATCTCGTCACTTTTGTCGTATGTGGGATGACGCCAATCACTCTATACGGTCACACATTCTCCTGATAGAACAGCACATTGAGAGTTAAGGTCTATAACCCATACACCAAGTCGGTAAAGTTGCACTGATGTGCGTGGTGTATGAAATGTCTCTGAATCACAACCAAATGGCCTATGCCGCAATCATATCAACCTTGATTTTTGGCTCTCTTTTCGTCGGTTTCTCCGGCTACTTCCAAACCAGTGAAGGTATCGGCGGTTTTGAAAGCGCAGCAGAAGAGGATTTGATTGGTTCAGGTACCTCTATCAGTGCGGCACTGGATACCGACGGCGATGGTTTGTCAGACCTTCTCGAATCGACCCAATACGGAACAGACCCTCAACTCGCTGATACTGACTTTGACGGTATGAGTGACGGTTGGGAAGTTGATCATGGACTTAACCCCCTTGACAACGGGGAATCCGAAGATCTCGACCAAGACAGTTCAAACAACGACAATACCGACGAAGCAAACATCGAAAACGAAACTGATTCGTGGCCTGACCCTCAGCAGGGACCGAACGGCGACCCAGACAATGACGGTCTAACAAACCAGCAAGAGCAAGAACTCCAAACAGACCCTCAGCGGTCCGACACTGACAACGACGGACTCAATGACCTCTGGGAGTCCAAGTACACACAAACTGTTCAAACCCCTGGTGGCGACGTCGTGTTGTTCAATCCACTCAACGGAAACTGGGATTGTCTTTTACTCGACCAAGCAATGGAAGAAACTCTCTCGGTATTCTACGATTCCTCCGACGCCCTTCCATCTTGGGATCAACTCGCTAACCCTTCTGGAGCACACTCTTGTGACATGGTCCTTGACACCGACGAAGACGGTCTTCCTAATTTCCAAGAGGAGATGTTCGGCACGAATCCAAACGCACGAGACTCTGACATGGACCTTCTCGATGACATTGTGGAGGTAAGTAACTTGACTTCCACCCTTTCAACTGGTGTTGGCGAAAACTGTAACATCCCTCTCCTTGATCCAATTACTCGTGCATCACCGTTCGCAGGTGTTGAAAACTCGTGGTTCTTGATGGATATGGACGGCGATGGCCTCCTCAACGGGCCATCTGACTGGGATACCGATGGAGATGGAATGCCAGACGGATTCGAATTCTGTTATTCCGATGTAAACGACCATCCTCAAAATGATGCATCAAAGACACTCAATCCTGCCAACGCTTCCGATGGCTATGGAGACTGGGACGAAGACGGCCTAAACAATCTTGAAGAATACGAAGTGGCTGAGATTTTCGGCCCAACAAATTTCACTTCACCATGGCGACTCGACACCGATATTGATGGTATGCCAGATGGATGGGAATCAACCAACGGCCTTCACCCTCGAGACGGTGCGAACGGTAATCTCGATCCTGACCATGACGGCTGGGATGTAGACGGCGATGGTGGCGTGTTCTACACAACTCTTGAATCAACGACTATTGTTGTGGGTATTGATGTCGTCAAAGACCAGTGGGTCGAAGCAAACTCAACAGTCGCCCGTGGTCAAATCACTCTAGCTGGTGGGCAGAAGCAAACAATCGCTATGCAGGCCCCTGTATCTGGATATGTATACCAAATTGATGTCTCCGTTGGACAAGCTGTCGAATCTCGTCTGTTCCAGTGGATGGAAATTGTCGAACCTGAAGAGCAGTTTACGAACCTCATGGAATACAATGCCCGTGATCGAAACGGTGATGGAATTATCGATGGCCGTTCCACTGACCCGCTGAACCCTGATACCGATGGTGACAACCTCCTCGACGGTATTGAGGTCATGGGCTGGGAAATTCTTGTTGTCAATAACGGTGTTGTGAAGACTTGGGTCACATCCGACCCCGGACTCTTCGATACAGATTCTGATGGCCTTTCAGATTATGACGAGTTTGCCAACACGTGTGCCGGCGGATCCAATGCCTCCAACCCTGATACGGACGGCGACGGTGAACTTGACCAGATAGAAGCACTCACTGGATACTCATGGGAAGGCGTTGCTTACTTCACGAGCCCGTGTATGTTCGATACTGATAACGATGGATTGGAAGACGGAGAGGAAGTCATTGCAGGAAAGGATAATTTCCTTACCCACGCAAACAATTCAGATACAGATAACGATAGTTTGATTGATGGTAACGAAGTTCTTTTCGTCCCACGACCTTTCCAAAACCCAACAAATCCTCTCCTCAACGATACTGATTCTGATGGAATGCTCGATGGTTGGGAGATGCAGGTGAAATCAGCAGAGGAGAATACCAACTCACACAGCCTGTGGGTCGCCACATCCTCCTGGCAGCGCCCTGGATGCGTACCATCGCAGAACAACGACTGTTCAATGGATGCAGGTGGCTATGTCTGGCAAAACAATCTCGGCGGATTCATCATCGAAAAGAAGTATGAAGTTTCGGAGATGAACTTAACTGGATTCTCGATGCCAATCAATGCTTTCTGTGATTGCAACGGCCGTTGGGCACTTGACCCTTCTCTCGATTCATTGAAAGATGACACTTTTGACGTCGACAACGACTCACTTTCAAACAGCGCAGAAGCTCCAGATAAGTGGAACACCAACCCAGTCGATGATGATACGGACTCAGATAGCCTACCTGACGGCTGGGAAGTGTATTACTCACGACTAGCTCTGGAGAGCGGACTTGTTGAAGAAGGCGCTACCGATGCGTATGGCGCTCGTGGTGTCATGGACCCATCAATGCCGGACAGTGACCTCGATGGAATCATGGATGGTGCGGAAGATCCTGATAACGATGGACTCAACCGCTCTGGTCTTATCAAGAAATATTGTTCAGGTTACAACGACAGTACAAACTCTGACTGTAACATTGACCCTGACTCACCCGACGGCAAGCGTTTCTACGATAATCTGGAGAATTACACGAACTTCGAAGAGAAGCAGAACGGAACGAATCCAATTTCAAATGATTCTGACGGCGATCAATGGAACGATGGCCCTGAGGTATACTATCAGGACCACGATGATGATGGCATGGCCACAGGTTGGGAATACCACTTCCAGTTTGATCCGGATGACCCAGCGGACCGCATGATCGATACCGATGGTGATGGCCACGTAAATTATTGTGAATTCAAATGGGACACGAACCCTCGTAATCCAACCAGTTTCCCGGGTCAAGGTGAATTGTGCGACCCATTTGCTCAATGATATCGTTCAGTCTACAGTCATTCCGGACGAACCTTCATGTCCGTCGGCGTGAGGAGTAATTCCATGCGACCCGTGAAAGCACTGTTTTTCATGGCCGTGGCAGGCCTTCTCACATCATGTATCCCTGTCACGAATGCCGCATCACCAAGCACCGAGGATGCAACCATCACGATACATCAAGGTACTATGGGCCTTGAATTTCATGACTCGCTGTATCTCAACGGTACCTCCTTGATTCCCCTCGCTGATATTGACTGGCACCTTTACGACCTTTTCGACAATTCAACCATTGCACTTGAATCAGGAAAGCTCTCCAATGTTAATGCAGTCAGCAGTGGTATATGGGAGTGGAATCTCGAACTGAATGTATCTACATACGACTGCACGTGCCGTTTGGTCATTGGTGAATTATCGAATGCGGATTCACTCAACTCACGAGTTGTGTATCTTGGCACATCAAACCATTCCCCCTACATTCACGAGTTTGGTAATGAGTACCAAAGTGACGACAGGCAATACTATCTCCTTTCAGCACAAGATTTGACAATAAATGTCCCTGTAGTTCTTCCATTATACAGTATCAACGAGACGTTCGTCACCATGTCTGTATGTTCGGCTCCCTCTGGAAACTGTCTTGAGGAAATGGTTTCTTTCACAGATTTTGTTTCTACCACGAGCAACGGCGTACTTACGCTGGATTTCGAACTTGATTCAGTTCAATTTGATGATGGATACTGGTTGTTCGACATGACGGTGACTGATACACTTCTACACACCTCAAACACTGCGAGTTTCCGTTTACTCGTTGACAGGACTCAGCCAACAGTCTTGCTCACCAGCGATGCACAGGCTGTCGAGGATTCAACCCCAGTGGAACAGTTGGTCTCTGAACTTCCTGTTGTGCATGAAGATGAAGAAATTTCATTTTCAGCAGTAGTAGAAGACGGTTACATCGGCGGTGAAAACAGATTGACATGGACATTGGTAGAGCCTGATGGTTCGCGTCGTGCCGTTGCCGAGTCAGAGTATGTGTCACAGTCGATTATTTCCATTCATCCACCTTTCTCTGGAACTTGGACCGTGGAATTGCTTGTTCGTGATACTGCTGGCTGGCTAACTGTCTCTGAGTCTCAATTTTTGGTTACGAATATCCCTCCGGTGGTCCGAGTTGAAATCGATTCATTTGCCGTCGAACCAAATTACACAATTACTCTTGGCAGTGATGAAGTTTGGGAACTGAACGGTTCAATGAGCGCTGATACTGCAAGCGATGCTCAATCGTTATCGTACACATGGTATGTCAACGGCAATACGTTTTTGGCGGGAAAAGCAGTCCTTGATTCAGCAAAGTTTTCTGAATCTGGAAACTATGATATTCGACTTGTCGTAGAAGATGACAACGGCGCCTCAAGCGAAACTCAGTTTTCCTTGATTCTTGAAAATTCTTCTCCGACAGTCCAAAACCAACCGCGCTCTGCGTTTATCGTTGCCTCGGTCTTGGTCTCACTTCTCGTTGGCGGCTCTATCACCGTTGTAATCTTACGTTCCAAATCATCAGATTCGGAGTTACCTAAATGGAACGTCAAATCAGTTTCATCTCAGCCTAATACTGATGATGAAACGGGTCAATTGTAATTCTGTGAATGCAATTGTTGAATACTACCGGGTGTGTGGGTGGAGCATGAACGAAGCGGCTATGGCGCACATTGGGCCTCAACCTGCAGTAATCTCCCAACAGGAGTACATTGCACGTCAAGGGCGCTTAACTTCTCAACTTCGACCTGATGACTTGGTTATTCTCTGCGCAGCTGAAGAATCAACCCACTCGAACGATGTCCACTATCCATTTCGAACGATGAGTGACATGCTCTATTTTGTCGGTTGGACTGAACCCGAGGCCGTTTTCACCTTACGTTGCGTTGACGGTGAATGGGTTTCAACATTGTTTGTACAACCCAAAGACACTCTGAAAGAAATTTGGGAAGGACGTCGACCTGGCGTTGAAGGTGCATTAGCCAACTGGCCAGTTCAGGAGGCTCATTCGATTGATGAACTAGAAAACTCACTTTCTGAATTCATCTCCAAGTCTCATAGAATTTTGCTTCGGACTGGCGTGCAGAGCGTTGTTGATTCACTCGTTCGTCAATCAGTCGATCGACGGGACCGAGCCCGTCAACATTTCGGAACTGGTCCAGTCTCCATCGAAGATCCAAGTGCCCGTATCGCTGAACTTCGGTTGAGGAAATCTGATGCTGAGATTGCACAAATGAGGTTCGCCTCTGATGTGAGCAGCTATGCTCATGTTGCAGCAATGCGGCATTCAAAACCTGGTCGTATGGAATATCAATTCCAATCAACTATCGAGGGCTTCTTTGTGTATGCTGGCACCTCCGGATGGGCTTATCCATCAATCGTAGGCTGCGGTGATAACGCAACAGTTCTCCATTACAAAGAAAACAACGATGTGTGTGAAGATGGAGAGGTTATCTTGATCGATGCAGGTGCTGAATACCGCGGTTATGCTGCAGATATCACTCGTTCTTGGCCAATTAACGGTAAGTTCACTGATGCGCAGAAAGAAATCTATCAACTGGTTTTGGACGCCCAAAAAGCGGCAATAGATTGCTGCCGTGTGGGGCAACCTTACACAGCCCCTCATGACGCTGCTCGCCGTGTTCTCGCTGAAGGAATAATTCGTTTAGGTATCAGCAATCAATCCGTCGAGGAGGCATTGGACATGGATTCTGGAGATCTACGAAAGTGGTACATGCATAATACAAGCCACTGGATTGGTCTTGATGTTCACGATGTCGGAATCTACAAGCCGAACGGCGAACCAAGACTATTGGAAGCTGGGATGTGTTTGACCGTCGAACCAGGGTTGTATTTCGGAGCATGGCGGCCAGATGTCGATTGCCCAGAACGTTATGCAAACCTCGGAATCCGCATTGAAGATGACGTTTTGGTAACATCCGGCGATCCCGATGTATTGACATCAGCATGTCCGAAATCCATTGAGGATATTGAGGCAATTACCGGTACTCCATTTTGAGGTGTAAGGATGTCATGGTCTGCAATTCTAGAGAGACAGGCCTTGTGGCATAAGGATTCAGCCTCGCAGTATCGACTGAGTTCCGAGGAAGCAGTTGAATTGTACCAAAATGCACCGCTTCACCAATTGATGAGTGCTGCACTTTTACGACGAAATGCAATGCACGGTGCGAGTAAAGTTACCTATCTTATTGACCGCAACATCAACTACACCAATATCTGTACTATCAATTGCCAATTCTGTTCTTTTTACCGCCCACCCGGCCATGAAGAAACATACACTCAGTCCATCGATGAGATATCTGCACGAATTCAAGAACTCGAAAACATCGAAGGAGTTCGTATTCTAATGCAGGGTGGAGTGAACCCGGATCTCTCATTTGAATGGTATGAAAACCTCTTGCGGGAGCTTTGCACTCGGCATCCATCGATTGCAATTGATTGCTTTAGCCCCATTGAGATCGAAGGAATTGCAGAAGTAAGTGAACTTTCAACGCTTGAAGTATTGACTCGACTCAAGGCTGCAGGTATGCACGGTCTCCCCGGTGGGGGGGCAGAAATGTTGGTTGATGATGTTCGAAAAGATGTATCTCCAAAAAAGGGGCTTCCTGCGAACTGGCTCAGGGTAATGGAAGAAGCGCAATCGCTTGGATTGACTACGAGTGCAACGAATGTCATTGGATTTGGTGAAACATTGGAGCAGCGTGTCGAACACATGTACCGTCTGCGGCAACTGCAAGACCGTTCTCTGGAACAGCACGGAATCGGGTTCACCTCATTCATCGCTTGGCCAGTTCAGCTTGAGGTCAACAGTTTCGGTCGAAGGAACAGAGGTCAAAACAAGATACAACTTGGCGCTGGCTCAACAGAATATCTTCGTCACGTGGCAGTTTCTCGCCTGTTCCTCGATTCTATCCCGAACATTCAATCATCATGGCCCACCATGGGCATTAAAACCGCCCAAATGGCGCTTTTCGGTGGTGCTAACGACGTTGGCTCAACCATGATGGAAGAAAATGTAGTTTCAGCTTCGGGTACCACCAAATTCCACGCTTCTGAAATCGAATTGCAAAATGTCATTCTTCGTGCAGGCTTCTCACCTCAACGTCGTGACAGTGATTATGTTTTTTTGGATACACCTGAATGTGGAACGGATCGAAAAGATTTGCAATCCCCACCACCATCTCAGTTTTGAATCAGGGTGAAGTTGTCGAATCGTAGTAGACGACCCAAATTTCTGCGTGGATGTTCCGCTCTCCGTTTCCTACACCGTCCGATGGTACATACTCTTGGCCGTTGTATAATCCTCGATAAGTGAGATGATTCACTCCGCCGTTCATATCACTCCAATCGGTGATATCGTAGGTCCATTGCTTGACATCTTGACCGGCACACCAGCCCGCTCGACCAAAGGGCCAGGAACCAAATTGATTAGCGACGACACCGTTCTCAACTTCATTTTCGCAACCTTCGTTTGAATACACAATAGGGTGCCATTCGTATGTGGTGAATCCATTCATCGAATAGTGATGTTCATGGTCACAGAACTCAGCACAATTTGCATTGTCTTTACCGAACCCATGCCCTGTTATTGTTGCAACAATTTGAACTTTTTCTGCCCATGAAGGTACAGTAAAATTAAGATCACGTGTGTATTTTGTTACATCGTTGTAAGTTCCGTCGAATTGCCCGCCAGTAAATGCAAAATCTGCCGTAGTGCTGCGTAAACCGCTGCCCCAATTACTCAACAAAACTGAAATTGTGAGGTCACCTTTGTTCGCACCCCGATATTTGAATGTCCGATTATCATCGTTTTCCAACATGAAAAGGTACGGGGAGATATCGGTAAGCCATTTTCCTTCTCGACCGTATGTGGTTATCCATCTCATAAACTCCGTACTGCAGGAAGAGGTGTTGCCACGATCACATATTCGTAGATTTGCCTCATAATCCCACTCGTGGCAACCAGCGTATGTTCCATCGCTTGTTTGGTATCGATTCATACGGTCGATACACGCATGCTCATGGTAGACCTCCATTGTGTCGTATTCTGTGAGGTTGTTTGGGAACTCAGCGCTCATTGTTGATGTGAAGCCACCCCCCCATCCGCCCGTGTGACGGTCAAAATCCATGATCGATACTTCTTGGACGCCAGGGTCAGACCTTCGTATCTCAACTGGGAACTCGGCATTCCATTGTGCAGGTTCATGAACCAAATGCATGGGGTCATTGTTGGATGACGTCCACGCATACAAACTTCCAGTTTCTCTTGCGAGTTGGAATCGATCTATGCCCATATACAAAGGGGAATTGAAGTTTGAAATCATTTGGCCTAAACCTCCAGAAATGCTGTTAGCTCTTTGGTCAATATAGTGTATCCGCCCATTCCATTCTGCCTCTTCATTCGGGTTCAAGGCATTCTCAACTGCCGTTTTCCGACTCACGACATCGGTATGATACGATGAATCAAACGAGCCATAGAACACATGGACATTGTCGGGCATGGCCCGGAGAAACTGTCCAGGGCTTTGGCCCCAAGTTGCAGAATTGGAGTTGCCACTGGAATCCGTATACTTGAACAAGAAAAAGTAAATGTCGTATCCGGTCCACTCTTGCTGGAAGTAAAATGTACCTTCAAGTGTAGGTATCGAAAAGTCAGGAACGGATTGCATTGGAGCATCAAGCGCAGATGAACTCGTCCATGGGATGGCAGATTGAATCACTGCACATCCATCAGAATCAATGGTCCAGCGCCCCGGTGAGTTTGGGCAGAGGTCAACATTAGCGAACACACCATCAGCGTCAATGTCTGCGCACCCGACAGCATTGACTGGCAGTTGTGCTGGGGTACCTGGGCACTGATCGTCCAAGTCATTTACACCATCAACATCGGTGTCACGTTGAACTGCTGCGCATCCATTTTCGTCGATTTGGGTCGCATTGAGTGGAGTTTCCGGGCACAAGTCAAGGGGGCTGCCGGTGCTGTTCACATCATCAACGGAGTCGTTGTCGTCGTCAAGGTCTTCAGTTGAATCTGAGCAACCATCGTCATCAAAATCAGTTGATGGGTTGCGAATCCAATTCGTCAATCCCTTTGGACATGAATCCATTTCATCATTCAATCCATCGTTGTCATCATCCATATCTTCATCAAGATCCGAGCAACCATCGCTGTCCCAATCACTGAAGGTGCTTGAACTCCAGCCAATGAATCCCCACGGGCATAAATCATCCACATCGAGGATTCCATCGTTATCATCGTCATCATCTTCATCTGCGTCATGGCAACCATCTGAATCATAGTCTGCATTGGGGAAACTAACCCACCCAAAGGAAGTTGGGCAAAGGTCGTAGTCGTCCGCAACACCATCGTTGTCATCATCTGTATCTTCCTGAAGGTCATGACATCCGTCTTGGTCTTGGTCGCTTGCAAGCGATGATGTCCATCCATCTGCGACACCGTAGCCGTTCGGGCATCGGTCATTCTCATCAGGTATTCCATCTCCATCGGAATCTTCACCCATATTTGCGATGATGATTTGTGTAACAACAGTGTCATTTTTTGGAGAATATGTGCCACATTCTACGTCTGCGTGAATGTCAAATGACGATTCAGATTCAGACAGGTCGAGTAAAAGTTTCCATGTCCCATCATCCTTGACTGCAGGTGATTTTCTTGTACCCTCTTCAAGCAGTATCTCAAGTGTACAGGTAGCAATATTTGCATGGCTTACAGTTCCTTCATACCATATGAGCCGTTGTTCTTCAATTTCGATAAATACTGGTGCTGTAAGGATTGGAGCATCTTCCTCTACGGGTTGTACTGAGATGACATGAGTGAGTCGTACCGGCTGTGGGTCACTAAATTCAGCATTATTCGTAGTGGCAAATTCAATTTGAATCGAATAATCTCCCGTAATTTCGGGAACAAATGTTAGTTGATATCCTTGTTGATTTTTCTCCCACTCGTACAACGAAAGAGATGTGAAATCAGGCGTAAGAATTGTCGGCTGTGCACCCCAGTCATCACCTTCGCTTGCAATTACGACTTGAAGGACAATTGGAGTTCCATCCATCGGAATTGATTGGATTAATGCTCCCCATGAAGCATTGAGTGAAATAATCCCAATGTATTGGTTGTCATCCTCAGGAATTTCGGATTCAATGTCGGCGTTTCCGAGACAACCTGAAACAACAAGCAAACCAACAAGGAGTATGGCATAGAATACGCGCCCTTCCATGGATTATATACATTCCATGAGAGACTTGAATGTTTGCCATTCAAATCGGCACTGACTCAGCACGACCATCGTTTGTTGGGAGGGTTGCAATTTGGGAACTTGATTTAGGATGCTGTACTGGAAGAGGCAACACCCACAAGAGTGGTCCGCCTTTGGTTCGTTGAATTCGAATAATAATTTCCCAGTGAATCCGAATCAATTTACTTGACACTGTACCCGGCCATTCCATAGTTGGTGGGTCAAGAGTCATGACTTGTTCACTGAGCGAACATCGTCCACCAGATTCCATGCTTCGCATAGGCCTCAAGAACAGTCCACCTTTCACTTCTCGAGCTTCCATTGGAGCTTCTTCGCCGCCCCCAGTTCCATCATCGAGACCTATTTGCCAGTGATGCGGTAATTCAGTTGTGAGACCCGCAGGTGGTTGCTTCGACTCAGCAACTCCAAGAGAGCGAAAAATCTCTTCTCGAGCGGGAGGCAGAGCACCTACCCTCCACAATACTTCGATGTCCTTCCATTCTTCACGAGACTCTTCGATAGATACTTTCAACTTGAGAGGTTGCCCTGCAACCGGTTGCTCAATAAGGGTTATCGAAGGGTCGATTGGTTCTGATTTCAAAAAGTTCTGTTGTTGAACTAAATCTGCTAAGTTTGCACCAACTCTCATTGCGAGAGGCCCCAAAAGCAACGGAAGCATAATTATCGCAAGCAGTGGATAATCCAGTAATCCGATTCGAACGGTGCCAGTGCCGATTCCTTGTATGCCCAATGAACTGAGGAGGGGCTCAATGAACAGGTATCCCAAAGCAATGAGCAAAAGGACAACAGTTTTCGATATGAAATTACGAATTGCTGCATGGATTGGATTTGGAGTAAGATACCAACCCTGTCTTTGTTCATTTACAATCAATGGTTTTTTGTTTGATTCCAAGACGTGTTCACTCCGCTCATTCCCTTCATCAAGGTACGGCTCACCATCAATCAAATATCTCTGTTCGACGATCCAAGATTCATCGTTTCCAAGTTTGAAACTCGGTGCGAGATTTTGAACGGTGCTAATGAGATCATCGCGTGTGCCGGTTTCGATGACCTTTGTTGAGGTCGCAATAGGCAGTTTCGCTGGCATGAATCGATGAGGTTCAAATGGCGGATACCTGATACGTTGTTCAACTTGTAATTCGAGCATACCAGAACCTCACCTGAACAAGAGTTTCGAACCTGCTCTAAGAGCGAGTCTGCGGAATGCTGGCACCTTTTTCACGAGGGCTAATCCTAGGGGCACCGGCTTTTCGATATCACCGATTTCATTGATGAGTTCTAACACATCTGGTCGAGCAAAATTTGCAAAGTGTCCATCAAGTTCTGCATCACTCACATCACTTACAAGTAAATTACGAAGAGCACGCGCTTTATCTTGGTCTTTTTTCATTGCTTTGAAGTGCTTTGAAGTAATTTTGGAGAGGTGTTTTTCCGACAAGTTGTCATCTGAAATTGCTTGGCTCAACGGATTCAATATTCCTTTGATTTGACGGAATCCAGGGCCGATACCCCCACCAGTCGTTGGTTTGGCCATTCCGGCAGCATCACCCAACAGCAAGACTCTGTCTTTCACAGTATTTTTCACCATTCCACTCGGAATAGGTCCACAATATCGGGCGACTTCCTTTATGTTCGTGAATCTGTCCTTCCAGAGCGGGTGTGCTCGAAGGTCGTCATAGCATTGCTCGACACTCCTCCCATTGAGGCGGTCTGGAGTCGACCAAACTCCGATTCGATGGGTTCCAAACCCAGATGGTATGACCCAAGCAAAGAAACCTGGAGCGATTTCTGAGCCACTGTACATGTCCAGCCATCTGTTGTTCCCGTCGTATCCAAGGACTTCTGCTTGGAAGCCAATCATCATTTCTTTCGGTCTTCCCATCTTAAAGTGCCGACGAGTCCAACTGTGAGCCCCGTCGCACCCTATCAAAAGTTTACAGGTGAGAGAGATGTTTTCTCCCTTGGATTCCACTTCAAGTGAAACATTTTCTTCATTCACTTCAGCATGAACTGGTCGTGAATCAAGCCACAGTGTCGCACCTGCTTCCATTCCTTGCTGTACCACGCCTTGGTCGAATTTTTTCCGACAGACCACATAAGTTCTCAGTTTGCCATCTGTGCCGACCGGAACGAGTGTTCCACTTGGACCGTGAATTCTTGCACCATCGACTTCTTCGAGAACCGAGTCAAATAATCCGACCTCGCGAAGTGCCTTCGGAGTGACGAGTCCTGCACACTGGAATGGGCGCCCTATTTCAGTGTGCTCTTCAAGCATGAGGACACTGTGTCCGCGTGATGCCAAATGAGTTGCTGTACGCCCTCCTGTTGGGCCTGCGCCAACGATGATGACATCCCATTCGGACTGGTTCATAGTGGTAGTGCGTAGTCGGTCGAACATCAACCTTCGCTCTCATTTAGGAGTAAAAGTGCGTTCTAACGTTTCGCAAATTTGTAGCCGATACTCTCGTTTTTCTTCAAGTACAGTTTAGATGAAAACGGTTTACCGGTTTTCTTCGACAAGAAATCGTCAAAAGGTCCAATTTCACGCTTTTCAATCATGAGTTTCGCTTCTTCACGGGTTATTTCACGCTTTGAAACTTCTCGGAGAATTTGAATTGAGCATCCACTTGAGCCAGCCTCCGGTTGGTAATGTGTCTCAGTTTCCACAATGTTGACCTTGTGTGTTGGGCAAACACCCACGATTCCTTCGACGACTGGGAAACGTTTCGCATCAGCAGCAGCTTCTCTAGGTGGGAACTCAAACTTAATTCGAGTGTTGTCCAACACCAAGAAGGCCTTGAACGGTCGTCCACGCTTTGAAATGAAATCTTCGAGCAATTCGGACTTCCCGTTTTGGAGTATGTATTTTGCTTCTTCTGGACTGATTGGACGTTTACACATCTCTTTGGATACGCCTCGGAATTTGCATTCATCATGGTCACAGGCATACATTGTCTGTCCGATTCGAACAGTTCCATGGTCGCACAGTGGGCAAGCACAGACTTCCTCGTCAGTTGCATTGGATGAACCCTCTCCACCGCCGATGAACTCAACTTTTCCTTCATCACTGATTTTGACTGTGGCGACGTATGGTTCTCCAGAACGGTTGAAGAATCCGTGAAGGTCTTCGATCTGTCTGTTTTCAAGCAATCTTTTGGCTGTTGTTTGGTCAAACCATCGCCCCGATGTATCCTTCCAGAAAACAAAAGAGCACCCCTTGTCTCGACCTTCGTTCTTTTCACACTGGTAGTTGAGCGTAGTTTCAATGATTTTCCCTGAACAAACGGTACATGCACCAATCGATGGTTCGTTTTGATACAATTCAGTTCGGTCGTGATTTTTGATTCGTTCGACCATGACGCGAGTTTGTTCGATGACAGCGTTCATGTAGTTTTCACGAGGCTCATCTCCACGCTGAACGCGAAGTAACGAAGATTCCATTTCACCGGTCATTTCTGGCGATGTTATCCATTCGACTGGTATTTTACGCAAGACATCGATAATTCGAATACCATGCGCAGTTGCACTGATGCTTCCTGCACGGGAGCGTTGAATATACCCTCTGTCTACGAGTTTTTCAATTGTGTCTGCCCGAGTTGCGGGTGTTCCAAGTCCTTTATCCTTCATCGCATCTGCAAGTGCTTCATCATCGACCTGTTTTCCCGCATGCTCCATCAAACGAAGCAACCCTGCTTCCTTCAATCGACCTTTTGGCTTTGATTTCTCTTCAGCGAATTCATAGGATTCTATTTCTCCTTCACATGGATTAGACGGTAGTACATTCCAATCTTCGGGAAGTGCTTGCTTCTTCGGTCGGACTGCACGCCATCCTGGTGTTTTGATTTGGCGTGCTTCTTTCGAGAATTGTTCCCCCTCAAGTGTCGCAGTACGCTTTTGAACATCCCATACGGCATCGGGGTGCCAAGAGGCAAGGAAGGTGCGTACGATGAGGTCGTACAGCCTCTTGTGGTCAGCACTCAAATTAGAGTCAGGAATTTTTCCTGTTGGTATAATGGCGAAGTGATCACTCACTTTGGTGTTGTCAAAGTTACGTCCAGCGTTTTTCATACCTTCATCCACTATACGCTTTGAATGCGCATTGTATTCATCTTGTGCTCCAAGTTGCCGTACAGTTTTTGCAATTTCTTCATGCATATCCTCGGGGAGATGTCGAGAGTCGGTTCGAGGATAGGTCGTCAACTTGTGAGAGTCATACAAATCTTGAGCAACACCAAGCGTCCTTTTTGCAGACCAACTAAACGAACTGTTTGCTTCTCTTTGGAGTGTTGTCAAATCAAAATTAAGCGGTGCTTTTTCCTTAGCATCTCTTTGAGTTTGCCGAACAGAGGCTGGTTTTCCAGATTTGAGGATCTTTAGTAGTCTGTCATGTTCGTCCTGTTCAACAATGCGGTGAGGTTTGTAGTCTGGCTGGTCTGGGTCGTCAACATGGTTTTGCCTTTCCCAACGCCCAGTCCATTTTGCATCACCAGACTTGAACACTGCTTCGAGTTGCCAATACGGGAGTGGAGTGTGTCCAAGAACATTCAATTCATGTTCAACAATCATCGCGAGAGTGGCAGTTTGGACACGGCCCAATGATATGGCAACGCGTTCATTTTTCTTGCGAGGCAGGAAGGAATTGGCAACTCGTGAACCGTTCATGCCGATGATCCAGTCCGCTTCGGAACGAGAGTATGCGGCATCACGAAGGTCACTGTATTCATCCCCGTCAACCCTTGCATCCCATGCCTGTTGTATCGAATCTTTAGTCATTGACTGCAACCACATTCTCGAGGTTTTGGTCTTGGACTTCGAATGCTGAACAATCGTCCTGAAGATGAGTTCACCTTCACGAGCAGCGTCACAAGCATTGACAATCTCTTTAACTTCTTTTGATTTGATGAGCTTGTTAATTGCAGACAACTGTTTTTTTCCTCTTCCGCCGATTGGCTTGTACTCAAATTTTTCTGGAATGTAGGGTAGACGGTCGATGGTTTTACGCCAGTCTTTGAATGCTTCATCGTAGTCATCCATATACTTCAATTGCAGTAAATGGCCGATTGCCCAAGTGACGACGATGTCATTACCTTCCCAGTGCGTGTCCTTTTTGGAAGAGGCTCCGAGAACCTTGGCGATGTCGTTTGCAACACTCGGTTTCTCGGCAATGATGACAACGCTCATGGTTTAACATGCGACGGACGAGGATACTTGAACTCTCTCATTTGCAGACCATGGGCACAGATACTTTGGTATCTGTATCAAAAAAACATGTGAATAGACAAGTTTTAGAGAGTGTAACGGAGACGATTTCTCGATTCATCCCATGGCAATTCTGAATTAGGCCCCCCGCATCCAATACAACCCGGATAACCAGCTTCATGCAACTCTCTGCAAGATTCCATAATATTTTTCCATCCTTCGTCAACGTCCATTTTCACCCAACGCACCGTTAAGTTCGGTTCATCGAGGCTGACATGAGCCAAATGCTCGAAACCATTTGAATCACTGTTCATTTGGTAAACATTGATTGCATCCAATTCCGAAGCAGTGTATTGAGGGTAATCGATTTTGGCAGGCTGGTAGTCACTCATTTCCAGTATCAATTTTTTCATATCTCCAATGTGACGTTCAGGTAAATGGATCATGAGTCGCTCACCCCTCAGGATGATTCTCGAGGTCTCCCTGACCACGGGCCACAGGGGGTTGTCTATCCGCACATGCAACCCGAAGAGGCGGAAGTCTTGAAGGATACCGATTCAACCAGCACATCATGGGCATCGGGTATCGTATCTTTGTCCGACCGTTGTTGCGTTTCCAAGATTCAGAGAAATCGCATTCCCGCGCCTTGAAAATGCTCCGTCTCATGTCCTCAAGTTTCATCATAAGACCATTCCTGTCTCTTCTTTATCGTCCTCGTAAAGAAATCCCTGTCGAATGCTTCGGTTCGTTCTACAAACACCCGTTTGGCAATGCTGCTGGCCTTGACAAACGTGCAGAAGCCCTTAGAGGATGGGATGCAATCGGCTTATCTTTCATCGAAATAGGCGGTGTGACAGAGCATGAGCAAGGTGGTAATCCGAAACCTCGAATGTTTCGGGCCACTTCTTCAAGAGCACTCGTAAACCGAATGGGCTTCAACAACCCAGGCTCTAAGAAAGTGGCGTCAACCCTCGCCCAGCATTACTCGAAGTTCGGCCCTCCCAGTGTTCCGTTATGGGCGAATCTTGGCAAATCAAAGCGAACCGAGTTGGAGGATGCTCCGTCGGACTATGCGGCATCAATGGGCCGCTTGTGGGATTACTGCGATGTTTTCGTCATCAATGTGTCTTCCCCCAATACCCCGAATCTCCGTGAATTACAGCATGATAATGCACTCGAATCGATTGTCAAAGCCTGTCAACTCGTCAACCAACAGCACGCTCAACTGTCCGGTGCGAAAGAAAAACCTCTTTTGGTCAAAATTGCTCCGGACCTTACCGATATTCAATTGAAGGCAGTAGTCCATACTGCACGTGCTGCTGGTTGCGATGGAATTGTAGCAACAAATACCACTGTCGAGCGTCCAGAGCACTATCCTCCAAATGAAGAATCTGTGTTTTCCCAAACAGGTGGCATGAGTGGCTCTCCACTCACAAATCGTTCGACAGCGATGATTCATCAAATCTATTCGATGACAAACGGTGAATGGCCCATTGTTGGGGTTGGTGGTATCTCTAATGCAGAAGATGCTTGGGCCAAGATTGGCGCTGGTGCAACATTAATACAAGCCTACAGTGGGTTCGTGTTTGAAGGTGCATCTTTAACGAAATCAGTTGTTCATGGTCTAGAGAAGAAGATGCGCAAGCATGGTTTTTCATCGCTCGATGAGGCGGTGGGTTTTTCACACCGTGCAGAGTGATGAGGTTGTAGATATGTTTTCTCGCCGTGTCCGGATGCTGTTGTTGGGTGGTGCATTGACCCTCGGCTTACTTGGAGTTCTTTTGATTCAAGCACCAGAACCAACTCGTTCGGTTGATGAAGTTATGGAGGCTCCAGCTGAATACATGGACAAAGAAATTGCCTTGCGAGGTGAAGTAGTCGATGGAAGCATAGACTCAAATGAGAGTGTATTCATGTTGCATGGGCTTGATCATACGGTTTTGGTCGACTATATCGATGCCTCTGTCTCCAATGGTCTTGGTGATAACCGTACCGTATATGCTCAAGGTGTTCTTCGGTACATCGATGGTGACTACGTATTCGAAGCCCAAATCATCAAAACCTCATGCCCCTCAAAATATGAAGAAGAAACTCCACTGGACTAATTTTCTAAACCGAACATGGGTTTCGTTCAAATAGAGTTGGCCTTAGGGCTTGTCGGGATAGGTGGGGAGCTAGGCGTACCCTGTACCACAAATCGTCTTCACGGTGGACTGAACGCCTTTGGGCGGCGAAAGCGGCTCTTTGGTTTCTACATGCGGACGTTGATGTCTCGCCCCCACATGACTCGGGTGCTGTGAACTGTTTCCGGAGGGAAACAGGAAATGGATAACCGGGGGAATAGGTCAGGCCGGGAACGGAGCAGCCCTACTCGGAGCCATGGGTGCTGTGGGGTATCGGGATGGAGGAAGTGTGTGGGTTAGGCCGAGGAGAGCGCACGTCCACCATTGGAACTCCCACTCCTGAGGCATCTTGATGGCTTTCGTGAACTTTTATTCTGTCATCCACTTTTTTATCTGGTCGACATCAGGTCGTTATCTCTTTCACCAGTGGAAATTATTCTTTATCCTAAGTATCGGTTGGGAAATATTGGAATTGTATCTCCCGTTTGAATTTGCAGTTGAAGAACTCGGTAACAAAATCATGGATGTTGTGTTTAACACTGTTGGTTTCTATATTGGCACTCGGTTGCGATACGATGGTTTGACTACTCAAATATCAAACACAACATCGCAAAACCAGCCTGGTCCCTGAAAGTCCGGGACCTGCTCCCATGGAGAGTACGCATTTTCTCCTGTTCGTAATTCCTTGAACTGCAATTCATGGCTCGTCACTGCTTTGATTTCCACTTCACGTTCAATGTGCTCGCTTTTTACCCACGACACATGACCAGAAGCGATTACTTTTTTTTCTGACCATGTGAAAGCGAGTTGGCAATCAACAAGCCACTGATTATGTATTTCTCCACGGTACAGAACTTCCTCAAGCCATTGAACGAGTAATAAATCCCATGATTCGCTCTCGCTATCATGAGGTGCTTCAATTTGCCATTGCGAAGAGTGGCGAATGTGTGTGTTCAGTGTTTTTTGTGCTTCGTCGGAAAGCAGAATCTCTTGCATGCCAATCGAGGCTTCGGTGAATAGTCTCGACGGGCTTGAAGCAAATGCCCTCAGTGCAATATCGGCTGTTGTAGGCCGCGGCCATGAACTCATAGGTGCACCTCAACGTTTGGAAACCTGCAAGTTCCAAGACATTTCACCGATACGGTCGATAAGGTCTTCACGGCTTAGAACAAATGATTCAGTTTTGTCTGCGCCTAAAATGCACTCGCATGCAGCATTTGCTAGTAATGCAGTGTTTCTGACCGACATTTTCTTTGAAATAGCCACTGCAATAGCGACAGCTGCAGCATCAATGAGACCAATCATTTGACGTAAATCATCGAGCGTACACGGTGCGTGAACAACTTCTTCATCTCTTGAGTAGATTGTAACTCCTGCCTCGCCTGAAAGCACAACCAGATGATTCCAATCATGTGTTTCGATAAGTTGCATTGCAGCCTCACTTCCGGTCGACACACCAAGGCGGCGTCGCATTAACTCTAAACCTTGAGATTGAAATAAAATCCAGTTCACACCGTGAGTTCTATGCAATCCTGTCAACTTCGGATCGGCAATGATTGGAACGTTTTTTGAACGTGCGGCCTTGATAATCCGGTCAGCACCCACATCGTTGACTACCCCTTGCCCGTAATCTGAAAGAATAACAACATCTGCTTTTTCGACTTCGCGAATAGCGCTGTCGTAGAGTGATTGGGAAGCATCCAATGGGACCGGGTTGTCATCCTCAACATCCCAGCGAAGCAACAGTTGCTCGTCACTGACAAGACTCTCCCGTGTAGCAAGCATTCGGGTTTTGACGGTTGTGGTTCTGCCGTCAATAATTGAAATCCCGGCAGTTGATACGCCTTCGTCGTCTAATGATTGCAGAATATTGAGGCCAGCCCGGTCGTCACCAACAACTCCGAAGAGGTAACTCTGCAATCCCATAGAATTCAAACCCCTACCGACGTGTGCAGCAGCACCCACATCTTCCTCTCGCATTGTTTCACGAAGAACAGGAACTGGTGCACGAGAATTGAGATTATTGGCGTATCCGTGTATGTAGCAATCCATCATGATGTCACCGATGAGAACGACTTTGGATTCTCCAGTTTGTTTGAGTAAACTCTTGAGGTTTTTCAAGTCCTCATACACTGCCTCTTCTTCATCTGACATTCCCATAGTTGACCCTCGGTTGTTCGTTGATTGTTCCTCATTTGATTGTATCGCGTAATTCTGCAAGAAGACTCGCATGCTGGACATCGGTAATGCCAAGTGTTTCACGTAATGTAGAGAGCATTGCTCCTTCATCTTTAGTGATGACACCATCTTGGAGTGCAGTGATGAGTGTAGACCGGTAGGTGAGGTATTTTTCAGAAACAATTGGTGATTTTTTAGCATCTTCAAGCAACTTGTCATGCGTTAATCTGTCGAACCCATAGGCTATACGAACTGTTTCAAGCAACGCAATTTCATCATCAACAAGTTCCCCATCGACCATGGCTTGTCGAAGCATATCCAAGTATATCTCCTCGGGTGGTGGAGCATTTTGTTCCTTTCTCGCCTCATCGGAGAGCCGGCGAACACGTTCTGGATGCATACCAAGAAATTCTACCACCTCTGAAAGTAGGTATTGTTCATCCTTTGTAATCTTGCCATCTTCCCATGCCCTTGCAAATAATCTTCGTATGAGATTTTCACCGGCCTGCGCATCTAAAGATGCTACACCTTCTGGATTTGAAACTGGAGATACAACAGGATTCTCATGGAAAGTCATGCCTTCGTCAATAAAGGACAAGAGTTCGAGCGTTGCTTGTCCACCTTTGCGCAGTTCTGATAAGAGGGTCTTTTCGCCATTTTTAATGACATATTGACTTAGAATTTTTTCTCGAAGTTCACGAGCAATACCCCTTCCATTCGCCGTTAAACCGTAGACTTGACGCCTTTGCTTGGCCCCAGGGACATGCCGTTTATCGGTCGTCAAGTCCCCACGCTGCTCGAGCCGCTTCAGAGTACGTGGGACGTGTTTACGTTGAACATGCACAGCTGCTGAGATTCCTGCCTGTGTTAGTGCCGCGGGTGCTTCCCATGCCCCCTCAGGTAAATTATGGTCAAAGAGGTGTAAAAGCATCCGTTCCTCCGTCGTTAACGACCCGAGATAACCGTCGACCATTGGACTCCCCAATTCGTCGAAGAAGCGGGGGCACATATGCCCATCGGTAACCCTAAACTCAAATGCCGTGAACATGACGCAGATACATGGCGAGGCAGAACCGTAAGTTTACACCGCGCCAAAGGACGACTCGCCCACTTGGCACTCCACTTACATCGAACCTTCCTCCTGTACAGCCGCTGGACCCGCCGCTGATGAAGGACGGAGAATGGTACATCGCCCCACCTCTCTCATCACGGTTGTATCAAAAGAGCGCCATCGGTTTGATGCAATCCGATGAGAGTATTCGCGTATCAACGGAAGAGATTTTGTTTTGTCACTGGCATCGCCATCTACCATTGCCATCGGAATCTTGGTTTGATGATGCAGTGAATTCTGACCCAGATGTCATTGCCCGAAGCATCCTTTTTGATACAGCCCGAAGCGGCGGAGAACTGCTCATACCAGCACAAAACATCCCAGAAAAGTGGGGTATTGAAGTTCCAAAACCCACTTGGGCTTTGCGTTGGAATCGTGAGCAGATTTTCTCGAAAGAAATGCCAGTTGCACATGTTCGCTGGGCATGGACAACAGATGTAATTGATTGGATGGAAATGGTCGAATGGACCTCATGGGTGCACGGTCAAGGTATGCTGGCTGAATTTTTGGTTATTGATGAAGAAATGGATGTCACAATGTATCTGTTATCTCAGAGACAACCTTCGGGTAAACAACCTCTCTGGGATTCTTTTTCCACCGAAAAAAAGAACCAAATTTCCGAACTATGGCGAAAAAGAATTGCACGTGGCGATGGCTGGTATGTCCCAGATGCATACAATTGGCATTGGGATTCGATAGGTGTTGAGCATCTTTCAGGTCGACATTTACGGCACGAGGAAGGCCAACTCGTCCAATCCTCAATCGATGATCTTCGTCCGAGTCCTGAACACAATCTGTATGTGGACTTAGTCGAACGTGGCGTGCTCTTGCGACCTGGTTTCAAGTATGGGAGTCGCTGGAGAGTGTATGACACGCCTGTCGGTGATGCGCACGCTCCATGGCTGATTCAGCCCCACGAAGATGCCCCTCAAACATGGGAGGCTGCATGTTTGGCAGTTCGACTCTCTGAAGGTGTTCACAAAATGTGGCTCTGCGCTTTACCCTTCAATGGGTCATGGTTCTACCTGCACATGCAACGATGGCTACCGGGTCGAAATTGACTACAGGTCGATTTCCCGTCCCCATGCGTCGGTTTCATTCTGCTCAAAGGTGCTATCGAATGGTGCTGACACGACATTTGATTGAGATTGTTTAGGTTCACTTTTTGGCCGTGTTTCCATCATTGCAAACATGACCCATATTGCGCTGATAAGTCCTGCGCATCCGAGCAATCGCCCGGGAGTCCTCCATTCGTCAAATGTGCTGCGCTCACCATCGATAGCAGAATACTCAAGGTGAATCGTCCAGCGGTGTCCACTCTGTGAAATGAGAACAATTTCACCGTTAACTGACATTCTGTCTTGCAACAAACCGTTCGGTTCTATTTGAATCTCAATTGAATCGTTTCCAGAGAGATCCACTCTGTTGTCGGCTTCTCCAATGCGTGACATAGGACCGTCAAGTTCGACGGTGAATGTTTGCTCAGAACTTCCGAGAGATTCGATAGGAATGACAAGTGTAGATGGACTAAACGCCTGTAGTGTCCCCGATTCGGCTGCTTCAATTGGTATTCTCCCGAGTGTCAAGGTTTTGGTCTTAATGTGCATTCTATCATTACCACAACTCATTTCACCTTCAACAACTGCCTCAGCATTCGCCGTGCCGGTCGATGAGAATTGCAGTTGAAGATTTGTGGTGCCTTGAGTCAATTGTGTTTCCTGCTCGATGAAGGTTCTACCATCGGATACTGTCAGATTGTGTGTGAACATGCAAGGTTGTTCGACGCTGACGGACAGTGGGAAACTTTCATCGGGAAGGAGAACCCCTCCAAAATCGGGAGCATCAATGGACAATCCTGAACTGCAATTCGGTGCAGTGAAGCGAATTTCAACGGTAATGTTGATTTCCACCGTTGCCACCCAGGGTACCAAAAAGCCATCATGGTCATAGATGAGAACACCTTCAGCACCAAAGGAACTTCCGTTTTGAAAAACATCGGACGCTTCACCTGAATTCACACCGTTACGCAAATCGGTGCGACCATCTGCCTCAATGACCGTTAGCCACGGTTGGTCGGGGTCGCGGTTCAGTTCATTTTGTTCTTCGTCTCCAACACTTCGGTCTTGGTACGTCACCAAAATGCCATAACCGGGGAGGTGTTGGTCAAAGCCATAATTCGATCTGTATTCAATCCAAACAGATTCTTCACCTGTGAGAGGAACTTTGAGTGATGAGCCGTTTTCACTCATGCCCTTCATGAGTATTGTTGGTCCGATGCAAGGTGCTTGTGCACTTGATGGCCATGTAAGGTCCATGGTTTGTGTGCGGTTAGCACCGAGCAATTCGAGACTCGCCGACGTAGGGAGTGCTGGCCATACACCTCCACCGTTCCAGTTTCCACTGGCCATAATGTCCCAGTCGCCGATGCCTTGCCAATCGTTCAAGTGTCCAGCCTCGTGTACTGGATAGAGATCCATCGCTCCCATTTGGTGCATCATCTCATGCAAGATTGTCCCCATTCCACTTGAGCCAGTGCGTATACTCGCCATTGTATAGTGCCCCACATCCACACCGTTTTCTACTTCGATTGATGTGTCAAACCGTGTAAAGTGGCTCCAAATATTACTCGTTTGCCCGGGACTTTCCTCTTGCCCGTTTGATGTGTGAAGTATGAGCAAACGGTCTACCATGCCATCGCCGTTAAGATCATATTCATCCCAATCTGCATAGTTTATGTGGTCAAGAACTGCCTCTTCTGCCAATTTCATAGGTAAGAATTCTCCGTTGGCATCCATATCTCTGTTTCCATTGAAATCACTGCCGTAGTCGGACAAAGACCCCGATGCTCGCGTAACTCGTGGACTTACATCGATGTGTACCTGCGTATTTGATCCGGACAGTTGCGATAAATACTCACGTGCGACATCATTGAGCAGGAGTTCTGCTTGAGTTGGTCCAGAAGATTCTGTGGCAGGAGAACTCTCAAAGTCAATGACGAGGACGAGCCACCGTTCTTGTTCTTGCAATTGCAAGAGAGGAACTTCTTGCTCTTGAACGTCAATCGTGTTTTCACTTACCCACTGCTCGACAGTATCGTTGTTTGTGAAAGCCCAAGAACTTGCAAGGAGCAATGCAACGAGGATTGGTACTCCAAACCTCGGACTCATGCTTGAGTGCAAAATGGTGAAGTGTTTCAATGCTTGGACTTACTGATGTTACAACTGCTGAATTGTAATTGGTAAAGTGTTCAGTCGTTGTTCGACACGGTTGGCAGTTTGCTTGTCCAAGTGAATGAGTATTTGTTCCGGTTTCAATTGTATCCCCCAAGTATGTTCTTTGCTTCGTGTGTCAAGAAGTAGTTCGATTTCGACTTTGTCCTTTACTGCATCATATATTCTTCCGGGTATGCTTTGTTTCGTCCAGGGGTCTTCTAAGCTCATCATCTTCAATTCAAATTCTAAAATTCGGAACGGTGATGGTAGCGTTCGATAGGACTGTTGTTCCAGCATGTTAAGGCCACGCAATTTGCAACCAATTGTTCGGCAATTCTGCTTAAACCCATCCGGTAGCGGATCTGTTGTGCAACCACTAACGATTACATCGGTAAGTCTGTGCCTTAGGGCGGCTTCGAGAACCATTTCCTGTTCCTTGGTCGAATGACAGAGAGTTTTCACAGGCATTACGGCGATTGGTGACTCAGCGTTCTGTGGAATACTGTTCGCAGCACCGTCGCATGAACAGTCTACTAACAGCATGTTCCGGACACCACCTTCTGAATCCATTATCGGTTTTTTCCCATTGAAAAGTGGTGGTTCGGCTTGCAGCCACCTTCGACTACCACGTTCGATAACGCTTATCGCAGATACCGAGAGTATGAGTGCAAATCCACCGTACTCAGGTAAGGATGCCAACAGCAACAACAGGACTATGCCATATACCCTGAATCGCCACCAATCTGCCGTTTCTCGATGTAGCATTCCATATGCACCTGCTAATACCATCGCACTCAGTGCACATGCGACTATCACTTGGGTCCAAACGACAGCGACTGCCATGGAGAGCATGTGCACCGCGTCGTACCGAGCGTCTAACATCATCGATTCATGCGTTTGGTGTCCGGTTTGGAAGAGGAATGGAAAAACAATACCTACTGTTGTGATTACTGTGAGCCCCAACATCAACCCGCCCCCAATGAACCATGATGCAATCCAGCGTTGTTCATTTGGTAGAAGTCCTGGTCTTGCAAATTTCCATCCGTGATAAAAAGCGACGGGCGTGGCAGTACCAATACCTAGGATGGCCGCGCTCATCCAACGAACTGCGCTCCAACGTGCCGGGTCATACAGATTAAGACAACCTTCGTCACATGGGTTCAGTCGATTCAGAACGAGATTCAATATCTGATCAATCTGAGTCAGCCAGCCAATGGTGAATACAGTAGCCAAAAAGAAGACCAAAGTTGTCCTCGATGTGAGCTCATTCAAGTGATCTTGAACATGTCTATCATGGTCCAATTCAAGTTGTAGAGACATAGGATTCCCTCAGTTCCCTTGGAGGAGTCGGAGATTCAAACGAGGTCTTTTGCCTGTGCAGGTGCACGTGCTTGAACGATGGTTCTGTAGACGCCAAAAATAGCCCAGAGTGTGAGCATTCCGACGGAAAGAAGTACTTCCCAAGACTGTTCATTGTCCACAGTCCAAGCAAATCCAACGAGGAGTAATGCCGAAAGGGCTCCGCGTCGAACGCCTTGAGGTATGGCGAGGCTCTTGTCGAGGTGCTCTGGACCACCGCCAAACTTTCGTTCATAAAACTCGCCTTGAATGACGGCAGCAATGATAATGATTGAGAGCGTGAAGAAGTAGTATATGTTTCCTTCATCGAAGAATTGGTGTGCTAATTTCTCTTGTCGCTCTGCTTCAATTGCTTCAGGGTCTTCGACGGCGACGAAGAGTGATTCATAGTCTCCTACGCTGATTGTACGTAGGGCAAGATTTTCCTCATCGTCATTGGTAGCGGTATCTGGAGGGCTAATCGAGAACGAAACAATGTTCCAAGTGTCTCCAGCATCAAAGTTTCCGTTACCGTTGACCGCATTACCAACAAGTTGGAACGGAATGATTCCTACATCGGAACTTGGTGCAGTCCATGTGACTACCCAGTCGTTACCTGCTGCGGACTGTGAGAGCGCTCCTGGTTCATCTGCAACGGACTGAGAGCCTTCACCGGGGGTGAGTGCGCCATTGTTGTAATCCCATAGCATAAATCCACCTTCAGCGTTTGAGGCGTGCTGTAAAGAAATGGTGAACTCATACGACTGATCGAGCGTGTATGCACGTGGGACGCCTGATATTGATACTACCACGTCATTCGATGCTGCACCGTCTCCGTGACAGGTACATCCGACCTCTACAGTAAGATTGTCTCCACTCTTCCATGGAGGTCCACCAGGCATGGCAAGAGCCGGTGCAATCAAGAGCAGTGCAATCAATCCAAGTATCAAGAATCGAGAGTTGCGTGATAGCATGGTCCCACCTGTCTCTTTCGACACACCGCCGCCCTTTGAACGTTCCTTTTCCCCATGCCCCTTAGGGGCATGAATCGTATCGTTCCCAAACGCTTCAAATTTCTTTGACAGCCGTGTTCAAATCGCCCATCATGGCCTTACCGTCGCCAAAGAGCATCATGGTTTTGTCCATGTAGAAGAGGTCGTTATCGACGCCAGCATAGCCTACTGAGAGTGAACGCTTGATGATCACAACTGTTCGTGCTTTGTCAGCATCGATGATAGGCATTCCCGCCAATGGCCCTTCACCGCTGCGGGCTGCAGGGTTTGTGGTATCGTTTGCACCAATCACGAGTGCAACATCACATTCAGGGAATTCACCATTAATTTCATCCATTTCAATGAGTTGTTCATACGGTACATTTGCTTCTGCAAGCAGGACATTCATATGACCTGGCATTCGGCCGGCTACTGGATGGATAGCGTACTTGATTTCAGTATCGAATTTCTCTTCCATAATGTTTGCAAATTCCTTGACAGCATGTTGGCATTGAGAGACCGCCATACCGTATCCTGGTACGATGATGACTTTCTGTGCTCCATCGAGCATCATGGCAACTTCGTCTGCGTCTGAGCCGACCTTTGTGCGTGTCAATGATTGCTTTTCACCATCTCCACCAAAGGACTTGAACAGTACGTCGATGAGTTTACGGTTCATTGCCTTGCACATGATGAAGGTCAAAATGAGACCTGAAGCCCCTACCAAAGAACCTGCGATGATGAGGACTGAATTACCGATAATGAATCCCGTGAATGCTGCGGCTATTCCTGAGAGGGAATTGAGCAAAGATACGACAACAGGCATATCTGCCCCACCAATTGGAAGAACCAGTATGATTCCGAGAATACATGAAATTCCGATGATTCCCCAAAGGTACTGTTCATTTGTCGGGTCATCAATGCTTGCGATGATGAGGGCAATGACGCCTAGGAACAAGAGCACCTTGACAGGATTAAGCCATGCAGGACCCCATGTTGGTGTTCGTATCCACTTTCCGAATACTTCGACACCACCTTTGAGTTTGTACATTGCCAAAAGTGAGCCAGTTAGCGTCATCCAACCGACGAGGGCAGAAAGACCAGCGGCTACCATAGTCACGGTTATTTCGAGCCCTGTGGGAATCCCGGATGGTTCAGCGATGTATTTTTGAATTTCAGAAAGGGCAACAAGCGCAGATGCAGCACCGCCAAAACCATTGAACAAAGCTACCAGTTCCGGCATACCGGTCATCTCGACCTTGACAGCCATCCAATAACCGATTAGAGAACCAAGAACAATACCACCAGCGATTAAGGTCCAATCAACAACTCCCTCGCCCGTGAGTTGCATTTGTGCCACGGTCGTGATTACAGCCACGAGCATACCCATGGCCCCGAGTTGATTTCCAAACGGTGCAGTCTTGGGGTGGCCAAGTTTTTTCAACCCAAAAATAAACAGAGCTGCGGAAATCAAATATCCAATTGATATCCAATCTTCCATTTCAAGCACCTCCGCGCTTCTTTCCAGCGATCATGTTGAGCATCCTGTTGGTGACGGCAAAACCGCCTACCACGTTGATCATTGCGAGAACGACAGCAACGAATGCAAGTAGCCCCGAAAGAGCAGTTGCTCCGCCATCGAACGCCACGTTTGAACCAATCAACGCACCGATGATGCTGATGCCAGAAATTGCATTTGCCCCACTCATAAGTGGTGTGTGCAAGGTTGCTGGTACCTTTGTAATCAACTCGAATCCGAGGAAAATTGCGAGTATGAATAATGTTACGTTTCCAATTAAAAATTCCGGAGTCATCAAAGAGCACCCCCAAGACGTGTTTGTTTTGGATGCAAAGCACCCTCATGGCAGAGCAGAACACCGCCCATGCCGTTGACATAGAAGTCGGAGCCTTCTGGCGCACCAACTAAAATATCATCTTCATCGCTAATGATGAGTTCACCGTCTTTGACCAACGATGTGATGAATGTCGTCAAGTTGTTTGAATACAACATGCTTGCTGTTGTTGCTAATGTTCCGGGAAGGTTCGATGTACCGATTATAATTACTCCGTTTTTGGTGGTAATAATTTCACCGGCTTTCGTGTCTTCACAGTTGCCGCCAACATCTGCATTCATGTCCACGACGACTGCACCGGCTTTGAAATTCGCAATTGCGCTCGATGGAACAGTAATTGGTGCTGGGCGTCCAAAAATTCGTGCAGTGGTAACGATGATATCAGCATCCGATGCAACGCCACATACTGTATCGTTGACTTTTTGGATAAACTCTGGAGTGAGTGGTTTTGCATATCCTGATTCGTCTTCGAAGTCATCCATTCCATCGACTTCGATAAATCTGCCACCAACCGATTCGATTTGCTCAGCAGCGGACTTTCGAACATCTGATGCGTATACAACTGCACCAAGCCGCTTTGCAGTTGCTATTGCTTGTAGCCCAGCAACACCGCTGCCCATAATCACAACTTTGGCAGGTCGAACTGTTCCAGCAGATGTGGTCATCATTGGAATTCCCTTTGGGACATGTGCAGCGCCGAGTAGAACTGCCTTGTAACCAGCTAGATTATCTTGGCTTGAGTTTACATCCATTGATTGGGCTCGAGAAAGACGCCGAGGAATCATGTCCATCGAGAGTAGTGTGACACCAGCATCAATGCATTCTTTGACATGTTCTGGGTTTCGGAATGGGTCTGCTACGCAGGCAATCTGCGTTCCCTTGGAGATTCCATCTAACCCCGGGTAACGAATTGAGATGACAGTGTCGCACGAGAGCGCTTCTTTTCGCGAAACAACTTTTGCTCCTGCAGCCTCATATGCCGAGTCGGAATAGTTCGATGAAACGCCAGCTCCTTTCTGTACAAGTACTTCAAATCCAGATTTTAGCAACTTCTTCATGCTCATTGGAGTGATTGCAACTCTCGTTTCGCCTTCAGGTTCCATTGGTACTCCAATTTTCATACAATTGCCTCAACCCCGATTTGTCGCTAGAAGTGACGGGGGATGTTCTTGCCACATAGAGGGGGTTCTTAGAGAACACGCTCCATTCGGGTGATGTTCCTGTCTAGAATGAGAGAATATTGAGTCGTTCACGATTTACCATTTGACATGTCGAACCATGTTGCTTATTGATGGTCGAGTGTTGGACGGGACATAGTGGGATACATTATGGCAAATCACCGAAGAAAAATTGCAGTTATTGGAGCCGGAAACGTGGGAGCAACATGCGCTTTTGTACTCGCACAAATGAAAATTGCAGATATCGTTTTACTCGATATATACGAAGGATTCGCCAAGGGTAAGGCCCTTGATATGTCACAAAACGGCCAAGTGTTGAACTATGACGGTTCGATTACGGGCACTTCAGACTACAATGACATTGCAGGTGCAAGTGTTGTTGTCGTTACATCTGGTTTCCCAAGACAACCTGGCATGACTCGCGAAGACTTAATTGCTAAGAATGCAGGTATCGTCAAGCAAGTTGGTGAAGGAATTCGCGACCATGCACCTGATTCAACAATTGTCATGGTCACCAATCCACTCGATTTGATGACCTATCATATGCAAAAGGTGACAGGATTCCCTGCAAACCGCGTATGCGGACAGGCTGGAGTTCTTGACAGTGCACGCATGACTCACTTTGTTGCTCAAGCAGTCGGTTGTTCCGAAGAAGATGTTCAAGCAATGGTACTCGGAGGTCACGGCGACACGATGGTTCCACTTCCACGGTTTACAACCGTTGGTGGCATTGCAATCACTCATCTTCTTGACGAAGATACTATTGATGCTATTTGCAAGAGAACCGCCTCTGGAGGTGGAGAAATTGTCAAATTGCTTGAACGTGGTTCAGCATTCTACGCACCCGGTTCGGCAGCAGCAGTAATGGCAGAGGCAGTTCTCAACGATCGAAAGCGCCTCATTCCTGCCTCGGCGCATTTGACAGGTCAGTACGGTCTCGATGATGTCTACATAGGTGTACCAGTCATTCTTGGTGCAGGTGGTATTGAGCGTATCCTTGAACTTGAATTGTCCGACAGTGAACTGGAATCTCTTCAGGGCTCCGGTAATTTCTATAAATCTCAGTTGAAAGAACTTCTTGGATATTGATGGAATCGCAGTATTCCTGAATCATTGCGTTTATTCACTGCAACCATGCGATTGCTGCTCTTATGACTTCACAATCAATCCCTGCGTATGACAAGGGAATGTGTTTTGCCACTCGTCGTCGCATCGTTTGGATTTCCTTTCACCCGAATCAGCGATTTCCCCGTGTTGTTCCGACTACGCATTCGGGTAAGAATTTCTTGACCGACGTAACACCCTTTTGCTTCATGAACGAGGTGTTGCAATCCACAGTTAAATGGGTGAGAAGAAGAAGTTATCTCACGGCCAGGGTGCGGGATTACATTCTCAATGCGGTATTCATGGAACTCTTCTTCCCCCATCGTGGCAGCAATTGGCACCGATTTTGGGGCAACAAGAATCCACCCACGGAATGTTTCCACACAGGTCACATTGTCAGTTTCAGGATACTTCTCCATTGAAATGAATACATTATTGAAATCGGAAATATCCCGTATTTGAACATCCTGTTGCAGAATACGCGGGTTAAGATGGTTGACAAGATTGATTTTGAATTCATTGTGGCCGACAATCGCCACATTTTCACCAACGCAAATCACATCGACCATGTCGATGATCTTGGCATTTGGTTTTGTGAATACTGTAGTGCATGTTCCATCGACTTTATTGGTTGATAACCCATCAATAAACTGAAGGCAATCTTTACCAGAAAGAAGTAAAACGTATGAGTCGAGTTGAAACACTCTCATGAGGAGGACCTCATGCAAAGGATTCGCCGCATCCGCAAGAGGATTCAGCGTTTGGATTGTTAATTTTGAATCCACCGCCCATGAGTCGATCAACATAGTCGATTTCAATGCCATCAAGAAGGTGACTGGATGCGTTCGGGACAAGAACTCTAAATCCATCAATGTTGATTTCTTGACAATTTTGGTCAGTATCCTCGACTATTTGCAAGTCGTACATGTAACCTGAGCAACCACCGGACAAAACTCCTACGAGCAGTGCCATAGATCGGTCATCCCCAAACGCATCGGAGAGCATTTCTTGTGCCTTATTTGAAATGCTCAAATTAACATCGACGACTTCTGGGGTCATCAGTTGCACGGGGCTCGAAGTTTCGCATGTACCGCAGTCCATGCTCTGCCCAAGCAACACTTCTCTATGAACCTGTTTCTTTTTTTTCAGCCAAACAATGTAATTTATCGGCGTTTGTTTTTGCGAACAGCTTCCTTTTGGAGTATTCCACACCGTCGTATTTGCTCCTTGGCTCGCTTGACTTCTTCTGGGCTGAGGCCACGGGGAATCGACTGCTCAAAGCATTTGATTGCATCCGGATAACGCTCCATTTCGGCATATGCACTTCCCATGTTGTAGAGGGTTTTCCCTTGAACTTCTGCTGGACGGATCAGCATTGCTTGGTGATAGGACTCGACACATTTAGGGTATTCTTCCATGAAGTAAAATGCGTTACCCCTGCCGTTGAGGATTCTGATAAGCATTTCTTCGTTGCCAGTGAATGAAGGCAATGCCCTGTCAAAGCATGAAAGTGCCTCTCTAAACTTTCCGTCCGAGATAAGACCTACGCCCTGATTGTACCAAGCGATGTCTTGGTTTGCTACCGAACTCGAGTCGACTTCTGCGTTGGCTGAGTTCGAGACCAATCGTTGAGCATCTGCAGCTGCTTGTGTAAGGTCAAAAGATGACTGAGACTCCTGTACAATATCACTCGGTGCAGTTTCTCTTTGTTCGAGTAGAATTGCTGAATCTGTGAGCAATGAAGATGAAGCATTTGGTGTTTGTTGCTGAACATCCGGTGCTGGTGTCTGTAAGCCGAGAGCGTTCATGTAGTAGTCCGCTTCCTGTTCGCGAGGGTCTTGACTCGATTGGACTGGCGTCGTATCGAGCGCAGGAGTTGGTTCAATTGATGGAGCCGGGGTTAGAGTTTGCTCAAATGCAGGGGCAGGTGCGGGGGTAGGATCCGCTACAATTTCTGGAGCAGGTGCCGGGGAAGGCGTTGTTTCAAAGGCTGGTGATGGACTTGGTGCATTTAGAGCCGCAGGTGCATTTTCCAAAACTTGAGTAGAGGCATGTTCCTGACCAGCCGTTACTCCGCTCAAAGAATCTGCTTTTCGATGGCACTTTTCGGCAGTTGCCAAATCACCAGCTGATTCAAGCGAACGTGCTAATCCTCGCCAAATGTCAGGATTTTCACCGTCTTGCTTAATCATTGATTTCCAAATTGTAACTGCTTGGACATCTTTTTTGGCCGCAGTATATGCTCTTGCATGCATTGCAGTTTGCCCCGGACCCAAGTATTCAATGGCTTCAGATGCGAGATGCGGGCCTTCGGGAAGTGTCGGCGGAATCCCATGTACGCTCTCCAAAACGTTTGCTTCACCTTCAGCAAGTTCGACGAGAATACGAATGAACTCTTGGCGGACAGGGTTCTTCGGTTCAATTCGAAGAACCGTACGTGTCGCTTTCAGGAAATTTTCAACATCACCAATCTCATGACATAATTGGCTGCACTTGGTCGCTGCCTTGAGATAATCAGATTGCACATTCATTGCCTTCATGTAACAATCAACAGCTTCGTTCGTCTCACCACGACGTTGGTGTATGGATCCAAGATTGAACCAACCGGAACCTTGGTCTGGGTCGAGATTTTGTGCGTGCTGTAGGGCAGATATTGCATGTTCGTCGAGATCTAAACGAGCCATTGCTCCACCAGCAATACGCCAAGCACCAGCATGTTCAGCACCTATCGTTTTCAGGTGAGGACTGAGCAATTCAAGCGCACCCTTAGCATCCCCAGAGCGAATCAAACCAGTTGCTTGTTCGACCAGAGTATCGAGGTCGAATGGTTCTTCCTTCACCGCTTCGATTATTGGTTCGGGTGCAACCGGCGCATGAACTTCCGCTTGTTCAATGACTTGCTGAATTTCTTGCGTGGCTGCTACTACTGTAGCAGCGGATTTGAGTTCTTGATACTCGAGATGTTGGTTTGAATCGTCATCGTGGTGAAGTGCTTCTGCGAGTACGGCTTCTTTGTCCGTAACACCGGTTTCTTTCATCACTTTTTCAACTTCTACCTCGTTGAATGTTTGTGTGGGTTCTTGAATCGGCATCGCCTCCATTGGCATTTTAATACCACTTTCAGCACATCGATTCTTTACATCGAGGAGCATGGGGTGACCAGGGAAGAATTTGAGTGCCTTAACAGCCATTTCGTACGCAGCAGCATCATCGCCAATTCGCTCGAGTAATGTGGCAATATTTGCAGTTGCTGGAGCATTGTCCGGGTTGATGTCTAGACATATCTGAAAGGCCTGACGTGCACCTCGCGCATCTTGCTCTGCTTCGAGGAGAACACCCCTGTTGAACCAAGCCATGTCACATGAAGGGTCAAGTGCAATGGCCTTGTTGAATGCGGCCAAGGCCCCTTTCGAATCGTGTTTACGGGAACATTCTTCGCCGAGTTGTAGAAGGTATTCAACCGTGTTTTCTTCATCAATTTCAGGTGCGTCTGGTACTTCCGCTTCCTGCTCAAGCCATTTCAATGCAGCATTTTGGAGTTCATTTTCGCTGAGGTAATTATTGTCGTTTTCGTCCATGGTGTGTGCGAAAGCCAGAAATCCTTCCCGGTCCTGTATTGCGTGTTGTTTAATGACCCGCTCAAGAACATTTTCCGAATATCCCATTTGCTTCACATCAACATGTTCGACCATGTCGCCAAGACCTGCTGAACGCAGTGCTGCGGCCATAGACTCAGCAACGGCATCCGATACGGCATTCGTGTCGCTGGGAGAACTGCCTATCTCTTCCATGGTGTCACCATACCGAAGCGGATAACCGACCGGCATAAGCATTGCTTCTTGTTGTCCTTCGTATTTTGACACTATATTCAAAAACCTCCTTCATGAGTCATAGACATGAGTGATACGAAAATACGAATCCTTGGCCTATCTGGCGAATATAGATCGACATCGAAAAGTGGAATGATGGTAAATCATGCTCTTGATTATGCTCGTTCCAAAGGTGCAGTAGTGACGTTTTGGGATTGCAATGAAAAACCATTGCCATTCGTCGGCGAGGATGGCTGTTGGGAGAACGACAATGTCAAAGAATTCCAAGCACTCGCATCTGATTCGGATGCGTTTCTTGTATGCTCGCCAGAATACCATGGCACGATGTCAGGTGTCATGAAAAACACCTTCGATTGGCTTTACGACAAACACGTCGGCGGGAAAGCTTTCGGCCTAATGAGTACCCTGGGTGGCATCCAAAACGCCAACACCCTCAATCATATGCGTATCATGTTGCGGTGGCTCCATGCATGGCCTGTCCCTGAGCAACTGTCTGTCGGTCATGTCAAGGAAGCGTTCGATGATGATGGGCAATTTACGGACTCAAAAACAGTTGAACGCCTGCATGATCTTGTTGACTCTGTGCTCCAGACTGCAGAGATGCTGAACTCTCGTGAAGAGTGATTCCATGTCAGACACACGCCCGTTCTTTGACGACGAGTACGGAGGCCGCTATCTTCTTGTTGAACCGGGAGAATTTGTGATGGGTGATGCAAAGGGGACTCGTTCAGAACAACCACCCCATCCAGTATCAATTACTGAGCCCTTTTTTTGTGGTGAACGGCCTGTTACTCAGGCACATTGGCAGGCAATTATGGAGGTAAATCCATCTTGCTTTACGGAAGGATGGGCAGCAGGGCTTCGTCCCGTCGAACAAATATCTTGGGACGATGCGCAAGAATTTACAACTCGACTTAATGAAATTGACAACGGTACTGAACGCCTCGGATTTACTGGTGTTTGGCGATTGCCAACAGAGTCAGAGTGGGAATACATTTCAAGAGCAGGTACATCATCGAGATGGTCGTTTGGAAACCGTGATAGCGATTTGAACGATTATGGATGGCATGCAGGTAATTCTGGTGCTTCAACTCGAGAAGTTGGGCAAAAGAAAGCCAATCCTTGGGGTTTCCTTGATTTGCACGGTCAAGTGAGCGAATGGTGCCAAGACCATTTCTCCCCCGATTATTCACTACATACCTCTCAGCAAGATGCCTTCACTGGCGAATCACTACGTCGTGTTCACAGAGGCGGCTCATGGTTCACTGAATCCGACTCAACCCGGTGTTCTTCTCGAGGTTCGGCTTTGCACCATCAAAAATCGGACGGAATTGGATTACGACTCGTTTGGCAACCACTTTAATGCCGAGTCGGGAGGGAGAAATATGCCCGTCTTGTATCACAACCCACGTTGTTCAAAATCCCGACAAGCCGCACAACTGTGCGCAGACTCGTCTTTGGAAGTTGACATCCACCTCTACCTCTCGAAACCACTGAATTTCGATACGCTGCACTCGTTGCTAACCCGCCTTGATGGCGATATTGCTGAAGCCGTCAGGTGGAAGGATACTGGCCTCAAACTCATCGATACATCGAACGTAGACCGTGGAGATGTGGAGTCACTTGCCCTGTTTTTGGCGGAACACGGGCAATTCATGGAACGTCCATGGTTTGATGACGGCACAGTTACTGTGATTGGTCGTCCTGTGGAACGTCTAAACCGTCTGCTGTAATTCCGTTACGTTCACTTTCTGACCTTGGTTCGATATCATATCCGCGTCGTTCATCTACCTCGACCAAAGTTTGATGGATTGGAGTCTTTCCAGGAGATATCGACCATTTTCCGGTAAACGGTTCGCTAAGAAATGTCATCAGATTACGGGATTTGAGCGCATCAATTCCTGAAGCAGTACGGTCAACGGGAGGTGCAATATCCTCGTTAAACGTAGCGTCCATTGCTGAACACACCTCCTGAAAACTACGTGAGCCATCACAGAGTTCCCATAACATGCTGTTCATTCGATCCAATGGCCGCCGGACTTCTCGTGGAGCACGCATAACCTTCGCCAATATTCGTTCAAAACGATTGAATCGCTTTTCGATGCGGAGGGTGATCAGCATTCCAGTAACTCCTTCCTGTTCGGTATGTGGGCCTGGCTCACCTGTCCGTGCCCACCACACCGGCAACCTGCACGGATATGCGTCAGCATATCGGTGGCTGTCACTGTCTGCTATCTCCATGCCATTCCCTCAAAATTCGGTAAACGTCCAAACGACCATAACAACCATTGCAGCAACACCGGTAAAAGCGACCAGTCGAGTTTCTTCAAGACGTTCGGTAAAGTTTCTTAGAAACCATGTGCCGACACCACACGCAGCAATTACTGCCCACAGAAGATACCATGCGGCAGGATATACTGCAGACTCCATATTACAATCCTCATGTCCCGTGGTTGTTACTGTTTCGCATCGAGGTACTGCTGGCCATAATACTGCCATTGTTCCATTGTCCAGTTTGGTGGCAAACCTTCGGGCGGCAATTCGGGGCCTGTATTGGAAACTGAGATCGGTGTTTCAACTTGTGTGGTCGTTGAGATTGGGGGTCCGCGGGAAACATCTTCATGGAGCATTTCAGGTAATTCCTTCACAGTAAGTTCAGATTCTTCAGAACCATTGTTGTGTGTTCGTTTACGCAGCAAGAGTGTCAAAAGTATGGCAACAAACAGGATTCCAGCAATTGAAGTCGCCAAGACTTCTGCATCAATCTCAAACTGATCTGCTTGTGCGACTTGGAATACAAAGGATTGCTCGTCGTTCCAAAGCAGTACTTCATCATCTGATGCCACAGAGAGGCTGATCGTTCCTTCAGTTGGTCCGTTCAACCGATGGAGTTCACAACGAACATCGGTTGTTTGCAGAGTCATGTGACCTGGCTCAAAGAGAAATGTGCGCCCTGTTTCGTTCAATAATAGCCCGAGGCATACAATTTGCCATCCCTGCGGCTTGGAAATATCGAGGTGGAACGATTCACTTTGGCTGGATGCTGATGAAAGATTCACCCAAAATGATACAGGAATGCCAGACATTTTGGTTTCGTTTGATTTTTGGCTCAATTCTACATCAAGTTCACGTTGTGAATCAACGACGATTAACACTTCATGGACCAATTCAAAGGGACTGCCATCACCCGTGTCACCGGCAATAACATCGAAACTAACCACGATTCTGCTGTTAAGTTTCATTGAATCCGGAATCAATAAATCGACAGTGATTTTCATTTCTTGCCCGGGTGTCATCGTAAATGTGTTCAATTCGTTAAGTGGCCTCGATGCTCCGGATTCACCTATACTTAGAAAGCTCAACAGTTCGTTATTTGGTGGAGATGATGACACACTTGCCATAATTTTGAACGAATCGTCAACGGCATTACCGATGTTCATCACAGAGATGTTGACTGAAGCAGTCCCTCCCACAGAGGCAGTTGTTTCCATGAGGTTGGAAACAATTTCTGGAATTCTTACAGATGCTGTAATCGCATCAAATTCGACTGAATTATCCTCTCCCATTGAATCAGTAAGTCCGTCGCTGCTATCGACACGGAATGAAATCGTATGTATCTCTCCGGCGCGTTCTTCGCTCGGCAAAAATATCATAATATCTACATCGATTTTATCTTCGTTATCATACGGTGCAGAAAGTGCGATTGGCCCCGTATGGTTCATGTCTCCAATGCGCATCCACCATGTCCAAGAGTTGGGAATTGAATTGGTCGATATGACTGCATTAACCGGCCCATTGCCATTATTCTCTACATTCAGTGTCATTTTCACTGGAACCCCTGGCTTTAGCTTCATTGGTGACTCAATAAGCGATAAAATCAAATCACTCACCGTTCGCACAGAAATCTCATTGAATTCAGAACCTTCAAAGTACATTCCGCTCCGTTGAGATGTGATTGAAGGAGTAATAGATGGCGCACTGTCCCCTGCTTGAGCAGTGCCAGGAGAAGTGATATCAATTCGAAATGTAGTCAAAGACTCACCGTTTACTACAGCTGCCTGAGCAGGTGGTGATTCGATGATCCAGTTTCCTTGCTCCGCGTACAAGAGGTCGATTGAAAATATATCTTGCCGACTCGCATTGTTCCATATTGTAAACTCAAGAGTAACGGTGCCACCGGCATCGACTTCCCAATCACGATTCAATTGATCGTACGTCATCCCGACCTCTGCATCGCTTACCATCGATGCTGAAACATCAATACTCTGCGAATGGGTACGCATCGAACTGTTCTGTGATGTTGCCATAAGTGTGAACTCAAACATTGAATCTGGTATGGCATTTTGTGGGACTGTAAGGAGGAAATCAACCTGAACAGGCGTGTCTGGTCGAACGAGAACATCCTCGGTTTGTGTCCACCCAAAGTTAACACTCCATCCGTCCCCTAAGTTGGAATCCCCAATTTCTAACTCAAATACATCTGTTGCATCACCTATGTTTTGTACTTCTACAGAAAATGGGCACGAACTACCTGGTGGGCATGAGGGGGCAAACTCGGGCTGAACAACATATGGTTCACGATCCGGCATTACTTGAAATTGCAGGGGGAGGGACGTATTGACTGCCGAGTATTGGCTCGACACTCCACGGAACGTCATTTGTGTAAATCCGGTTGTTGCATTCGCATCAGGCTTAATTTTGATGTCAATCTGTTTCGATTGCCCCGGCGACAGAAGTACACCCGATTCTTCATTTATTGACACGCCATTTGTATTTGCAAAATACACCTCCCAGTCCACTGGCAAGCCTATGATTTGTGGTAGGACCGAATCTGAAATGTTTCCATCGTTGGTTACTTCAACGCGTACGGCCCCCCACTGCCCGGGTGTTGAACCTACAGTTGAGATGCCGTTTGATGCGAGCGAATATTCCTCGGGGCGTACTTTCTGGTCGTATACCATTACCACCTCATCCAAATAATATCCAATATCGGAAACAGAGGCATCGGATTCGAACAAAAATCGGAATTGTGTTTGAGAATGAAAGTGCTCCTGAGGGACCGGAATCAATGGCGAGATAAAACCCCCGTCATTCACTGTAAAGGTTCGATAATCTTGCCCGTCAACGAAACTTTGGTCAACTGTTCCTTGAACCGTAGTTAGATCAAACCATCCGCCAAATGCGGTTTTGACCTGCACTTTGAGTCGATCATTGGTGGCGGCACTGCCAGTGTAGAAAAAACTCAGACCATTAGTGCGTGTCGGACTGGATACAGCATCGGACATATCCATTACAGGAGTTGTAAGAGATGTCGCTAAATTGTTCGAATACGATGATGCTTGTCCGTTGCCTACATGGCAACTGCTGCCCAAAGAGAGCCCAGTGTCTGTACTAATGCCCCATTCCGTACCTACAGTCCAGCCAGTCAATGTGTCACAGTTGAAGTAAGAACGTGCAACAGTTAGTGTCGAGGTAAATGCGTCATTCATCGGTTCGTCGTCTACAACTGTTGATGTAGCCCGAACGATGAGTGTATGGTTTCCAGAATATGTGGGTGTGAATGTTTTGGTAATTGAGTTCGAATTGCCCCCGGACAAGGAAGATAACTGTAATGTGTAATTGATGGTTTCAAATTGAGCATACTCATTGTGAAGAACCTTAATGTTCACATCAATAGTTCCGGAATTGGCTGTTCCTTTATTCTCTACAAGTGCTTCAAGCAGAATGGGTACATTGACGATAGCATCAACGACATACAGTGATTGGGGTCGATTGAATCCGATAATGGGGTAGTTCGATGAAAACATTCGATACTGTTCCTCGTCGCCTGATGTGGTGTACGAAAAGGAAATATCCGATACAGTCAAATCGACGCCGGTCGCTTTTGTTGATGATTCAAATGGTGTCGAATGGCTAAACTCAATGGCACCCTCTGTTGGAATATTGCCACCGAGAAAAAGTAGCAAAATCAAACATGCGAGCATTCTCTTCATCGGACCCAAAGACAAATATTCCTTCAATATATATGAGGGAATTGGGTGTTTAACTAAGACTTTTCGAGCGATTCGACTACTTGTTGTTCAGAGTTTTCGAGTTTAACTCGGTCTTTCTTTTCCTTCGCCTTAGCAGCAAAATAGACTGTGAATGAAGGGATGAGTACCATGGAGAAACAGCCGATTACCGCTGCGAGTGCCCACAAAAATTCGGTAGCCGCGTCGACTGAAAATACAGCAATTGAGTCAAACTCTTCGTTGACAGTGATTAGGGAAATATCAGGTGATGTAAGTCGTTCACCAACTTCAATGATCTCAATACGAATCGTCGATGGAATGTGGTTGTATTCAACCAATTCACGTGCTTTCAAGGTGGCTTCTTCGATGTTCGCACCATACACAGTGCCGTTGTTCCTACGTGCTGGGTCATAGGATGTTAGTGCATTAATGCTGACAGAGTCGCCGTCTGAGTTGACTTCATGGGTCGAGTTTTTCTGGCACTGTTCGGCACAACTGAACGCTTGGTCCGATTCAACGCCAAGGAGTCGATGGCTGTATAGCCCGGCCGCATTGATGAGCCGAACCTTTGAGTTGTCGGATAGGTCCGTGGCAGTGAGGTATACCCACGTCAAGTTTGAACCGTTGGCTGGAATGTCCCACGCCCAAGTGGTTGTGTTCGAAGCCTCCTGGTAGATACGCGTCGGCTCGTCAATGATGTGGTCAGTTTCTTCAGCATCTGTTGTGTAGAGGTAGTAAGATGGTGACACAGTTGCGCCATAAACGGCGTATGAAAGAAGCAAAATTAGCGTAATGGAGAGACCCATTAGTGTACGTAAAAGGTTAGGGTTCTGTGCCAAAGCCTTCTTCATCAGTTACCCCTAATTGGCACTCCAACTTGAACCCTTGTTCGACGCATTTTTCGTTTGACGGCGTAGAAATGTACCGGTTGAGGTAGCGTACTCCACCCGTTCTCTTCATATAGGGGAGTTCGGTCGGCAAATTGCTCGGTGTCTTATCATGACGACTCTTTACGATATACCCGCTGAAATCCTTAACCCAGCTCTTGCAGCGCGACTCGAAGAAACAAAGAGCGTTTCAACGCCAGAATGGGCAGAATTTGTCAAGACTGGTGCTGATCGTGAACGCCCTCCATCTCAAACGAACTGGTGGTTCCTACGCTCAGCGGCTATCATGCGCAAGGTTGCTCGTGAAGGTCCAGTCGGCGTAACACACCTTGCTCAAGCATTTGGCGGCCGCAAAGACAACGGTGCAGGTCCGAACACACCTGGCGTTGCATCCCGCCACATTATTCGCACATCACTTCAACAACTCGAAGCATCAGGTCTTGTCGAAAAAGTACCAGGACGAGTTGTTGAAGACGAGAACGGCGATTCCCTTCAACTCTACAAAGGACGCCAAATTACCGCTGCCGGTCACAAAATGATTGATGGCGTCGCTCACGAGTGCCGACCAGCTGCAGATGAACAATACCCGGGACTTTCCAAGTACTGAAGGGCGTGAACGAGGTGACAAGTATGGTATCAACTCAAGATGACGAGTTGAATCTTATTCGCGAACAGCGCCGCCTCGCCCTACAAAAGCAACTTGAATCCCAAGCAGCAAAACAAGCTGATGCTGAAGTCAAGGCCCATGAGGCTCAACGAATTTCTCAAGGACTTGATGCGGCAATGAAAAAGTTGCTTTCTCCAGAAGCACGCTCTCGACTCTCTGCCATTTCCATGGCCACGCCTGAACGTGCTGAAATGATTAAACAATCAATCGTCCAACTCCACGGTCAAGGGAAAATTACCTCTCTCATGACCGATGAGCAATTGAAGCAATTGCTCCAATCCCAATCCAAGAGCCGCCGTAGTGCGTCCATCCGAAGAATCTGAGAAGGTGCTCGAACATGTCAAGAAATAAACCAGCAGCAAAAAAAATACGCCTCATGAAAGTGGGGAAGCAGAATCGGCGTGTCCCTGTTTGGGTCATGCTAAAGACCGACCGAAACACTGTGTCGCACCCTAAGCGACACCACTGGCGCCGTAGTAAGCTCCAACGATGAGGGTGAAGAATATGGTACGAGCAAACGAATCAGAACTAACCGTTCCTCTCCGAAAAGCATGGGGAATTACCCGCTACAAGCGTGCACCACGTGCAATCCAAATCATTCGCGAACACGTCATCCACCATCTCAAAGTTGGAGAAGACGAAGAAGTTTGGATTGACCCAAGCGTCAATGAAAAGATTTGGTCCCGTGGGATCGAAAATCCACCTCGAAAGATTCGTCTTCAGGTGACTCGCCACGATGAACCAGATATTCCGATCGAAGTCAAATTGTTTGAGGAGTGATACATATGGGAAATATTCGACCAAGTTTTATCAAAATTCGTGCTATCCATCTTGTTGAAGACCACGGTGAAAAATTCACCGAAGACTTTGAACACAACAAGAAAATGGTGCAACAACTTACTGATGTTGAGTCAAAGAAACTGCGCAACTGGATTGCCGGGTATGTCACCCGATACCGCCAGCGCAGAGTCGACTGAATGAGGCGATGAAGTGGCCGTGCGCGTCGATTGGGACCGCACTCCCGTATCCGTCCATCATCACGATAAGGATGTTTTAGAGGCATTGATTTTGCACCTTCGAAATAAATTCGGTGTTCGTAAACGCTCATTGGTCATGGAAGATAGAGAAGACAGCGGATATCTTTTCTTTCTCTATCAACCATGCAATCCACGATGGATTATCGAGTTCACATCTAAACTTCATAATTCGAACGAGGAGGAGTGAAAATGGGCGACCGCCAACGCATTCCTCTCCCAAGCCGAACATACTCTCTTCATATCGTGCTGGTAGGTGCCACGCATCCGGGAAACCTCGGCGCTGTATGTCGTACGATGCTCAACTATGGGTTCACATCACTGCGTCTTGTCGATCCACAGTGCACTCCTGATGATGTCGAGGCTCGTAACAGGGCTAAACACGCTGGGCGTATACTGGATTCATGCACAGTTCATGCCTCGATAGAGCACGCTACTGCAGATTGTTCTATGCTGGTGGGCACATCGGGCAAGCGAGAGATCGGAACTAAGACCAACTTCCGTCATTTCACCTATCCTTGGGAGATGGCAGAACGTTTGGAAACATTTGATGGCGCTATTGCTCTTATTTTTGGTGAAGAAGGGAAAGGGCTCTCTACCAAATCGTTAGGCATGTGTGACTTTCTTGTCACGCTTCCTACTTGGGAGGGTTATCCAATAGCAAACTTATCTCATGCAGTGAACGCATGTGTTTACGAGTTGCACAGAAGAACTGTGCTCACATCACAGGGGACGGATTCCGGAGTTCCGGACATTGTACCTCTTGAACGAAGTTTGAATCCAACATTGAGGGGCATATTGAACAAAGGTATCAATGAATTCGGTGCAGCATTACCTGGGAACGATGAGCGGCGGGAAAGTTTTGCCCAGAATCTTCGAAGGGGCATTATGCGTTCTATGCCAACTGAAGACGAAGCTACACGGCTAATCGGCGGAATATTAGATGCAACAACGGCTTTGCAATATGTTGAAGGAAACGACGGTTGGAAGAGCCAACGACGTCGAAAAATAACTCCTCCAGAAGAAGAATAACTACGGTATCCACGATGCGATACTCTTCGGTGTTTCTCGAACATGCATTGCTACCAACTTCAACGCATTACCGTATGTGGAAGTGATGTGAGGCTCTACCTGTTCAAATGCCCATTTCGCCAAATTTTCTGCAGTCGGAATGAACGGTACAATTACGGTACGGTGCTCAGGACCCATGCTCTCGAATGCCTTGAGTACGTCGGTATCGCCCTCATAGACCACAAAGGCGTGGTCGATGACATCATGCACGTATTCCATTAAAATTGAACTGACATCTGAGAAATCCATCAGCATTCCTTCTTCACTGACGCCTGATTCTTGGACAGTTTCACCTTCAATTTCTGCTTCGAATCTGTATCTGTGTCCATGCATGTGCCTGCATTTGCTTTTGTGGTTCGGAACTCGGTGTCCAGTATCTGTCTCTACATATCTTCTAATCCGTGTGGTCATTCGTCCATCTCCTCAAAGTTCAGTGATGCGGAATTGATACAATAGCGTAGGCCGCCTAGATTTCGTGGCCCGTCATTGAAGATGTGCCCAAGGTGCGCATCGCACCGATCACATTGGACTTCAATCCGATGCATTCCATGTGTGAAATCGTCAATGTGCCGAATTCCTGCATCGGGGTGTTCGGTGTGGAAGGATGGCCAACCGCAGCCAGAATCAAATTTCATATCCGACGTGAACAACAGATGCCCGCAACATATGCAAAAATAATCACCGTTGCGCTTCTCATCCCAGTAAATTCCAGAAAAAGCCCTCTCTGTACCACTTTCACGAGTAACATGGTACTGTTCATCTGTCAAGCGCTCTTTGTACTCTTTATCCTTATGCTCCTTCTCAACCAGAAGTGCATTTTGCAGAACCACACTCCAAGAGTCTTGGTATTCCACTGGGTCGATTTCCCCAATCGCATGGAATGCCAGTATTCGTTCGATGTCAGCCCCACTGACTCCTGAACTTCGACCATCTTTGTCTGGATTGTATGATGTGTTCGTGTTGGCAAATACCGTGTTAAAATCGAGACCCAAATCTTGAATCGCATCTCTTGCGTCGGTCAGAATGGTTGTTTTGTCACCGTTGATGTACGGTAGTGTGAATGAAACGCGTTCGCTCCCCCAATTCCCTGTTGCAAATGCATGCTCCAACGCAGAATAGAACTCGGGTCGACAATCTGGATAGATTTCATGGTCACCGGAGTGGACTCCGAGGGCAATTTCAACATTGCATTGTTCTCTATTTGAGAGGGAAAGAGCGTAACCGTAGACGATGGACGCGAATATTGCGTTGCGATTAGGGACGACTGTTGATTTCATCTGAATCTCTTCATAATGGCCCTCAGGAATTTCGCTACCGCCTTTCAACAAGGAACTGTCAAAAGCACCCATCGCACTCGACAAATCAATCAGCGTATGAGTGACGTTGATTCCGTTTTCTGACAAGTAAGCAATATTCTTCATAGCGCGCTCAAGTTCAATACTGTGCTTTTGCCCGTATTCGTAGGAAATGCAATCCACTGTATATCCGTCTGCCAACAGCCGCATCAATAATCCAGTCGAATCCATGCCACCTGATAGAGATATTACTGCCCTTTTCATCTAATCAACTCCCATCCACTTATGCGTCTGTAAACTGAGTCGCCAAGTTGGGTTCTCTTTAACGACTGTTTCTGTCAATGCGAAATTTTTACCGTTCCATTCTACTGATTCATTCTCCATGTAGCATGGCTGAAGAAAATGATGTGTGAAACCCAGTTTGAGATCATCGTACATTGATAGATCTTGACCGACATAGACGCACTTGAGCTCATCGCCATGACGTTGTCGGATTTTCACTTGCGGGTACATTTGGTCTTTTGGCGATATGCATATCCAATCCAACAGCCCCTCAGGGATTTCGATTGTGCCGTTTGATTCGCACGCGAGCGTGTACCCTCTCGGCTTGAACAATCGTTGCAGCGGCCATAAATCGTTAAGCATTGGCTCCCCACCGGTTAAAATGAGGCGCTTGCTCGGATATTGAGACACTTGAGACAATATTTGTTCTGCGGTCATTTCCTCAAACGTTTCGAAATCAGTGTCGCACCACTCACATTGAAGGTTGCACTTACCAAATCGAATGAATACATGAGGTATTCCGGCATGAACGCCTTCACCCTGGACAGAATGAAAAATTTCGACAATCTTGTAGATCTTTGACAAATCAGATGCTTGGTCCACCGGATCAACGTTGGATGTGCCGGATTGGTTCTCAGACATACAAATCACTCACAGCGGGCGGGAGTGGATAAGTTGCATCAATTCTTGACGAGCCTCAGGCTTGTCGAAAAATACACCTCGCATTGCGGAAGTGGTCATGATGGAATTTTGTTTTCGTACGCCTCTGCACCGCATGCACCCGTGGGATGCTTCGAGGATAACTGCAGCACCAAGAGGTTGCAGGTGTTGCTCTAGGTCATCTGCGACACCTTTGGTAATCCGTTCTTGATTTTGTAGCCTGTGCGCATGTGCATCAACGATCCGTGCAAGTTTGCTAATCCCTACAATCCGGTCCACAGGGATATATGCAATATGAGCGCGACCGCTGAAAGGTTGGAGATGGTGTTCGCATGTCGAATGAAATTCAATATCCCGGAGCAGAACAATTCCGTCATATCCTTCGCCATTGAATGTCGATTGGAGAAGTTCCTCTGTATCGGTGGAATAACCCGAGAATATTTCATCCCATGAATCAATGACTCGTTGAGGAGTTTTCAATAAACCCTCGCGCTCTGCATCGTTTTCCAAATACCCTAGTAACGTTTTGACTGCCTGTTCTGCTTCTTCCTTTGTCACCATTGCAATTACCTTCCGTGCCGAGCATCAATTTCATCCAACTGATCGAGTAGTTTTCTACAAGCAGTCCGAACAGCATCTGCTAGACTGACAAACTTGTGGTCGTCTCCAACATGCTTACGCAAGTCTTCTACCAACTCTGCCGGCATGTCAAGAGATATCTTAGGCACATACTTTGCTTGAGCGAACTACATATAAATATTCGTATAGTAATACTCAGGTAATATTATTGGTGTGGTAATTTGAAGTGTTTCGAGATTTATCTGGCGAATGTTCAAAGAGCCCCATGGTTGAGAAGAGAATGATGACACAGTCGACAGTACAGGCGTTTTCCCAACTCTTAAATCTACGCAGTCTTGCACCAGACAGAGATACTGTTGGCATGTCCGATCAAATGATCAAACACTTTTTGTCTATTGATGCACATCTAGGAAGGGCCATTGAAGAAGCAATTGAGCGACAAAAAGTTCTCTGTGACGAGTTCGGCGAGGACATGATGTCTCTTCCCGAATCTGAAATTGTCCCAATATTACAAGCTGATTTCATTAATTTCTATGCGCCTGCGACCGTCAATCCATACGTTGCACTTGGAGCATGCGGACCATGGATCGTCACCGCACACGGAGCAGTCCTCCACGATAACGGGGGCTACGGCATGCTCGGAAGCGGACATGGCCCTGACAAAGTCATCAACGCTATGTCTCAAAATTGGGTTATGGCGAATATCATGACGCCTTCCTACAGCCACAAGCGCCTTGCAACCCGATTGCAAAAGGAATTAGGTTATACGCGCGGTTCTTGTCCTTTTACACGTTTCATATGCATGAACAGTGGTTCTGAATCGGTGACAGTTAGCCTACGTATCGCTGACGTAAACGCACGTAAAATGACTGGCCCTGGCGGCCGTCATGAAGGTAAAGAAATCAAACTCATGGCTGTCGAAAAGGCATTCCACGGGCGTACCGACCGTCCAGCACAGATTTCTCATTCATGCAAATCTTCCTATGACAAAAATCTCGCAACGTTTAGAGATCGTGACAATCTTATTCTTGTTCCAGCAAATGATGTGGATGCATTGGAGAAAGCTTTCGATGATGCTGAGAAAGAAGGAGTATTCATTGAACTCATGGCGATTGAACCGGTCCAGGGTGAAGGTAATCCTGGCTCATGTGTTGAGCGCACATTCTACGATGCTGCTCGACGCCTCACTCTTGAGCACGGCTCAATGCTACTCGTTGATTCCATCCAAGCAGGAATTAGGGGTCAGGGATGCCTCTCCATCATAGATTACGAAGGATTCCAAGACGCAGAATGTCCCGACTTGGAAACATGGTCGAAGGCTCTTAACGCCGGACAATATCCACTTTCTGTTCTTGGCCTCAACGAACGAGCCTCTGAAAATTATGTTGTCGGCATCTATGGCAATACGATGACGACCAATCCGAGGGCACTGGAAACTGCTTGTGCTGTACTTGACCTCATAACTCCAGAATTGCGTTCCAACATTCGAGATCGCGGTGAAGAGTTCGTCGACAAACTCAAATCACTCTCTGAAGAAATGCCCGGCATCATCACACAAGTCCAAGGGACAGGCCTATTGCTCAGTGCTGAACTGGAGCCCAGCCGATTCCCAGTCGTCGGATTTGACGCCGTCGAAACATGGTGTCGAAAGCATGGCTTAGGCGTCATTCACGGGGGTACGAATGCCCTCAGATTCACACCCCATTTCAACATTACATCAGCAGAAATTGATGCGATTATTGAGATTGTTCGAAATGCCCTCACGCACTTCCAACAACATTCATGAAAGTGAAGTTACGATATCTTCACGGCTGAATTGTCGTGAAGCATAGTATGCTGCCAGAGTTGCATAAACCAATGATGATGCCACCCAAATGACAACATGTTCTGTGATGACGCGATTCATCAAAAGTTCCCTTAGTGCCAGTAAAATATTTACGACAGGAATTGCGAACCAAAATCCTTCGATTCCATCGAGATTTATGACTTGTGTGAACAATGCAGGGAACAAAATGAGCATCAGTGCGGGTGCAAGTATGCTTCCTGCCTCCTTTACGCTGTGAGAACGCATAGCGAGTGCCAATTCAAATGCAACAACCATAACGGCGAACAGGAGAATTGACAACACAATGAGGCCTACTGAGGCGATTGAAAGTTTTGGCAATCCGATGAAGCTGGACGATGCAAGATATCCAATTGCAAACAAGAGTCCACAGATTTGCAAAACCACCCCAATTCCAGTAATAGTCGCTACAGCAAGCCACTTCCCCATGAGTAACTCAATCCGTGTGCAAGGTAGACACAGTAGCGCTTCAAGTGTACCGCGTTCGCGTTCACCTGCAGTCATGTCAATTGATGGCTGAATAGCACTGGAATACGTCCAGATGGCCAATACCAACGGAATGAACAATGAGAGGACCATTCCGGCTTGTTCACCAGATGTTGCCACATCGCCTTGTGCAATGTCTCCGTCCCAACGCAACGGGTCAAGAGTAGCATTCACATCAAGACCTCCGTCTGAAATGCGCTCGCGCACCTCGGAATCTTCCCACTCCGATAATGTGGAAAGGAGTCGGAATCTTGCTTCGTTTGAACGTTCAGAAGTGGAAAGATGCAGAATGGCATACGACCAAGTCTCGTTACGAGAGTCAAATCTCAATACTGCATCTGTGGAACTGTTTCTCACGCGCTCCAAATCATCGTTCGGTTCTGAAAGGCTGGTCACATTAGGCAATGGCTCAAGTGAAACGGTCAAACTGACTGAAGTTAAATTTTCAAGTAATACACTAGGGAAATCATCACTTTGCACAACCACGCTAAGTTCGAGCGCGTCCAGTTCGGCAGCTTCAGATTCAAGTAACACTGGGAAGAGAATGAACAGCAATGGGAACATAAGAAGCGGAATCACGATGATTGCGATGATTGTCCGCCAATCTCGAGCAAATTCAACCACTTCCTTCTTGGCAATGGCTCGAATTCGCCTGCCTCCGCCATCACTCATTTTCAAAAACCTCCATGGTTGTCGCAGGCGTACGAGGAGTGAAGAGTCGTCGCCACCAACTGCTCAAAGCACTTTCTTTGTCTGCTTCTTCTTGCCTCGGTCGTGCTTGATCGAGGGTTAGTGAAACATAAGCATCTTCTAGACTAGAGGTTCCAGTCGAAGAGAGTAGTTCGGAAGGCGAACCATCGGCGCGGATTTCGCCGTTGTGGATAATGACGATTCGGTCGCATACTTGTTGGGCCTCTGCAAGTTGATGAGTTGAATAAATGACGGTGCCGCCCTCGTCACGTAATTGCCGCACCAACGCCCGAACGGTACGAGCACTGGTTATGTCAAGGCCAGCAGTTGGCTCATCCAACAACAGAATGTTAGGGCCGTGGGCCAATGCTCTGAGTAAAGCCGTCTTTTGTTTCATACCCCGTGAAAACCCCTTGGTATGCCGGCTGAGATTTTCCTTCATGCCAAGGTGTTCAGCGAACTTTTCAGTTCGCGCCCATGCTACCGCGTCATTAACTCCATGCATCCGGCTGTGGTAACGAATGTTCTCCCATGCAGTTAGGCGAGAATACAGTCCAGTGGATTCGGGCACAACGCCGAGTTCCTGCCGCATTTCTTCAACGGGTTTTCCGTTACTCAGCTCGACCCGCCCATTGGATGGTTTGTAAACTCCAGCCATGAGCCTCAAGAGTGTAGTTTTACCCGCGCCGTTGCTCCCTACAAGACCTACAATTTCACCGGAGTGAATATCGAGGTCGATTTTTTTGAGCGCTTCCACTTCAGCAAAATTCTTTGTCACTCCACGGATGCTCAGCAGTGTAGTCGGCATAATATCACTCAAGAGACACGTCCGTCTTCAATGGCTGTGTTAAGGCCAGGATGTTTTGTCTCCAGTTTGCAAGCACGGGAAAGTTGTTGTTTGAGTTCGGCGAATATTTCGCGTTGTGGAACGCCCATTTCCACAAGGTTACCAATCATGGAAAATGCTCCTTGTATTGCGCCAGCGTCGAGATATGCTTCGTTTGAGATTTGCCGTTTTTGACGGAGCATGTCCAAACGACTTGCCAAGAATTCGACCTCGTTTCGTATACGAGGTCCGTCAATATGTGGGAGAGCGATAAGGTTGTCAACACAGGTTCGCATCAAACAAATGACTCGGAGGAATATTATGATGCTTGCGTTAGTTCAACAAGGACTCCACCTGTTGATTTGGGGTGGACGAAAGCGATTGACTTGCCACCTGCACCAGTTCGTGGAGTTTCATCAATCATCGTGATTCCGTTCGACATCAAATGTTCGATAAGGCCCGTCAAATCACCAACTCTGAAGCAAATCTGCTGAACACCGGGGCCACGCTTTGAGAGGAAACGGCCAATTGGCGTATCCTCGTCAGTGGGCTCTAATAATTCGATTTCTGCCGGGTGTTCGCCTTCTTTTACGGGTGCTGTGGCAAAGAACCGAGTAGTAACGCCTTGGTCGGATACGAGTTCATCTTCAGGTCCTTCATTAAGCCCCAACAATCTCCAGAAAGTACTCCCCGATTCTAATTGGTGGGTAGCGATGCCGATGTGATCGATTCGTATAGGTCCAAAATCCATTCCATCACCTCAAAATCCGCTGGGAGCCATCCATGTTCCGAAGACGTCCTTCATGGCTTGAATAATTTCACCCAATGTACAGTCATTCTTCACTGCATGAAGGACATGCGGGAATAAATTATCACCCGATTGCGCAGCATTACGAACATTATCTAAGCAATCTGAAACCAAATCTGCGTCTCGAGTACTGCGAAGTTCTGCCAGTCGCCGGCATTGTTCCTCGCCGACTGTCGGGTCCAGTTTCAAAACTTCAGTTACAGTGTCATCTTCCATGAGGCCATGGTTTACGCCAACAATGAGTCTCGACTCAGATTCAACATCGTTGAGATGCTGGTATGCCGCATTGTGTATTTCCCTTTGCTGCCATCCTTGCTCAATAGCCTTCAAAGCACCGCCTAAAGATTCAATTTTCAGTATTTGCTCAAGTGCCAAATCATGTATTTGCTTTGTTAGGGCTTCGACGTGGTATGAGCCGCCGAGTGGATCCACCACATCAGCAGCACCGCTTTCCTCGGCAATGATTTGCTGTGTCCGGAGGGCTACGGTGGCAGACTTCTCCGTTGGCAACCCCAATGCTTCATCGTATGAATTCGTGTGGAGGCTTTGAGTCCCACCGCAAACTGCAGCCAACGCCTGGATCGTCACCCGTGCGATGTTGTTGAGAGGTTGCTGAGCAGTGAGGCTCACACCAGCAACCTGCGTATGGAATCTCAGCATGGATGACTTCGGATTGTTGGGCGAATATCGCTCTGACATCAACTCATACCAAAGTGTACGTGCGGCTCTGAACTTAGCTGCTTCTTCGAAGAAATCGTTATGGCAGTTGAAGAAGAACGACAGGCGAGGTGCAAAGCTGTCGACATCAAGGCCCTTTTCGACTGCAGCCTCGACATAAGCAAGTGCGTTGGCTAAAGTGAACGCCACTTCTTGAACGGCTGTTGAACCTGCTTCGCGGATATGATATCCGGAAATTGAAATCGTGTTCCAGCGCGGAACATTCGTTGAGCAATATTCGAAGATATCGGTTATGAGCCTCATGCTTTGTGCAGGAGGGAACACATATGTCCCACGGGCTATGTATTCCTTGAGTATGTCGTTTTGTATGGTACCTAATACTTGGTTTGGAGGTACACCTTGTTCTTCTGCGACAGCGATATACATGGCGAGAAGAACCATTGCTGGCGCATTAATTGTCATGGAAGTGCTGACCTTGTCGAGCGGTATTCCGTCCATGAGTTGGCGCATATCTGAGAGTGAAGAAATCGAAACACCGACTTTACCTACTTCGCCAAGTGACATTTCATCATCAGCATCAAGGCCTAATTGCGTTGGGAGATCAAAAGCAACTGACAAACCCTTCTGTCCGCGTTCGAGCAAGAGTTTGAACCGTTCATTGGTTGCTTTGGCACTCGAGAAACCTGCATATTGCCTCATGGTCCACAACCGAGAACGGTACATGGTCGAGTGAATTCCGCGTGTGTACGGAGGTGAACCCGCATCACCTAGTTGATCTTCGCTTATCTGTAGTTCGGCCAGCGTTTTAGCAGTACTCTGTAATTCGAGATCGAGACCACTCAGTGTCTTCCAGTCCTCTCTGCGCTGACTGACCATGTACCCTCCATGAAGAGGGGCTTCATCAACACTCCCACTCAATCGTGGTGGTGGCCGCCGGGTCCGTGGACGTGTCCGTGTGAAATTTCTTCTTCTGTTGCCTCACGCAATTCCACAATCTCGACCGAAAATTTTAGAGATTGTCCAGCCAACGTGTGATTGAAATCTGCAGTTACTGTTTCATCTGTTAACGCAGTAATTGTGAACGGTGATGGGCCATGGGGCATCTGTGCAACCAATTGCATTCCGATTTCGAGCGAAGCTTCATTTTCAAGTTGTTCAAATTGTGCTCTTGGAATTTCGAGAACTGCTTCGTCGTCACGATCGCCGTATGCGCGTTCCGAACTAAGGGTGAATTCACGAGATTCGCCAGCTTTAGCACCCATAATCTCTTCCTCGAATCCCGGAATCATTTGCTTGTGTCCAACGAGAAATGTCAAGGGTTCACGCCCTTCACTGCTGTCAAAAACATCGCCACTATCAGGCAATGTTCCTTTGTAATGTACGCTTGCTACCATGTTTTCGCTTACTGTTAAGTCAGTCATCATATCACCTTCTTGTCGTCATTCGGGAAACTAAATCTCTTAGTTTGTCTGCGACTTCGCGAGGGAGAATTTCTTCTTCCACTTTGGATTCAATGAACAAGAGGGAATCTGCAATTCCGATTCGTTCACCCTTTGCCCATATTTGGCCTAGAACATTCGAACGATGCTCCTCAGAAACTTGATCTGAGTCCAAGATGTCCTTGGCTGCATATTTGTATTCGAGGTACTTTTGGCGGTTCAACTTCTTTTCTTGTTTTTGTCGGCCGCCACCTTTCTTATCGCCACGGCGTCGACGACGACGGTCCTTTGATGGCTTAGCCACTGGGGTTTGAATGGTCTTGAACACGTCGTTACGGGAGCCTGTTGAGGTTTTTGTTTGTGCCGGAACTGTTGCTTCAGCGGTTGTTGAGGCTGGCGCTGCAGAAACAAACTCAACGGTGGTAGGAGCGGAAGCCAGTTGTGTTTCTGGCTTGATATCAGAAGTAACAACTCTCTGGGCCTTTGCATTTTCACGAGAAGCTTGAGATTTTCTCCTCAACTCAGCAAGTCTATCTTCTTTCGAAACTTTCTGTGGCGCAGGTGCATGTTTCTCGACAGAATTGGTAATGGTTGGGGCTGAAGTTTCCTTGACCGCCGGGGAGGCTGTTGGAGCAGGTGATTTCGGCGATTCTTGCGTGCCTAATCGCTTGAGTGCCTGCTCGCGTCGCTTAGCTAAATCGTCATGAGCATTTTGTTTATTTTGTTGCGGGCGAGGAGTAGGTCGGGCAGCGGGTGCATTGCGGCGTTGGGTCTGAGATCGCTCATTCATTCTCTTGTTTCTTTGAGCGCTAGCATCGCGAGCAAAGGGGTTGAATGGCTCATCTTTTTTCCTACGTTCGCCGCTAATGAGTGATTCCCCCATGACATGGTCGTTGATGACTCCTTAAAAACAATTAGCGTCGAAGCAATCACTACACAGCCCAAGTAACCTGAGTTTGGTCGGTACGCAGATACTGATCAACAGCACTCTCCTCATAGGGAGTGACACGTCCATTTTGAAGTTCAATATAGCCGAGCAAACCAATCATTGTGCCGTTATCGATGCAATACATTCTCGGAGGCGCATGTGATGTTGATTCACGTTCACCTGCCATGAGGCTACACATTTCTCGCAAGCGTGTGTTGCATGCAACACCACCGCCAAGAAGCAGTTCGGTCTTACCAGTATGCGACAGGGCTCGTTCAGCAACTTCTACGCATGCTGCAAAAGCATGCTCTTGTAGAGACCAACATACTGCTCCGAGTTCCGCACCGTTGTCCAAGAGACGTTGAGCTGCGGTCATCACCCCGGAGAAGGCAAGGTCCATTCCGCGTACTGCAAATGGAAGTTCAAGATCTGTCAAGCGTGGTTCAGGATTATTCGCCAACCATTCCTTGGCAAGTTTTTCAATTACGGGCCCACCTGGAAAAGGTATTCCTTGTGCCCTAGCAAACTTGTCGAGCATGTTTCCGATGCCGATATCAAGCGTTTCGCCAAGGACTCGATAACGGCCATCGAGATGTGCAATGACTTGCGTGTTACCCCCGGAAACATACAGCAAAACCGGGTCGCTACAACCGCATTGCTGCCTTCCAATTTCGATGTGTGCTACGCAATGATTGACACCGACAAGCGGGACATCCAACCGACTGGAAATGCCCCTTGCAATAGCGGCTCCTACACGCAAGCATGGCCCAAGTCCCGGTCCTTGGGAATAAGCCACAGCATGAATTTCAGATGGTGATAAATTGTAATTCGCTAGTAGTGTTTGGAAAAGTGAATGAGCAATTTCTTTGTGATGATCTGCTGCTTCTCGAGGATGAATACCACCCTTGTCGGGGCGAACTGTATCCGAGACAGCTGGGTGAGGGATGCCCTCCGAGTCAACCAATCCAAACGACAGCGTATGTGCTGTAGATTCAATTCCAAGCGTCCAACCGTTCATCGCAACCGTTTAACGCACAGAGCCATTGTTCTTCAACCCTCACCACTTCGACTGTAACATGCGAACCGTTTTCGTCGATGCTGGCCCATTGGCACATCTGTCGGGAAAAGGTTCAGTAGCAGGAGATATTTCTGACAAAGTGGAAGAATTTGTTTATCCCGCAGGTAGTGGATTGGTAGTCAACGCTGGTAAAATCGAAAGAATTGCCCAAACTGAAGAACTCACTGAGGAGTACGGGTTGCCGACAAACCACGAGACTGAAATTTCAGATTACCGCGTAGTTTCATTGAACGGCATGGCGGTCATTCCAGGATTCGTTGATGGACATACTCATTTACTCTGGTCGGGTGACCGTTCACGGGAATTATCATGGAGGCATGAAGGTAAATCATATCGCGAAATTGCACAACTCGGTGGAGGCATTCAAGACACTGTTCGATCAACATCAATTGCTACGGACGAACATTTACTCAAACTTGGTTACGAAAGGATGCGTAACACATTGCGCAGTGGGACTACGCATATGGAGGCTAAAAGTGGATATGGTTTGACGACTGAATCAGAGTTGAGATTATTGCAAATTGGTTCGAAATTAGGCAAAATGAAACATTTGCCTACCCTTGACTTAACATGGCTCGGGGCACACGACATACCTGCAAATATGAATGCAAAGGAATATGTTGAGCAAATACTCTCAGAACAATTACCTCGTGTACTCGAACAAGGCCTGGCACGTTCGGCAGATGTATTCTGTGAACCAGGTTGGTTTGATGTTGAACAATCAGAAGAGATTTTGAAAGCATCCCGTAATGGTGGCATGCAACTAAGAATGCATATTGACGAATTCAAAGACGGTGGAGGCGGGGACTTAGCGGCTGAATTGCGCGTAGATTCAGCAGACCATGCGCACTACACGAACATCAATGCAAGGCATCGAATGAAAGATGCGGGAGTTATGACTGGCTATTTACCAGGAACTCCATATGCAATGGGTGCTCAATGGCCGAGTTTCCAACAAACTCTCGATGATGAAATACCCTGGAGTATCGCAACAGACTTCAATCCAAATTGCAAAACCAACAGCATGACATTCCTCGGTTCACTGTTGGTTCAACGTTGCGGCGTACATCCACTCAACACACTCATCGCCGCCACACGTAACCCCTCTGAGACAACACCTCATCCGACGGGGGTGGTGCATGGACGAATCGAGGAAGGGGCTGCTGCCAATTTCAATGTCCTCAACAGCGAGTATTGGGAAGCATGGTGCCTCCAACCTTCCGAGTCTCCAATTGTCTCAACATGTTTGAACGGCGAATTCATCCATCACTGATTTGCCAATACTTTCTTTCCAATTAACAATTAAATGATTACTAAAGTAAAAGGGATAAAAATGGATTTCATTAATGTGCTGGTTGAAACTGTGGTCTGTACTGGAGCCGAAGGCAAAGGTGCGAGATTCAAGCGAATGCTCGAAGCTCGTCAAGAATTCAAACGTCGACAAGAGGGTTGTATCGCAGCATGGATTGGTCAATCCATCGATGGTCAAGGATTGTTTATTGTCCAGTCGGTTTTCGCTGATAAGAAATCATGGAAGAAAATCTCACAAGCTATTTCTGAAATTCTTGATACGAAAGACGGTGGGCTCGAATCTGTATTTGGCGGTCCGCCGCTCGTTGGCATGTTCGAAATTCCACTCGACTCCCTTAAGATCCCGGATTCATCGAATTCATGAATTTCAGAGTGCCCCGTTGCGTCGCATAATGTATGTTATACGACAAATCATGAGATTGGGCATGCTCCAGTCAATCAGAATATCCTACAATGCAGCGCAGTGAGGCGTTTGGAAAAGATGTGATTTGCGAAGAGGCACATTTTCTAAGATTTCCACCCCAAGTAGGGGGGTTTTGGTAGATTTCTTACAATTTTTCATATGTTGATTTACACCCTCCTGCCATCGAAGATTCTAAGGCAAAGGGCCATGCCCTTAGAACGATTGACATGACGGTAGTGGAAGGATTCTGTCTGAAGTGCAAAACATATGGGCCTATCAAAGACGGTCAGCTCATTAAAATGAAGAACGGTAGAACGCGTATGGCGGGAAGTTGCTCCCAGAACGGTTGTACAGGTAAAATATCCAAGATCGTCAGTTAATGTCTACATTGCCTACCGATGTGGTTTAATACACCGGTTCAGTGGGCAGGTTACCTAGGGCTCGTGGTCTAGGGGTTATGACGTCGCCTTGACATGGCGAAGATCGAGAGTTCAATTCTCTCCGAGCCCACCATTCGAACTTTGCCCGTGCAATGAATATTGTTTTTCTCTTTTTTGAATGGCGATTATTATTTTGCTCATTAGGGAGGTAATTAGTAGAAAATCATTCACTGAGCACTTCAGGCTCTGGTAAATCGAGATCTTCCGGATCAATTCGAGCAAGTGGTTTCTCATCATCTTCCATTGTGAAATCTGTTGAACCGCCTTGCCATGAAGATATTTCTTCTATCTCTTGAAATTGTTCGTCAGGAATAGCGTGCTTGTCTGACAGTGAGTAGACCATTGGGTCAATGACTTCACGCTCGGGTAATTCGCCCGGTGGTGGGGCTTCACGTTCTTCGAGATGTATTCCTGAATGAAATGTTCCACATTCGGCACATCGGACAGAACCTTTCGGCTCAATACACCCGCAAACCGGGCATGATGATTTGCCTTGGAATACGCGCAGAGAGTCTTCTGCAGTCATTCTTTCACTCCAAGAAAATGTCTTTTTGGTAACCAGTGACAATGTCTCCAGTATCGTCTTCTTCGATGGTCACAGTTTCCTCTTCATCATCGAATTCGATAATTGTCCCGAACACATCTTCGTCTTCAAACGCAAGACCGATATGTGAACCGATGTCGATTTCGTCGTCTTCATCTTCCTCGACTTCGTCATCATATTCTTCTTCGGAATCATCGGATTCTGAATCTTCTTCGTATTCCATTTCGTCATCTTCTGATTCCTCGTCCTCATCGGATTCTACTTCATCCCCATCTGAATCTGTTTCAGCCTCGTCCTCTTCAGCATCTTCGGAACGAGCATCTTCGGTGTCATCAGAGACCTCTTTCATTGCTTTTGCACGTGCTCTCCATCCAGGGACTACAACAAAATGCATGGCGAGAGAACCAATAAGGCCGGCAAGGCCGAGAACCATCAGGATGATTCCATCCATGTAAAATCCGGCAGGCATAGAAGATGATTCACCAGAGAATGGCGTAAGGGAATTACGGCACTCACCAACCTGGACATCGGGGTCACAGGGGTATATGTCGCCTTCATTCCAGTCTTCGAATCCGATCTTATAGTCCGTTTCCAAAGCAATTGGCCCACCTTCGCCGCTTACGCCGAGAGGACCGATGCCGCCCATCCCGTTGATAAGCCATGCTGCGATGAACAGGCCAAATGCCATGTGGATAAGAGGCCAAACAACATCATTCCATTTTTTACCCATCATTTTCTTTTGAAGATCTGTCGGGAATGGTTTGTCCACCTTATCCGATAAGCGCGCTTCGTCATCTATTGCTTCATCAAGGTCATCGAGTGATTCCAAAGCCTCGACAAATTCAATGATGTCGATGGAGCCGTCATTATCTTCGTCAACATCAACAAGGAAGGTTTCAATGTCTTTGTATGAAACTTCCGAGCCGATAAGATCAGAGATTGAACTTCTAAATTCAGCTGCCGAAATATGACCATTGCCATCCTTGTCGAGGGCGTTGAAAAATTTGTTTGGAGAGTCTCCTGTCTCGTCCATTGCATCAGAAATCAATTGTAAAATCGATTGATGTGATGGGATTTCGTCGGCAATGTCATCGAGGGCATCCTCCATTTCCTCAACATAATCTTCGTCAAGTTCGTCTTCTTCATAATCTTCGACTTCCGTTGAATCCTCTAAAGAATCGTCTTCACTTTCAGGTTCATCCACTTCCTCAGCATCATCCAATTCAAGGTCATCATCAGACGCATCTTCATTCTCTGAAGTGTCTACCTCTACAGAATCTATCTCCTCCTCTTCAGAGGAGTCATTCTCCAAGTCTGCCCCTTCAGCAACCACATCATCGTCTTCATCTGAAACCGTTTCATCGTCCGTAGAAACTGTTTCCTCGGCAGCAGTGTCCTCAGGTTCTAATTTTTCACCAGTAATGGTTTCATGGAGTTCAGAGAGGTCGATTTGTCCATCACCGTCTTCGTCGATGGTTTTCACCAGTCGTTCAACTTGTGACGGTGGTAAGTCTGCCAAGTTCAAGCTCAGAAGACCCGTCTTCAATTCAGAGGAATCGATGAGGTTATCGTTATTTGTGTCGAACTTTTTGAAGAGTGTTGGGATGGTAATACCGGTTGTTTCAAGCCACTTACGTAAAACTTCAACAACATCGTCAGCAACAAAAATTGTCCCGCAGTGGCTGCATTTAGTTGAGTCAAGGGCGACCAATCCATGGCAGGCACCACACTCACCGAGTGCTTCGTCCGACACACCTGAAAAAGAAATGTTACATTCAGGACAGTTCTCGGAATTTAGAGGGACAATTGCCCTGCATGCTCCACATTCAGCCATAGCGACTTCATCTTTCGTCTCGTCGGACATTTCCACACCTGTTCTCCCGAGTGCATCGCCGGATATAATGATTCATAGACTTTGAATGATGAACTCGTAATACGAGCGGTCAAATCCGGCGGGGGTGAAGAATTGGAAATCGGAAAAATATACACGTGTGAATTTGTGACCGACGAGGAAACTCTGGCTTGGGTTGACCGTAAAAGTCAGTCCAAGGATGGCCATGTGCTGTTGTTTTCTCGGCTACCTCACCGGCGATTGCTCGAGCATCTGGACATTAACAGCGTTGAGGCGTATTGGTTGACTGAACGAATTACAGATGGAGCGATACGGCCCGACCTCGATGAAATCTCAAGGATGATCTTAGCGCACCTCTCCAACCATAACGGAGTCGTGGTTCTCGAAGGACTCGAGTGGCTTGTTACGCAAAATGGAGAAGACAATACTCTGGGTTTCATCCGGGTGCTCAGGGAGTCTGTTCACAGGAAACAATGGACTATTCTCATACCCATCCGCACACTTGCCTTTAACCCGCAATGGCTTGCCAGACTTCGTCGTGAAGCACCGAGCATTGAACTCAGCTCACCATCTGAGGCATCTACTGAAATTATTGAACAGCATGACTCCCATGAAATGAAAAACGAAGTTATAGGTTCGATACCAGTGACTCTTCTTGACGATGGTTCACCCCAACTGGTACAGTTGACACGGCTTCCTTACAATGGATTTACCAATTCACTGCTTCGTAAGCGCATACTTCAATGGAGGAGAATGGGTCTTGATGTATCGGAAGTTGAGCCTGCACTCAATGCTACGGACATTGAACAATCGTACGCGTTGTATGCTAGAGTGGAAGAAAAAGTACGTCAAGCAGTCGAACTTGACCGTTACATTACAGCAAACAGTGGAATGCTTACTGCAAGCGAAGAAACATCGGCGAGGTTCAGGATTCGACAATTGACCGGGCTTGAAGAACTTGCAAAAATCTACTTTGCAGATTAACGGTTGAGCCTTCCTACTTCCGCCTCAATCCGGGCGAGCCACTTTGAATCAAGCAGTTCACTGGCTACAGCAATAAGATCTGAACTGGTACTGCGGTCGCCTGAGAGTGGCTGAACAATCGTGCGAACCCGTTGCTTAAGAGCGGATACATATGGAGAAGGCTCGATTGGATTGAGTTCTAATGCTTCGCATGCTACAACCAATTCACATGCCAAGACTTCCGCAAGACGAGAGGTTGCTTGAAAGAGGTTCCAGGTTGCAGTTGCTCCCATACTTACATGATCTTCCTGCCCAGCAGAGGTCGAGGTTGAAAAAATTGAACGGGGTGCTGCATGCCCATGCAATTCGGAAAGCGAAGCGCCAGCCACATATTGGACAATCATGAGGCCGGACTCAAGGCCTGAGTCTTTTGCGAGGAATGCTGGCATCCCACTACGGGCAGGATCTAGCATTTGGTCTATTCTCCGCTCGGAAATCGAAGCCAACTCAAACACTGCAGCAGACATCGAATCAGCGGTCAATGCTAATACTTCTCCATGGAAATTTCCCTGTGAAACGACTTCGTGCGGTCCGGGGTTTGCATGATCGGGGAAGACCAATGGATTGTCAGTGGCACTGTTCAGTTCGATATTCAATGTATTTTGAAGGGCTGAATAGCGCTCATAAACAGCCCCATGGACTTGCGGTGCGCAACGAAAAGAGTAGGCATCTTGCACTTGGTCACAGTCAGCATGTGAGGCCATAATTGGCGAGTTGGCTAAAAGGGTACGAATCCGTTGTGATACGGCGAGTTGCCCTTGATGCGGTCTCGCCTTGTGAACGCGTTCATCCGCAGGCGTAACGCTTGCTTGCCTTGCTTCAATGGAAGTGCAAAGCACCATGTCTGCATAAATGATAAGATTTGAGAGACGCTGCTCAGAGAGGGTGAGAAAACTACACATTTGGCTCGTACCGTTGATAAGAGATAATCCGTCTTTCGCACGTAATTCGAGTGGAATTAATCCATGATGCCTTAACTGGTTCTTGGCCGGTTCAGTCAAACCGTCTGATGTAAGAACTTCGCCTTCACCAATGAGCGCCATAGCCATATGAGACAGTGGAGCAAGGTCGCCACTTGCACCGAGGCTGCCGATTCGCGGGATGGCTGGCGTAATATCAAAATTGAGGAAGTTCACAATTTGTGTCAGAACATCTGGGTGGACGCCAGAGTTGCCTTTAGCAAGAGAATTAATTCTGACAGCCATCATTGCACGAACTGACTCTTTCGACATCAATTCGCCAATTGCTGTAGCGTGTGAACGGATGAGATTTATCTGCAGTTGTGTCAAATCATCGGGTGAGATTCGTTGGTGCACGAGTGCTCCAAAGCCAGTATTGATGCCATAGACCGTATCGTCGTTTGAGAGTATTCGCTCAACAACAGAACGGGCTGATTCAACACGGGCAAGTGCATCTTTGGACACCTCGACAACTGCATCACCTGTTGCGATACGCATAACTTCGGAAGGTGTGAGAGTGTGGCCGTCGAGTGAAATTGTTGTCATATAGAATCCTCCTTAAACAAGTCATCGAGAAGAGAATCATCGGCGTGCTGGGGCAGTGTAACTGTCAACAAGGGCTCGGCATCCATTGCTCTACGAATTGCAAATTCTGCTCCAGGGTTACGCGCCCATGCACGCCGGGCAACCCCGTTGTTTACATCCCAGTGCAACATTCTCTGAAGTTTCAGTTCGCATTCTTCACTTCCATCAAGAAGCATTCCAAATCCGCCGTTCATCACTTCACCCCAGCCCACGCCGCCGCCGTTGTGAAGGCTAACCCATGTGGCTCCTCTAAAAGCGTCACCAACAAAATTCTGGACTGCCATGTCTGCAGTTTGTATTGATCCGTCGCGGATGTTAGCAGTCTCCCTGTATGGGCTGTCTGTGCCAGATACATCGTGATGGTCACGGCCAAGAACAACGGGGGCGGAAATACGGCCACTCGCAATCGCTTGGTTCATGGCCGAAGCAATTTTTCTACGGCCTTCATCATCAGCATACAAGATTCGGGCTTGACTACCAACGACCATGTCATTTTCACCTGCGCCACGAATCCATCGAATATTATCGACCAGTTGCTGTTGAATTTCAGGAGGTGAACTGTCGAGCATTTGCTCAAGAACTTCACAGGCTATTTCATCCGTGACGCGCAAATCTTCAGGTTTCCCCGAGCAGCAGACCCAACGGTACGGCCCAAAACCATAGTCGAAACACATTGGACCCATAATGTCCTCGACATAACTAGGGTAACGGAATGATGACCCGTCAGCCGACATGACATCGGCGCCAGCGCGACCGGCTTCCAAGAGGAAAGCATTGCCATAATCCCAAAAATACATGCCATTTTCAGAAAGAACATTTACTGCAGCTGCGTGACGACGGAGCGTTGAACGAACTTCGTCTGCGAATCGTTCGGGGTGCGCAGATAGCATTTTCGAAGCCTCCTCGAACGAAAACCCTGCGGGGAAGTAGCCGCCTTGGAACGGATTGTGTAAACTTGTTTGGTCACTGCCTAAATCGACAGAGACATTGCGTTCGACCAACCTCTCCCACAGTTCGACAATGTTTCCGACGTATCCTATTGAAATCGGGGCCTTTAGGTCAGCAGCCCGTATCATCTGGTCTATTGCGTCATCTACATCTTCGGTGACAGTCGTTAACCAACCTTGCTCATGGCGCTTATACGCTGCATGAGAATTTGATTCTGCTACTATACAAGAAGCCCCTGCAATTACAGCTGCTTTGGCTTGTGCACCAGACATTCCGCCTAAACCTGAAGTGACAAAAGTCACGCCACCTAAGCCCTCATCTCCACCCAATCCAAGATGTGCTCGTGCGGCATTGAGCAAGGTAATCGTCGTGCCATGGACGATGCCTTGTGGGCCGATATACATGTAGGATCCAGCAGTCATTTGACCGTATTGGGTGACGCCAAGTGCGTTCATTCTTTCGTAGTTCTCTTGTGAGGAAGCGTTTGGAATCACCATGCCGTTTGTAACAATAACTCGCGGGGCATCTCTATGTGAGGGGAAAAGACCCATTGGGTGACCAGAATACATGACGAGTGTTTGTTCTTCGGTCATTTCCGACAAGTACTTCATGACGAGTCGGTATTGTGCCCAATTTTGGAACACAGAACCATTTCCGCCGTATGTAACAAGTTCATGTGGGAATTGGGCAACCGCAGGATCGAGGTTGTTTTGAATCATCAGCATTATAGAAGCGGCCTGAAGAGACTTCGAGGGGTAAGCAGTGATAGGGTGTGCCTTCATTTCGTATTGCGTCGGGCGGTATCGCCACATGATAATTCGTCCAAACGTCTCCAACTCCTTATGGAATTCAGAGGCTAATATTGGATGGTGTTCAGTCGGGAAGTATCGTAAAGCATTACGCAATGCCAATTTCTTTTCCTGTTCAGATAAAATTTGGCGGCGAGGTGGTGCATGGTCGACCGTCTCATCCCACACAGGCGAATCAGGAATTTGCGAAGGAATACCCTCTGCCAAATACTCCTTCAAAGCGCTGAAGTCTCCGCTCATGTTCGCTGGTTGATGCTCTCGCCCTTGAGGATTCGTATTGAATCATTAGGAATGAACAGACACATCGTTTGTTTTTGAACGGTCTGGACGCCACAATGTAAACACAATTCCAGAGAACATCATGAGCACTGCAAAACTTTGGAAACCGGTTTGAAGATTCAAATATCCGTTCTCAAGCAAATATCCAGCGGTAGCGCTTGAGAGTGAAAAGGCAATCGACATCGTCAGCATATCGATTGAAAATACACGGCCGCGGATTTCATCTTCAACCCACCGTTGAGTAAGAATGGTCGAGAGCACCCAGTTCCCGCCACTTGCTGAATGGGCAAGTGTTACCAAAGCAAAAGTGAGCCATAAGTTGATTCCAAGTGTCAAGCCAACAAGGAGATAGAAAAATCCCGAAAGAACAACGAGCAATCCGATAAGGAGTGGCCATCGTTCTTCGTTCGTTAAGAAACGACGAGCCATAATTGGGCCTAAACCTGTCCCGATCCCGCGAGCAAAGAAAAATAATCCAAAACCAATAGCTGCTCCAAATCCATCGATATTCGAACCTGCGACGACCAAGAAAACTCCTGCGAGGCCTCCACCAGCGATGTTCCAAGATGCTTTCGCAAATACAACACGCAAGAGCCGAGATTCATCAAGAATTCTACGAAGTCCGTTCTTGATGTTCGATGCTGCGGTTGAAAAAAGAGGTCCTTTCATGTCATCACCAACTGTTTGTGGCAATGTTATTGGAATCAACAGAATTGCACTCAAGAGGAACGTTAGAGAATCAATGATAAATGCAGCATCGACTCCATAAAACTCGACCACTACTCCCCCAAGCATGGCTCCAATACACAGCGCAGATGACCATGAAGCGGCATCCAAAGCGTTCGCAGTTGCAAGGTGCTCTTCGGGTACGATATTGGGGAGAGCTGCGCGTTCAGCAGTCACATAAGCGCCGTGGAGTAGCATCATCACTCCAGAAAGGGCGAGCATCCACCAGATGTCTTCAGAACCGTTGACGCCAAGGAAACAAAGCGCAAGGAATACCTGTAACACATTGGAAGCAATCATGATATGTTTGCGATTCATTCGGTCTGCTAAGAGCCCACTTACTGGTTGCAGAAGAGCGAAACAAAGCATCCTTACAGTAAACAAAACTCCCAAAAGGAATTCTGAGTCTGTGTACTCAAAGATGAGAAGGAACAGGGCAATGGTGTTGAACCATTCTCCAAGCATTGAAATTAAAGAAGCAGACCAAAGACGGCGGAATTCTTTGTTGCTCTTGATAAGTTCAAGATAACCGATTTTTGTCATTCCTCTTCATCCCCAGATGATGCGGAAAGTGTGACATCGATCCATTTTGATGTTGGGGTGTTGGAGTCTTTGGCCGTAGATTGCAGTGGGACAAGAACATTGGCTTCGGGAAAATATGTGGCAACATTGTTACGGGGTATTTCGTAGGCGACAAGTTGCCAACCGTCCGCAGTCCTTGTTTCACCGTCAAAATGGCTTGTAATAGAAACGGTTTGACGGTTTCTCCAGCCACGCTTCGCCATATCGAGGGCGTTCATCAAGATGATTCTACGGTTGCCACTGATGCCGCGGTAGCGGTCATGGACATCGTAAACCGTTGTGTTGTACTGGTCGTGAGAACGTATTGTCATCATGACATAATGCCCAGGTTCAAGGTGCACATTGGGTAACTCATGAGTCGTGAAATGAGCGAGCCCAGACGGAGTACTGAACGAACGGGAATCTCGAGGTGGGTTTGGTAGCATGAACCCGTTTTCATGGCGAACTCTTTCGTTGTAGTTGTCAAAACCTGAAAGCGATTTTTCCATGAGGTCACGAATCAAATCATAATTGCTCACAATGTGTTCCCAGTCGATCGGCGATGTGTCGAAAAGATGTTTCGATAATTGTGAAACAATCCAAGGTTCGCTCTTCAGATGTTCTGAAGCCGGATGAAGATTTCCTGTAGATTTGTGAACTATTCCCATCGAGTTTTCAACGGACACAAATTGAGGTCCAGAGGCCTGAATATCACGCTCAGTGCGTCCTAGGCAAGGGAGAATAATTGCTTTCTTGCCAGTGACGAGGTGCGAACGGTTGAGTTTAGTTGAGACTTGTACGGTCAGTCCTACATTCCGTATCCCTTCAGCAGTAGCAAGCGTATCGGGGGTTGCAGAAATGAAATTGCCACCCATGCAGAAAAAGACATCCACTAACCCGTCTCTCATGGCTTGTATTGCTCGTACAACATCGTATCCGTGCTCTCGCGGTATCGAAATGTTGAGGCCATTTTCCATACGTTCTATGAAAGGCTCAGGGGGGGCTTCCCAAATGCCAACAGTACGGTCACCTTGAACATTAGAATGGCCTCGAACAGGGCAAAAGCCTGCTCCTGGTCGACCTACATGCCCGCCCATCAACAGCAAATTCACAACTTCTTGGATGACTGCAACGCCGTTGGGCTGTTGAGTTAGTCCCATAGCCCAACAGGCAATCGTAGCTTTCGATTTTGCAACTGCACGGCCGACTTCGGAGATCAGTTCGCGGCTGAGACCTGAATCCTGCACAATGGATTCCCAATCGGTATCTCTTGCCTTCTCAAGCATCGATTCAAAGCCAGTGGTATGGTTTTCGATGAAATCAGAATCAAGATGTCCAACCTCGTCGTGAATTTTGATGAGGCCTTTGAGCAGAGCGGCATCGCCACCGATTTTCACCGGTAGGTGGAAATCAGAAAGTTGGGTAGTTGCGAGGTTCATTTTCATATAATCTTGCGGATGCTTAAATCGTTCCAATCCGGCCTCTGGGAGTGGGTTTACGTGGACAATCATGGCACCCTTTAGTTTCGCATCTCGAAGTGCCGTAAGCATGCGTGGATGGTTTGTCCCCGGATTTTGACCGATGACGAGAATGACATCTGCATGATTGAAATCATCAAGATGAACGGTGCCTTTCCCAATCCCAATCGTACTTCCGAGACCTTTTCCGCTGGATTCATGGCACATGTTTGAACAGTCGGGCAGGTTGTTTGTCCCGATGCTTCTGACCATGGCTTGATAGAGAAAAGCGGCTTCGTTACTCGTTCTTCCAGAGGTATAGAACACGGAACGATTCGGGTCGTCAAGTGTATTGATGTGTGAAGCGATTTCTATCAATGCATCCTCCCAAGAGATTGGAGTGTAGTGTGAACTACCTTCTTCGAGTACCATCGGATGGGTGAGGCGGCCCTGTTTGTTGAGCCATCGGTCGCTTTGATCTGAGAGGTGTTGGACGCTGTGCTTGGCAAAAAACTCGGGCGTAACCCGGCTTTTGGTTGCTTCATCAGCAACAGCCTTAGCACCGTTTTCACAAAATTCAAACTGAGTTCGGTGTGATGGGTCAGGCCAGGCACAGCCAGGGCAATCAAATCCTTGCTGTTGGTTGACCATTGTCAGAGTTTTGAATGTGCGCGAAATGCCCATGTTTTGGAGGCCGTGTTTTAGAGATGATGTGACCGCAGGTATGCCTGCTGCCATTTTCTTCTTTTTCTTAATTTTGAGCGGGAGATTGTCCGGCGGAGTGGTTGCCCGTGCTTGCTCCCTCAATTCCCCACCAGCCCGTTCTGCGTGGGGGGGTTTTCAAGGGTTTTCGTCACCAATCACTCTAATACGCCAATTCCAACGCATGATTCCGATTTCATGAACGAGAAAATACGCATACCAAGATTACGTGCTGTGTCTGCAGCAAGCGTCGAGCATGCGCCGATGCAGCAAATGGTTCCGATTCCTGAACGAGATGCTTTGGCCACCAGGTCCCAACCGCACCTGCCTGAAAGCAGAAGGAATTGTCGAGTAAGGTCGGTATTTTGCAACATTGCTGAACCAATCGCTTTGTCAACTGCGTTATGCCTTCCGATATCTTCTGAAACACAATGAAGGCCTTCATCAACTGACCAAAGCCCTGCTGCGTGCATACCACCTGTTTCTTGAAATCCATCTTGCAGAGACCTCATTTGATCAAACGCCTTGGACAGTATCTCGTGTTTGTAGATTGGATGTGGGCCTGTAAAATGAGGTAAGGAAGAACTCATTTCGTCAAGTCCATCGGTATCACACGCTCCACATGATGAGGTGACAACACGCTCATACAAGGTTCGCTGAGCTATCGATGCGTCTGTTCGGGCACGAAATGAACCAGTTTCGGTAGATTCAATCAAGATGTTCGACGCTCGAATATCTCCATAGCCTTCGGCGAACGCGTGGCCCACAAACAATTCACGCAGGTTGGTCGGAGTTCCGAGAAGCTTCGAAATGACATCAGAATCAGATGTCAAATGGATGAGGCATTCAACAGCCAATGCATCCTTCTGAATAGTTAGCTTGCCGTCGATGAGTCGATGAACTCCAGTACGGCGGCTTCGCGGCATGAATCTCTATTCGAACTCAACTTGAAGTCTCTTCGGGTCGATCGATATCAAAAAATTCAAACTGCAGTTCTACCAGTTCGGCACTGGTTTCTGCTCGAGCGTATGCATCAAGCGGTTCTTTGTTGAGTTCAAAAAATCGTTCGCCCCAACGAAAAGCACCGAGCACATCTCGAGCTTGCTTTACACGACCGATAAGATACAACACAGTGGCCAGTGCTTCGGCAGTAGTAAGTCGTCCTGGTTTCCCCCAATTGACTGGGTTTGCGGCCAAGAGGAGCGGTAGCATACGTGGCTGGAGGCGTGTTCTTCTCATAACCTGTGCGACGCTTTCTTCAATGTGTGCCCAACTGCAGTCAAGGCCAACCAAAGAGCCCCCGTTGATGATCAATGCATGGTCTTCGGGACCAAACACCTTTCCACAAAGAGGCTCAAGAATGATTCCTCTTTTCGGAAGCGTATTTATTCGTTTATGTAGTTTCAAGTTTCCACGCTTTGATGCAAGAACTGCAGTGTTTTTTTTCGGGTCGTCCTGAGCCAGCCAAACAGCATGAACAGATACATCTGACACTGCATCACCTGAGGTCGTCAAGGTAATCACCCAAGGTCATTCCTCGAGAACTTGAACTGTCTACACGTTGTATGCTCTTAGAAGTCGGTGCTTCAAACAGAGTGATAGAGAGGACTCGTTCAAATTTTTTCAATACTGAATCAGTAGGCCGCTTACCACTTTCAGTGGATTTGACGATGTTCACGGTTTCTGCCATTCGCTTGCCAAGAGTCGGTTGATTCCATCCTTTGGATTTGCGGGCATTCATAATTCGTTGAGCAAAATCATCAACCAGTTCTTTTTCGGCCTTGAGCATGATATCCTTGCCTTTCTTGCCTTTAGCAGCATAGCCAGTCTGGTGAGCAGGACGAGCGTGCATGCTCTGTGCTCGGGCAAGACCTGGAGCGGTTTCTTTCGGGCCGAGGTTCATTTTCTCGGTGCATCGAGCGCATGCAGCAACCTCTGCCTTACCCATTTTGACATGTCGTACTCCGACTTTCATTGCTCCACATAACTCACAGTCTGCCATGAACTCACCCAAATGTTGGTTATGTTGACTGTCTTTGAAGGCTTCGGAACATATTGACGCAATAGTTTGAAGCGACGACTTAACAAACTGTAGCCACGACGAAGGTTTGATTCCTATGAGTTCCGAGGCAGAGAAGAGCGGCACGCCCCGTTCCAAACAATCTGAAGACGAACTAAAGAAACTCGAGGAAGACTATCAGAAATTACTTGAAGATTCACAGAATCTAATCAACGAACGTTCCTATCTTGAAACAGAGATTCGAACGCTCAAAAAGCGAGCGACGAGACTCGATGATGAAGTGCGCTTACTCAAAACGCCTCCTCTTATCATTGGGCACTTGCAAGATGTTCTCGACGAGCGCACAGCCATTGTTCGCTCTTCGAACGGGACTGTGTTCCAAGTGGCCCTTAACCAAAGACTCGAACCAAAGAAACTCAAACCCGGAACTCGAGTAGCGCTGAACCAAGATACGCTCGCAGTGATAGAAGTACTGCATGAAGCATGGGATCCGATGGTGAGTGGTGCAGAAATGGTTGAGAAACCCGATATTACCTACAATTCAGTTGCCGGTCTTGATGAACAGATAACGACGGTTCGAGAAGCAATTGAACTTCCATTATTAGAGCCGGAATTGTTTGAGAAAGTCGGCATTATCCCACCAAAGGGCATTCTGCTTGTAGGTCCACCAGGCTGTGGAAAAACACTCCTCGCAAAGGCTGTTGCAAACCAAACTGAGGCCACATTTATCCGAATGGTCGGCAGTGAACTGGCTCAAAAGTACATTGGCGAAGGTGGACGTATGGTTCGAGAGCTTTTCTCGCTGGCGAAAGAAAAATCACCATCCATTATTTTCTTGGATGAAATTGACGCAATTGGAGCAAAGCGTCTCGACGGTTCAACAAGCGGTGACCGGGAAGTACAACGGACTCTCATGCAACTACTCGCCGAACTTGACGGGTTTGATGCGCTTGAAAACGTCAAAATCATTGCTGCAACGAACCGCCCGGACATACTTGATGACGCGCTTTTGCGACCTGGGCGTTTTGATAGAATTGTAACCATACCATTGCCAGACCCTAAGGGGCGCAAAGCAATGCTTGCACTCCACACGTCGAAAATGTCAACCTCTCGCCTCCAGATGAAAACTCTCGTAGAAAAAACCGAAGGTTTCTCAGGGGCCGAAATTAAGGCAACATGCGTGGAAGCAGGTATGATTGCAATACGCGACAAGCGAAATAAAATCTCTCAAACCGACATGATGGAAGCCGTTGAACGAATCATGGTCAAGAAGTCTACAAGTGGCATCACTTCATCTCCAGACGCACTTTACGGATGAAATACGTGTGTATGAGCGTTAACATTCAAAGTCCTCCGGTGCAGGCAGGCAAGCATGGAATCCATTGTCGAGTGTGTGCCAAACATCTCCGAGGGCCGTGACATCGAGAAAATCGAACGCATTACCGACTCAATTGCTGGGATTCCGGGGTGTGCTGTACTTGGAATCGAGCCTGACGCGGACTACAACCGAACCGTAATCACAATCGCAGGCAGACCAGAATCTGTCGAAAAGGCTGCGTTCATTCTCATTTCTAAAGCAATTGACGAAATTGACATGCGCCTACATCACGGTGAGCATCCCCGTTTAGGTTCAGTCGATGTGTGTCCGTTTATACCTCTGCGCGGAGTCACCATGGAGCAATGTTCATCAATGGCAATGCGCCTAGCAGAAAAAGTGGCTGAAAAGTGCAATGTCCCGACTTATTTGTATGGAGAAGCAGCGTTGCATGATGACAAAAAATTGCTATCAACGATTCGAAAGGGACAATATGAAGGCTTACAGGCTCGAATGAGCGATGGGCAAACAGATCATCTCGATTCGACGAGGTATCCTGATTTTGGACCAAAAGAGTGGAATGAACGAATATCGAAATCAGGGGCAATTACAATTGGTTCACGAGGAATCTTGGTGGCATACAACGTCAATATAGATGAGAAGGATGCGTCGGTCGCTAAAAAAATTGGTTCGCTTGTACGCAGTTCTGGCAGACTCATTAAGAACATCGATGGTCGTAAAATGCGTGTACCCGGGATGTTAACTCTGGTTCAAGGAATGGGTGTCACACTCGAATCACACGGTATTAGTCAAGTGTCAATGAACCTACGTGATGTTGAGAAATGCCCGATGCATGTGGCCTATGAAGCATGCAAAACTTTGGCTAGCGATCATGGCATCCAAGCTCCAGGCAGTGAATTGGTGGGGCTTGTTCCGTTGCAAGCAATGCTGGAATCAGGACGATGGTATGCGCCTGAAGGTGTAAGCGACGATGAAGAATTGGTCAAGGCTGCGATTGAAGGTTTAGGATTAAGTCAACTTGACGAATTCATTGCCAATGAACGTATCATTGAATGGGCTGTTTCAAAGGCGGTGGCACAATGAACTGGATGGACATGAGTTTACGGGATTTCCAAGAAGCTTTGGCATCGAATGAACCAACACCAGGCGGGGGAACTGCCGCTGCAGTCGCTCTGGGTCAGTCATCTGCGTTGACGCAAATGGTGGCTCATCTTACACTTGGAAACGAGAAATGGAACGAAGGTTGGGTGGCTGCACAAGACGCTCAACTCATTGTGGACAAAATTTTTCACCGAGCCGGAGAATTAGCACAACTTGACAGTGAAGCGTTCGATGGCGTGATGGGGTCTTTCCGAATGGCCAAATCAACGGAAAACGAAAAAAATGAGCGCCGGGAAGCTATACGAAACAACACCCTTCTCGCTGCACAAATACCGTATGAAACTGTACTTCTCGGAATGGAATTGTTGTCATGTCAAGAAGCACTTGCAAGAAATGGCAATGCTAACGCAGTATCAGATGTCGGCGTTGCATCATTGTTGGCGAGTGCTGCTGTCAAAGGTGCTTTGTTCAATGTCGAAATCAATCTGCAGTCGTTACCCTTAGAGATGGGCGAAGAAATGAGAATTCAATGCCCGCTGCTACGATCAAAGTGCAGTGAAGTGTCACGAGGCATCATGCATGCCGTTCACGAACGGATGTCCAATTGATTAGCGTACTTGGGATCCAGTTGAAATTTCGCCATCTACGGTAACGAGTTTGACATTGCCTTCGCCATCGTCTGCTGCCAACATCATTCCTTCGGAGGTCACACCTCGGAGTGGTCTTGGTTTGAGGTTAGCAACAAAAACAACAGTTTTACCAACCATTTGCTCAGGAGTATAGAACTCTTTGAGGCCAGCGCAAATCGTTCGGCCTTCTTCAGTACCGTCTTCAAGAGTCACGACAAAAAGTCTGTCAGCGTTTGGGTGATCTTCAACTGCCGAAATCTTTCCTACGCGTAGGTCGACTTCCATGAATGTTTCAAAATTGAGGTATGTGGTTCCTTCTGGTGCATCTGTCATATCGTTCTCCCCTTTGGGTTTCTTTTTCGATTTTTTGCCACCTTTCACGCTGTGGCCGGGCTGTTCTGCCGATTCTTTTGAATCGGCGAGAGATTGTTCGGAAGCCAGTATTTCTTCCAAATCTAGCCGCTTAAACAACGGCTCAGGGGTTGCATTAGTCCATGACATTGGAACTGACCAGTCAATCGCTGAGTCCCAGTGAACGTCAGTAACTTCCCCTTCTTGTCCGAGTGCCTTCCAGAGTTTAGCTGAACTGAACGGCAAGAAGGGTTGCATGACGATTGCCAAGTAACGGGAAATCCGCCATCCAAAGGCCAGTCGGGATAGGGAAGTATTTCGCAAAGCAATGTACTCTTCATTACCTTCCGTTGTCAAATATTTCCATGGAGTGGCAGATTGAAGCATTTGGTTACCGGTTTGAGCTGCGTTCATTGCAAATCGCAATGCTTCTTTGTACCTATGTCTGTGAAGAGATTCGGTGATTTGTTCGTGCAGCGATTCTAATTTCTCCTGCACATCGTAGGTGGTAGAGAGGTCATCGAATGGAGAAAATGGGCCTTGAGCAGTCATTTCAAGACGTGCACCCAGAGTAAGAACGCGGTGTACAAAATTACCGTAGGCTGCAATAAGTTCACTGTTGATTTTTTCGACAAAGTCAGGCCAGTTAAAATCTGTATCATGGTTTTCCGGCATATTAATGCCGAGATAGTATCGAAGTGTGTCCGGGTCAAACCTATCCAAGAACGATGGGAGCCAAACTGCATGCTTGCGGGATTTTGAAAACTGACCGCCGGCAAGCATCAGATATTCCATTGCAGGGACATTTGATTCCAGTGCCAAATCACCAGGGCCAGGAAGTTGAGCGGCATCGTTCAACGTTTTTCCATTCTTAGCATGGTTGAGACCCATGATCAGTGCAGGCCATATGACGGTGTGGAAAGGAATGTTGTCTTTTCCGAGGAAGTAGAGGTGCCGAGGTGATTCACCATTTTCATCTACACACCACCATTTTCTCCACGCATCTGAACCTAGTTCATGTTCTGTAGCAAAATCTTGAGCCCAAATACGAGCGCATGTCGAGTACCCTTGAACAGCTTCAAACCAAACATACACGCACTTTCCTTCCCATTCTGCGTCTTCAAGCGGGAGTGGGATGCCCCACGACAAATCGCGGGTTACTGCTCGAGGACGTAGCCCCATATCGAGCCATTGTTTGGTCATTGCTCGCACGTTTGACTTCCATACAGAGTGCTGCTCATTTGCGTGTTGTTCAAGCACCTCTTGAAAGAAATCGAGACGGTAGAACATGTGATCGGTATCGCGAATTTCGATATCTGCTTCCGGATTCATTTTTGATACAGGATTCTTCAATTCAATTGCTTCATATGTAGCGCCGCAAGCATCGCATTGGTCGCCGCGGGCACCCTCTTCGTTGCATGAGGGGCAGGTTCCTTCGATGTAACGGTCGGGTAGAAATCGTCCGCCCGTGGCTCCATCCGGATTTTTCTCATAGAATTGTTTCATGGTTTTGGTTTCAAACAGTCCGGCATCCATCAATTGGATGAAATTATCTTGAACCATTTTTTTATGTCGAGGATCAGATGTTCTGTTAAACAAAGCCCCGCCATATTCAATGCCCCGTGGGTCAACATTAGGTTCCCATGTGCAGCCAAGTTCAAGCAGTGCTTTCGAATTGATGGCATGATATTTATCGACCACATCTTGGGGTGTGATTCCGTCCTGTTCTGCAGAAACCGTAATTGGCGTCCCATGCTCATCAGAGCCAGATACCATGAGCACGCGATTACCTCGTGCACGTTCAAATCGAGATTGAATATCAGGGGGAAGGTAGCACCCTGCAACATGCCCAAGATGTAGGGGGCCATTTGCATACGGCCAAGCCACACAAATCAGTACGTGTTCACCCGACATAATGCCCCTCAACCCTTCGGAACAACACATTGCTCTTGACTTTCACCCCTATCTATGTTCGCAGAAATGCGTTTACACTCTCAACAGGTTCGCACATGGTACATTTCAATAACCCCTTGCCTGTGCTTGAGATAGGCACCCGCTAGGAGCACAGACCCCAAATGGCAATGACCACTCTCATCGTTTACGCATCAATAGCACTCGGAGTCTCCTTCCTGTGTTCAATCCTTGAAGCAGTGGTTCTCTCAATCCCGCATACATACATCGCAGTCCTCGAAAAGGATGGCGATAAAAATGGAGTAGTATGGTCGAACCTCAAAGAAGACGATGCAGTAAAACCCCTCACGGCGATCTTGACGCTCAACACAATTGCACACACGATGGGTGCTGCAGGTGTCGGTTCAGAAGTCCAATCGATTTGGGGTGAAGGTGCATTGACCATCGCTTCAATCATCCTTACTATTGCTGTTTTGTTTCTTTCCGAAATTATTCCAAAGACTCTCGGAACGGCATATTGGAAACAGCTCGCACCGTTAACCGGCAAACTGCTAGCAATAATCGTTCGTTTGCTTATCGTACTCATCATTCCAATTCAGATGCTCAAGGCGATTTTGCCTAAAGGCGACCACACACTTGTCACTCGTGATGATGTAGCCGCTCTTGCTGATTTGGGCGGTGAGGAAGGAATTATTGAGGAAGATGAAGAAAAGGTTATTCACAACCTTTTGAAACTTCGAGACATCAAAGTCGTTGACATCATGACCCCCCGGGTCGTTATGACTTCCTTCCAATCAACCAGCACCGTAAAAGAAATCCTTGATGAGCATAAAATAATCCGAGTTTCGAGGATTCCTGTTTTTGACGATACAATTGATGACTCGTCCGGTATCGTCATTCGCTCTGAGATATTGATGGCAGCAAGCCGTGATGAGTGGGACTCGCCAATGAGTGAATTCAAGAAGCCTGTAATCTCTCTGAAAACGACTGCTAACGTCGATGAAGCACTCGAAATGTTCCTTGAGGAACGACAACAGTTCGCCCTCGTCCGTGATGAATTTGGCGGGACTGCAGGAATTGTTACCATGGAAGATGTTCTTGAAACACTCCTCGGTGAAGAAATTGTGGACGAACTGGATGTTGTTGACGACATGCGGAAATTGGCACGCGAGAAGGCAGATCACTCAGAGCAAGAGTGAATCGAAATTGTTCAGCCAGTCGCTTAACAGTTGTTCTCGGTCTTCATTGGTTCGAGCACCAGAATGCGGTAGACTTTCGATAAGATGGTGGGTGAGATGGTGTTCCTTGCCCCCGTGCAACACAAGTGCATCGTAATGTGCCCTCCCGAGGCGATTGTCGTTCATTGATTGAAGGCACAATGTTGGTGCATCGGGTAGCCCCCACTGAGGGACATCAAACTGTTTTAGCGAATCCGAAGGTTCAATCTCAGGGTGCATCATTTTCACATCCCTATACAACCGTCTGAGGTGCATAGGACGCAAAAATTGTGGAATGCGGAATTTGTGGCATATCTCTTCTAAGATGTACGAGTACAGCATGAGTGGAGATTCCAAAACAACACCTGTGATGTTGAAGCCGAGTGGCTTGGATTGTTGACTTGAAATGCGTGAACACAAGTAACCACCCATACTGTGGCCGTAAAGGAATATCGGAGTGTCATTGGAAACTGAAATGTATTCAGAGAGATTTCGAAGATGGTACTCAACATGCTCTGCTGAGGTAATTGCATTCCATCGATGAATTGGTGAGGATTGGCCATGACCTGGTAATTCGAGTAGCATTGCATTCCAATTCTTCTCTACAAACCACATTGCGCGGTCGGAAACGGATGCGGATGTACTGCGCCAACCATGAACAAAGATAACCAGTGGTTGAACTGGGTTCGTTGAGTGAACTTGGATGTGAGTTTTTATGTCTTTATGAAAACCATAATGTGAACTCCATTGTTCCCCAATTGCCGATTTTTTGGGCTTCAGTGGGCTGATGAAAATAGCAGTCACCATAAATTCAAGGTAAGAATTATACAAGCAAACGCCACTCAAAACGAGAACTGTCCAGAACCAAAAAATGCCCAAATCTGCCGTTACAAGTAGCACTGTTGAAGCAACGAATAGACTTAGCCAAAGCAGAGTACGTAACCATTTCCATTCGCGGAAAGTCATTCAAACACCGACAATTCACTCAGATTTGTCTTCCGGTTCTGAATCAGACTTGGAAGCAGATTCATCTGATTTGACATCAGATTCTTCATCTCCCGTACCAGCAGATTCTGCGAGAAGGGCTTGTTCTTCCTCAGCGGCCTTTGCCTTCTCTTCTCGCTTGACTTTCTTCTCTGCTTGACGCTTTGAATATCGGTCGCCGTATGTACCCATACTTTCGAGTTTAGCAATAATTCCAGATGATTCCTCACCAGCTACAGGGACGTGCTTTACGAGATAAGCACCAAAAAGTGTATCGTACAATCCTTGTTTGAGTGCACTGCTGTTTTTGAACGTCATATTTACGAAAAAGAGTACTATGAATACAACGCCAAGAATGGACCAAATCGATGCCCAGATCTGTTCTGAACCTTTAGAATTCATTACCGTCTGCACATTGACCATGAGGAATATGAGACCCATCAATGCAAAGATCCCGGTTGAATATACGAGAAGAGCATGCAAGAAGATTGGCTTGTTTCCAGAGGAGTTGACGTTTTTCGTACGAGACACGAAGTTACCGAGTGTGCGACCGGACATGACTGGGACGACAATCAAGTTGAGCAGCAAAGCAATGAGTGCAACAAGCGCGAAAATGGTCGTGAATGCATCAAGAATAGTTACAGAAAACAAGAATGCGAAAATTGGGCCGAGATTCACCACGAAATTCGTAAACCAAGCGATTCGTCGAGCGTTTGCGGAAGCAATCTCAAAATTCTCAGGCAAACCTTGTGGCCGAGCTTTTTCGACAACCACTGCAGCAGGAGCAGCCACTTGAGTTGCAACAGGGGCTGGGGTTACAGCCTTGGCCTTAGCGACTGCCTTTGCTTTAGGTACTGCCTTTGCCACTGGCTTTGCTTTTGGTACTGCTTTTGCCACTGGTTTCTTAGCTGAACCAACATCGCCTGCCTTATCGAGTAATCCCATTTTTTCACATCCTTACTGTTCATCGCCGGTACCCGACTGATAGAGAGTTGCAACTGAACTGTAAACTTCAAATTCAGGCGATGCAACAAACGAATTGATTGAATCTTGCTCCATGTTACCAAGTTGAGCATCGACAATTGAAACAAATTGCGAACGAAGGTTGTCGTCAGCAGCGGCTGGGTCTTCGCCAACTTGTTGGTAAATCGCAAAATCAGCGCTCGCAATGAAGTCAGATACAATTTCATCTGGTAGAGCAGAGCCGAGCAAGTCATCGACAATAGCTACGAAGTTGATGAAAACATCTTCACCAGACTCTTCTTGCACATCGGCTTCTTGAGCGACAGTTGGAGCAGAGTCCGTACCTTCAATCATGCTTTTGAGGGTTTTACGTTCGGTCATGAGAGATTCAAGAATCGGACGTAGTTGAGAGAGAATGGCAGAATCGCCCGAAGCCTTTGCAGCTTGATATTCTGGGCGGAGTGTGCGCAACTCATCTTCGATTGCCGAAAGTTGAGTGAGAAGGTCGTCTTCGTCTTCTTCAATCAGTTCCACTACAGGAGCGTCGCGGATTTCAGACAATTTCGCTTCACGGTCTTTCTTACGCAAGACAACAATCTCTCGGTCGAGAGAGTGACCGAAACGGTCTGCATAGCGATCTAAAAGAGATCCAGTATCTTTCTTGCTGAGTCGGTCAATGTGACCGTAAATCTGTTGGAGCGGTTTATCTGAGCGCTTTGCCCACATATCCCCATATTCGCTGGATGAAGATTGGGCGGGTTGAACCGATGCTGGCTCCGGCATAGGTGCTGCAGGGAGTGGAGCAGGGATTGGGGCTTCAGGAAGTGGCTGGGGTACGGGGGCATCTGGGAGAGGCATTCCACCTGGAGGTAATGGCATACCGGGGAGTGGAGGCAATGGTAGAGCCGGCGTTGGTGGGTTTTGAGCATTTTTTTTCTTGCCTTTGCGTAGACCCATCCGGTTCACCTCTAACCCGTTGGATGCGGGTGGAGTCTTGAACCTTACCACTTAATCTGCACAAGTCGACCTGAGTTCGTACCTCAGCACCAGATTCAGGAAACAATCTTGGCCCATCCTTTCAAAATCAAGAAAGTTGCCCCTGCTTCATGAATCTCAAACCGTTCGCCAGTCTGTTTATCGAATACTTGGTCGCCAAATTGGCATATTGAATCATCCACGACCATTTCGACTTCAAGCATGTCTTGTGTGCTGAGTGCCAATGCTTCATGCAAAGCAGAATATCTGTTTGAACCGTCTGGGTCAAGTCGCTCAAGCGGGAATTCACTCACTCGCATTCCCGATTTTCCGTGAAGAGAAGTTGGCCAGCGTATTTGTCGACGAACATCGATAGTTACGACCTCATCTGTCTCACCAGCTGAACCCAGAACTACAGATGAATCAGTCTTTAACAAATCCAAGAACAAACCTTCATATTTTTCAAGTACACCGAAACTGCCGTTTCGTAACCGTTCAGCACGTGCATCATGGTTGACAACTTGAGCTAAACTCTGAATCGAGCCCTTGCCCTTCGTGGATGTTCTACCTTCACGTTGCGATTGCGAGAGGAGTCCTTGGTGTAAGGATTCAAGTTCTCCACTGAATCCCTGCTCTTTACGAGCAATCATGCGAAGTTTATCGATCATGTCGCCCATTCCTTCGCGTATGCGTCGAGTCCAACCGTCCGATGTCAAGTCGTGATAACGCGCTAATCCGCCCTTGACATCTACTCCTTCACCTCGGATATAGGAAACCATTTCTCTACGAGCCTCAGAATCAAGGTGGAACAGTGAGGGGTCACGATAATGCAGGTGGAATCCTCTATGCCCCGAAAATGTCACCTGTAGGTACTTTTCATCAAAGCCAAATTCGGGCTCTAAGAAATCATTCCAAAGCGACCATGCCTGTTCTTGAATAACTTGTATCATGCCAGGGAAATCACGGTCTGTAACACCGGGTAGGTGATCTCCATCTAAATCAAAAATGAGGTCAGCACCAAGCCAGTTCTTGTCAGACATTTTCATTTCAAAAGGACGCTCCCAGTAGGCAGTTGAATAGAAGCAGGAATGCATTGAACGTTCCGTAATGAATTGACGCACTGCATTCATGTCGCTGAATCCTTTGTGACGAATTGGCGGTGCACCACCAAATGGAATAAACATCCATTCCCTTGTTTTTAATCGAGGGGGAGTCCAGAATTCAGAACTACGATAGTATGTGCCGAAGCGGTGTGCAAATCTTGCCCAACCTGCTGCCATAGAATACCCCATCAATGCCGAGGAAGTGAGGGTTATTGAACAAGACGAATCATTCTGTCATCCAGAATCGCTCTTCTGCTTCTCCAACAGTCGTCGATGTGTCTGCGCCAGTTGCTTCCACATAATGATCCCAGCACAAATAGTACTTGTCGACAACCATTGCGTTGCCAAAGGTGAGACGGACACCGCAAGAGTCACAGCGCGGTCCAATTTCACCGTTAGGGGCTTGTGCGAGTGTGATATGGTCGTGTGGCATAGAATCCCTCTTGATTAGCGGAAGAGCACTGAGTCTTTGAACTTGAGGTTCATATTGGTCACCATTCTGCTTCTTCCCATTCACTGGTGGCGCACCAATTCAATAGGTCGAGAGCGACTTCACAAGATTCTGCAACTTCTGGATTTTCATCATGTAGAAATTCTTCGAGAACAGGTTTTGCTTCTAAGTTGCCGATAGCGCCAAGAGCCTCGGCAGCTTCATGTCGAACCATGATATGTTCTTCCGCATCACTCAATCGTTCAATAAGAGCAGGGAGTGCTGTATCGTTCTGCATTTGCCCCAAAACATATGCCAATTCGTGGCGTAGTAGTGCACTTGATGCTGAAAACCCGGCGCAAAGGGCCAAACAAGCATTGTCCGTTCCGAGGTTTCTCAAAGAAAAAACGCTCCGCATTCTTTGAAACATGGGAAGGGATTCGTCGCACAGTGTTTCGGCCCAAGAGGTGACATCGCCTTTGAATTCTGCAGGTGCGGGGTCAACTGAGCCGTATTGGCTAACGCCCGGCATACGCTTTTCGACGGCCATTTCGATCACTCGTTTGCGCCAATGAAGGCCATAGTGGAAGTATCAAAATCCATCTGAATCATTCCGATTTCTTGTCCTTCACGGATGAATTGGCGTACGGAGGCTCTGCCTTCGCTCTCGTAGTCAATGGTGCGCTCGTTCACATACATGCCAACGAATTCGCGGTTAGTATCATCGTCAATACCCCGTCCCCACTTTTTAGCAAACTCAAGTGCCTCATCTGGAGATTGAAGAGCAAATTCAATGCTCATCTTGGTGTATTTGGTTATGTCTTCCATCACTTGCTGCCCGAGATCACGTCGTACGACATTTCCACCCAATGGCATAGGCCATCCATCGGTACGTTCATTCCACCACACGCCAAGGTCAACATGGACTTTTAGGTTGTGATCGACATAGGTAAGTTGACCTTCGTGAATTATAAGTCCGCTCTTGTATGTACCATCGAGAACACGTGGGATAATCTCGTCAAACGGTACAACAGCAATATCGCAGTCGCCCCATGCAAGTCGAAGACCAAGGTATGCACTGGTTTTCAAACCAGGTACTGCGATGGTCGAGGACCGAACTTCTTCAGTAGATGCGCCAGCAAGAGAGACGACCATGGGGCCGTATCCTTCGCCCATAGATGCACCACAGTTCATGAGTGCATAGTCGTTGGAAATCTCAGGGAAAGCGTGAATGGAGACCGCAGATACTTCCAATTCACAGTTCATTGCTCTGTGGTTGAGGGTTTCAATGTCCTGTAATTCGTGAACAAAGTTGTAGCCTGGTGTTGGAAAAGCCCCAGTCGTCATGGCGTGAAACATGAAGGCGTCATCAGGGTCTGGTGAATGGCCAATCCGCACTATCTTGTTTCCGTTTTCATCAAGAGGTAACTCTGCCACCATGGTGTTCCCACCGTCGCGACCTTGATGAACCAACCGCATGATTTGAATACAAAAATGAAACACCGAATACGAAGTATTCAAACCTTAGAGGGGACTGGAGGATAACGACGGCCATGGACTCTCGACGATTGAGAATACAGACGCTACTTTGCTTAGCAGTGTTCTTAGCGAGCTCAGTGTCAATGGTAGCAGGTCAATATTCAGATATTGCCTATGTCGATGTGACTGTTACAGATAACGCTGAGGAATCGCGTACGGTCGACATCAACCCTGATGAAACCTATATTGCCAGTGGGTATGATGGATTGGTAGCAATTCATAACAGGACAAACTTAGAACTGATTGAATCCTTTGTCGTTGACGGCGATGTTTTGGATATCAAGTTCTCCCCTGATGGCTCTAAGATTGCATTTGCAAAGTCCGGCTCCGTTACAGATACCGATACAATCCAAATTATTGATGTCGAATCGATGACGCTGACATCGAAAAAGAGTGGTTCCAATTCGCGTTCAGAGAGTATCGATTGGTCGCCTGATGGAAATCTAATCGCTGTCCCGAACGCCAACAATGGAATTAACCTCCTGCGCACATCAGATATGCAAATCGAACGAACGCTTAACGGAGAGCACAATACGAAGGTGACATGCGTGGACTTTTCATCTCTCGGGAGTTACATTTTGACCGGCGATGAAAGTGGTCGTGTCGTCATGTGGACGCTGGATGGAAATCCAACTGGCAAGCAATGGGATCACGACTCAAAAGTTCTAAGTTGTGACTTTGATTCAGTCGACGAACAACTTGCTGTATTCACCGAACAAGGGCAAATGGCACTCTGGTCATTTTCGGGTGGAGCAATAGCAGAAAGAAATTTCGAGGGGGGTTCGCAGTTACTATGGTCAGTAAACAACAACCAAATCCACCTCCTCGAAACTGGTAGTTCACAGCGAATTCTCACTGTGGATTCCACATCACTCAACGATGTAGTATCGATTTATCTCGCCCACCAGGCCATGAATTTTGATATCGTTGAGAACCAATTTGGCACACGCCAGATGGCCTATGTAGCGACTGATACAGGGCACATTGCCGTTTATGGCGCCCCGAATGCAGCGGTGGGCCAGGGTGAAAGCGGTGCTGATTTGGACGGAGATGAACTTCCGGATGAGTTCGATGATGATGATGACGGTGATGCAATCCCCGACAGCCGAGATAACAATTGTGAAACGTTCACTCAAGCATGCAGCAAAAATCCAGATGTAGAGACCATACGGAAGGTTTCGCTTCAGTTTAATTCTACTGGATTGGTCCTTGATGACACATTTACCCTCGACATTCAACTCTCCTCAGCATTGCGTAACCTGTCTCGGCGTTCAATTGTCACGGATACGCAGTTGAGCGAAGAAGAAGCTGAACTCTTTGCCGATGCAACATGTAAAAATATGAATCAAAACCACTACACGAGTTCATGGAAGGACGCCATACAAATGTCATCGGGTCAACTTACTGATGCACGTGTTGAATGCAGCGTTGAACGAGGAATGGCGTTCACTGCAGTTAGTGACCAAAAAACTCACATTGCGATTACCTACACGATTTTCTTTAACCTCAGTGATACGGTAACATACCCGCTTGAGTTTAACATTAGATCTCAGCCTAAGGCGACAGATGCCTCATTGGCTCAACATGCTGAACTCCACCCAATCGATGTGACTGCATATTCTTCTGCATCGAAGGAATTCTATTATTCTCCTTGGTGGGTAAGCGAAGGTGAATTGAGCGTCACATTGGAGGAAGTGGTCAAAGAAGAACCGAGTATTGGTACCAAAGTGATTGAAGGATTTATCGACAATCCAATTTTCTTCGCCCCGGTAATTCTCTTGCTTGCAGGAGCCTTTGTGGTTCTCATGCGAACCAAGAATGCAATGGATTTAGAACTCGACATGGACGGCGAGGATGAAGTAGAGTTCGATGAACGCAGCCAGGATGAATCGGATTACGACGAAGGGCTTGATGAGACCCGCCATACAGAGAACGATAACAGTGAAGAGAACGACAATGAGGAGGCTCACGCGCCTGCTGTGGAACCACGCGAAAAGTCTGAGCCCAAACCTGTCAAAGCCCGTAGAAAGGCTGTTCAAAAAGTCGCAACGAGGGATGGCCCGATTACGAAGGTCAAGCGTAGACGTCTGGACAGCAGTGTGATAACATCTGATAATCCTCCGAAGAGGAAAACTGCTTCAAAGAAAAAGGTGGTTAAAGAAACACCAACCCCTAATAAGGTCAAGACCAGAAGAGTGGTCGCCTATTCAGGAAAGAATGACGTTCACGATGATGAAGATTAATCACCAGGCGAATTCGGCGCCAGACTCTAGGCCACAGGCCTCCGTGAGGAATTCATTGAGCCCAGAAAGATTTTCACTGTCAATGCGATTGAACACCTCTCCAAAGTACCGGTCCAATCGCTCATAGTCGAGGTGAGAGTGAGTCATTGCCCATTCAATTACACTCCGACGTTGTTCAGCACTTTGTTCAAAATGATGTAAATTGTCGTTGAGAACGGCGTGTGCGTGACGGAGGGATTCAATTGGCGTATCTTTCCGAGCAGCAAAAACTCCAAACACCATAGGTTTCTGAGTGAACTTCAACCAGTCTTGACCTAAATCGAGCTGTACTGTGTCAGGAGCTAGTTTGGCACCTTCAAGAGCGCGGTCACCAATGAGGAGCGCCCCTTCGCATTGTTTCAGCATTCCCTCGAGGTCTGGGCCCATAAGAACAAACTCTGGTTCTAAGTTACGCTTTTTCAAGAGATATTTCAACAATTGAACTGAAGTCGCAGAATCGGTTGGTAAAGCAATCGACTTCATCTGGTCGAGAGGCTTATTTCCGAAGACAAGAACACTACCAACTTCACCTCGGCTGCATATTCCAATGTCTGGAAGGAGAATCAGTTCATCGGCATGGCGAGCGTAGTCCGCCGCCGGTATGGGTGCAAGAATGCAGTCCTTACGCAGTAAATGGCCCGTGAGCCATGCAGGTGGAGCAGCAAGAATATTCCAATCAGATTCTAAACCGTAGAAGAGTGGGTCGCAATTGAGAAAGGCCACTCTGCCCATCGTTTGCATCCAATGTGATTTAACCATCTTTCTTCCTCAGGGGCTGGCCATTTTTAACCCTCTACGAGGTTTTGGCTCCGGCGGAACGAAGATTTCGAATCTTTCGTAAGTCGTGTTTCTTTGAACAGGTACACATCCAGCATCCGTGATAAGACGAGCCAGCCGAATACGGTCGTGATCCAGTGGAGTTGTCGAGCCTGCCAAATGCATAATCGATTCTTTCTGAACAGTCCCATCGATATCGTCAGCACCGTATTGGAGGGCTAACTCAGCGAGTTCATCACCGATGTTCATCCTGTAGGCTTTGATGTGAGGGATTGTGTCCAGCATAAGTCTGGAAACGGCGATGGTACGTAGAATTTCGCTACCCGTTGCAAGTTGGGCTTCAGGAAGCCGTGTATGGTCAGGAAGAAACGGATAGGGGACAAAACACTGGAAACCGGAGGTGTCATCGTTGACTTCTCGTAATTGAATCATGTGCATTAACCGCTGTTCTAAAGTTTCAATTGTTCCAAATAGCATTGTACAATTGGTTGGAATTCCGAGTTCGTGGGCGGTCCTGTGGATTTCAAGATACTCGGATGAACTTTCTTTTCCGTTGCAAATAATCGCGCGTACACCATCGTCTAGGATTTCTGCTCCCCCTCCTGGGAGCGAACCAAGGCCCGCATCTCTGAGGCGTTGGAGTGTGTCTTTGTAACTCATGTTCGAGAGTTGGGAAAGGTGCTTTATTTCGACAGCTGTCAAGGCCTTGATGGATACATGCGGGAAGCGTTCACGTGAAGCCTTGAAAAGCTCCGCATAATGTTCAACACCCCAGTCAGGATGCAATCCACCAACAGAGTGTACTTCGTCGACATGTTCGGCGTATTGGCCGAGGTCTTCGAGGTATGCATTGATATCCAATGCGTAAGCATCCTTCGCTTTCTTTGAACGTCGGAAAGCACAAAATTTGCAAGCGAGAACGCAAATATTCGTCTGATTGACATGCACATTTGAATTGAAGAAAGCGTTAGAGCCAAATCGAGCGGAACGGATACAGTTGGCCAGTCGCCCAACCTCAGAAAGGTTGGGGTGCTCAAAGAGAACAATACCATCGGCAAGCGTGAGGCGTTCTCCGTTGGAAACCTTAGCAGCAATAGGCTGCATTCTCTCGCTCCATGTGTCCAAATCCCCTACAAGTTTTGGCAAGAGTGACTTCCATTCAGGATTCGAACCCGCATCGAGAACAGAGGATTCCCATGCTGACATATGTGTCGCTATCACAAACTGTTTTTCAAGATGTGGTTAAGGCCATAGGTTTGATTCGCTCACTGTACCGCAAAATAACGAGAATTAACGATGAACTTTCTAAACTCTTCAATGATAAAAACTGTAGATGCTACGCAAACAATCACCATCCAATCCGTTGCTGCAAGTGTCACAGTACGCAGTAAACCACCAATCTCCAGTCCCACGAACGGCAGTGTGAGACTTGAAAGTTGAACGAAGAACAGCAAGAGTCCGAGCGATATGAGTATTGCCAAATTAATCGCTTTGTTTGAAAACAAACCGAGCGTGAAAACACTGTCTTGGCTCGAACGGCAATTGATGACGTTAAACAATTGGTAGAGAATAAACACCGAGAACGTCATGGTTTGAGCATAGGCAAATTTCTCAGATGCGTACGATTCGGCATCAGCCATTGCATCTGCATCACCTGCAAGACAAGCATCGAGATCGAAGCCAGTAAAGGTCGCTGCATCGGTCATTGGAATTGTGTCACACGAAGAAGGATCAAGACCGCCGCCAGCGAGATAGAACACCGTTAATGTGCCTGCAACCATGATGGCTCCAAGCCAAAAAATGAGGGCAACATCGCGGAAATTGGGTAATCCTTCGTTAACTGGACGTGGTGGACGTTCCATTACGTTACCGTGCTTCTTTTCCACCCCTAACGCAACAGCAGGTGGACCATCCATGAGAATATTGATGACCAAAATTTGGGTTGCAGTCAACGGCAATTCCCAAGGCAGGACGAGAGTTGAGAGAACAATCAATGCAACCGCAGCTACATTGGTAGAAACTTGGTAGCGGACAAAGTTTCGAATGTTTTGGTAAATCTTGCGTCCTTCTTCCACAGCATGAACAATGTTCGCAAAGTTATCGTCTTGAAGAACCATGTCTGCTGCATCTTTCGCCACATCTGTTCCAGCAATCCCCATTGCGATTCCGATGTTGGCACGAGAGAGAGCTGGCGCATCGTTCACACCATCGCCCGTCATTGCGACAATTTCACCGCGTTCCTGTAGACCTGACACGATACGCATCTTTTGTTCGGGAGTTACGCGTGAGAAAATACTGGCTTGGGATGCTGCTTCCGCGAGTGCTTCATCGCTCATTGCAGCAAGAGATGCACCGTTTACAGGAGCGATACCACCTTCGGTGATGTTAAGTTCCTTACCAATTGCTTCAGCAGTATATTGTTGATCGCCGGTAATCATTTTGACACGAATTCCCGCTCTCTGGCATGTTGCGATTGCTTCTTTGACTTCCGAACGTGGTGGGTCCATAATTCCAACAAGTCCGAGGAATATGAAACTGGATTCAACAACGTTGACATCATGGATATCCTCATCATCATCCAATCGTCGAGCACAGAGGGCGAGGACTCTCATTGCTTGATTTGCCATTTCCTTGTTCGCATTGGATGCTGTTTCAAAGTCTTCTTGAGAGATGGGGACAATTTCCCCATCTACAACTTTCCATTCCACCAAAGGAACATAGCCACCAGCGCCGCCCTTCGAAAAGACCCAGCGTTCACCTTCATACTCGTGAATAACCGACATTCGCTTGCGGGTTGTGTCGAAAAAGAACTCGTGAATTCTTGAATGTCGCTGTGAAAACTTTCGCACATCACCGTTAATTTTCCATCCTAACACCGCACATGCTGAATCCGTAGGATCGCCAATGGCCTGCCACTGCCCATCGACTTTCGAAATCTGGGAATTGTGGCACAAAGATAAGCATGCTGCAGAAAGTCGGAATGCCAAGTCACTCTGTAATTTGCCCATCCCTTCATCCGTAACTTCAGTACCATCCAGAGAGAGGTTACCAACTGGCTTGAAGCCCTCACCAGATACAGTAAAAGTGCCATAGGTCGATGTAAATTGACGTACCGTCATTTGATTCTTCGTGAGCGTACCCGTTTTGTCCGAACAAATTACTGTGGTCGAACCGAGGGTTTCCACTGCCTTCATGCGGCGAATAATCGCTTTGTGACGGGCCATATTTCGCATTCCCAATGCCAAAGTAATAACGAGAATAATAGGCAAGCCTTCAGGAACAATCGCGACGAAAATGGCAATAGCGATAATAAATTGGTCCACCGCAACTTCCCAAAGATTGTCATTGGCTGAACCGTAAGCAATGAGGAGTTCAATCGACACGAGAAGGACTGCAACAATCAACGCAATGAATCCCAAGAAGCGCCCCAATGATTCGAGTTTTAGTTCCAAAGGAGTTTTTGGAGTTTCAGTGTCGACGATATTGCTTGCAATTCGTCCAAGTTCAGTCTGCATCCCTGTTTCGACAACGACGCCGATTGCTCGGCCAGTCGAAACACAGGTCCCCATGTAAGCCATGTTGTTGCGATCAGCCAAGAGCGTAGTAGCAGGTAAAGAATCCGTTGATTTGAGAATGCTGTTTGATTCACCGGTGAGAGAAGATTCATCGATTCTGCACTGGTAAGATTCGATGACACGAATATCAGCGGGTACATTCAACCCTTCTTCGAGTTTGACAATATCGCCTGGGACTAAGTCGGGAGTTGGAATTGACCATTCAATTCCCTCTCTGATGACCACACATGTCGAAACAGCCATCTGTTTGAGAGCATCCATAGCCTGTTCTGCTTGACCCTCTTGCCAGTAACCAAATGTAGCATTTGCTGTGAGGACGATGAAGATGAAAATTGCATCTCCTGGATGGTCAGGTTTAATGGCGAGTGCGATGAGTGCAGCACCAATTAACAAGTAGTTCAAAGGGTCGTTGTATTGAGAGAGAAACCGAAGAATCGCAGAAGTTTTTTCGGGTTCTTTTAGTTTGTTTCGACCGTATTTTTCTCGGCGTTCGAGAACCTCTGCATCCGAAAGGCCGTCTTGGTTGGTGTCGAGAGTATGAATAATTTCATCCGAGTTCAAATCATGCCAAGTATTCACCAAAAACACCCCACTTACGTGCGTAAGCAGTTATTCGTACAATGGAGGACTTATGATAATGATGGTGGTATTCCCTATCCACACAAGCGATGATTTGAACAACTGCATCTGTCTCGAAGGTGCATGAGCGTTTTGGGAGAACCATACATCCCTGCCTCAGAGTCCCCTAAAGAATTGACACTGCGTGTCGTTGTTGTGGGAATTATTCTGGGGATTCTCATGACTGCTGCCAATGCTTATCTGGGGTTGTATGCAGGTATGACAGTTTCCGCAAGTATTCCTGCAGCAGTTATGTCGATGATTATCCTAAGAACGGCATTTAATGATGTTTCAATCCTCGAAAATAACGCCGTCCAAACAATGGCAAGTGCAGGTGAATCTCTTGCAGCGGGAATCATTTTCACTGTCCCTGCATTCCTTGTAATCGGCATTTGGACGGAAATTCAGTGGCTTGACACGATGATTATTGCTTTACTCGGAGGATTGTTAGGCACCATGTTCACCATTGCACTGCGACGACTGTTCATCGTTGAGGAAGCTCTGCCTTATCCGGAAGGCGTTGCATGCAGAGAAGTATTGGTTGCTGGTGAAGAGGGTGGAGAAGGGGCTTTGGCAATTCTTTACGCACTCGGAATAGGTGCTATCTATGGCCTCATGGTCAAAGGCTTCGAGGTAACACATCACAAGGTCGAGGCTGCTTGGGAGTTCATTGGAACTCGCGTGTACGCTGGAATGGATCTCTCGATTGCGTTGCTTTCTGTTGGCTACATCGTTGGCATTCGTATTGCATCGTTCATTTTCCTTGGAGGTGTCATTGGATTTGCATTACTCGTTCCAATGTATGGACTCATTCGTGGGTGGCCACCTGCCCCTGATTTAGTATCGAGTTTCAGTATTATCTGGGCCTCTCAAATACGTTACGTTGGAGTAGGTGCTATGGTCGTTGGCGGGGTATACACGCTTTGGTCGATGCGTAAGACAATCATCACTGGTCTATCAAAGGCACTTGTCAAGAACGACGATTCCTCTGAAAAACTTTTGAGAACTGAAATTGACCTTTCACTCGACAAGGTGTTGATGTTTTGTGGAGTACTGATTGTCCTCACTTTCCTCTATTATTGGTGGGCGACCGGATCACTGATTCTCGCTCTAGCAGGCGCTTTATTCCTTGGAGTGGTAGCCTTTTTCTTCGCAGCAGTTGCAGGGTATATCGCTGGAGTTGTCGGGTCATCAAACTCTCCAGTTTCAGGAATGACCATCGCTACTTTACTTTTCACTGTGGCACTGGTTTGGATTGTTGGTGACTTTTTCCTCGGTCTCGGAACCACCGAACTGATGTTAGCAACACTTCTCATCGCTGCAATTGTGGCTTCATCTGCGGCAATTGCCGGAGACGTCATGCAGGACCTCAAAACAGGCCATATGGTTGGTGCAACACCGTGGAGGCAACAAACTGCTGAAATTATTGGTGTTGTTACAGGCGCTGTGATCATTGGGCCAACGTTGCAACTGCTCCACAACGCATTCAGGATTTCTAAAACTGCATGCGAAATGAACCCGCTGCCTTCCGACCCAGGATGCGATAAAGCGCTTTTTGCACCGCAAGCCGAATTGATTGGAGCTATCGTCCAAGGAGCATTTGGTGGAGGTCTCAACATTGAGATGGTCTTGTTAGGTGCTGTCATTGCAGTTGTCCTTATCGTTCTCAAAATGCCCGTCATGAGTGTTGCAATCGGAATCTATCTCCCATTGGCCCTTTCAGTACCAATTATGCTCGGCGGTATTATCTCTTATTTTGCCCTCAATTCGGCCTATATCCGTATCGATGGTTCAATTAAGTCGAATCCGTCTCCAGCAGCGAAAAAAGCTGCTAAAGAAGTAGAGAACCGTGGTGTACTCATTGGGGCAGGATTCATCGCTGGCGAATCATTGCTTGGAGTGTTCATCGCATTACTTATTGTTAGCGATATCAAACTCGATGAAATCTTCAGTGTTACGACTCTTGGAGACTTGTTCTCATTGATGTTCTTTGGATGGTTCGTTGCAGTGTTCATCTGGCTTGCTACTCGAGCATTACCGAAGGGTGGAAATCTCATTACCGAATCGAGAATAATCATACTCGACGCCTGTCAGAAACTGTTTAACGCTTTCAAACTCAAGAACTTGAAGTGATTTCACGACTGTCATCCATCCTAAAAGGAGGAAAACCATCAAAGGTCTCCCGCTAAGGCACAACATTACGAGGGTGTAACAATGTCCAAGTCGATAGCAGATTTAGAGGAAATGGCACGAAAATGTCGTGTTGAAATTGTCAAAATGGTTCACCGTGCGCAAGCAGGTCATCCAGGAGGCTCTCTTTCCGAGATTGACCTCATAGCTGCGCTTTATGCCACTCGTATGCGAATCCGCCCAGAGCAACCAGATTGGGATGACCGTGACCGCTTCATTCTCTCGAAGGGCCACGCCTCTCCTGGAATGTATGCTGTCTTGGCTGAAATGGGATTCATCTCTCATGAGGACCTCAAATCATACCGTGTTCTTGGCGGTGTCTGCCAAGGTCACGTCGACATGAAATGGTGTCCTGGAGTCGATTTTTCAGCAGGTTCCCTGGGCATGGGCCTATCGTTCGGCATGGGTTGTGCGACAGCAGCTCGACTCGATGCCAGCGATAGAAGAGCGTTCGTTATGATCGGTGATGGTGAAATGCAAGAAGGTAGTGTTTGGGAAGCCGCTATGGCTGCAGCACACCATGAACTCGGAAACCTCAAAGTAATTCTTGACAGAAACCGTATCCAAAACGATGATTTCTGTGAAGAACAAATGCGTATGTTTGACATCCCTGCAAAGTGGAAGGCCTTCGGATGGAACGTTAAGGAAATTGATGGACACGATATGACCGAAGTCATGGAAGGTTTGGACTTCCTTGAAGCTCCAGAGAACTGCAACGGACCTTCAATTCTCATTGCTCATACCGTTAAAGGCGCGGGTATTTCGTACATGGAAAACAATCCCTCCTTCCATGGTGCTGCACCGAACGATGAACAATTCCATCAAGCCATGGTTGAACTTGGGGAGGTGGAAGCATGACACGAATGGCAGCAACACGAGACGGATACGGCCAAGCATTGCTCGACCTTGCCGACAACCCAAAGGTGGTTGTTTTGGAAGCAGATTTGGGTAAGTCAACAAAGTCCTTGCACTTTAGAAAAGCCCATCCGGAGAGAACGGTATCATGCGGTATTGGAGAACAAAACATGCTCTTAGTTGGTGCAGGTATGGCCGCATCAGGATACATTCCGTTTGCGAGTACATTTGCTATTTTCACAGAGCGTGCGTTTGAACAAATGAGAAACGGCGTTGCTCGCCCAAATCTGGCCGTACACCTTTGTGGAAGCCACGGAGGAACGCACACAGGAACCGATGGTTCATCGGCACAGTCAATCGAAGATTTGGCGGTATTCCGAACACTTCCTAACGTAACGGTTCTTCATCCGTGTGATGATGTAAGCACGCGTATTCTCACCACGAGGCTTGCCGGCACAAAGTCCCCCTCCTACATGAGAACTGCACGGAATAAAACTCCAGTTTTGTACGACGATGTCGACCCTGACTCGATTCAAATCGGTAAGGGTATCGAACTCAAGGATGGTAACGACGTTGCAATTATTGCATGCGGGGTATTGGTTTCCGAATCTCTCAAAGCAGCTGACATTTTGATGCAAGAAGGCATCAATGCAAGTGTGATCGACATGCACACGCTCAAGCCACTCGATGGTCAACTCGTTGACCGGATGGTTGAACGATGCGGGGCAATTGTGACGGCTGAAGACCACAATGTCATCGGTGGATTAGGCAGCGCTGTTGCTGAACACCTGGTTGCAAACAAGTTTGCTCCTCTCGAAATGGTCGGAGTACCTGACCGATTCGGAGAATCTGGGCAAGCAGACGAAATGTTAGATCTGATGAAGTTGTCTGCCAAGTACATCGTTGAAGCTGCTAAGAAGGCCATCTCACGAAAGTGAAAGTGCTGAAGTTACATTAGCGAGATGCACTGAGTGCATCTCATGACCGGTGAAGATACACTTGCTTCAACGATAGAAACTGTTGATTCATTTACCAAAGAAAGGGACTGGGAGCAGTTCCACAGCGTCAAGAACTTGATGGCCTCTGTCGCAATAGAAGCGAGCGAACTCAATGAAACCATTCAGTGGAGCAATCCAACTGCAGAAGAAGTTCGCTCAAACCCCAAACTCACTGTCCAGATCTGTGATGAATTGGCCGATGTCATGGTCTACTGCCTTCGCTTGTGTTCTGTATTGGACGTCGACCCGATACAAATCATGCACACAAAAATAGAGAAGAACCGAGCGAAGTACCCCATTGAGAAGGCAAAAGGGAATTCCAAGAAATACACCGACTACGAATAACTGAGAAAATGCTCACAGCAAATACTTGAAAGAGTGCCTACCACATCCTCGCATCATGGAGTTCTTCCTTGACACAGCAGACGTAGACGAAATTCGTGAAATTGCCGCATGGGGTATTCTTGATGGGGTTACAACCAATCCCTCACTGATTAAGAAAAGTGGTCGGGACTTCAAGCAAGTAGTCGCTGAAATTGCATCGATATGCGATGGGCCTATTTCCGCGGAAGTTACCGCAATGGATACAGAAGGTATGATTACTCAAGGCCGAGCATTGAAAGCAGAACTCCCAGAAAATGTCATTATCAAGATTCCTTGCACTCCTGAAGGGCTGGCAGCAACTAAGGTTCTCAACGAGGAAGGAATTGATACCAACGTTACGCTTATTTTTTCTGCGGCTCAGGCATTGATGGCTGCTAAGGCTGGCGCTACATACGTCTCACCTTTCATCGGTCGAATTGATGACACCGGACATGACGGAATGACTCTCATTGCTGAGATAATGGACACATGGGCCAATTACCCCTCGATTACGACCAAGGTCCTTGCGGCTTCCATTCGACACCCGACTCACGTGCTGCAGTGCATCCAACTAGGAGCACATACCGCAACAATGCCTGCAAAGACATTCCGCCAACTCATGAAGCACCCACTCACAGACCGCGGACTTGAAGGATTCATGAAGGACTGGGCAGAAGTCGAAAAGGCTGGAAATGCCTGATTCCGCATAGCGTATTGAGAAGGAGGCTTCTTGAAGGAAGGCTTCACCCGATAACTTACGGAGGCCGTGAGATGACATCATCAAATGACTTGTTGAAGAAACTCTTGGCAGGTGACTTTTCGCCTGAAGAAATTGCGGGTGATCCTGTTCTCGTGAGCCTTGCAGACAGGATTTATGGCATCAAAATCGCTCCAATAACACCAGTGAAACCAAGAGACATTCAACCAAATCAAATGGCTGCTGTCGCCCCTGTTACTGAGGTTGCTCCACCTACTGATATGTTGATTGAAGTGATTGGTGATATTGCCCCAGCAACTCCACTACCACTGCCTGTGGCTGAAATTGCGGTCGTTGCTGGAGTCACTGATTCAAAGAAGTCCAGTGCCATGCGGCGATTGGTTCTGGCAGGCCTCGGTTTCGTTGTTCTGAATCTCTTCGGTGTTTGGTCATATGTTGTCGGCTCGATGTGTGAATCAGGTGACTTATGCCCGGCCGAAGGATACACACGAATCAACTTGATGGATATTTACAAAATTGACACTGGCTACGGTTGGTCTGAACCTGTACAAGCGGGGATTTACGGAATCCCTGATATCGTAGCAGTCGCGGTACTCTTTGGCGCTCTTGTCCTCACCATGCGAAAGTGACCGGTGGTGTCATGGAAGTTGGTTTCAATTCGGAAACGGTTGCATTCCTTGGAATGTTTCTCATATTGTGTGCTTTTTTCCTTGAAACTCAAAATATTATTCACAGTAAGACATCGTCATATCTGACGCTCATGGCCGTCGGTTCAGGAATACTCGCCGTTCGAGCCTACCTGATAGAAGAATGGGCATTCTTCATTCTAGAGGTCGCTTGGTTTGTAACTGCAGTGCTGGGTTTCGTGGCACGCCCGAAAAGTGATGCAGAGACCAATCATTTGGAATTGTAGAATCGGTTGTTGAGTGGAGAACTCAATTCTTGGCTCACTTCATGCGTCATCTTGATGAGCGAGGGGTGTCGAGTCCTGTTTATGGGCAAAGGACCGGGTAAGGCCAAGCGAGGAATTCCCTCGAAAGCTGACAACTTCACTGAATGGTATCCATTCATGGTGGAAGCTGCTGAATTGGTTGACAAGCGATATCCAATCAAAGGAATGGATGTATGGCGTCCATACGGTTGGAAGACCATGAAACTCATCGACAGCCTTACACACGCCGAAATGGAGAGAACTGAACATGAGGAAGTCAACTTCCCGTTACTCATCCCTGAAAATCTTCTGGAAAAGGAAAACGCTTTGGTGGCACGGCTGAAAAGAGCTCGTGAAGAGGGTGTAGATCCCGATGACTTGCGTGATGAAGATGAAGAAGGTGGTTTCAAGAAAGAAGTCTATTGGGTTAAGCATGCGGGTGAAAACGAACTCGACATTCCTATGTTTTTGCGACCGACTTCTGAAACGGCAATGTATACGATGTTCCCTCTATGGATTCGTTCGCACAAAGATTTGCCGTTGAAAGTCTATCAGATGGTTAACACATTCCGTTATGAAACCAAACAAACACGATCGTTTATCCGAGTTCGAGAAATCCATTTCTTTGAGGCGCATACAGCACATGAAGACGAAGAGGATGCTTCACGTCAAATTCAACAGGATTTAGAAATCGTCAACAACATCATGCACGATCTATGCTTACCAATAATAAAAGCCAAGAGGCCTGTTTGGGATACGTTCCCCGGGGCATGGTACACCATTGGAATCGATGCTGTAATGCCGAATGGACGAACGCTCCAAGTTGCTTCTTGCCACCATTACCGTGACCAATGGGCCAAAGCATTCGACCTCTCTTATGAGAATCTCGAAGCGAAGCAACAATTCTGTCATCAAACCACTTACGGTATGTCTGAACGCTTGCTTGGTGCAGTGGTTGGAATGCACGGTGACGAAAACGGCCTCATTATGCCACCAGCCGTCGCACCTTTCCAAGTGGTCATATGCCCAATGATTCGAAAAAATTCTGACGTTGACACGGTCTCTGTTGCCAACGAAATGGCGACAACACTCCGAGCGAGCGGACTTCGCGTCAAAGTTGATTCTCGTGACATCCATGCAGGACAGAAATACTACGATTGGGAAATCAAAGGTGTACCTCTCAGACTCGATGTCGGCCCCCGCGATATTGCTCAAGGAACTGCCTTCGCAGCTCGCAGAACTGGTGGTAAGGAACCCATACCAATGGATGATCTACCGAATGCGTGCAAGAACATTCTCAACGAAATTGCTGACGAACTTCGAAAGCGCTCCTCCGCTCACATGTCTGATGTTATCCAGCCGCTGCCTGCATTCACAGAAAAGGATGGAACTTGGGTCATGGATGGTGAAATTGAAGAGGGTAAAATCTACGAAATCCCGTTCGATGGAACCGATGCTCATGCAGAAGCCATTGAGCGTGCTACAAGCCTTACCTTCCTCGGAGACTCAACAGATGAATACGATACGGAAATGCCTTGCCATATGAGCGGCAAAATGACCCGTCGCCGAGTGATTCTTGCCAAAACATACTGAGATGGTGCTTGGAATGGTCATGCACGAATGGCTAACTGTTATCGAACAAGATCACGAAGTAGCTGTCGCTCGATTGAACCGAGCACTTAACCTCAAGGGAGACTCAATGCTTGATCCAAGTGTACCTCCACATACATATGTTGGAGACATAGATAATGTCTCTCCGGGTGAATGTATTCTTCTCTTGGGCATCAACCCGAAACGCAATTTTGATGAAAAGTTCCAGCGTGTAAACATCGAACTACCGACCAAATGCCTTCAAAAATACCGGGTTTCGAACAATACCGATGATTTGAAAGAGTGGTTGCTGTTCCAAAATCAATATTTCCTCCGCGAAGAACGGAACCGTCGATACTTCAACAAGTATGGAAGCTGGCTGGGTAAACATTGGTTCACGGAAACAGTTTCGAATTTTACATCACAGGATTGGCAGCAAATGGTTTGTCATAAGCATTTGATTGAAGTTGATACAGTGCAATATTTTTCTCATAAAACCGGTCTGAATCCGGAACATCTAGCTGACCTCATTGAGACTGACCCTGCACTTCAGGCTAATATGCGTATGATTGAGGCAATCATCAAAAAAATCAAACCAAAATGGATTCAGGTCACGGGAAAGTCAGGATGGGTCATCGTTGAACGACTGTTTGCATATGGCGACTTTACTGAAACGAATCCCGGGGTAAAGCATGGTACAGAACTTCGGATGGGGCACGTCAAAATAGGTGATACCGTAACTCCTGTACTTATGACAAAGTTCTTTGGAAGTATGGCAGGTGTCAACTCAAACATCGAAAAAGACCAAGTTGCCCAAGCATGGAATACTTGGCTAAATGAGCAGTAGGTAAATATTCCATTCAGCACACCTGTGTTCAAATCACAGGTGTTACCCAATTTAAAATGCGTAGGCCAGTAGCGCCAAGAATCCTGTCCCGAGGAGTACAATTGATCCCCAAACCATCACGCCATAGGCAAAGGCAGGGTGATTTTTAGAGAAGCCCCACGTAATCCCAGCAATTACCGATATGGGCCAAATCAAAACTGCAAGTGAACTCAAATCAAATATTCCTCCCGAGTCATTCCAGTAGTAGTGAGCGTATGTTGGTTCAGAACTTGATGAAGGAAAGGCAATGAACACAGCGTTTTCTACTTGCGTAATGTAAACTGAGACATCAAAGTCTTGGTAGTGTATATCTGCGATCCACCAAGTGTAGCCATTGTCGTCCATTATCGATTGTTGATCAAAACCACGTTCATCCTTTGACCCGGAACCCGAAATGTAGGCCTCCCAGGTCTCCGTTTCAAATGTCAAATCCCAGAAACTTTGTGCAGCGAATGTGTCCTCAAACCCCGAAGACATGTAAAAACTACGAACGGAATAGGCCTCGCCTGCAAAGGATGCATCCTCCTCCAAGGAAGGTTCATCTGAAGAATAGGAGGTAAACAAACCTGAATCTCCAATCATAGCAAGGGATGCACTTGCAAACCCCACGAATAAAGGGAGAAGGAAAAGTCCGCCCAAAAACCAAGCCCACTGTTGCTGGCCCGAATCACTTTCACGAACTCCCTCGAATGGCTGTTCAGCCCGAGTTACATGTGCAACGGCTTCGACACCTGAAAGGGCAATATCCTTCTCAAGAGTCACCTTTGGAGGGGGCGGATTGAATGACTCGACTATGGAAATGGAATCATCCATGCACCAATGTTAGCATTGTTGTAGAAAGAGATTCCTCCAAAGAAATGAACCTTTTTGTAACTTTCAACACCGTTCATCTGAGGCAGCGGACTCAGCGTCATGCTGCGCAAGTCATCCGAAGTATCAATCTCAGCGTGAAGCGAGAGTGAGGTTCTTCCACATTTCTTCGGGAACTTCCATGGCAAGTCGAAGGCCACCCATTGCGCCCAAGCGTACCGGGTCATCTACGACGTGTACATTGACATCGCCCATGTCCGAGAGTTTGCGTTCGATCATGGCACCGAGGCCTTTGATTCCTGAACCGCCACCAGCGAGAACCATGTTTCGACGGAATTGGTCGTGATACTCAGGGTTTGAGCCAGAAATCAATTCCTTGACGTTCTCTACAATAGGGTCTACGATGGATTCGCATGCTCGCTGGATACAGTCGGTGATATCGAGATTCATTGCTTTTCCTTCAATAGAGAAGTCAACCATAACTGGTTCGTCTGGGGAGGCAGTTCCTACAAAGGAATACTGCTCCTTCCATCGGCGAGCCATATCCTTGGTAATTTGTGCACCGCTGTACTTAGATTGAACTTCCTCGATGATTTTACGGTCAACGAAGTCACCAGCGTGCCCAGTGTGCATTTGGTCGCCAGGACCTGGGATTGTACCGTAAACACGGCAAAGGTCTGCGGTTCCGGCCCCGATGTCAATGACGAGAGTGTGCTCAATCATGTCAAGGGCATAAGCAACAGCGAATGGTTCAGAGATAATCATAGCGGCGTTAACTGAACCTGCTGCAGCATCGAAAATTGCAGTCTTGTCGACGTAACTTGCTTCAGCAGGAGCGCCAATAACTGCGACCACACGGTCATAGTCTTCAGGGTCAGAAAGTCCGATAAGGTGAGTGATAAAGTGTGCAATGAATTCACGGTCTTCTTGGGTATCTTTGATGACACCGAGTTCGAGAGGTCGGAAAAGGTTGAGTGCAAGTCGGTTTTTGAGTGCTTCTTCGCCAAAGAGAACATCTCGCTTGAGGAAATTTCGGGCAATCGGGTCTTTCGGAGTTCCGATAACGGTCAACTCTTCCACTTCGTGGGTGTCGGATGAAACCATAACCGAACGGAAGGTTCCCAAATCAATTCCAATATACAATACGTCTTCTGCCATAACACTCGCCTACCCTTCCCATTGTGAACTACCTTATGAAGAATGCCACGCAGTTAGAAACGCAGTTGAGGTTGAAAAAATGCAATTCTTCAACATAATGTCGAAGAAATTAACACCATTCTTCACAGGGCTGACAATACCATGCAGCATATTCAGGATAAAGACGAGCCATCGAACCGCATGATGTGCATTCTTTGAGTGTATCCTCGCCAAACATTTCCAATACCATTTGAACATGGTAAACATCGTCAATTCCAAGTTGCTGACGCATGGACCAAAGCAGTTGATCTTCGCTTGGCGAGATGATTCCATCTTCCAATACCAGTTCTACAATACTACGGTAATCCTCGAAATCTTGCAGGTTTCGGGCATCCAATACGACTCCGTTTTTCTCAGCAACAATATCCGTGCCTCCGGGGTCATCGACAAACAGAACAAGCGATTCGGGTTTCAAATCCTCACTCCTTAATTCAAACGAAATTCTCGCACCTTCGATATTGGCATAGACCAAATTGGAATTGTTGTTGATTACATTTGCAATTGAACGAGCGGTGTCTTGTGATGAGGCACCACGCCTCCAACCATGGGGATCAGAAACATTGAAGCAATAGAACTCAGTACCTTTACCAGGATATTCAAGGCGTATTTCTTCGCCACCGTCAAAGCCGTTTGCAACGATTGTAAGTGCTGCAACTTCTGTCGATACGATGTTATCGTCGTCGTCGAAACTAATCATAAGCGGCTTGCGTTCCTCGGTCGCTGTGTTGTAATGCCCCTTCATGCCGGACATCCACTTGTCTTCAAGACGAGCAAGCGATGCTTGTTGTTCATCGGATAAATTACTGTCAACGCCGAGAACGCCAGCGAGGCCTCCGCTTTCGACCTCCTTACGGAATTCTTCGATTTTGGCACGGTCTTGGTGGTAAGTTGGAATTTCAATAGGACCCGAGGAATCAACGTGATTAGGGTCTTTCCACTCATGCTGGCACGCTACACAGCTCAGGTATCCATTCATCGTCGAAGGTTGAGATTCTCCACCACATCTTGGGCAGTCTCCACCTTCGGTGAAAGCAAGATTGTCTACGGCTTCGCGTCGTCCTTTCCGTATGTTACCAAATCCTGCCATGTAACGCCCACAACAATGGTTTTCTATCAAGGCTTTGGAGAGAGAGTTTGAAAACTCTGCATTAAACTGAATGTGGAATGGCTTTGAGACCATAGCGTATCAAGCCTTCTTGAGCGTAAATGCGACGAACCCCAAAATGAACTTGGTCGCCAATGCGAGGAGAATAATCGACATCATCACAAACCAAAAAAACGCCCCGCGGACCTTCCTCAAATTTGACGAGAACCGTCTGAACGCCACCCAATATAGGCGCACGGAGGGAGAATTCAGAGGGAGCGCCAGCAGCACTCAATTTCGTCCACGATTCGACGGTGGCAGCATCTGCGAGAAGGGCATCTTCCGGTGGAAGACGTGCTCCGGAAAAATCCATTTGACGAGGTGGCCATATGGTTTTGCCAGCAAATTTCTGTGATGCGAGTGAAAGCCGGGCTGCACCTCCTTCATGGTATTGCGATTGAGAAACATACGCACCCTGCGATACATGCTGAGGGGAACACTCTTGCTCCCAAGCGGCATTCATGTCCTTGAATAAATCAGCATCCATGAGTTCAGTGCCGCTTGGTTCAACGAACTCAAAGTGTTCATCATTCGATTGAGAAAGTACCAATGTAGCCTCTTCACCGTCGATTAAATGCCAGTCAACAACCTCATCATCGAGTTCTTCGTTTCGCTGAGGCGAGTCAACCGATGTTGACATGTAGACCACTTGAGCATCAATCGAATTTGGTAGACGGATGGTGGTGAACTTCTGGCCTTGCGCATGCAAATATTGGATTCCCGCCACTGCCATCGTTGTAGAATCACTGTCTGGTCCGTACACTGTTAAACCGTCATGGATGTAAGGGGACTGAAGGAACAGTGAACCGTTCGAGTACGAGAGTAAGTATCCCTTCCATTCAGTTGTCTCACTCATTTCGATCCCTCCCAAATATGTGGACTGCACATGTTGCACCAGAACCACCGACGTTGTGAGTGAGACCTATTTCGGCATCACGAACTTGTCGCTCAGACTCGACAGATCCACGCAGTTGCTTGAACACTTCCACTGCCTGCCCAGTACCGGTGGCACCAAGCGGATGGCCCTTCGATTTGAGACCTCCACTCGGGTTGAGGCAAACTGAACCTTCATTGCGAATACCTTCACCGTTGCGGGCAAAGATTCCGCCCTGACCAGAATCAGCAAAGCCAAGGTCTTCAGTTGCAATCATTTCAGCAATTGTGAAACAATCGTGGACTTCGGCCAAATCAACATCACGAGCAGTTATCCCTGCAGCAGAATAAGCCGATTTCGAAGCCTTTTGAGTCGCTACTAACTGGGTGATTGAAGGACGGTCGTGCAGTGCGAGCCTGTCCGATCCAGCACCGGATGAGCGTACCCAGACGGGGTCATCGGTAAATTGACGCACAACATGGTCTGCAGCCAAAATCACGCATGACGCGCCATCTGAAGTTGGGCAACAATCGTAGAGCGTCAGGGGATCTGCGACCATGAATCCACCCGCTGCTTTCTCAAAGGAAACCTGCTTGCGAAGGTGTGCCTGCTGATTTTCAAAACCATGCTTGTGGTTTTTGACGCTGATGTGTACCAAATCGTCATGTGAGGATTGATGTTCGTGGAAATGCCGTCGAGCCATGAGGGCATAAGTGCCAGGGAAGGTAAGACCTGCCAGACGTTCCCATTCAGTATCACCAGAAACGCCGAGCCAAAACCGCTTACGTTCTGGTGAAAGATCATTCATTTTTTCGATGCCACCAGCAACCACAATATCGGCTTGTCCACTTTTGATGGCCATCCAAGCATCCCGCAATGCAAAGCCGGAAGATGCACATGCGTTCTCCACTCGACGTACTGCCACGCCTTCCATTCCGGAATGTTCAGTTAGCAGAGCGGCGGTATTACCAAGTTGACCGCCGCCGAAAGCCACGCTGCCAATGAATGCTTCATCCACTTGACGTGGGTCGAAATTTTGGTCAACACTAGCAAATGCATTTTCTGCGGCTTCAGCCCACATCCCTTTGAGACCGAGTTGGTGGTTACCATACTTGGTTTGGCCTGCACCGATGACTGCGACATCAACCATGACACGCCGAAGGTGAACCAGCATTTGATTGAGTCGGTTCGATTCAGCCCGTAAACCGAGTGAAGCACCCGTAGAGTCTAAGAACGCGCCGTCACCCGCTACAATCATGCTCCGACAATGTAGAGCCCACGGACACTTCAAAGGTGCCAACTGCCCGACCTGTAACGAAGAAGGAAAATTCATCATGAGCGACCGGGAATCGAACTCCCTCGGTCGTATGCTTGCGTTGGTTCTTCGTCACGCACCTGAAAAGTTCAATGTCGAAATGGATATCAACGGCTGGGTCAACGCTCGGGAACTTTCTGAATCAATATCCAAGCAACGCCGACACTATCACTGGCTTCGAGGATGGCACTTTGCTGCAATCGCAAACGCGGACGACAAAGGACGATACCAAGTCGAAGGTGACATGCTCAGAGCAACCTACGGCCACTCCATTGAATTGGAATTGGACCTCCCTACCGACCAAATCCCAGAAGCACTGTACTGGCCTTGTGAAGAAGAACAAGCAGAGACAACCATGGAACTTGGAATTACTGCAGGTGACCGAAAGCACATCCACCTTTCACGAAGTATTTCCAACGCTATGGAAGCTGGACATGTGAGAATACACCGTCCAACTATTCTGGAAGTTGACACCGTTCGTGCAATCGCAGATGGCCACATCATTTACCGTGCAGGAAAGACTGTTTTCCTCGTCGATGAAATGCCTGGCGAGTACCTTTACAAACTTGAGGCAGATGACCCAATCATTCTGGAAATCATCGCTCAGTGGGAACTTGAAGAGCAAGAAGAAGAGTGATTACCGCTTTGCCCCACATGAGGCGCAAAAGTCGAGATCCCTCTCAAGACGAGTTCCACAGCCGGAACAATGATCATGACCAAGACTGAGTGATTCAGCTTTGGAAACTGGTTGTGGATGCTCATCGTTTGACATTGAACGAACGAAATGAAATGGGTCAATTCCATGTTCAAGCAACTCTTTGTACCGGTTACCAAACAAAATGGCCTCTTGAATTGCTGATTCAATCTGGAATTGACGAGTTTCGCGGTCTTCTCGATTCGGTATTTCTTCCGAATCTTCCAAGATTGCCTGAAGATGACGCATGAAGTCGCTTAGAGACGGACCGTCGGACATGTTAGTCGCTCGGTGCGGTGGGTCATGAATCCTTGGTGAAAAAATGTTGATTCGAATAGAAACTGAAGGGGTATGCTCATCAGCGATTTCGTAGTGGGCGTAACATGCGTGACAGGGTGGTCATCAAATGGGGTGGAGGTCTCATCACCGACAAATCCTCGCTTTGTACACCGAACATTCCCGTACTGAAACAACTGGCATCGACCGTTGAAAAGTGCCATGATGCTGGTCTCGAGGTCATCCTCGTACACGGTGCAGGTTCATTCGGACACCTACGTGCCAAAAATTGGAGGCTCAATGAGGGGTATATCCCTCACATTGAATCACCTGAAGAAAGTACTTTTTCCAGCCAAAAAGAGGCTGTAGAACAAGTCCGACTTGAAATGCTACAACTCAACAAACATGTATGCGATGCCTTGCAATTCTTCGGAATACAGAGCATTGTCCATCCACCTCACCTGTGGGCCACAAATACGGGAATTGATTTCACAGGAAGCCTGGATGAATTCATGACCCAGAAGGACAAAACGGTTCACATCACCTTTGGTGACGTCGTCAATGTTGAGGGTGAAAAGCAATTTGGTATCTTATCGGGCGACGACTTAGTCGTTCGGCTTTCGTTGGAATTAGAAAATGTAAGACGTCTCGTCTTTGCTGTTGGAGGGGTTGACGGATTGCTTCGCATACCACCGGAGCACGCAACAAAAGAGGATCTTATCGAAGTTTGGACTCCAGACATTAGGTTTGAAGGCGTTCATCAATCCGATATCGATGTCACGGGTGGTATTGGATTAAAAGCGGCAAGAGGGGCTCATGTTGCCGCTCATGGAATCAATGTCGTTATGGTCAACGGTGGCAAACCTGAACGGGTTTTGGCGGCAATGCTTGGTAATCCAGTCCGTGGGACAATTGTCAATCACAAACAGTGAACTGCACCTCAATTTTTTCACTTTCACCCGTTGCTTCGTCAAATGACATTACAGAACTCTTCATGTAGCGACCGCGAATACATCGAAATCGGGGTTCACATGAGCGGATACGATATAGCAGACGTCCCAAATATCGAACTGTCTGATTCTGAGAAGGGTTTACTCGAATCGTTGGGTGCTGATTCAACGCAGTCGATACTCATGTCGGAAGCAATTATTGCAGTCGATGAAAAGGATGTAGTCCTCGGGCCTCTGTCAAAAATTTCGGCTCACCGAGACGCAGGAGCATACCACCGTGCATTCAGTGTTCTGCTCTTTGATTCTCAAAAGAGGTTGCTGCTCCAACGCCGAGCACACGACAAAGTCACATTTCCTGGGGTATGGGCGAATTCCTGTTGCTCACACCCACTTCACAGCGATGAAGAATTGGTCGAAGAAGGGGCACTCGGTGTAAAAATGGCTGCAGTTCGCAAATTAGAACAGGAACTTGGAATCGACCCAAGCCAATTTTCGACGGATGACTTTACGTTCATGACAAAGATGCGTTATTCAGCACGAATGAATGAAACATGGATAGAAAGAGAAATCGACCACATTTTGATTGCTCAAAAAGACGTTGACCTCAACATCAACGAAAACGAAGTCTCGGAAATCATGTGGGTCACGCAAGAGGAGTTGGAAGATATGCTCATTGAAGAGGAACGTTCCAACGGTTCGGTTGCTCCGTGGTTCCGGTGCATTGCTGCTCAAATCATGAACGATGATTGGTGGAACGCAATTGGTGATACGGACGCATTGAATGCATTAAGCGACGATCGTATTCACGACATGGGCGATGTAACACACATGCTGCCTGAAGCAGTGGGTGCTGGACTCAATATCTCTGTTTTGGAAGTCAAACCGTTGGTCGAACAACGTATCATGAACAGCTTGATGGCCTCAAGGCATGATCGATTAGCTGCTGCAATGACCCATCTTATTCATGGAGGTGGAAAGCGGTTGCGTGCAACACTACCATGGCTCGTTGGAAAGGCAGTTGGCGACTCTCACTCTGGAATGCTCGATGTTGGTGCAGCGATTGAAACAGTTCACAACTTCACACTGGTTCACGATGATATCATGGATGATGATGAAGTTCGAAGAGGCAGAAATGCTGTCCATATTGAATTCGACCTTCCCACCGCCATCAATGCCGGTGATGCTATGCTTGCAATAGCATTCGAGCGATTAGTACAGGCTGAAGGGCTGCAGGCAAACGATGTGGCACCATTGGTCAACAGAATTGCCTGGATGGTTCGACGCGTTAGCGAAGGTCAGCAGATGGATATTGAGTTTGAAGATGAACTCGCAGTATCCGAAAACGACTACATCGAGATGATTGAAGGAAAGACTGCTGTCATGTTCCTCACATGTGCTGAAATCGGTGCGCGAATGGCCGGTGCTGACCAAGAAACGATCGATTGTATGGCAGAATGGGGTCTTGCTGTTGGACTCTGCTTCCAACTCATGGATGACTTGATTGATGTGCTGTCCGATTCCGATGTCCTCGGAAAGCCAGCAGGTTCTGATGTAGCCCAAGGTAAGAGGACATTGATGGTTATTCATGCCCTTGCGCAACCCGACAGTGAAGACAAGCAAACCTTGCTTGCAGCACTTGGAAAAGGAGAGGCTGCTGACGCTCAAGCAATTGAGGCTGCTCTCAAGGCACTGGGTAACCTCGGTTCTATTGACTATGCAAAGCAACGAGCGGTGGATTACCACGCTAAGGCTCATGCTTGTTTGGACCGCATTCCACAGGGACCTGCAATGAAGGCTCTGCGCGAATTAACAGACTTCCAATTAAAGCGAATCAGTTGATTTCAACTGCATCGCCAATTTTGACGTTGCCTTCCTTGATGACTTTCGCATACCATCGAGTCATGTGAGGTGCTGTTTTCACTGAAATGTCCTTGAATCTACCGTTGGTAAATGAACCTTGAATCGTCTTGCAAGGTGGCGCATCAGATGTGACTTCCAAAGTGAGATCATCAAACTGGAATATTGTGCCAATGCCTACATGCTCCCATTGCAGCCCCTCAACGAGAATATTTTCACCAACGGAACCGGGGAAAATAGGATGGCCGTTCTCTTGTAAAAGTGAAATCACTTCGGAACTGAACAGGCAGACGGCGCGGTTTGGACCGCCATGATGCTTCTTATCTCTCTGATAATCGCCAACACAACCGTTGACTCGAACATCGAGTTGTTCAACCAGTGGCTTAGGGACTCCACCTTCAGGTGCTGCAAAGAGGCCCGCAATCGAGCCGTTCATGCAGATCACTCAGAATAGTAGGATTCTGGATAAGGTTCTGGCTTAAGCCCCTTACGTGTTCGAATCTGACCGACGACCTTGTCAAACAATTGTGGAGGCAATTGCTCGAAGCCGAGGTTTTCTGTGTTCCAAACTGCTCGACCTTGTGATGCAGCGCGAATGTCGTTGGAAAATCCAAATGTTTCAGCGATTGGTAGAACACCGACAACGGTGGTAACTTCACCTTCGGATGGCATATCCTCAATGATACCACGACGGTTGGTAACTTCACGAGTTACTTGACCGAGCCAGTCGTTTGGAACCGAGACGAACGCCTTTTGCATTGGTTCCAAAAGAACTGTACGAGCACGCATCATTGCGCCCTTTATTCCGTTTCGAACCGCAGGAATTGTTTGTGCAGGACCACGGTGGATAGCGTCTTCGTGAAGTTTAGCGTCAACAAGACGGACAAACATTCCCTGAACTGGTTCATCAGCAATTGGGCCTTTGGAACAGACGCCGTTGAATGCTTCGATGATAAGCTCACGGGTTTCGTGAAGCCCTTGAATACCCTTGGTGTCGTTCACAAGAACGTTTGAGCCGTTGATTGCGTAAATCTTGCGCATCAAATCTTTGTCCATTCCAAGTTCACCGAACTTACGGCCAACTTCCTTTGCATCGTTAGGTCTGATTGTACCGGATCCTAAATCTCCAGCACGCAGTGCTGCAACCACTTCAGGAGTCAGTGCTTCGATTTCAAAGAAGAATCGGTTGTGACGGTTTGGAGACTTACCTTCAAACGCATTTCCACGGTTGCTTCCTTGGATACCTTCACGGTAAACAACAATTGGCGGGCTGACGCTGACCTTGATGTTCTGTTCTTCTTCGATTCGGTAGACTGTGATTTCCAAATGCAACTCACCCATACCAGCAAGCAGTGCTTCACCGGTCTCTTGGTTCGTTGTGACTTGCAGAGATGCATCGGATTTTGCAAGTGAACGGAGCGCATCGATGAACTTTGGTAGGTCCTTCATGCTCTTTGGTTCAACTGCAACGGTAACGACAGGGTCGGAGTAGTGTCGAATGGCTTCGAACGGAGTGAAATCCTTGTCTCGTGAAAGTGTTACACCAGCCGCAGCGGAGCGAATACCAGTGAGGGCTGCAATGTTTCCTGCAACAACCTTCGGGACGGTAATTCGGTCGCCACCGACCATCATGCTGACTTGCTGAACACGTTCTGGTTTGGCTGCACCAATTGCATAGACCGATTCACCTTGTGCAATTGCGCCGGAGTAGATTCGTCCAACAGCAACTTCGCCTGCGTGAGGGTCCATCCAAATCTTGGTGATCATCATAGCCAGTTCTGCTTCAGGGTCACAGCTAATCATTGCCTTACCAATTGTTGAGTCAAGGTCACCGGTCCAAATGTTCGGGATACGGTATGGTTGTGCCTCGACAGGTCCTGGCAACTTCGTAACTGCCATGTCAAGAAGAACTTCATGAACTGGAGCCTTTTGAGCAAGTGTCTTTTGGTCTTCATTGTTACAGTATTCGAAAATCTCTGTAAAAGAAATCTTGGATTTAGCCATGTAAGGAACGGTGATTCCCCAGTTGTGGTAAGCCGAACCAAAAGCCACTGTTCCGTCTGCAACGGAAACTTGCCAGCTCTTCTTGAATTCTTCTGGAGCAAACTGCTTGATAAGGCGGTTGACCTTTTTGATGGTCTCAGTAAATCGTGCCATCATGTCTTCGGGAGTTACTTGCAACTCATTGATGAGACGGTCGACCTTGTTAATGAACAAAACTGGCTTTACCTTCTCTTTCAATGCTTGGCGAACGACGGTTTCAGTTTGAGGCATTGGGCCTTCGACTGCACATGCAAGGATGAAACATCCGTCAACAGCACGCATAGCACGTGTCACGTCACCACCAAAGTCAACGTGACCTGGTGTGTCAATGAGATTGATGAGGTAATCAGTGCCTTCAACGCCGTGAACCATTGATGCGGATGCTGCATTGATGGTGATACCACGAGCGGATTCTTGTTCATCGAAATCGAGAACACGAGCAGCACCTGCAAGGTCGCTGGACATCATACCTGCGCCCGCTATGAGGTTGTCTGAGAGGGTTGTTTTACCGTGATCAATGTGTGCAGCAATACACAAATTTCGAATCTGTGGTAAAATGTGCATAACTTCTGTTGCTTTGTTAATGTTGTCTTCCTTTCGGCCCATGAAATCACCTATGACTTCTCGTCAATCTTGGCCACCGGAAAGGGGTTCTTAAGTGACTCGCAACAGAGGTACGAAATGCAAAGACTGTGTCGTAATAAATTCGCATTCTCAAGCCTGTTTTCAAGGCCTAGTAAAACTCAACTTCATCGAGCAGAGGCTGCGATGCGTTCCAACTCTTCTTTCTTCGCAACTGCAAAGGAAGTTGCATCTCCAGCAGCTGCCTTCGACAGTTCGTTGATGATACAGTTGGTGAGGGTTCGCTTCGACTTGTGAGTGCCTTGTTGAGCACCCTTAGCAAGGTTGCGTAGGGCGACGTCAAGTCGGCGAGAAGGTGAAGAGTCGACTGCCTTAGGTTGTGAAACAGCACCAAACTTAATTCGGGTGATTTCTTCCATAGGAGCGCCGTTGCAGATTGCATCTACAAAGACTTGGAGAGGGTTGTCTCCAGACTTTGCTGCGATTGAATCCAATGCAGATTCGAAAGCCTTCATTGCACCTTGCTTCTTACCCGTGTAAGGACCGGTGCGCATGAGTTTGTTGATGTAGCGCTCGACAACAGACAACTTTGCTTTACCAAACCAAGCGTTTGCGTGACGTCCACCAGTGTGAGGTACGCCAACAGTTGTGAGATTAATGTATGGCGAAAGTCCAGGATCCTTACAAGTAATAGCAGATGCATCCCACTTTCCAAAGACGAGTGTCCCGATTCCTGCGATAGGGCGAACATCTTCGACGATTTCTTCTTCTTCTTCGATTACAACTTCAGATTCAGACATCATCAACACCTCAGCGGATTGGCTTCTCCTTTCGTCCACGGACCATTTCATCGAGTGAAACACCGTTGACTTGGATGACCTTGTACCGGACACCAGGAATATCTCCGTATGAACGACCCATGCGTCCACCAATACCTTCGACCATCACTTCATCGTGTTCATCGATAAAGTTGATTGCGCCGTCGCCAGGAGCGAAAGCCGTGAGTTTGTTACCGTTCTTAATGAGGGAAATTTTGACTGCCTTGCGAATTCCGGAGTTCGGTTGTTTCGCTTCGATACCGACCTTTTCAATGACGATACCTTTGGCTTGGGTGGACCCAGCAAGCGGGTCGTGCTTGGCTCGCGACTTGAGCATACGCTTCTTGTATCGACGGTCCGACCAGCGGAACTTTTGTCGGTCCTTTGCCATTTTAGCACCTGCGAAGAGTCCTCTACCCATCATAATCACCGCATTGAAGCACTTTGCCGACTTGAATCCCCTATTTAATAGCGACCCTCAAAGCCCATGTGAATGTATGGATGCTCGTAAAGAAGGATTGACAATATATGGCTCATAGATTCGACAAAATGTTTGATTTTCGGCAGTATTGCAGCCCATGCCTTAAACAAGGTTCAAACGATGTGCCTAAGTGGACGAACCATGGCCTTCCGTGACCACCTTGGCGCAGCCAAAGAAGAACCTGCCCCAACCAGCCTCATCCACGGCATGTGGGAGCACTCACGTGCAAGTAATCACGATCTCACCTTGTTCACCAACATTCCTGAAACTCCAGGCCAGCGTGCTGCCGTCAATATCCTCACACGTGACCGATTGTGCGAATCAATCGGAATCACTCCTGAAGAGTACATTGACACACTCGGGTGGGCAATGAACAATCCAAGTGAACCCGTTATTGTCGATGCGTCTGATGCTGAATGTTTTGAGAACTTGCAGGAAGTTGTCGACATTACAAAACTTCCAATCCCGCACCATTGGCCTCAAGACCGTGGACGTTATTCATCTGCAAGCGTCATTATCGCCCAAGACGCGGGCATCCGAAACATGTCGTTCCACCGCCAATTCGTTCGAGATGAAAATCACCTCGTTGTCCGTTTGGTTCCACGCCACTTGCGAACGCTTACCATGAATGCTCGCAAGGAAGGTCGAGAAGTGGACATTGCAATCGTCAACGCACCAGACCCGGTCGTACTCTTAGCGGCTGCCATGTCATTCGACGATAACATCGATGAACTCACCATAGCAGCGGCACTTCACGAAAAACTGTATGGCAAACCATTGCGATTAACACGTATGCCGAACGGTGTTTTGGCTCCAGCCGACGCTGAATATGTACTCTGGGGACGTATCACCGCTGAAGATGATGATGAAGGGCCGTATGTCGACATCACCGGGACTGTTGATGATGTCCGTCAAGAACCTGTGATTGAAATCGACGGGGTCGTTCACCGAGACGACCCGATATTCCACGCGTTAATTCCAGGCGAGGCAGAACACAAGACATTGATGGGGCTTCCACGAGCTCCGACCATTAAATCTGCAGTTAACGAAGTCTGTGAATGCATCGATGTCCATATGACTGAAGGTGGTTGTGGTTGGCTGGCTGCAGTTGTCAAAATCCGAAAGAAGAATCCTGAAGATTCAATGAATGCAATCCGTGCTGCATTAGCAGGACATCGTAGCATGAAAATGGTCACAGTTGTTGATGAAGACATCGATATTGGAAATCCAGTTCGCGTCGAATGGGCAATGGTTACTCGGTGGCAACCTGACAAAGATACGCTCATTCTGTCAAACCAAAAGGGAAGTTCACTCGACCCTTCGCGTGACAGTGACGGCTTAACCGCCAAAGTCGGCTTTGACGCAACGCTTCCATGGGGCGTCGACCATGAAGGATTCAAGTCTGTCCAGTGAGCATCACATCGAAGATATTGAAAGCGAAGACATTGAGTGGTCGCTATGGTAGGGGAAAGTGCAGACCTTTTGCAACACCCCCGACGTAACCTTGGTAACCGGTACAGAACACAAGCTCAAAAATTTGCTCGCCTTGCTTCAAAAGATCCAGAGCGGTTTGAAGACAACATGCAATGGGCGGAACAAAATGCTCGTCAAGCATTGCTCCATGATTTCACCGACGAGAGAAATTGGCGTTGTCTGGCTGACATCAAAGTTGTCAATCAAGACGGTGACGGCTTGAGTGCTGTTCTCGAAGACGTCTTCATCGTCCTCGGACGAGATCCAGAGCAAATCGAACAACTCAAAGATGTGGATTTCTTACTCGTTGGCCTTGAATTACTTGAAGCAGCATTTGCTCGAGACCCATTGGACCCAAATGCCTGGTGGGAAATGTATTCTGAGTCTGAATCGATTGAAGTCGAACTACAGGATTTCGCTGAACGATGCAGACGTTTGGATTTCAGCGATCAACGAGCGAATATTGTCTATGCAAGAAGGCTTGAACGTATTCGCTCTGGTGGCCGTGAAGGACTCTTTATCGAATTAGCACGGCATCTTCTCGCCCATCGGCCAAACAACCACGAGTTGTGGATGGAACTCGGCCGGCTGTACGAGCGACGCGCAGAGATGGATGAGGCATGGTCATGCTATGATCACGTACAACAATTGCAGCCCCATCAAACTCCACGGGATTCATTCCTCCAGCGAATCACCGATAAAATGATGGGAGAGGAAGAAAAACCGTGGACTGCTCCAAGCATCGAAAAACGATCACAATTCCTCGAACAAATGATGCAACTCTCAAAGCGCATTTCAACACTCACTGAAGCACCTCAAATGGAACAAACAGTGGAAGTTGAAGCCGTGAAAGAAAACCAAGACATGGTACGTCTCCAATCACTTATGGAGGCAGGGGATGCTTCTGAAGCATTTTTCCTCGCACGGCGGCTCGTCTCCCAAGGCGAAGAATGGGCAGAAGAGTGGGTTCAAAAGGCGAAGAATGCATTTTGAGGTGTTGAAATGTCGCAGTCCACAATTCCGAAGTTTGTTTTGGCTTGGGTAACCACCCGTTCCAAACAGAATATTCAACTTGGGAAAGGTGGCAAGGCTTTGTTCGTTCAGCATCCACAAAGAGGATGGGAAATTCCTGGAGGACACATTGAATCAGGTGAGACTCCCGATGAAGCAATGTTGCGAGAATTGTATGAAGAGACAGGGCTTACTGGAAAGATTCAGCGTTGGAATACAACGTATTACCCAAAAGGCTGGGTCGCCCATGTGGTCGTTGAGGAGACTGCAAGTACCGAGTGGAATGTGCACGATGACAAAGTGTCGAAAGTGAAATGGTGGGAAGAAGTTCCACCTCTCAAAGAATGGACAGTGGAAGAGTTCACAGATTTATCCGATTGGTGTTGCGCTGGAAATTAGAGCATTGTTAGTGTAGCTAGACGAATGTCCCAAAGTCCTTTGAGATGTTGATCTTGAATGAAGCTTTGGACAATAGCAGCCAGCATAGGGTCTTCAACAGAATCAGGATTATTCAGCATTTCACTGAAGGTGTCTAATTTTTCGAATCGATGTGCAAGACTTACCATGGCTCGCAAATCGGGTCGGTCCGCACCAGAGGAATCTTCAGGCATGTTTGAACAACACCAATGGAATACATTATCGATATCATCGGGGTGAATTCGTAAAGCATGAGCAGCCTCTCCAGCCTCGCGAGGACGTGAATTTTCAACCTGGATGTGCATTTTTTCCGCATTTTCATCTATTGAAGAACTCGCGAAATCCAAAAACAAGGCACCGCCTTCAATTGCCATACCTACTTGGTTAGCTTTGATGGCGTGTGCATGCGCATTCCATGCGTGACGGGCAGCATCAAAATCATGGCCAAGAGCAGCACAAATTCGACTTGCACCGAGCCGTGACAGAGCTATTGTTTCATCAGCGTGACTACCGTTACGAGGTATATCCGAGTAGACAGTCAGAGCCATGACTGGTTCACCACAAGCGGTATGGAGTGCTGCCTTGTTGATCAGGGAAAGATCGTGGTCTCGGCTTGCCTGAGCGACAGACTTGAGACGGGTTTCTGCCCAAGTTAAATCCTCCTTGGCACCTTCAGAATCTCCAGCCTCATATTTTGCAAGGCCCAGTTCCATTCGAAGGCGGCCTTCAAGCGCTAAGTCTCGAGTATCGGGGTGGCGTGCTACATCCAATGCGGCTTCAATACTCGGCTGCAAGCGTGTATCACCAAGCATTCGTCGTCGAACCAACGAGAGTGTTGCTGTTTCCGCAGGACTGAGAACCGTTTCAATGAGAGCTAAAAGTTCAGCAGCGTCCAAGAACATAGCGGCTTCTGCAAGCGGTAACCAAGTGGTCCAATTCATTTCATCTCGCCAAATGGTGAGCGTGTCTATATCGACCGGTCCCTGTTCTCTCCACTTGGAAATAAAGTATCCTGGTGCTTTGGGAAGTTCAATTTCAGACATCAATCTTCTCTCCTTGATATGTGCGCAACTTGTGCAATAAAAGATGATTCAGCGGCAATGCGATCGGTTGTACCGCTCCAACCTGCAGCGCCATCGTGACCTCCGCCTTCGCCGCCGATTTGTTCAGCGACTTTTTCCATCAGTTCTCCAAGATGAATGCCACGCTGAGTTGTGTGCCGTGATGCACGAGCCGTGAGACGGGTTGTTCCATCCCGGAATCTACTCACAAGAGCAATTTCAGCGCCTGTGCCAATGAGCAGGCTTGCTAATCGCCCTTCAAGTGTGCCGGAATAGGTGTGGACAATATTCCACGCACCAGAATCAATTGATGTGGCACGTTCAAGTCCTCGCAAAAGGCTTCCCCGTTCGCTGGGAGAAGTGGTTTCTGATTCGACAGATTCGACAAAAGATGCGTAGTCAATGTCGTCACCTGAAAGGAGTTCAACGGCTGTTTGGAATGCACCCCTGTCTGCATGTCGAAAACGAGCAGTGTCTGTTAACAAGCCTGCCAAAAGCATCTTACGGACCACGATCGAGCGGGCCTGAGGTGCATAGAGTCGAAGATAAGCGTCGACAATCTGTGTTGTTGCACGGACATCCCATTGCAATAACAAGTCGTTTTCACCGAGTTCCCAATCACATGTCGCATGATGGTCCAGAACGCAAAGAGGTGTACCTTCAGGCAGAGAAACACCTACTTGGCCTGCAGCAGCTGCATCGACAATGATGACACCACCGATGTTTTTGGGCCACACAGTTTGCTGATCTGATAATTTCCGGAAGGGTGCTTGTAGTGATTCCACCATACGCTTAGCAGTTCTTCCCAAATGAAGTCCACATGCCATCAAGTTCGGATGGGCTGCAGAGAGTGCCACGGCTGAGCCAATGGTATCCATGTCCCCGTTCTTGCCGGTAACAATTGGTACAGCACCACGTGAGCAAGCATTCAACAGCCAATCGTGAAACGATTCCAAGTCTGCTTGCTGCTCATCGGTGCTCATGCGTTCTCCGACCCCGAAAGCATTTGTTTGAGCTGGTCATAGGTTGCAAGAAGTTCTGCTTCACGTCCTGCGAACCGTTCAAGATGCTCTTTCAGAGCCGTAAGTGTTTGATCAAGTTCCTTAACGAGTGCTTCACGGTCGGAAACTTCCACCATTACGCCACCCATTTGTTGATGAAGTGCCAGGTCTGCAGGTTGTGTCTTGACCGATTCAAGCGTGGTCTCAAGTTCCAAAACTTGGGCTCTTAAGTTTGCCAGTTGCTGACGTGCTGACTGTACTTCGTTGACGACGACTTGTAGTTGTTCCATGTTATCCATACGCTCACCTGTTGTTCTCACTGGCCTTGGGTTGATGAACCCTCGGACCGGTCCACGAGAGATGCAAGTAGAGAATCCACTGCGATGAGACCACGCATACGGGTGTTGAGCATTGCACGCAAATCCTTTGCTTTGTCTTCATTCAGTTGGAATGAGAAGTGTTCGAAGGAACTGGCCCAAATGACTTCTTCATCGGTGATGAGTGCATCGGCAAGAGCCCTGGTGTCTTCACGTGAGTTGGATTGAACGGACAGGGTCAGTGACCACGACATCGTCAACACTCCACGAGAGTGTTCACTCTTCTTCAGAGATTTCGCCAGCAGCGAGTGCACGTTCGTAATCCATTGCTGCTTGTTGTGCAATGAATGCCATGTCTGCGGTGGTTGCACCTTCGACTGAACGGCGTAGAATTCGGCTGTTGGTATCTGATGCACGAGTGAATGGTTCCCATGCGCCACCAGCGAAGGTGTGATCGCACTTTCCACAAGACCAAATTCCGACTGATTTTCGAGTCACCTTACGGTATTGACAAACTGGACAGGTGTACTTGGCGGTTTTCTTCGCCAGTGCTGACCCTGCATTACGTCGTACGGATACACCGTATCGAGCTCCAAATCGTGCTGTTGCGCCTGCTTTTTGTGTTCGCTTTGCCAATCAGTTCCCCTCCTGGTTTGCCACGAGTGTTCGAAGGTCGGCGCATCGCTGATGTGCCACATCGAATATCTCTGCAAATTCGGCCGGCGTGAACACCCCTCTTAACCCCTTTTGTAGGGAATGGAGGTGACCCTCGTCTCCGAGAGTAATGTGAATTCGCTCATCGCCACCAAGTTCTTCCTCTTCAGATGGGTCGTAAATGTAACGACCCCCGACACGAGTAAAGGATGACATGATGGGTGTTCCGTTGACTTTCAGCTTGTAATCTTCGCCAACATCAAATCGTTCAGCAGGAACAATTGCAGTTCGCAAAGCAGCGATTGCTGCAAGACCGCAGGCATCGAAAATATTTCCGCCGTCGGAAAGAACGTGGATATCGATCATGACACCCCATACCTTCTCACCAGGAACAATACAGAGACTTTCCATATCGATGCATCCGGATTCACGGATTCCACGGTCGACTACTCGGCCGAGTTCAATGGATTCCGGTGATGGTGGTCCAGGTTCATACTTTCGATGAGCGACAGGACGTAGTTCTGCGCCACACATGAGTGAACCCTGAGTAGGGCGGTCCGGCCAAGGGGTTCGAAGTTCGAACTTGACACCAGCATAAACGATGGTTTTTCCCATGACGACCTTTGCTGAACCCTCAGCGTTGTAGAGGCAGTCCACTTCGAGACTGACTTCTCGGCCTTCCCACTGGCTGCGGCCATCGAGTCGTTGATCGTCTTCTGCGAGACGAGCGAGTTCTTGGCGAAGCAATGTTGGTACGAGTTCGACCATCACTTTTCACCCCCTTCGTATCGTCGCTTGAGAGCATCAACCATAATTTCGTGAATCTCAGCAGCGGCTTTGAAGTTGTACTCCATAGCAAGATTGTACTCATCAGGGGAGAGGTCACCATCCATTTGCAGGAAAGCAATTTCGCCTGTGTTTGGAAGTATACCAACTGGCAAATCTGCTTGTCCGTAGTTATCCTCTGCCTTGTCGAGGTCGAGGACAACGATGTCTTCGACTTTTCCAGATGCGACACCGACAATGAGGTCACGCATTGGGATACCAGCATCAGCAAGGGCAACAGCAGCAGCAGTAATTCCTGCGCAGCGAGTTCCGGCTTCAGCCGCCAAGATTTCGATTTCTACACGAATCTTTGAGCGGGGGAATCGTTCAACGAGAACGACGGATTCAAGCGCTTCAGCGGTAACCTTTGAGATTTCACGTGAACGACGGTTGTAACCTGGACGAATCCGGTCACCGGTTGAAAATGGAGCCATGTTGTATCGAACATCGATTACCGCACGGTCTTGGCGTTGAATCTTTCGAGGATGCGCTTCCATAGGTCCGTAGACTGCAGCAACTGCAACGTTTAATCCATGCGTAACCATTGCTGAGCCATCAGCAGCAGGGAGTATTCCCGCTTCGATGGAGACTGGTCGCATTTCGTCTAGCTTGCGTCCGTCCAGTCGAAGACCGTCGTCGCGTAATAATTGTACATCACCGTATCCGCCCATTAAGCATCACCATTTTTTGGAGTATTTTTTTCAAGAGCAGTTAAATCTGCTTCGAATGTGTCTTTGTGTCCTGAGTTACGGACTAAATCGAACGCTTGGCGAGCCCAAGCAGTTCCTTCTGCATCACCGTCAACCCAAACTTTGCCGTTTTCACCGACAATAATTCGGCAATCGCAAGCGTCTCGAAGACGTTGAAGAGTTGCGTTTCCTTCACCACGGAGGCGGTCAAGATGGTTGATAGGTACAGAGTGTAGAGAGCCTTGAGTAAGTCTGCGTAGGCCAACACCTTTCATTGTGAGGACCACATTGTGGCATTCATCGACTTCCTGAACACGTGCGAGAACGACGTCGCCAATTCCCATGTGTTGACGTGCAGCTCCGAATTCGACCTTCCACGGCGCAAGCGACATCGGCAAAAGGCCTTGGAACGGGCCGTTGATGTTCATGAACCAAAGATTGTTTCGAACTTCCGCCACTGTGGCAACGATGAGGTCACCAGAGCGAGGCATGTAAGCGCTGTTAATAGGGTCGACAGACACCGTATTGTTGAATTCTTTAACCCACCCGAGTCGGGTAGCAATGATTGTATCGTTTTGTGCGAGTGCACCACTTCCTACGCGAATCCCGGCTGATGGCCCAATAGCCATACCCGGGGTCACGAGGCGCAGCTCGGCGCCATTTTGACCGTTGGACATTTCTTTCTCTCCATTCGTGGCGAATCGCCATCCCATGATAAAACCGACCCATAGGGATTCTATCGAACCACAAGAAAATTGGTTCAAAGTTCCTTCATTTCGGTATCGGAAGATTGGCTCATTAATTTCCCATAGATGGTATCTTTCATTCCTGCAGGAATCTCAATAATTCCGGCCCAAGAGCCGTTTTCAAGCCATTGTTCTTTCTCAAGATATGGCCGGAGAATACGGGATGAGCCACCGTAAGCGGAACCTGGGACTCGTACAGCTAGCCGTACCGATTCAAAAGACAGTGGAATCATTGGTTTAAGCAATTCAATAGCGTCTTTGACTTGGTCATCCAAGCGTTTGAATGGATCAACTGAATAACGAGACTCATTGAGTGCCAACTCAATTCGAGTTTTTGGATGAGGGCTTTTGGTCTTCGGATCAACTGCTTGGGTGTGTATTTCGTGAACGATTTGTTGACGCATTTGCTCAACACGGGCTTTGCGTTGAGCGGTCGTGAGTTGAATACTCCCTTTTGCTAATACCGTTTTGGTGATTTCAAAAATGTCTTGTGTGCCAAAGGTATTCTCAATGGCATCTTCTGTTGGTCGCTCGCCGCCTCTGATATCGTGGAACACCTCATCCATTGCTAGAAACGCATTGAGGTCGACTGATGCAGGTTCTGACTTGAACACATCAACCAAGTTCGGATCGACCAATAATTCGTACCGCTTTCCACCTTTTTCCATGCGTGCGAGCACGGCATCATCAAGACTTACCATAATGTTCCCTCGGCTGTTGAGTCGGGAGGGAGCATTTGAACGTGGTTATCTAAACTCAGTCTTCAAGTGGTTTCAAGCGGTCGATTTGCTTGTTCACTTCTGAGCGGTCAAGAACACGGTAGCCGTCACCATCAACAACGGTAACTTCAACGGCTTCTCTGTTGAGTTCAGTATCGTTCGCACTGCGAAGAGCTTCGAGTCCAAGTTTCATTGCTGCATTGAGTGTTAGACCTTCTTTCCAGTTGGATTCAAAGTATTCAATCACGGTGTTTCTTCCACTGCCGATGGCACCAGCATGGTAGGATTGGTATGCGCCGCTTGGGTCGGTCTCGTAGAGATGAATACCGTTCGGGTCAACACCGCCAATCAACAACGCAGTGCCAAATGGTCGAGAACCGCCGTATTGGGTGAATGACTGCTTGAAGTCACAGAGTTTCTTGACCAGAACATCGACTGGAACGCTTGCAGCGTATGTGATACGGTTGACTTGAGCATCAACACGTGCACGTGCTACAAGTTGGCGAGCATCGGCGACCAAGCCGGAGGTTGCGATACCAATATGTTCGTCAATCTTGAACATCTTTTCAATCGATTCCGGGATAATTAGTCGGCTGACAATACGCTTATCACAAACCAAAACCACTCCGTCACGGAACTTAAGTCCGGCTGTTGTGGTGCCACGCTTCACGGATTCACGAGCGTATTCAACTTGGAATAATCGTCCGTCTGGGCTAAAAGTAGTAATTCCGTGGTCATATCCTCTTCCGCTTGGTTGCATTTCGTTCACTCTCACTGTGTCCTTAAATCGACGCTTTATGAGGATGCGGGTTCACTCGCATGAACACACACTCATCGGCCGAGATACAAACCACTCAACGCCACCCCATTTGAACCCTTACACATCACCACTTCACCCCTAACCTCTTGAAACAGGGGCATGTAGCCGTAACATGCGCGTTGCAGTGCTCTCATCCGGCGGCAAAGATTCCGCCGCAGCCTGGTGGTGGGCGACATGCCGTGGGTGGGATGTAACTCATCTTGTGACGGTTCGCATCACTGGCGGAGATTCGTGGATGTTCCAAGTTCCAGGAACACATTTGGTAGAACACCAAGCTCGACTCGCAGATATTCCCTGGCTTGAAGTCGAAACAAAGGGTGTTCAAGAGGAAGAAATTAATGACCTTGAAAAAGCATTAGCACAACTGAAAATCGACGGTGTGGTTAGTGGGGCATTACGTTCCGATTACCAAAAGAGCAGGATTGAAAGGATGGCACAGCGACTCAACATCAAAAGCTGGACGCCGCTTTGGCATCAACAAAGCGAAGCACACATGCGTGGACTTATCGAAAATAAATTCGAGGTTTTCATTACCGGGGTGAGTTGTGAGGGGCTTGGAAAAGAATGGATTGGGCGTACACTCGATGCAGAATCTCTTAGCGAACTCGAAGAACTTGCAAAGCGATTCCGATTCAATGTTGACGGCGAAGGTGGAGAGTACGAGACGTTGGTAACCGGCGGACCACATCTGCCGGGTCGATTGGAATTGTTCGGAGAAGTACACTGGGATGGTGTCCGAGGAACATACGAAATTACGGATGTTCAAGCGATTGCTTGACGAGCGAGAGCAACGCATTCGTCGACAATATCACCGGACACACCAATATGGTTGGCAGGTTCAAACATAGCCTCAAGTTCTTCCGCAGAGAACGCCGCTGAGATCTCAGGAGTACGGCTGCAGACATCTATCAGTTCGAGATTCTTATCCACTGCTTCGAAAGAAGCCGCACGGAGAATTTCGTGTGCTTCATCTCGAGGAATGCCGTGGTCGACCAAATCAATCATTACTTTCTCTGCCATCACAAGACCCTTCTGCGCTTTGATGTTCGCCATGCAGCGTTCAGCGTCGACCCACATGTTCTTGAGAACATCTCGAGTTTTAGCAAGTACATCTTCACAGAGAGCCGAACCGTGCGACAGAGTAAAACGCTCACTGCTGGAGTTCGCAAGGTCGCGTTCATGCCACAACAACGCATTCTCATATGTTGGAATAATCATCGCACGGACAATGCGTGCAAGTCCACAAGCGTTCTCTGACTTGATTGGATTTTTCTTGTGTGCCATAGTCGATGAACCGACTTGCTTTTCGACATCGAATCCCTCGCCTGCTTCTCGGAGTTCGGAGCGTTGTAAGTTTCGAACTTCTTGTAGAATTTTCTCACAGGTTGCTGCAACTGTTGACAGCCATGAGACGTACTCAATGTACCGGTCTCGACCAACAACTTGAGTGGTTGCGAGCGGCACACCAAGACCCAGGTGGGTTAGAATCAACCGTTGTAATTCTCGTGCATTCTCGCCTTGTGCAGCACCGGTACCGACTGCACCGAGGAATTTACCTACAGAAATTCGGGGTGCTGCCTCATCCAAGCGGACCAAATGCCTGCGAAGTTCATCGAGCCAGACTGCTGCTTTCAAACCGAAAGTGATCGGAACTGCTGCTTGTCCGTGCGTACGGCCGAGCATTACTGTATCTCGTTCACGTTCTGCGACGTCTGCGCATACACCGATGAGAAGACATAATTGTTCACGGAGCAAAACAATGCTGTCGCGAAGTTGCAACGCAACCGCTGTATCTACAATATCGTTGGAAGTTGCTCCAAGGTGAATACACCAACCAGCATCACCGGCAGCTTCAGCCATTGCCTTGGTGAGGGCCATAATATC
>CALJHE010000013.1 GCA_938075675.1 Candidatus Poseidoniaceae archaeon | reverse complement strand
AGCTTGGGTGGAATCGAGTCGCTCATCAACCATCCATGGACAATGACGCATGCAGCAATTCCAGAAAAGCAACGATACGACGCTGGAATGACTCCAGGTTTGATTCGTTTGTCGGTTGGTATCGAGGATATGGAAGACCTCTGGCAAGACCTTGTCAACGCTCTTGAAACGCTCTGAAAAGCTATTCCAAGGGTACCCTTGTAATGAACAACAAGTGTTGGCGCAGTTACTATATTACTAAATAGCACCGGAAAGCGCGAACAACCGGTGGAATCATGATTCGCGATGACGATTCAGCTAAACCTTTCATCGTCGCTGGCATGCCAATGTACAACGAGGAAGAAACCATTGGTACGGTAGTTACCACTACACTACGCCATGTGGATGCGGTAATTTGCATCGATGATGGCTCATCCGATTCAAGTGCACGGATTGCTGAGGCATGCGGTGCAACAGTCATTCGACACCGCGTCAATCGTGGCTACGGGGGGGCTTTGAAGACCCTGTTTATACGGGCCAAGGAAATGAATGTCGACGCACTCGTTGTTCTGGACAGCGATGGGCAACACCGCTCAGAGGATATTCCGAAACTGCTCAAGCCAGTCCTTGATGGTTCAGCCGATTTCGCAATCGGTTCACGATTTGTCGAAGGCGGAAGCGGCACCCACATGCCTGCATACCGTCGACTTGGAATCAAAGTAATCACTGCTGCAAGCAACCTCTCAAGCGACCTTGGGATTAAAGACACTCAATCCGGTTTCAGAGCGTTCTCCCGTACCGCTCTCGATCGACTGCGCTTCGATTCAGAAGGAATGGAACTTTCGCTGGAGATGCTGGAAGATGCTCGCGAAAAGCAATTGGACATTGTCGAAGTACCAACCGTAATCCGTTACGATGTCCCAAAAGGGTCAAACTTCACTGCTGTATCGCACGGATTTACAGTCCTTACATGGGCTATGCTCTCACTGTCTCAAAAGAAACCTCTACTCGTACTCGGCCTTCCAGGATTCGGATTGTTAGCAACTGGAGCAGCAATGGGCCTGAATGCAGCACGAGGTGTCACAACCCAAATCGACAGTTTCGTAGGACCGGGACTTTCTGCAGTGTGGATTGGAGTTCTCGGACTTTCGCTCATGGCAACAGGACTTGTTCTTCAAAGCGCTCGAGGTTTCCTTCGACACCTTTTGGTTCGAGAATTTGGACTCGATTGAAGTTCATTTCGATTGCGACTCCCGACATTTTGGAGTATGATTCAAAGGCCACCTCGTCATCGCATGAACATGGAGAAGGGCGGACAAGGCGGCAATCTCCTCGAGAAGATGTCGGACTTCCGAGAACAAACCGGGGCGCATGCAATGCGTCGTATCGACAAATTCTACGGAAGTATCCTTGCATCACCATCAACTGTCGTCATTTTATTGCTCGTCGTGGCTGCATTTTTCGCCCAGCAAGGCATGTCATTTCAAGAACAAATTGATGATGATGTGGAGATATTCCTCCCCGATGGAGCCGCCTCCACAGAACTTCTCAAAGAAGTTCGAACTGAGTGGTCGACGGATATTGCCATCATCTATGTTCAAACACCAAATGCTTACAACACCGCAGACCAGGTGAATATTACCGATGTAGCCTATTTACGGGAAATCAGTTGGATTGAGGGCGACGATGATAACGTCGATGGCGCTGGTGCTACTGGCAGAGGAATCGACTACAGTAAAGACGACCATGGGAGGGACGATGGCGTATTGTGGATAATTTCCCCAGCCCAAGTCATCAAGGAAATCAATTCGGCAGATGGCAGGTTCAACAGTTCACTGTGTGAGCACGGAATCAACACGCGAATCCCTCTTGTACTCGACTGCACCTTACTGCCCGGCGGCGGGGCATATTCAATTCCAGACCAAGAAAGAGTCGACCGAATTATTGAGGAATCAAACGGTGGATTCGATGCCTTGTTCAAAGATACCAACGATATGGACCTCGACTATGACAGCGACGGCGACGGCAACAAAACCAACGACATCGATGGCGATGGGATTTGGGATACTGCGGCAATTGTCATTGGCATGCACCACGACCCTACAGAAGCAAATTTTGAAGACTTCAGCGAGCTGCACAAACACTTCCAAAGCGTAATTGACGACCGGCCAAGCGACATGCAAAATACTGAAATGACGGTAACTGGACTCACCAAAGTTCTTGAGGATATATCCGATGCGATTTACGAAGATCTTCTAAAGATACTTCCCTGGTCAGTCGTATTCACGATTCTCGTCATTACTCTACTCCATCGTTCACTGAAAGTGGTCGTCATCACTGGAACCCCGATTGTGATGGCTCTTGCAGTGACATTTGGCTCATCGGTACTTCTCAATATCACTCTAACGCCGATGATTGTTGCTACTTTCCCGATTCTCATAGGCCTGGGGGTTGACTATGCGCTTCACATGGTGAACCGTATTGAAGAAGTACGGCGGAAAGAATTAGTCAAAGCCAACGATGAGAATGAAAGACGACGTCGACAGGGTAAACCACCTGAAGAAGTCCCTGACCTTTGGGACATCAACTTCTATCGTGAATGCGTGCTTGAAATGACACGCTCCACGGGTGTCGCAGTGTTCCTTTCGGCCATGACGACAATCGTCGGGTTTTCTGTCCTCATCGCTCCACAGATTGTATCGGTGTCTCCAATTCGCTCGGTCGGAGTGACCTTGTGCATCGGCATATTCTCAACATTGATTTTCAGCATCATACTTGTACCAACGTTAGCGTGGATGATGCGATTTAACAAGCGCTCCAACCCGTCTGCATGGAAGAAAGTCGGTACTTGGCCAGTCTACGGTTTCGCCTTCATTATCGCTGGTGCAATCCTCGTCACGAGCGTTGGAGTACTCAATTTGGATGAAATGAATGAGCCGATTACTGGAAGCTCGGAAGCACCCGATGGTATCGCCTCGCTCAATACTTTGGCACAATATTCTCGTCAATTCAGTGGAGGGCAAACTTCTCTGTTCATCTTTGATGCTGAAGACCGGACATTGGAAGCACAACAAAACAAAACCCAAAACATACGAGACATGCCGGTTTTGGATGCCATTGATTCCATTGAAGGCAAGATTGACATGGTTGATGAAACCAATACGACGAGTATCATCACATTTTTGCGAACAATACCGGCCACGATAACGCTGACTGACGGCGTGACCTTGTACGAGGGAAGTCTCTGGGATTTGTTGCATGACCCTTGCTGGGAAAGTACAGATGTTACAGACCCAGAATGTGTTGCATGGTTGAGCCTTGAACTCACTGGCCAGGATGGACGGCAGGGCCTTCGGAAGGACATGGTAAATGTAGTGTTTGACACCCTTTCTGAAGAGGTGAAGTCCATGCTTCTCAATGAAGATGGAACAAAAGCAATTGTGTATGTTACACAACCGTACATGAACCTCAATGTTGCAGGTGAGTTGCGAGATGACATCGACGAGATGCTCACCAATGAACCTCCCGTTGACGGTAAAACTCGTACATCACTGCTGACTGGAGGTTTACCAGTATCCCTTGATATCAACGATGGAATCCATGATGCCCAAACACTCACAACCGTCGTGACAATGATCATCTTAACCATTGTTCTGAGTATTGTATTCCGCTCACCAAGGTTAGGGATTTACACGATGATACCTGTAGCAATCGTCATTTTGTGGCAACCACTGCTGATGAAAAGTGGAGATGTTAATGTCAATATATTCACCGCAATGATTGGGACGATTGTTTTCGGCATAGGTGTGGATGATTCAATTCACGTGATGCACAGAATACAGGAAGAAGGCGAGACGCCAACCGGCATTGCCAATGCCATTGAAGAAACAGGCCAAACAATTTTTGAAACAACTGTGACGACTGTATCAGGAATCGCTGCAGGATTTATCGCTGCTTTCCCTGGCCTTGAAAACTTCTTCATGATTATGTGTCTGCTCATCTTCTTCGCATTCATCACGAGCACCTTCCTGCTGCCTGCCGTCTTTACTGCAGAGCATACGATACGAAGCAAAATACGTGGTCAACCGGGTTGGAGAGACTACGGGGACGGCATCGCTGTAGCCACTCCAATGGCGATGAAACCTCTCGATGCCGTGCTTTACAACGATGAATATTGAAGTGGAGGGAGTAGGGAGTAAGCCCCTTTCTGTTACCTTTCGGCGACCGCATTCAACTTAGCATCCTACCTGCCCCTCGACGTGCAGCGTCAACGGGGCTGTTTGGACTTGCTCCAACGGGGTTGCTCGTCTCATCGACCACAAGGCAATCTCGGTTTTTCAACTTCATTGTACACACCTTGTATCGTTCGTTTCTGCAGCATTGACCTGACCATTTCTGTTCTCTTACTTCTGTAAGCCGTTCGCACTGTGGAGAGGGGACTTTCCTCAGAGTCGAACTCTGTCAGCGATCCTCCTACTCCCTCCACCTTGCGGTCGGCATCAAGACTTCAAAACCTTCGGATGGTTTGTAGGAATCACTTGTATGGATTTTCTCCAGGGGAAGCTGCTTGCTTTGGGGCTCCATACGGGCCTGAGGATGGCGTTTTAGGTTTCGTCGGTGGCGTTCTTGGCTGACCTTTCGGTGGAAGAGGTGGCTTTTGCTTCCGTGCATGCCTTTGGGGGCGAACCATTTGTTGCTGAGGGGTTTTCAATCCAAAAATCAACAAGCCCACAAGGGATACGGTAAGCAGGAAAATTATGACAAGTAGAACTGGACTCACAGATGCAACGCCCGAAAAGACACCATCTGAACTCGCCTCGTCAATGTAGACCGTGTTGGTTTGAACGTTTGGTCCGTTAATAATTTGGAACTCAATCCACATTGTACCCTCTCGAGCAGGAATCCAGTCCTTTGTGTAAACATAAGTCCCCCCAGACTCAACTTCGATGCTTCGAGCATCAATTCGTGTACGAGCACCGTTACTTTCAACCAGTTCGACGAACATTTGGGCTTCACCATCTGCCAGGCCTGAGTTTGAGATTTCTACAGCCAGAGCAACTGTTTCACCCGCTGCAATCTGCTTACTGGGTTTCATGACTGGTTCGGTGAATGAGTATTCTGCAATGCGTTGCTCAAGAACCCAAACGGAGAGGGGTGAATCAATATCATTTGACAATGTACTGATCTCATGACCGGCTTGATCTAATCCACTCACCCAAATTCTCATCTCGAGAGCATCGTTACGCATCGATGGTGTCAGCATTGAATCAAGATTCAAGTTCGTAGCGCATGGTATCGCATCGCCAAAGGCACGCCCTCCAACAATCGTGAGAGGCTCGCTACCGTTTACGACCGAATCGCTCGTGATACCAACGCCTTCTGGATGAACTGCCCAATGCAGTATCAATGAACTTTCATCAAGTCGGTCGCTCTCCGAGATGAGTATTTCAATGTCAAGAGAACTCCATGTGTCCTCGACAAGCACAACATCATTCACCGGAGAAGGTATTCCTACGATTGATGGAGCCTTATTATCGACAATAAACCAAGCAGGTGGGGTTGTCGGAGTTCGGTCAATTGCTCCATTAGGAGGATTATGAAGCGATGTGAATACAGCGTAAGATCCAGGGTCCAAAGGAGCAGTTAGAATCCCAGAAAAACTCCCGTTGAAACTGTCGGTGAGAAGTTCATTTTCCCCAATTTCGATATCCAATTCCATCGATTGGATGACTGCCCTATGGGATCGGTGCCAAGTGAGTTCGCCATTCACACCGATGTCTGCGCGTGGTTTTACCCACGTACCAAGGGTTTCTACCTCAGAACCGTCCAAGGAGAATTCAAGGGTTTGTGAATTCACAGCCACCTCGCCGGAAAAACTCCAACTCAAATCAGGTACGGAAATAGAATTTGATTGTCCTTGTGAATCGTGGACTAAGACACTGGGAATGCGCAACAGACTCACATCCGGGTCAAAGCCCCATTCGAGTGAGAAATTGACGATGAACATGCCTTCCGAAGAAAACAGACTGCCGGAGTCCGCAGGTTGGAATGTGCATGATTCAATGTCAAGGAATACATTGAGGCTGGTACATCTCTGATTCTCAGAATTCCAGTTGAATTCAACAGGGTCAACTTGGTTACCCGCTAAATTGACCGCAATGTGCGTAATATCTGAGATACCATTCAAATCGAGCAATGGAAGATGCATGATGTTCGATTCACCGGGGTGAATCCATACCGAGTCGCCGTGACCCCAGTATGCAGATGAAGTGCCGAGTTGAGGTGAACCATCGTTGTTGACTTGCACATTGAACAGTGGAGAATCAAAAGAACCAGAGTTAAGCATAACGTTGCCTGCAGAATCGGCGACATCAAGCCAACCCACGAAGTAAGAACCAGAATATGCTTCAGAAGTATCGAGCTCAAGCACATATGTGCCCTGAAGAGCGGTTCTGTCCTCCGGAACGAAGAGAGACTGAACTTGGACTTCTTCGCTTTGCATGATTCCATCAAGATTCGAGTCATCTGTCCATGAACGCCACATGTGAGCATTGGCGTGCGATGGGAGCATTGGCCTGTCCGCAATTACAAATTCGATTGAAGTAGCGGGGTTGGCTTCGACATGGTCGAACTCCGAGATGCTAACACCCAAGAGTTCAGGGTCAACGGTATCAAAACCGTAAGTGGCCTTGTTCGGGACAGCGAAAAGGATATTTTGATTTACAAGTGGAATGACATCGACCTCGAGTTCGATGGATTCCTTGTTCGAAGGAATAACCCAAGGGAAGGATGCAATGCCATCTGAAAAGACTGAAGTCGACTGAATTTCAACTCCGTCAGCGATGAAGCGAACAAGCGTTGAACCGGAGCGTGGAGTCGTATCAGCCGATACATTTTCAAATCCAAGTTGTACCTCTACATCGACGCTTTCTCCAGGATGAAGGAAGGGAGAATCATGCATTGAACGGACGTCGTTGTCATAGACAATGCTCCAATCCTTGACTTCAACATCATTCTCAACACCGTTTGAAGAACCAAGGCCGAAATTCATGTTTGCAGGTAGCATTGGCCCGGATGGAGAAAGCATATTCACTGAAACGGTTAGGGATTCTTCATCGTCCCAGAGTTCAGAGAATTGGAAGCGATGGTTGACTTGGAGCAATGAGCCACTCTCAACCATACGAATTGAGCCATCAGAGCCTCCTAAAGACCAGATCATTGAATTGCCTTGTGTCAGGCAACTGTTGACCGCTGCACCGGACATTGGTAGAGAGAGCATTGGGCAACGGGTTTCTGATTGTGAGTTCACACCGGTAAGGTGCAGTGCTACGGACCACCCGTTTGACTTGACATAGGATTCAGCATTCGAGACGCCTAAATTCGAGAAATCGAAGGTGCTTGCAACCTCAATCCAGTCGGTTGAAGGCGTGAATGTATCGCTTACATTGGATACGGACATCGAGATTGGTTCAATCGAGGATTGCGTCGTTTGCTGCACAACGACCATATGGACAGCACCCGAAGAGGTCATGCGGATTGGAAGAGGTAATTCTTTACTACCGCCCACTGGAATGACCGACTGAAGCGCATTATTCAAAGCGATAATCACGGCATCACTCGGGCCAAACTGCAGCGCAAGAGCGGAGTCGTATGGTGCAAATATCCCGCCGAGTAGCACATCGGTTGGTGTCGTCGAAGAGCCGAGGCGAACGGTCACTTCCACCATCGGCAACCCCTCAACTCCATAGTCTGCAGAGGCTTGGGAAAGTGCACTGTTGAGTGAGCCCAAATCATTCGATGAGAGTTCAATAACTTGCAACGATTGGAGATTCGGGAGTGAAGAAGAGAGGAAATCTTGGCCATCAATTGACATTGTTAAGAAAGGGGAATTCATTGCTTGCAACGGTGAAGCTACACCAAATTCGAAGGCTTCAACTCCCGATGCGGGCAGGAGGAGACTAAAGGACGCGGAAGCAGATGGTGAAGAGGCTCGGGTTTGCCACAGTGAATTGTCTTTCAACCGGTCCTGAATACCGAGACGCCCGATTCCTTCCCCTTCAAGAGACCAATCGCTCACGCCATCCATGCCGACATCGATACGCAATCCATCGGGGATGCTTGTACGAATTAATTCAACCTCAAACACATCGATGTCCCACTGGCTGCCTGCAGAGGCTACACGGAATTGCACGGTAAAAGCAGGAGTCGTAAGCCATTGTTTTCCAGGCAGTAAATCGACCCAGTTGGTTCCTCCATCGAGCGTGTATTGTACAGAAGCGCTCGGTGAGAGAACCGAATTTGATTCAAATCCAGCAAAACCTGAACGTACATTGTACACAGGAGATTTCAGTGTACCTGAACCCGAGACTTCACCGTTTGACCAAGACACGCCTTGCATTTGCCAACCGATTTCAGTTGGATTGTTTGAAAAGTCTTCAACTATTTTACCTTCAAAGTGAATACCGTGAATGGATGGCAAATCTCCAGTCGAAGTTTCCATGTATATTCTTAATTTTAACATTGGATAGTTTTCCCAATCGATCATTCCAAGGTCAAACGAAGTTTCGCTTATTGATTCAAATCCAGGGACAATGGAATTGGTTGCTGCGTCGATGAGTTGCCATTCAAAGATAGTTCCTGTTGGAATGGAAGCGTCCATGTACAGATGTCCGAAAGACCTGTCTTCACCTTGGCCGAGTAAGGAAGGTCCGAATGGAGCAGAAACCCAATACCCCAAACCGTTTCCAGACCCACCGGTAGGCGACAGAATGATTTCATCAATCCATGTCGTATCTTGATTACGATCTACACTGCTATCTTTCGTGTACTTCCAAGTTAACGTTTGAGCAGAAGCCGGTATGTTGAATGTATGCGTACCACTTTGCGTCCCAGACCATTGAGCAGAGTATCCAGAAAATCGTGAGCATCCTGTATTGTCAATACAGAAATTAAGATAGTCAAAACTCGATTCTGACGATACTTCGTATTGGAAGGAACCACTCGCTGAGGGGATTCCAGAAACATCCAAGGTCAGCGAACTTTCTTGGTTGTGAGTTATACTTCCTGCTTGTGCTGATTGAGAGCCGGTGATCACATTGCTCGTTTGCAAGTTCCAATTTGAGACACCACCTTGAGTCCATTCAGGGCCAAAAGTCGCCGACTCAAAATCCCATTTCCACTCTTGTGGTAGCAAGCTTAGAGAGGTGGCGTTGACATCCATTCCATCGTAGACGGTGTTCATCGAGAAATCGCTCGGCTCTGCCCAAGAGAAACCAGTGGAGGTCGGTAAACGGGCGGACTCTACTTGGAGTTCGAGTGTTTTCAATGCCTCACTTTCATCGACACTCAACCTTGTGTTCGTGTTTGCACCGTCAGGGAACGAACCAATGGACAGCGTTTTACTCTGCCCAAACGGGGTAGAAACTGGGGAAATATCATACGAGTCAGTTTCAAAAACATCGCCGTTCGACGGTGAATAGCCTTGCATTAGCGTTGAAAGCAAGAACAAAACTACAACTGCCGAGCAGCGTAACGTGTTCGCACGAGCCGACACCATGACTTGAGGAGGTGACTCGCAGGTCAAAAGACTTCGGCTCAAGGAATCTCAGTGCATAGAGGTGCCTGTTTGTTGAAAGCGAAAACGGAAGCCTCAAGGGCTTGGCCCAAAGTTAACGCAGTATGACCGATGTTGAAGCCCTCAAGAAAGAGGCTGGAATCGCAGCATGCAAGTATGTTCGTAGCGGAATGAAGGTAGGTTTGGGAACAGGTTCAACTGTAAAACATACGGTTGTAGAGCTCGGACGAATGATGGCAGAAGATGGGTTGGAAATCGTTGGCGTACCAACATCTCTGGCAACCGAAAAACTGGCTATCGAAGTAGGAATCCCGTTGGTCGAACTCTCCCAAGTTGATGGTCTGGACATCGTCATTGACGGTGCTGATGAATACGACCCAAACTTCCAACTCATCAAAGGCGGGGGAGCAGCACTCTTGCGAGAAAAAATAGTCGCACAAGAATCCAAGGCAATGATTGTCGTTGCCGATGACAGAAAGCGGGTCGATGCGCTCGGTGCGTTTCCGCTTCCGATTGAGATTACACCGTTTGCCCATCAGGCAACGATTCGCGCGCTTGGAAGATTGCTGGACTGTCGTGTCAACTGCAGAATGTCTGGAGACAACCCCGTAATTACCGACAATGGCAACATGATTGCTGATGCACACTGTGGGCCGACGATATCGTCTCCTGAGTCAATGGAAAAAGAGATTTTGAATGTCGCAGGAGTTGTACAAGTCGGTCTTTTCAACAACATGTGCGACATCGTTGTACTTGCTGGAGCAAACGGCGTTGAAACATTTGTCAACCCGAATGGGCGTATTCAGTGAACAGCTTTCTGTCAATTGTTAAATACGGGTGGTCGAACCCAAGGTTGGGCCTGTAGCTTAGTCAGGTAGAGCGATGGACTCTTAATCCATCGGTCGCGGGTTCGAACCCCGTCAGGCCCGCCAATCTCCTCACTCTTGAATCGGTTCACATCGACCAAGTATTGCGTCATGATGAACAGCACCAAAATTGTGTGAGTCTTCACTTGCCAGTGGATCAGGGTTGTCTCCAACCAGAAATACGGTTTGTGCCTGAATATTTTGTATACGCTTAACGATTCGAACAGTTGAATGGAAAGGATGTTGTGCAAGAACAAGATCCCCAACAGAGAGTTCTTCAAACGGACAAGGTTTGAGCAAAAACTGACTCCCATCAGGAAACGTCGGCCACATACTGTCGCCCGAGATATTCACTCGGACCTCGGACATTCAAGGACCTCAACTTGCACGAATCCAAGGAACTTCTCGTCCCTTGACCGCCCAGAACATGTTGTGAATCGATTCGATGGCGTCCATCAATTCTTGAGCGTGTTGGGCCGAAACCTCAACCTTGCAGGCACTGCAAAGTTTAGCGGCTTGCCAGAATGTATCGTGCAGTTCAGGATGTGCTTCAAGGTGCATTGGCTTGAAGAAATCGGTCCATAGAACGAGAAGTTCTTTCTTGCACTTCTGTGCTTCTTCTTCTTTGATTGCAGCATATCGGCTCATGGTGTTAAGGTAGGAGGCCATGGACTCGGAACTGAATACTTGTGGGTATTCAAGTGCGAGCATCTTCTTGGTCATCGATTGAACTGCTTCACCAGCAACACGGGCACTCGCTGGGTCGTATACTCCGCAGGGTCCGTCGCAGTGTGCAGATGCTTCAATCAGTGTAAATGGGGTGTCTTCCATGATTCTCGGATTGAGAACAAGCATATCAATATGTGCCATCACTCTCAACCGACATGGATTGTCGTACCGGTATCTCCACGGAGAGCGAGCAAGGCATCTCCTGGCTGGCAGAGTATCGCTTGAAGACCCGGCCGATGCAGGGCAGCTTCCATCAGACTACCAATTTTCGGACCCATCGAACCTGCTGGAAACTCGTCTTGTTCAATGTATTTTTCACATTCATCGAGTGAGAGTCGGCGATGGATTTTCTCGTTCGGACCGCCAAAGTCGGTTCGTACCGCATCAACTGCGGTTGAGATAATGAGTGCATCGGCCTGGAGTTCAATGGCCAGAAGCGCCGATAAACGATCTTTGTCGATAACAGCAGGAACTCCAGCAAAATGGTCGCCCTTGTCAACGACTGGTATGCCACCTCCACCTCCACACACAACAACAGCATGTAACTCGACTAATTTTTGAATAACAGGAAGGTCGATGACTTTCATTGGAAGGGGACTTGCAACAACTCTGCGCGGGCCCTTGATGGTCTCAGCAATGTCCCAATCTGATGACATTACTGCATCAGCAGAAAGAATTGGACCGACTGGCTTGGTCGGGAATTGAAAGCCATTATCGTTACCGTCGACCAAGACACGAGTAAGGATGCAAGCCGTACGCTCGGGCCGTTGACGGCGGTGAAGTATTGAATCTAAATTAAGCGCAAGTGAGTGGCCAATCATACCTTGGGTTGCTGACACCCAACTGTCCATTGTTTGTGTTTGTTCCAGATCTAACTCCATGAGGTGGCCGACCTGTGGGCCGTTTCCGTGTGTAAGAACAACGCCCCATCCTGCCTCAAGCAAATCAATAACGTCGGACATGACATGCGCCAATATTTCTGCGCTACGTACAGCATCGTCTCCGTTTGGAGAAGACAAAGCATTCCCGCCAATGGCATAGACTGCAATACGAGGCATAACACTGAGAAGAACGCGGAGCGTTTGACCCTTTGCCCAATTCCCATCGGCTCAAACCCATTTCGGAGTGCACTTGCAAAGTCACGAAGGGTGACATTGAATTAGAGAAGGTCACACCACCAACTGGTGCGAACATGGTAAAGACGATTTGGATCGGAGATGTTCAGTCTGGAAAGTACGATGACCAAGAGGTCGAATTGAAAGGCTGGGTCAAAAGAGCACGTGGAAACAACAACATCCGATTCGTCGTCCTACGAGACTCGACTGGAACAATTCAATGCGTTGTGAAGAAAGACACCATCGGTGAAGAACTGTTTGCTGAAGTCAAGAATGTTCTCATTGAAACTTCAGTCATCATTCACGGCAAAGTCAACGCAGACGAGAGAGCCGACGGCGGACACGAACTGGTTGCTTCCTCTTTCGAGATTATTGGTGCGGTTAACCCCGAAAAACCATTCCCAATCACTGAATCTGCAATGGCGGCTGCTGATGGAGGAGAAACTGAATTCCTCTTGGACAACCGACACCTGTACTTGAGAACCTCCCGTATGACCACGATGCTGCAAATTCGAAGCAGTGTTTTCGGAGCCATACACTCTTATTTCCGGGATTTGGACTTTGTAGAATATCAAGCACCAAATTTTGTCGCTGGCGCAGTTGAAGGCGGCTCGACACTGTTCGAAGTTCCATACTTTGGGCGTACAGCATACCTCACACAGTCATGGCAACTGTATGCTGAGGCTGCCATGCCTGCTTTGGAAAGATTGTACACAATTGCTCCATCATTCAGAGCTGAAAAATCTCGTACACGTCGACACCTCACCGAATTTTGGCATGCTGAAATGGAAGTCGCTTGGGCCAGCAATCAAGAAATCATGACCCACGGCGAAGGTGTAGTTCGACGCGTTGCCTCGACTTTACTTGATGAACGTTCATCAGAACTTGAAGGACTTGGAAGAGACCTCGACCTGGTTGCCCGATATGCCGATAACCCCTACCCAAGGATGCGATACGATGAGGCCGTTGAAACTCTTCAAGCCATGAACGTAGACATCGAATGGGGCCAAGACCTCGACTACTCAAAGGAAAAAATCTTGACACAAGATTTCGATGTCCCTCATTTCCTCACCCACTATCCGAAGATAGCAAAGCCATTCTATCATCGCGTTGACCCAGATGATGACAACTATGTGCTTTGCCATGATTTACTGGCCCCTGAAGGCTACGGAGAAATCATCGGTGGTGGAGAGCGTACGTGGTCTGAAGAAGAAATTCTTGCTCGACTCAAGGAAGAAGGAACACCAACCGAAGCATACCAATTCTACATTGACACGCGCTCCTACGGCGGCGTCCCTCACGGAGGTTTTGGACTCGGTGTCGACCGAGTCTGTGCGTGGTTAACCGGCGCAGACCACATCCGTGAAGTTATTCCATTCCCGAGAGATTCTCGAAGAGTTACACCTTGAGGGGAGATCATGGCTGCAGCAATTGCTCTAGGGTGCGGGCTTGTAGGACAATTTGTTGTCGAACGTTTGCTTGAACATGGACATGAAGTGACCGTTGTTGACTTACAGATTCCTGAGGAATTATCCTCTAATCCGATGGTAAAGGCTCTGGTAGGTGATGTGACCCAACATATCGAGAACTTTCCTCCACAGTCTGTCGTCATCAACATGCTTCCTGGGCGAGTTGGGGACAAGGTTCGACCTCAACTCCTCTCGGCAGGGCACAACGTTGTCGACCTTGCGTTTACCGCAGAAGACCCACATGTTCACGAGCAATTGGCAGTGGAAAACAATGCAGTTCTGCTTTGGGATGTAGGAATAGCACCGGGCATGTCAAACATGCTCGCTAAGAAAGGCTTTGACGCATTGGGCCATCTTGAAACACTCACAATCAAAGTCGGGGGGAACCCTACGTCGCCTGATTCACGCTGGTCCTACATGGCCCCATTTTCTCCATCTGATGTCATCGAAGAGTACACCAGACCTGTTCGAATAAAGGCAAACAATGATTTTTTCGAAGTTCCTGCAATCACTGACCGTCACCTCATACAGGTCGAGGGATATGGAGAAATGGAAGCCTTCCTCACCGATGGTTTGCGGAGTGTTCTGACAACGATTTCAGCGTCAAACATGAAGGAATACACCGTCCGCTGGCCCGGACACATCCAAAAATGGTTGGACTCAAGAGGCATACTGGATGAAAGTGAAATCTTGGATGCGTGGAAATTTGACTCTTCGAGAGAAGAATTCACTTGGCTGGAAGTAGTTACCAAAACGGCGCATGAACAAAAGCGCTGGATTGTCCAAGATTCCGGTCTCAATGGAAATGGTTCAATGGCCAGAACAACAGGACTCGTAACCGCTGCATGCGCTCTGCTGTTTTTGAGAGATGGACCGCTCAAGGGTTGCGGACTTGGCCCAGGGGTCCATCCACCCGAGGCATTAAGCAGCGAGGCCATCGATTCAGTTATCGCGATGTTGGTCCAAAACGGCGTACAAATCGACGAAGATTAGAGCATTGTCTCCCCGCAACTCGGGCAGGGCAGTCCAGGAATAAATTCACCCAAGAGAAAACCACAATGCGGACAGAGAGAGGTCATGAAGTCTTCAACCATCATGCAGATACATCCTCTGCGATGTTCATCAAAGTATCGCTCATACAGATTCAAAATAATCTGCGATGAGGGTTGCCAGAGGAAGTAGATCTTTTTCTTCTATGACCATGCTTGCATGTTTTTTTGGACGCTCGTCCCATGGGTTAAAGCAAATTGGAAAACCCGATTCCTGAAACATTGCAATATCGCCGGCAGAATCGCC
>CALJHE010000012.1 GCA_938075675.1 Candidatus Poseidoniaceae archaeon | reverse complement strand
ATACGAACAAAACCGGCCCCCTTAGATATTTTTACTATGGCCAAAATGTTGTGGAATACAATTCACTTGTTTATCGTTTCCCACGGGATTAGTTGGAAAGTTGGAGGTCTGAAGATTTGGATAAGTAAACAAAATCCAATTAGAAAACTTCGACTCAACAAAAAATGCTCAAAAATTCATCGAGATCATTGATGAAATTATAAATGACATTGGAAAGGCATAATTTCATTCTTGAACTGTAAATCGATAGAGAATTCGATGGAAATGATGCACGCCTTGCTCTCGCGTAGGTGAATACCTCCCACGGTCATATGCTTTGGAAGCCATGCCTTTCTGAACTTCTTCAATCACCCATTGGTCTTGCTCCTCGACCGTGTCAAGCAATGAGCCTGCTCCTTGACTAGCGAGTTCAACATCGCTGACGTAACCTCGGTACAGTACGCGGCACTGCTTGTGTGAGACGGGTATGACCACATTGACTGACAACCCCCAAGGATAGAAATTGAACATCATGTTCGGAAACAGCCACAGATAATATGCGGCAATGTCTTGGCCTTCGTCAGGATGACCCGGTGGTAAATCGAACTTGACATCGCCTTCCATGGCTTTGCCTATCTGCAGTACTCCACCATCAAAGGTCTCGGTACTATAGCCCGAATAATCAAGCGCCTGGTTCAGTTCAGGATGGACATAAGGAATGTGAAAACCTTCGAGATAATTATCCACGTAAAGCAACCAATTCGCATCAATCGTATGGTCTCGGTCTCGATGAGCGTCATGCGTGAACGAGATAGGCGATACGAATCCCAATCGCTCTTCCAGCATTTCCCACGGTAAATCTGGTACTTCTTTTTGGGCAGTGAAATACATGCCCAACCACTGTTTGAGTGGAAATTGAGGGAGGTTGTCTTCATCACTCGGAAATCCTATGGCTTGCTCAAACTCCGGCATGTGGCGAAAGGTACCATCGAGATTGAAGGTGCGACCGTGGTAACGGCACTGCAGTGTTTTCTTGGTACAGGGCTCGAGTGCTAAACGCATTCCGCGGTGCGTGCATACATTGGAAAGGCAACGCGTTTCATTGTCTCGTAAAAGCAAGACTGATTCTCCAGTTATGTCTTCGATGTGAGGAAGAGGTAGCATGGAATGCGTTTCCAGTTCTGATGTGTGGGCTGCAAATTGCCATCCAGTGAATACCCTCTTGAGCCGTTCAAATTCGACTGGTTCAGTGTAAAACCGAGACGGAAGCGTGCGTGCTTTGCGAATGTCGGCATCAATGAGTGTCTCCGACATAGCCATCACATTCCTCACACGGTCTTGACTGTTGGCACGCCTAAACCCAGACGTCGTTTTCTGCAGTAAGTTCCCCTTTTGCATCTCCGGTATTCACAACACCACGAGGCTCGACCAGGAGCACATGACATTCTTTTGCAGCATACGGTTTATGCATCACGCCTTTAGGAACGACGTACATTTCGCCTTCATTCAGCGTAACCGTTTCATGCTCCATTTCAATGCACATCGAGCCTTTGACGACGATGAATACTTCATCGGTATCGACATGATTGTGCCACACAAACTCGCCTTCCATCTTGGCAAGCTTGAACTGGTAATCGTTCATTTCAGCGATAACGCGCGGTGACCAGTGGTCAGAAAATGCGCTGAACTTTTCCTCGAGATTGACTTTCGCCATGAATGAGGATACAATGGCCCGTATTTTGGCTTAACTCAGGGCTGAGTTGTCGGGTCCCAACCTGAAACATAATTGCATTCAAGTGCTCGTATCGCATCGATTTCGTCCGAAATATCAACATCAAGCGATGCGAGGTTTTCGATGATGCGAGAAGGATTGCTCGACTTGGGAATGGTAATGCATCCCTCATCGTAACAAAACTTGATGGCCACTTGCGCAGGAGTGCAACCGAGGCGTTCAGCGATAGTTCCCAGTTCCGGGTCGTCGACTTTGTGCCCTCGAGCGAGCGGTGAGTACGCCATGAGTTTGGCACCTGCATCTTCAGTGGCTTGTTTGAGGTGAGGCCGTTGCAGCCAGGGATTGAATTCAACTTGATTGACTGAAGGCATGTAGGTTGCGTACTCCTTCATCGCTTCAAGGTGAGCAGGTCCGTAATTTGAGACGCCAATAGCTTTGACCCATCCTTGCTCAAGGCAGTGCTCCATTGCCTTCCATACTGGAGCACGGTGTTCCGGGTCTTCGGGGGGTGCGTGAACCAAATACAAGTCAATGTACTCGGTATCGAGCAACTCCAGTGATTTCTTACAGTGCTCAAGTGTATCCTCGTAGCCAACTGCATGACCACGGCGTAACTTCGTAGTGATAAACACCGAAGAGCGCTCAACGCCTGCTTCTTTGATTGCTTGACCCACTTCGTGCTCGTTAGCGTACATACTTGCCGTATCAATATGGGTGTAACCCGCCTTGAGAGCTGCTAAAACCGAGGATTTGCATTCACCCGGTTCTGACATCAAAAAGACGCCAAGACCAAATTGTGGGATTTCAGTAGGATAGGCTTCCTTGCCTTCAGGTGTTTGATGACTGATGTGCATAACTCCGACCAGTGGGCGGAGATTGATGAATCCGTCGCTCACTCAGCAGGTTCGGCTTCTTCCATGTTCCATCCGAGAACGCCCGTCAAAGCGGTCATTCCCCAGAACACAAGCGGTGGAATGATTTCGCCGGACAACTCAAACGTGTAATCCGTTGTTGCGTACGTAATTTCGAGACCGAGAATCGCACACAATACGAACCACACAAAGATCGGTCCAGCAATCACAGCAGCCAAACGAGCCTGCGCTCGCCCTTCGTTCATGAAGGCGGCGTAGAGCATGTAGACGGGAATGATGAGCATGATTCCTGCAATCATCAACTCGTTGTCGTTGTCCGGGTCCAATTCCATGAGTACGCCGACAACGGTGTGAATCAAGGCCGTGATGACCAGCCACCACTTTGGCTTCAGTGCTTCAGTTTTCAAATCCATGTTCAAGCACCTTCCTCTGTAGAACCAGGTACTGAGAGATTACCCGATAGCATCAGGCCACCAATGATAATGTGAACTAGGAGCGTAATTGGGAACACGAGGTTGAACATTCCGGGGTCATTGATAATCGGCAGGCTGAGGAAAACAGTTCCTAGCGGCATAAGTGCTGGTAGAACATACTCCATTGCAGATTCAGGTCGCTTCATCATGAACGATACTAAACCGATGAGCACGAGAGACAATCCCCAGGTCACTGGAGACATCTGCCAAACAGTGTTTCCAGCATCAAAGGCGTTGTTGAGGGTATCTGTACGGTCTTCCTCAGAAGCGTATGCAAATGACTCATCATCAGCATCGATTTCTCGGTCTGCTTCATTGATGACTGTTACGTTACTACCCATTCCGGTAACGAAGGCCATTAAGGTCACGATAATCAAGACGCCCGCGATACTGAGTAATTGTTTATTCATGCCACTGGTATTTTCCATCATTTCGGATATCAGCAGATATACACCGCCTAAGACCATAATGGTTCCAAGAGTTCCAGCAATGAGGAGCGGCATGAGCGTATCCATTGCATCAACGAGTGATTGCGTTCCACGCGCTCCGATAGCTTCAGAAGCTGGCCACATCATAAATGCTCCAACCAATAATATAGGCCCAAATGTCAGTAAATATGGTGTTAAATTTTTATCACTCATATTTCGGCGTCCTAAACCCCATGGTATAACCGTTCCTACATATTTGGTGACGTTGAGTTTGGTGAGCGGTTTCATTTCACGGTTCGCGTTTTTCATTGACTTTCCCCCGCAATTTTATTGAGTGCTTTTCGAAGCATAACCCATGGAATTGGCACTTCTTGTGTTCACCTTGCTTGCAACCTTTGTTGCTGCAGCGTTCACTGTACCTGCAGGATTCGGACTTGCCACTATGATCACTCCGATTGTTTTTCTTTGGTTGGAACCGCATGAAGCAATCGCCGTGGTTGGGATTGTTCATGGTTCACACAACGCCTGGAAATTGAAAGTCCTTCGGTCAAGCGTGGATTATGATGCCGTGCGAAGATATGGTTGGGCAATGGTCCTTGGGGCGTTGATTGGGGCTGGGCTAAACTCTTCGATTCAAGCGGAACCTTTGCTGCTCATAGTCGGCGTTGCCTTAGTGGTATTGCCACTGTTGACAATCAGTGAGAGATGGACCAACTATCGTCTACCTGAGGCTGAAGACAGAATCGGCGGTTTTGGCTCTGGGTTTTTTGGAGGACTTACCGGACACCAAGGTGCATTACGTGCTATGTTTCTTCAGAAACGATTGCCTGACAAAACACAATATGCGGCCACGGCAGCAGTCCTTGCTCTGGTTGTTGATGTGACGAGAATTCCCGTGTATGTAGCCCTTGAAGGATGGCAGATTCTTGAAGCCGGCTGGCTCATCTTAGGGCTCGTTCTAGCGGCGATTTTTGGGGTCAAACTTGGTAAACTGTGGCTCAAGAAATGGAAGTCTGAACGCATCCGTAAAGGCATACTTGTCGCCATTGTTTTGAGTGGAATCCTGTATATTCGTGAAGCGCTCATCGCTTTGGAATATCTATGAAGTTTAATCGTCGTGCGAACCTAAGAAGTATTCACCAATCTCAGGGTCGTTCAAGATGTAATTTGCATCGCCGGTGTGCACCACTTTACCATTGGCAAAGATGTAGCCTCGGTCGGAACGGGCAAGGCTCAAACGAGCGTTTTGTTCAACGATGAGAACGGTGATTCCTTCCTTTCGTAAGTTATCAATCCGTTCGATAATCTGTTGTTGATACAATGGGGAGAGGGCTGCTGTTGGCTCATCAAGCAACAAGAACGACGGGTCTGAAATGAGCGCTCGGGATATTGCAAGCATTTGTCGCTCTCCACCCGAAAGAGATGCTGCGAGGTCATGCTCGCGAGAACGAAGGTCTGGGAACATGTTGAGGGCTCGCTCAATGCGTTCTTTTAGAACTCTATTCGGTAATGCGTTACCACCCATCTGTAGGTTTTCTTCAACCGATAGCGTTGGGAAGACGTTGTTGACTTGAGGGACGTAAGCAATTCCTTTGTTGACCAATTGGTCGGTTCGAAGTTTCTCAATCGACTCACCTGCATACGACACATCGCCGTCATAGTAGGTGGCAATTCCGAACAAGGCCTTGATGAACGTCGATTTCCCACAGCCGTTAGGGCCAATGATGGTGACAAATTCGCCTTCATCGACATGCAGGTCAATTCCATACAGAATCTGCACGCTGCCGTATCCAGCGGTTAGGCCTTTGACATCGAGTAAACGGGTCATTCTTCTTCGCCTCCATCACTCGCTCCACCAAGATATGCTTCAATAACAGCGCGATTCGACTTCACTTCTTCGGGAGTACCGACCATGAGAACTTCACCTTCATTCATCACAACAATGCGATCTACGCCTTGGCGAAGAATGAAGTCCATGTTGTGTTCAATGACAAGAACTGAAATTCCAGTCGTATCAACCAGTTCCCGTAGATTGGTGAATATTTTCATGGCAAGAGGGCCAGCTACACCAGCGACCGGCTCATCGAGCAACAGCAAGTCAGGACTGCCCATCATCGAGCGTCCGATATCGACAAGTTTGCTCTGTCCACCGGAAAGTTCGCCGGCCATGTTGTGAGCCATGTGTGGAACTTCAAGTTGGTCCAAAACAGCAAATGCGTCGGCAAGGCGTTCCTTTTCAGCGGGCCTTGAACGACCGCGGAACAACGAAAGGAATGGGTTTGGAGAGAATTGTTTTCTTGGAGGGACCAAGAGATTCTCAATAACGGTCATATCTTTCCAAAGTCGAGTGTGTTGGAACGTTCGAGTCATTCCCAATTTTTGGATTTGGTCGGGGCGTTTGTCGGAAACATCTTTGCCAAACACTTCGACCGTTCCTGAGGTTTGCTGTAAAAGACCACTGATGCAATTGAACGTTGTCGATTTTCCGCATCCGTTCGGACCTATGAGTCCAATGAATTCACCTTTCTTGACTTCAAAAGAAACGTCCTTGACGGCGACTAAACCACCGAATTCCATTCGCAAGTTCTTGACTGAAAGAAGAGGTTTCATTGTTCTTCAACCCCCTTGCTTGCGTTCGGATGCTCTGGCCTGAAAGGAACTTCAGGAAGCAAACCTTTCGGATTGTACCGAAGTGAGAATACGATGAGAATACCAACGAGCAGGACCTTGACATAAGCCATTCCTGCCCGAATAATTCCAGTTGGGAACACTTCTTCGATTGAACGGTCGTCGAAGAAGAACGATGCTAGCGCAAAGATAATTGCTAGCCAGAAGAAAGTTTCACGGACTGAAACCCATTTGACCAGATGAGCAAGGAGCATGATGGTGAAGCAAATCCACATTGCGTTGACTTGCTCAACGACCAGCCAGTTGAACCAACCGTCCATCGTTGCTGCCACTTCATTAAGCGGCAGATCGGAACTGCCTTGGGCAGCAACTAAGACGTTGAATACGAATTCCATGAGAACGATAATCGATGCTCCAATGAGCATACCCTTGTTGTTGCCAACGCCGCCAATGATGAAAGCAGCCCACACAAGGAAGGTTGTCTTTGCAGGTGACATGAAGGAAGGTTGGAAACCGGATAGTTTCCATGCCCAAAGTGCGCCAGCGAAGGCAGCAATTGAAGCACCGAGTGCAAGGCTTGCCGCCTTATGTCGCAACACATCGTGACCGTGGTGCTGCGCTACTTCTTCATCTTCACGAATGGCACGCAGAATGCGCCCCCATGGAGAGGCAAGAACAGTATTGAGTAACCACCAGGAAACAATTAATCCTAGAATTCCAATGACTGCTAAGACAAACATATACGGCGCAGGTTGTCCAAGACTGAGCCATTCTCCAACCGTCACGGCCATGCTGTCTACTCCCTCAGCGCGTGCACATTCATTCGCCGCGAGAGGAACATTGTTTGCATCGAGTGGTGGAGTTGAACCACAAAACCAGCGCTCTTTCAAAGGGAGTTTGTACTGTGAAATACCAACTGCACTACCCCATGAACCAGCCCGGAGAAGTGGTTCTCCACTGAGCAGAACACGAACGATTTCACCAAGTGAAATGGTGATAATGGCAAAATAATCACTTCGCAGTCGTGCAGTGGGATACGCAAGGAACCAGCCCGCAATGGCGCCGATAACCATGGAGAAGAGAACGGCATAGACGATTGGCCAATCGTATCCATGCAATTCTTTGGGTGCGGTGAGGATTCCGACAACGATGGCCCCAATTGAGGCAAAGAAGATGACGCCGAAATTCAACTGTCCTGTGATACCTGTTTGAAGGTTCAAAGAGAGCGCTAGAATCGCAAAAATAGCGAATGTGACCATGACGTTTGATAATTGCAATGTTTTGACGAATTTAGCCTGGTCGGAGTCAGCGACTGGAAGCCAGAAAATGAGAGCCGCCATTACAACTGCGAGAACGGCAAACAGCAACCATGAGCCGTTTTCACTCTCGCGTCCATAGGGCATTCGTAATTTCTCAAGAACTGAAGTTCTTCTCTCCACATATGTTTCAGAGAGTTTGCTGGTCGTCGTCTGCGTCAAACTATGTGCATGAACAGCAATGAAGCCAATTTTGGAGTCAATGGCCTCAGTTAGTGTACGCCATGCCTTGCCTGTTTTCTCGGTGACCAATGAGTAGCGTGAAGAAATTTCAGAGGCAAAATCAGAGATCTTTGTCGAAGGCTTGAGTTCTTTATCTTGCAAAACATGGTAGGCTTCCCACCATGCGATGAGATAGAGGATAATTGGAACAGTAGGCCATACTAGAACGCCCATGTTCGCCATTACGCCAACGATGCCTTGCTCAAATTGCATCAATGAGAGCCACGCATCTTGTTGCTCAGCTAGAAGATTACTCGGAGCGTGAGCAAGCGACAGCGAAGAGTCGCCTCCGGTGAGTGTGCTCATCATTGAATCGTTAGCAATCGAATTATCTTTGACAAAGGAACTGAATTTGAAAACGATGTAAGCAATGAAGGTGGAAAGAAGATAACGTTGCCCACGCAAACTGTTTCGAATGCTGAAATGGTGCAGTCCTGTCGGTGCAAAGAAAATGCCGAGTATTGAGGCTCGCTTTGTGTCTGGAGTGAAATCTTCTTCAGCGCGGGTACGGATGCGCTTAATCTTCCAGTTGTCGTACGCATCTCCAATTCCCTTTGGCATAATGAGGAGAATAGCGATAATCATGACATAAGGCATTACTTCAGCAAGATTGGCATAGTTTGAGCGGTCCAGCGGAGTTCCAATTCCCATCAAAATAGGTGATGAAATCGAACGAACAAAACCAATCAAGAGCGCCCCAATCACGGCACCACGAATTGAACCAATGGTCCCCAACACGATAACCGCGAAAGCGGGCAAAAGAAGGGTGAACCCTGTCTCTGGGCTGTACCGTACCGTCATTGCAAATACTGCGCCACCAATTCCTGAGATTCCCGCAGAGAGGAAAGCGCTGATCATGTGTACGCGTTCGACGTTTATTCCACAACTTGCAGCAAGTTCGGGGTTATCAGCGACAGCACGCATACGGCGGCCCAAACGAGTCTTTGTCAGCAACAGCATCAAAAGCCCAACAGAAGCAAAAATTACGAACGGCATTGCTGCGTTATAGTAGGTGTAGTTCGCTGTTAAATCAGTGACACAGTCAGAGCCGACCGAATAGATGTCAGTGAGCGGTTTTGCACCTTCAGTGGTAATCTTCTCGTAGATAGGAGATCCGTCAGCAGCACTTCCAGCCTGTTCACACGCACCGTAGGAATACGTTTCACCGGATGCGAGAGAACGGTCACCAAGGTTGAGTTTGGTAAGAATGGTTGGAGCCTCAAATCGTTGTTCACGAGCAATTCGCCAATCGATATCCGGTTCAAACAACTTCGTTCCAGCTCCAAAGCGAAGGTAAACGATGGCTCGAAGGATAAGAGCAACACCAAGTGAAGCAATCATCATGACATCTGCGCTTGATTTCCGATCTCTAAAACCTCGGAAGACCAATCGGTCGATGATAACGCCAGCCAAGCCAGTGAGAACGAATGCTCCCAGAAGCGTCCAAAGAAGGACGGACCAAACCAGTACCCCATCTTTTGGAGTTGAAACAAGTGGAAAGAAATAATCCATCCACATAATCATGACTGCAACATACATCCCTAGCATGAAGAACTCGCTTTGTGCGAAGTTTCCATACCGCTGTACGCTGTATGTAAGCGTACAACCCACGGCGATTGCGAGGTAGGTCGAAGACCAAGTCAGTGTACTGAATCCAATTGAACTCAGATTGAGATAAATCACTGCACTGGTGTCAAGGCCAACCATCAGAAGTTCGATGGTGAACAGTACGGTCAACAGCAAGAAGAGTGGAGAAGACACCATCAATGCGTAACGAAGATTACCATGTGGAATATCGTCGAAAACGACCTTTACCAGCAAGAACCCCATTGAGATGAGTTGGACCGATTGTCCAAGCCACACCATATCATTCGGCAGGTTGCCAAACAAAATTGCGTCGAGGCCGTTACCTATACCAGATTGGTAAAGCAGTCCAACGATTGCATCCAGCGAAACAACGGCAGCAATCAGTAGACGTCGACGTACTCTTGACATCTCTTGCCAGCGGTGTAGGATGGAACCAGATGGTTCAGTTACCGTTTCTGATTCCATCCTAACAAAGCCTCCGCACTTTTGCGTTCATCTGAACTTCTCAGCCAGGAGGCTAAAAAGCCGTGGAACTCAAGTGCTAATGGTATCAAGCAGCGTTGTCTTGAACACCGTCTGCAACAGTCCAGTACTTGGTACAGGTGAATGTACCATCGCCTGTAGTGGTTGCAGCGTAGCCACAGATATCGTATCCTGCTCCACCAACATCGCCGTTGGCCAAGAAGGTGTGAAGTCCGCTTGCGCCTTCGTATGCAGTTCCTGTGGTTGCAATTGAAGTCGACATTGCTGTGCTGTCAAGTTGGTGAGCTGCTCCGAGCATCATGATTGAGTCGTAGCTGGTCAAGACGTATGCCTTGATTGAACTGATGTTCGATGCATCGTAGCGTGCTTCGAAGTCTCCGAAGGAAGAGCCTGCGCGAGGGGTGGTTACGTAGAGGCCGTCAGCAGCAACATCGTCACTGAGTTCTGCAAGAAGTCCTTCACCAGCAGGTCCGTCGCCAGAGAAGAGCATGATGTCAAGTGTCTGGGCTGAGATTTCGTTGAGGATCATTGCGGCGTCAGTAACGTAGGACACCATGAAGACGGAATCGCATCCTGCATTTGCAATTTGAGTGATTTCAGAAGCAACGTTTGTTGCGGTTTCTGCGTATCCGATCTTTTGGCACAGAGTTCCGTTCCAAGCATCTTCGATAGCATCAGCGAATCCGGAGCCGTAGTCGTTGGTCATGTGGATGATTGCTGGGTTGGTAGCGCCCATTGCTTCCATCATTGCAGCCGCAGCTGGTCCTTGGATAGCATCGGATGGGACGATACGGAAGAAGTCAGGGTAGGCTGTTGCGTTGCTGAGACTTGGGTTGGTAGATGCGTAGGAAATCATTGGGATTCCAGCAGCGGAAAGCACAGCGTTAGCGGCCATGGTTGCGCCAGAGCATGCTGCGCCACCGACTGCAATAACGCCAGAGTCGATGAGGGTTTGAGCTGCTGCTGCTGCTGCGGTACCGTCACAGGCGGAGTCAACTTCGACGAGTTGGTATTCGTATCCCATAGCGCCGTATGCAGCGTTGAGGTCAACGATTGCTTGCTGTGCTCCGTATTGGAATCCAGCAGCATCTTGTGCTAGAGGACCGGTCAATGGGTTCATGAAACCGAGTTTGATCACAGTCTTCGGAGTGGTAACTCCGTCTGCAACAGTCCAGTAGGCGTTGCAAGCGTAAGCGCCATCTTCAGAAGTGGTTGCGGTGTAGGTGCAGATATCGTATCCTGCGCCACCAACGTCGCCGCTTGCGAGGAAGGTGTGAAGTCCACTTGCACCTTCGTATCCGGTTCCAACTGCACGGATGGATGCATCCATGTCAGCGGAGTCGGTGTTGTATGCCTTTCCAATAATGGAAACTGCATCGTAGGAAGTGAGAACGTATTGCTTGATACTTGGAATGTTTGCAGCATCGTAGCGCGCTTCGAAGTCACCAAAGGATGATCCTGCACGAGGTGCGGTAACCTTGAGGTTGCTTGCAACGGTGTCGTCGCTGAGTTCAACGAGCAATCCTTCGCCAGCAGGTCCATCGCCAGAGAAGAGCATAGCAGAAATGTTCTGGGATGCGACTTCGTTGAGAATCATTGCAGCGTCGGTAACGTAAGAGACCATGAAGATGGAGTCGCAACCTGCGTCAGCGATTTGTGTGACTTCAGAAGCAACGCTCGTTGCAGTTTCTGCGTATCCAATCTTTGCACAGACATCGCCAGACCAAGCACCTTCGATTGCGTCAGCAAATCCGGAGCCGTAGTCGTTGGTCATGTGAAGAATTGCAGGGTTGGTTGCTCCAGAGTCAACCATCATTGCAGCAGCAGCAGGTCCTTGGATAGCATCGCTAGGAACAACACGGAAGAAGTTCGGGTAAGCGGTAGCATCGCTAAGACTTGGGTTGGTTGAGGCGTAGGAAATCATAGGGATTCCTGCAGCGGACAACACAGCGTTAGCAGCCATTGAAGCACCGGAACATGCTGCTCCAGCGACGGCGACAACGTTAGCGTCGACAAGTGATTGTGCTGCAGCGGCACCAACGGTACCGTCGCAACCTGAATCCGCGACAACCGCTTCAAAAACGGTAGTGGTTTGCGCAGCGTTCAAGTCAATAACGGCTTGAAGTGCACCGTATTCAAAACCTGCAGCGTCTTGGGCCAATGGGCCAGTTGCTGGGTTCAAAAATCCAATCTTGACGACATCGCTTGTTGTGTCATCAGTATCGTCGGTATCATCATTGCTTGTACAGCCTGCGAGTGCAGCAGACATAAACGTCAATGCGAGTAGGGCGGTCAGTATTTTATTATTCATAGTTAGTCTTCCTAAATTCATTCAAGCGCTGTCCCCTTATATACATTACACCGTTAATGAAGGGTATATACACCGTTAAATCGCTAGGATGACGCGGCATTAGTCCAATTGAATTTCAAAAAGATAGACTTCACCATCGTGGTAGTGCGAAGGAAGACCGGCTGAATCTTCAAGGACGATTGGATCCAATACAGTAAATCCATGGCGAGTGTAAACACGAATAAGTGCCTCGTTAAATCCAACCGTGTCCAGACGGATAAAGCGGAGGTTTCGCTGTGAGCAATACGATTCCGCCCAGTTCACAAGTTCCCCAACAAGGCCTCTGCCTCTCTGAAGTGGGTGATTGGCGATTCGGTGAATGAAGAGCGACGGTTCGTCTTTCCTTTCACCCCAAATTTGAGGGTCTTCAAAAGCCACAACCCAAACACAAACAATCTGGCCTTGTTCCATCATTTTCCACTGTCGGCCTTCGTCGACTTCCATTTGAATCAAACTTCTGTCAATCTTTGGCCATTGAGTCATGCCTTTCGAGGCTTGAAGAGCCGTTGCCTCATCGTACAACGCAAGTATCGTATCGATATCGTCGTGGGTGCTCTGAAGGATGTGCAAAGTTTTCAACTCCGATTGCTTTTCGTCGACGTATTCAATCTCGACCAGAGATGAAGAACTTCATCACCCCATTCTTCAGTAGAAATAAGAGCCAGACCGGCAGCAGTAAGGCGCTTCGCATCAATCCCCGAAGCAACGGGTTCTGTGTGAACAACTGGGCTTTGAATGAAGTAAAACTCATCAACGAGACCTTGGTCCAAGAAGGAAGAAATTGTCTTTGGACCACCTTCAACCATAAGACGTTGGATTTCTCGGTCGCCCAGAAGATTGAGAAGTGCAGAAAGAGAGGTGAAATCGCCCTTCATGTGAAGTGTTTCAAGGCCGTCTGCGAACAACTTGGCAGACGGAGGTGTTCGATTGTTCGGGTCAAGAACGACTCGCAAGGGTTGGCGTTCACAAGGAACTCGGCGTACAGTCAACAGTGGGTCATCTCGGATCACGGTTTCGGCACCGACCAAAACGGCATCGCATTCATTGCGCAACATGTGAACTCGATCCAGGCAAGTCTCTGAAGTGAAACGCTGAGCTTCGAGGTGTCTGTCGTCCACCGAGCCGTTTGCATCCACTGCCAATTTGACCGTCACTTGTGGGCGTCGATGTTCGCACCAATGCAGGAAAGGGCTCATTTGAATCGATGCTTCCGATTCCAGTAGGCCTTGCCGAACTTCAATGCCGGCGTCTTGTAGAACTTGGATTCCCTTTCCTCGCACGGTAGGGTTCGGGTCGTAATGTGCAACAATGACCTCCTTCACTCCAGCCCACATCAATGCTTCAGTGCATGGAGGAGTTCGGCCGAAATGATTGCAGGGTTCGAGCGTGACATAGGCAACTGAACCGTTCGGCGAATGACCGTTGGATTCCGCATCATGAATGGCCATTTGTTCTGCATGCAATCCTCCAAGGTGGTCGTGCCAACCTTCGGCGATTATCACGCCATCTTTCACCAAGACACAGCCAACCAAAGGGTTCGGACTCACCTTCCCTCTGCCCCGTTCAGCGACATCAAGAGCCCTTTGCATGAACTGTTGTTCATCCACGGTCCAAGCGTTCGCCATGTGCTGTCCAATCCGGCCGAGTTCAAGACTTCTTGCTTTCCCATTTACCGTTTCAGCAAGGAAAGCGTAGACTGCTAACCTTATTCAATAATCAATTCGGGTTTTATGCACTATGGGTGGCTTTTCACCCATAGCGAATCAACGCAGAATGCGCCGTTTTGAGAGAAGGCTTGAAACCAAGAACACGCCACATTAGGTTATGCCAAACGAAGAATCGAGCCAAGTACCCGCTGCGCTTGAGTTCGAGCCGGACTCGTCTTCAAAAAAGAAAAAAGGGGTGCACAAACCAGTTTATTCTCCGGTTTTCACTCAAAACCCGATACAGAAAACAGACATTGGGTGTGTCCATCTTCTCGTAAATCCGTTCTCAGGGAAGAAAAAAGGTCGAAAAATTGGCGAAAAAGCCAAGGAAATGCTCGAGAACGAAGGAAGCTCTGTTGAAATTCATTTTTCATCTCACAGTGGCCACCTAATTGAGATCGCTGAATCCATACAAGCACAGCCGAACGATGTTTTTGCAGTTGTTGGAGGCGATGGAAGTCTTTCTGAAGTGATTACAGGCCGTATGAAAGCCACAACTGAGCGTAGTGAAAGATTCGCGCTCATCCCTGCGGGAACTGGTAATTCGGTGGCAAATGACCTCCGACTCACAACAACAGAACAGGCAGTTCAAGGCATTCTCAAAGGCACATGGCAAAATCTTGACTTGGCCAGAGTAGAGATGGTTGAAGGACTGCCAGGTTCAGAAAAAGGACGTACTGTGCGCTACAGCCATAACCTCGTCACTTGGGGGCTCGGTGTAGACTCAACCATCAAAGCTGAACGCATGCGTTGGATGGGTCCAATGCGTTACGATGTTGGGATTCTCATGGCCATAATGGCCAACAACCGGCGTCATGCAACACTAACCCTGGATGGAGTGACAATGGAAGACGACTATACGCTCTTTTTGATTCAAAACAGCCAGACTGGGGGTTCAATGTTGCCGCTGGCTCCAGGTGCCTCACTTGATGATGGCATGATGGATATCGGGATACTGAAGAAGATGACACGCCGTGATGTTCTCAAAGCATTTGGAATGCTCAAAAGTGAAGGTAGGCACGTTTTTCATCCACGCGTTGATTATCACAAGTTCAGAACACTGAGAATCGATACACCTGCCCCTGCTGCAATAAATGTCGATGGTGAAAACATTGGTTCCACCCCACTGCAAATGGAAGTGCTAGCGAACGCAGTTCAAATTTGTGTACCAAATTAGAATGAGAAATCTGAAAAATCTTCGTCAGGCTCATCGTATGTCTGTCTCTCTTGTGGTTGAGGTTCAGGCGTTACCTCTGGCTGTTCCTGCTTGACTGCTGTCTTTCTTTTACGAACAGTTTTGCGCTTTGGAGGCCCTGATGTGGCTTTCGATTTTGGTGCGGCTGAAGTAAAGTGTTCAGTTGGTTGAGATGTTGGTTGGCTGGAGGTGATGTTCATCGAGGATTGGCGTGGCGGAACCGTTATCCGATTTGATGGCGGTGTAAACTCAGAAGTAGGCTTAGTGAAATCTCTCTCCATTTCTTTGGATTCTTCCGTTTTCACAACAGAAGACTTGCCGCCACCAAATTCGTTGGTTGAACTGGTACTTGGGCCTGAGGAGAGCACGCTATCAAGGTCGAATCCTGCAAGCGCAGGTTCTGAGGATTTACTCTTCGATTCATTGTACGTCTTTTCTGCTTGCTTCCTCGATTCCTTTTGACGGTCACTTGGAGAGGACAATCCCGATGCTTTGGCTGATTTGACATCCTTTTTGACTTGTTTAACTGCGTCCATACCCGATTTTCCGATGAGATTTTTCATGGATGCTTTGGCACCTTGGAGAACAAACATCTTTGACAGGATGAAAGCACCTATTCCACCGCCAATACCTACGATTATGAAGAACAAGATGTAGCCGCCTCGGGTGAAAACTGGAACATCGCCGTGAACCCATTCATCACTGTCTCCTCCGCTCGAACTCACGGTTGAATCACTGAGTTCAATGGATGTAACAAGGACATAGAGGCGTTCGTTGTTGCTTGAACTGATTTTAATACTGCAATCAGAATTGGCTTCTTGTGAATTAAAAGTACCTAGAGAATTACTGTTGGATGAATCCAATTGAACAAGATAGCCATAAATGGTCACGGATTGATGCCATTCACCGACTGCCAGCATGCCTTCTTGGATGTTCTTGGAAGTCGGAATGAGACCGAGAACATACCATTTCGATTCGGCATCAGAATTGATTTTTTCGAGATTAACCGTACCCATGCCTGTTTTGGGTTGGAGAGGGGTCAACCAACTCTTCAAATCGATTCGAGAACCTTCGCCCTCAACTACAGACTCGGCAGATGAAGAAGACATTTGTTCGATGGCTACACTCGCGGTCACGGCGAAGTCCAAGCCACTGACATCAGCATCAGAATGCGATGAATAAATTGCACTTGATGCAAGATAACCAGGGAAAGAAACTGGAGTTGTGGTGTTCGTCCCGAGTTCTCCTTCTTCGGTTGCGCATCCGATCGGTTCGATACCAGTGAACGTTTGACTCTCGGAACCGAGTGAAGTGGTAATGGTCGTCGATTCTTGATTGAAATCGACATGCACTGCCCCACTGTCTTTCCCCCATGAGGCAGTCGTAGGACCTAAGCAACCTGCCAAGGCCATGCTGAGAACGAGTAAGGCGGCGAGTCGAGCCCTGCGCATGAACACCGAGGTGCGCTTTAGTTTGAGAACTCTTCCGTTGACAAACCAGCATAAATCCGCAAAATTGGAAGGCGCAGAGAGAGGGATTCGAACCCCCGAGTCCAAGGGACAGTGGATTTCAAGTCCACCGCAATACCGGGCTATGCGATCTCTGCTGAGTTTAGGGTCCGAAAACCCGTTATCGCAAATGCAGGTCGGCCGTCAATTCGATATGAGCCTTACGCTTCTTCTTC
>CALJHE010000011.1 GCA_938075675.1 Candidatus Poseidoniaceae archaeon | reverse complement strand
GGGTGAGATCACCTCGTGGGAACTCAACGCCAGCCTGCCAAGCGGTTTGACCTTCGAAACGAGCAACGGAACGATTTGGGGCACACCGACCGAGTTGTGGACGCAAACATCCTACATGGTTTGGGCGAACAACAGCGGTGGCTCAAGCGTGGCCTACCTCAACATCACCGTGGTTGATGAGTTGCCAACACTTTCCTACTCACCAGAGAATTTGACGCTCACAAAGGGACAATCAAGCACCGATTTGCCGCTGAGTGCAACGCTGACCGGTTCGGGTGAAATCACATCGTGGGCCATCAGTCCAGCACTGCCAAGCGGGCTTTCATTCGGTACGAGTAACGGTACGATTTGGGGAATCCCAACGGTCGTGCAGACGACGGCCACGACCTACACGATTTGGGCGAACAATTCAGGTGGCTCCATTTCGGCCACCATCAACATCACCATCAACGATTTGGCGCCCGGTCCGTTCGAATACATCCCTCAGAACAACGCCATCACCAATAATTCGCTGGTGCATATTGCGCCGTCATTCATCAACACCGCTGTTGGAAATGGTTCGTCCTGGAGTGTGGCATCCGGCATATATTATCCAGGTGAAATCTTCGATATTGTAGTTGGAGATACAATCTATTTTTCCGCAATCAACGGTGGCAATAATCGTGAATTGTTCGCATACAACACGCTCAACGCTACGATGTGGTTGGTCGATGAGATTAATCCGAGTCTAACACAAGGCTCTCTTGATGCATCTCCTCTTGGTTCATCTCCAATGGTACTTCGTTTTGGTGATACGTTGTATTTTAACGCAAATGATGGTGTTAAAGGTTCAGAAATATGGGCACATGACACCTCGAACCATTCGACATGGAGGGTTACAGATATCAACAGTGGCAGTGGCTCTTCGAACCCTGGGCTACGAATGATGAAGTTGATTGGAGATACTCTTTACTTCGATGCGTATGAAGGGTCAGAGGGAACTGAATTGTGGGCTCATGATACCTCCAATGGTTCAACATGGCGAGTTACAGCAATCACCGGTGGTCTAGCAGACTCCGCTGTTGGCCTCTTTATGGCATACGTAGTCGGCGATGTCTTGTATTTCTCAGCGAATGATGGTATCACAGGACATGAGGTTTGGGCACATGATACTTCGAACCTTTCAACATGGCGTGTTGCTGATATCTTCAATGGCGCATCAAGTTCGACCCCTGGCACCTATCAACTTCTCGTGGGAGACACCCTCTATTTCGATGCAAATGACGGGGTCACAGGACGCGAATTATGGGCTCACGATACATCGAACCACTCCACTTGGAAAGTGGTAGACCTCAACAGCGGCTCCAGTAACCCTGGGCAACATATGCTCATATCGGTGGGCAACACAATATTTTTCTCCGCAAACGATGGAGTTACTGCAAATGAATTGTGGGCGCACGATACACTCAATTCTTCCACTTGGCAGGTTGCTGATATAAACGGCGTGTCCAGTTCGAATCCCGGAAATTACATGCATCACATTGTACGCGATATTATCTACTTCTCTGCAAACGATGGAACCTCTGGAATTGAACTCTGGGCGTACGACACTTCCAACTTCTCGACTTGGCAAGTTGCTGATATCCAATCGGCAGTTTCCGGTTCATCATCTCCCGGCGAGCGCAGTTCACTCGTAGTAGGGGATACGCTCTACTTCTCTGCATCCGATGGTAGCACTGGGATAGAGTTGTGGGCGCATGATACCTCGAACCTTTCCACATGGAAAGCTGCAGATCTTTCGAGCTCATCTCAAGGCAGCATTCCGGGCCAATATATGCATAACCTCGTAGATGGTAACCTCTATTTCTCGGTAGTTTACCCAACCTCTCAAATATATGCTTATCAACCTGCACAAATAAATGTTCAGACCAATACCGGTGGTGCGGTAACAACATGGGCAATCAATGCGAGCCTTCCAAGTGGATTGACCTTTGGCGTGACCAACGGCACCATTTACGGTTCACCAACCGAGCTGTGGACTCAAACGTCTTATCTCGTATGGGCCAATAATTCAGCAGGGTCGAAGTTTGCCTACCTCAACATCACCGTCAACGATCAAGTCCCCGTACTTTCGTATTCTCCGGAAAATTTTGTTCTGACCAAAGGTCAGTCCAGCAGTGATCTGCCACTCAATCCAACGCTTACAGGTCCAGGTATCATCACTTCTTGGGAAGTCAATGGTAGTCTACCTTCTGGCCTCAACTTTGGAATCAGCAATGGTACAATTTGGGGCATTCCAACCGTGTTGCAAACCAGTCCAGTGACCTATACCGTTTGGGCGAACAACAGCGGTGGTTCGACTTCAGCAACGATCAACATCACCATCAACGATGTTGCTCCATCAGTTAACTACAATCCCAATGAACTTGAGTTTACGAAAGGAGTTGGCATTTGGCCGACCATAGATCCAGTATCGAATGCTGGAGCACCTACATCATACACTATTTCCCCAAATCTGTTTAGCATCTTCCATTTTAATCCGTCGAACGGGAAAATTTCAGGAACACCGAGCATACTGCTCAACAGGACAATGTTCACCATTACTGCATCCAATTCGGGTGGTTCCTCTGTGACCTACATCAATGTAACAATTGTTGACGAAGTTCCATCCCTTTCGTATTCACCGGAAAACTTGACATTGACCAAGGGGCTTGACAGCAGCGATTTGCCGCTGAGTGCAACGGTAACAGGTTCAGGAACCATCACCTCATGGGAAATCAATGGCAGTTTACCTGCCGGTCTCAACTTTGGAACCAGTAACGGAACATTATGGGGTACTCCAACGGTTTTGCAGGTCAGTCCTGTCACCTATACAGTTTGGGCGAACAACTCCGGCGGTTCGACTTCTGCGACCATTAACATCACGATTCTTGACGAGGTGCCAATCTTATCCTACTCCCCGGAGAACTTGACGCTGACCAACAATGAAGTGAACAGTGATTTACCACTCGCACCAACACTTACTGGTCCGGGCGTCATCACTTCATGGGAAGTCAACGGTAGTCTCCCATCAGGTCTCTTCTTTGGAACCAGTAACGGCACCTTCTGGGGGACTCCTACTGTTCTGCAAATCAGTCCAGTGACCTACACTGTTTGGGCCAACAACTCCGGCGGTTCGACGTCAGCGACCATGAACATCACGATTATTGACGAGGTGCCAATCTTATCGTACTCTCCAGAGAACTTGACACTCACAAACAACACGGAGAGCATTGACCTCCCTCTTGTTCCAACTTTGACCGGTCCAGGTACCATCACGTCGTGGGAAATGGAAGGCAGTCTGCCTGCAGGGCTCTTCTTTGGAACCAGTAACGGTACCTTCTGGGGGATCCCCGCTGCACTGCAAATCAGTGCAGTGACCTATACAGTTTGGGCAAACAACTCCGGTGGCTCGACTTCAGCAACCATCAACATCACGATTGTTGACGAAGTTCCAGTCTTGTCGTATGCACCGGAGAACTTGACGCTCACCAACAATACCTTGAGTGTAGATTTACCGCTCTTACCAAACCTTGCTGGACCAGGCGTTATCACCTCGTGGGAACTCAACGGAAGTCTGCCAGCCGGTCTTCACTTTGGAACAAGTAACGGAACCTTCTGGGGGACTCCTACTGTTCTGCAAATCAGTCCAGTCACCTATACAGTATGGGCAAACAACTCCGGTGGCTCAACCTCAGCATCCATTAACATCACGATTGTTGACGAGGTCCCAGTCTTGTCGTATTCGCCAGAGAACTTGACACTTTCAAACAATACCGTCAGCAGTGAACTACCACTTATTGCAACTCTAACTGGACCGGGCAGCATCACTTCGTGGGAGATTAACGGTAGTTTACCAACCGGTCTTCTCTTTGGAACGAGTAACGGAACCTTCTGGGGTACTCCTACTGTTCTGCAAATCAGTCCAGTCACCTACACCGTTTGGGCGAACAACTCTGGCGGTTCAACCTCTGCAACCATCAACATCACGATTCTCGACGAGTTGCCAATTTTATCGTACTCTCCAGAGAACTTGACGCTCACCAACAATACCATGAGCATTGATTTACCGCTCTTACCGACCCTTACTGGACCAGGCGTAATCACCTCGTGGGAACTCAACGGCAGCCTACCAGACGGCCTCAACTTTGGATCCAGCAACGGTACCTTCTGGGGAACTCCTACTGTTCTGCAAATCATTCCAGTGACCTACACAATTTGGGCGAATAATTCTGGCGGTTCGACATCAGCGACGATTAACATCACGATTGTCGATGAAGTTCCAGTCTTATCGTATTCGCCTGAGAATTTGACTCTCTACAACAATACTGTAAGCAGTTTCATGCCACTTGGTGCAACACTGACTGGCCCGGGTAACATCACTTCTTGGGAAATCGAAGGTGACTTGCCAGCCGGTCTTACCTTTGCAACCAGCAATGGAATGATTTGGGGCATCCCAACTGCTTTGCAACTCACTCCAGTGACATACACCATTTGGGCGAACAACTCCGGTGGTTCAACATTCGCCAACGTCAACATAACTGTGCTTCATAAAGCGCCGATGTTTACCTACTCCTCAGACAATCTCACGTTGGTGAACAATACGCTTATGACTGCCGTTAATGCAATCAATACTGGTGGATATATCACGTCTTGGGAAATAGAACCTGCAGCTCCAACCGGTCTCATTCTCAGTTCGGTTTTAGGTTCAATTTCAGGAACACCCACCGTTGTGCAGTCGATGACAATGTACCAAATTTGGGGCAACAACTCGGGCGGATCTCACTCCGTCTTCATCAACATAACCATCTATGACCCAGCCGTTGATTTACAGTATTATCCAGAGAACTTGACGTTAGTCCGTGATGTTCCAATGACTGATCTTGTTTCGTCATACATCGGTATTGTTGACGACTGGACCATCGTCCCCGACTTGCCATCTGGATTGACATTCACAAACGGTGTGATCTCTGGAACGCCTGACATCAACATGACACGAACAACCTACACCGTGTGGGCGAACAACACCGGCGGTCCTTCTTCACACACCATCAATATCACCATCCTTGAACCGATGGTCAGTTTGGATTACAATCCTGAGAACATGACGTTGGTGCGCGGCACGCAGATGGCCGACATAATGCCAATCGTATCAGGTGGTATGGTTGAATTCTGGTCCATCCACCCTGCTTTGCCGAGTGGCTTGCTCTTTGACATGGGTACAATTTCGGGAACCCCAACGGTCAACATGACGACAACGATGTACACGGTCTATGCGAACAACACGGGTGGAAACGCTTCGCACACAATCAACTTGACGATTCTTGAGCCGGCAGGCGAGTTGTCGTATGCCAACATCACATTGACGCGTGATGTGTCCATGTTACCTCTCTCGCCAACATACTCAGGTGGAATGGTCGAAGTTTGGTCCATTCACCCAGCCCTTCCAAACGGCCTCAACTTCAGTAACGGTGTAATCTCAGGTGCGTCAACAGTGAACCTCTCAACAACATTGTATACCGTTTGGGCGAACAACTCTGGTGGAGTCAGTGCTGCAACAATCAACATCACCGTAAACGAACCAGTTCCGATTCTTTCGTACATTCCGAACAACCTTGAGTTGACACGCAACACGACAATGCCATCACTTATTCCAACGCTTAGCGGTGGGTTTGTTGAATCATGGGAACTCTCTCCTTCGCTACCCGCTGGCCTCGTGTTCGAGAACGGCACACTATCAGGTACGCCTACTTTGATTCAAGATCAATTGGAATATACAATCTGGGCGAACAACAGCGGTGGTTCAACCTCTGCAACCATTAACATCACAATCCTTGATATCATCCCCGAAATCTCCTATTCGCCGGATGAAATGGTCCTTACAAACAACACTACGATGACTCATTGGACTCCGCTCAATGTTGGTGGACCGGCCGTTTCATGGAGTATTTCTCCAGAACTTTCTCCAGGACTGTTGTTCGATTCTTCCAACGGTACAATCTCTGGATTACCAACCGAGGTTACCCCGCTGCTCAACTACACAGTCTCTGCGACCAACAGTGGAGGCACTTCCGAGTTTAGCATTAACATCACCGTCATCGGTAATGTTCCTTTCTTCGAATACATCCCAAGTGATATCTATTTGCTGAATCATTCGAGCACTTTTGATTTGCTACCGTATTCTACCGGCGGAACCGTATTGCAGTGGACAATTTCTCCAGAACTCTCATCCGGCCTCTCGTTTGATAACATCACTGGCCGTATGTATGGAATGCCTGACGAGATTACAACCCGTACTCAATACTCGGTTACGGGTGTGAACGATGACGGTTCGATGACCGTATTGGTCAACATCACAGTTGAAGACCTTGTTTACGAGACTGCTCAGGGTATATTCTATGCTCTCAACAAGTCAACGATTGAATCAATTGAGCCGCTTTCAACCATCAGTGGTTCAGTGTATGAGATTCATCCTGCTCTGCCAACGGGTCTTTCGATTGGATACCTCAACGGAACTGTTTGGGGAGTTCCGAGTGAAGTAATGGAGTTGAAGAGTTATACAGTTTATTCGAATTCAAGTTTGTTCAATGACACTTTCATCATAATGCTGCATGTTCTCGAAGATACCGACAGTGATTCTCGGCCGGACACTCTCCCTGTTGGGTATGACTTACTCGGAGAACTGATTGAAGATTCAGATGACGATGATGACGGTTATTCTGATTTACTTGAAGACGAATGTTTGAGCGATCCACTCAATTCTTCTGTCAGTCCAGGCGACCTAGACGGTGACACCATCTGCGATGCAAATGATGACGATATTGACGGCGACGGTGTGTTTAATATTTTGGAAGATAACAGTGGAATCTACTCTTCAGAAATCGATACGGGGACTGACCCATTGCTTGCAGATACCGATGGAGACGGAGTTTGTGATGGACCGAAAGTTCCTGCGAACGGTGGTTGTACTCTGGGTCCTGATGCGTTCCCGAACGATCCTTCTGCCTATGCGGATACAGATCGAGACGGAATGCCAGATGAGATGTTTGGTAATTCAACCAGCGAGCCACCATTGATTCTTGATTTGGATGATGATAATGATTTGTGGACTGACCTTCAAGAGGAAGAATGTGGAACGGACCGCCTTGACCGAAACAGTGTCCCAGAGGATATGGATGGAGATGGAATTTGTAACAACCTCGACGATCGCCTTGATCTTACATTCGAATTCAACTATTCATCCAACAACCTATCGCTTGTTGTGGGTGACGAAATAGAACCCTTCCTTCCGAACCTCACAGGTGATGGTGAAGTAGGCACTTGGGAGATTGTTGGAGAATTACCTGAAGGTTTGACGTTTGGTTGGAGTCCAGCTCGAGAGGCATTCCTCGATGGAAGCATTCGAGGTACACCTACTGAACCAATGGAGTTGACAGAATTCGTGATTTGGGCGAACAATACCGTTCACAGTCGCTCGTTCTCAATCACTCTTGAAGTTAAAGAGAACCTGAGTATAGATGGCAGCAGCACAACGCCAATGAAACTTGGGTACCTTCTTTGCCCCATCCTCCTTTTGGTTTTTGTTGCAGTTGGCATGTTGTTGGTCCCGAAAAACAGAGTGGTCTTCAAGGATGCAAATCCTTCAAACACAACTTCTCGACCGAAGTTTAAGGTTGGAAAGGGAACACGAGAAGACCCATTCATTCTCAAGAAGTTAACCGAGGTTGAACCGGAAACGATTGTCTACAGTAACGAATCCATTACAAGCAAGGATGTTTCTCCTGCTGAGGTGTTTGAAGTGATGGATATGAATCGAATCGAGAACGAAGGACGTTTTAAAATCACCAACCAACATATTCAAACTTCACCGGGCGATGAAGAATCGAAACTGGTGTCAAGGCTCAACTCCAACGACGACGGCCTTCTTTCCTATCAATTGGCTTTTGATGGTCGAGATTCAGACTCCGGCCTCGCAGATTCCTACGAGACGTTGTTCAAGGTAGGCAACGAATCCGTCTATTTCCAATGGACGGTTCAAATGAAGTCGAAGTCCAGTCAGAAAAAAAGTAAGAATCCCGGCAAGAAATCGAGCAGAAAATCGAAGTGAGGATTTCTCTCAATCTTCGTAGTAACCATGAATTTCTTCATTGGCGAACTCAACCAGTATCTCACCAAGTCCTTGGTCTGAAAATTTCGCCGTTTCTTGAGCAATTTTTGTCAGTACAAACGACAATCCAATTGAACCGAGCGTTCCGATGCCCAAAACCCAACCGTACCATGGGAGTGCGCCATACTTGGTCAACAATGGGAGGACTACAATCAACGATGTAACCACTAAAACGACACCAATTCCAGCGACCACGATTCGACCTTTCTTCAAGAGGCCGACCAAATCTCGACTTGCTTCAGAATCATGCGTCTCTACAATTTCTTCAATTTCGATCAACCAATCTCTGTCGAGAGGAGTTGAGTTGCTTTTGTCTTGATTTTGTTTTTTACAAATTAAGAAAAACTCGTCAATTTGAGCGTCCGTACACGAATATGATTTCATTTTTCTTGCTAATGCTTCAACAGAGGGGTGTGCAAAATGCAACTCCCCCCAGACATTTTTTACCGATGCAAAATGCAACGGTTCATCGGAATAGGGGATATCTGATTTCTCATCAGGGTTTACTGGCTCTCGTGGATTGAAAATTTCTCTAAACGCACCAATGAAACACAAAGAGGCGAGGAAGGTGCAGAAGAGGCAAACCAATGCAGGTGGGATAAATGGGGCGAAATTCCCCTGATCGATATCGATGTTGTTGGGGTCTTCGGAGTCATAAGCGATTTCTCGTGTAGAATTTTTAGGATAATCAACTTCCCATACTCGAGATTCGAAGTGAGAAACTTTCACTTCATCGGAGTGTGTATACGTGATTCCATCAACGACATACCGCAGCATGTAATTAGCGTAATAATCTGTACAGGTCGAAGACCCAGATTCACTATCGCCGCATTCATAATTGTATTCCTCAATTTCTAATTCAAGAACTGTAGCATCAACCGTGTTCCAAGATCGAGCTTCCAATTCGTCAGTAAAGTCGCCCAGGGCAATGACTGGCCATATGCACCCAAGAACAAATACGACGATTCCTACGACGATAAGGGCTCCAGGTGTTGATTGTTCTGGCCCGCCAAGTTTTACTTCCATGACAATACTTATTGCCTCTACTACTTCATTATGGCCCCGGGTTCAATTGGAAAACAGAGAGTCTTCTAGCGTCGTGTCAATACGAAAACGGAGAGGCTGCATCGACTGAGGTCGCGTTGTTCTTCTTCTAGGAGGTCACTCCATTGAATTCGGAGGACTTGGAAATGCTTTGAAAATAAGGATTCGACTTCTGAATCCGGCAGTGCAAAAGGTGGCCCCTGCATTTCATTCTGCGGATAATCAAAGGTGACCATGAGGCCTTGACTGCCCTTGGAAGTGAGGTTACACAGTTGTTCAACATAGGCTTGACGCATGGACGAGGGAAGAGCAACGAGTGCTGCTCGGTCGTACCAAGCATCAAACGGTGCTTCATCGGGTTGGACTTCAAAGAAGTCGGCATGATAGATGTGAATGCTTTCTGTGGAGTATTTCGTTCCTGTTGGTTTCTTGTCCACAACTGCGGACGCTGAAGCGTCTTCGAAAAACTGCTTGACCGCCTTTTCGACCAGTTCAATCCCTACAACGGTGTGACCTTGTTCATGCAACCAATGCATGTCGAGGGATTTACCGCACAAGGGAACAAGTACCTTGGCGCTGTTTTGAAGAGCAAGTGAAGACCAATGTTCATCCAAGGTCGGGTTCGCTTCAAGCCGATGAAAACCGATACGGTTCTCATTCCAGCGCTGATGCCATATTGACATTCAATCACTGGCCAGTGAAGTTTGCAACACGCTTTTCGACATAGGCTGCAATTCCTTCCTTCGCATCGCTGCTGTTGAACAAGGACGCTTGCAACTCACGTTCGAGAGCCAAGTGGTATTCGAATGGAATTTCTGGACCAGTTTGGCAAGAACGCTTGATGTTTCCAACAGCCTTGACTGCCTTGTTTGGCAGAGTGAATTGACTGCACCAGTCGAGAATATCTCGGCGGAAATCTTCTGCTGAGCCTTCCCAAATGTGATTGATCAGGTTGCATCCGTGTGCGTCCTCAAACGACATGAGTTCGCCGGTGACCATCATTTCAAGAGCCTTTGCCTTGCCAATGAGTCGAGTCAAGCGAGCTGTTCCACCGGTTCCAGCGAGAACACCAAGGTTGATTTCCGGAAGTCCGACTTTGCCTGCGTTCTTTCGAGCGATTCGAATATCTGCGGCCATAGCGATTTCAAGACCGCCACCAACTGCGTGGCCGTTGATTGCACAAACGACCAGTTTCGAAGTTTGCTCAAGTCGAGAAAGAGTTTCGTTGGCGTGAAGACAGAAGTTGTACTTGAATCCAGGAGTGACGCTGTTCAACATTTGAATCGATGCGCCTGCGGAAAAGAAAGATGCTCCGTTACCGGTCAAGACGATGCAAGTTACATCGTCATCGAAACGAGCCTTGACAATTGCATCATCAATATCGCACATCATACCGTGTGTGTAGGTATTGGGGGAGCGGTCGTTTGCTCCTTCCAATGGTGCACCAGCAGAATCGGATGTGAGTTCAATCACCGCAATACCGTTGGTGGTTACACCGTAGTTGACAAGGCGGTTAGGCATAGGTTCGAGTTTGAGTCCGTAGAGGTCGCTCATACATCGACCCACACGGATTCGCATTAAGAACAAATCGCTTTCACTTACTGGGGTTCACTGTCCGTTTCGGTATCTTTGGAAAAGGAGAGTTTTGCTCCTTGTTTGCGAACTTCAGTCCACTGCTCGCCAATTGCAACTGCTTCCGGGGATTGCTCCCAGACATCTCGTTTGAGCGCTTTACGGAACGGCATTCGACGCACTCCTCGTCCATGCGCCTTCGGATCTTTCTCCAGCATGAACGGATTGACGATTCGGTAGAGAAGAGATTTGAGCAAGGTTGGGCGGAACAGTTTTCCAATCCAAATTAAGCCATCTCCACGCTTCTTCTGGTCTTTCATCCAAGCCTTACACATACGTTTGAACATGCGGTCTCCAACTCGATTCATCAGCCAACGGTTGGCAACACTGGTACGAACATACGGCATGAGATGCTCTCTGACATCTGCTTCGTAGTCGCCTTTGCCGAGGATCTCATTGGCGGCCAGAACGCCTGACCAGACTGCCATTCTCATGCCGAAGCCCCACATGAAATCCTGTAGTCCACCTGATTCTCCGACGTAATAGCGTCCGTCTTGTTTGTAATTGCTGTTGATGGTGAAATCACCCTTGCCACCAACACGTTTGATTGGTTTTCGATTCAAGTTTGGATAATGGGCTTCATACCATGCAATCGTTTCGTTGAGAAACCGTTCACTTTTCTTTTGTTTTCTCCACAGGCACGTGCAGATTAAGCCAACACCATCGATGATGATGAGGTAAGAGTAGGAACCAGGTGCTAATTTGTCGTTGAGTTGGAATCCGATGTGGTTTGGATGGTCGGTATGAAAAATTTCTCCATAGGCGACTGCAGAAGTTCCTTTTGGACCGCAAGCAATGATGGTGCAGTCTTCTTCTTTGACTCTCGATTTGTAGTGAATTTGTACACCTGCAGCTAAGGCTTGTCGCTTGAAACCTTGGTCGATGGTGTGGTCGGATGTACCACGCTCGATGATACGGTATGCAGTGCCTGGCGTGGTTGCTTGAGTGATGACATCGTCGGGATGGATGAGGTCAACCACGTTAAATTCAGTGGCTTTGAACTCCGATAAATCAAATCCCCATTCCTTCAATTGTTCGAAGAAGTCGACGCCCATGCTCCAATTTTCCAAGGCTTGGAAGTCACCGTCAAACCGAGCACCAGAATCTGCACGAATATCGTGAACATGGACTTCTTTGCCACCCTTGGCCAACACCGTTGCAGCCGCAAGACCTGAGAGTCCTGCGCCCATGATGTGGATGGCCTCATCGTTGCCCATGACAACACCCATACAGGCGTGAGGTTTGAATGATGCGTTCCACTCGTGCGTCCATGTCGGGCTTCATTCTCATCGAAGAGGCGCTTGAATCGCTCGATGAAAATGCTCTCAAAGCCAAATTGCCAACCGAAGGTTGTGGCGCAATCGTCTCTTTTTTGGGAATAACCCGAGGCAAGGAAGGTGATGCTGATGTCTTGCGTCTCGAATTTGATGCATGGCAAAACCAATTATCACCAGTTTTACACGGATTAGCCGAACAAGCCATCGAGCACTTCGGAGTGTTGGCAGTGGTAATGGCTCACAGGGTTGGCTCGGTTGGACCGTCTGAATCCATCGTATCGATCCATGTTGGCAGTCCGCATCGAAAAGAAGCCTTCCAAGCGTGCGAATGGCTCATCGACGAACTCAAGAAGCAGGCCCCTCTGTGGAAGAAAGAAGTCACCAGCGATGGTGAGTCTTGGAAGGCCGGTCTCGGTTAGGAGTTGACACTATGGAAAGAGAAATCGAAGGAATCGTAGAAATCGGAGCAAAAGCAGTTGTCGAACGCCGTGCGTCGGCAACAGGACTCCTCAATCTAAGCGCTGAATCGGCTCAAGCGATTCAAACAAAATCAGTCAAGAAAGGCGATGTTTTGGAAGCCTCAACCATCGCAGCGATTCAAGCGGTGAAAGATACGCCACGTATTGTACCGCATTGCCACCCTATTCCGCTGGAAGGATGTAAAGTTCAATGGGCATGGGAAGGTAACGCTTTGCGCTGTACCGTTCATGTTTCTGCCCACTACAAAACCGGTATCGAAATGGAGGCACTCACCGGAGTAAGCGCCGGCCTCTTGTGTGCATTGGACATGGTCAAATCCATCGAGAAAGACGAGAACGGCCAGTATCCTGGGACTTCCATTTCTGACATCGTTGTGCTTGAGAAGTTCAAGGGTCAGTAATTCTCAGAAAGAACTTCTTTGACGCATTGCAGTATTCGTGCGTTTTCTTTTTGTGAACGAATGGCGAATCGTACGGCCTTATTGGTGAGTGTAACTCCCATATTTTGGGCATCTCGAATGAATACCCCTTTCTCTTTACACGCTTCGATAAATGAGGAAGAGGTATGGTGCGTTTGTTCAGGTAAAAAGGTCAAGATGAAATTAGCAACCCCCGGCAGGACGGTGAACATCTCTTCTTGCAACAAACGGCTAAGCTCTTCTCTTTGCTGGTGAATGATGTCGTATTGCTGTCGGTAATATACGGGATTACGAAGTGCTGCAACGGCTGCCAATTGCCCGGGGAGGCTGACTGCCCACGGCGGAATAAACCTTCGAAGTTCGGTCATTTTTTGACCGACTGCGTAGGCAACACGAAGTCCAGACAGCGCGTAGCATTTGCTCATGCTTTTACAGACGATGAGGCTAGGTGTTGTTTCAACCATCGGTTCCAGCGATTGAGCATCCGGCATGTAATCGATGTAGGTTTCATCAACCCAAATCATCTTACAGCGGGTAGGAGATTCACTTTCATCTTGGATTCGACGAACGATGTCACTCATTTCTTCGCAGTAAACGCCCGTAGGGCTGTTGGGATTGACAAAAATCACTGCATCATGGAGGCGAGATTGTTCGACCAAATCATCAGCATTGATTCGAAAACCGTCATCTTGCTCAAGAACAAAATTCGTCATATGGCAACCAATCACATGGGTTAGGATGTGACTGTATTCACCGTACATTGGCGAGAGAACCAGCACGTTTGAATCTTGGTTGAGCAATTGCGGAAGGAACGAGAACATCAACGAGGAAGAGCCCGAAGACACGGCCACATGTTTGGCGTTCACTCCACGCACATGAGCAACCGTTTCAATCAGTTCTTCACATTGCGTCGGTGGAGATTCTTGGCAACATCGTTCAAGTTGCTCTCGCAGTACCTCGAGTGCTTCGGGGCAAGGCGGAAACGGACTATCGAGGACATCGGCAACCACCAATGAATCTCGAACTTTAAAATCGAATTTCGAAGTATCCCATGACTTTCCACCGTGGTAGCAAACATCATCTTCCTCTTCAGCGGCGATGTCGTCATCAATACGCTGAGCGTGTTCCTTCATCACCGTCAACGGGTTCAGGTACATCGGGTAATACAGTGTTTCACCGTGCAGAACCCCGTGTTCATCGAAGACGGTCATGCCGTTTTTTCGGTACAAGTCAGCAACACCGGAATGACCCATGGCAACGATATCTGTGCCGTCTCTTTCAAGGATAAATTCAAGCGCATACCGCATCAATCGGAAGGAAATGTTCTGACCTCGAAAGATCGGATTGACGGTTAGTGCTCGGACTTCAAAGGTGGAGTTGAGTCGATGACTGCATTCTGCGTAGACCGTTTGCTCAAGCGTTTCTTTGGAAAAATAAGTGGTTATTCGGAACGGTTTTTCTTGAGGTGGATTGAGACTAATGTATCCTGCAAGCACACCGTCCTCCAGACATGCGATGAAATGCCTTCCGGGGTCTTCGATTTTCTGTTCTGAATTGGCATCGTATTGCTGTAATTCAGTGGCATACACTTCATGACGTAGCCGAGATATATCGTCCCAAATATGTTCGACTTCTTCGTCGTTGGGGAGTGGGTAATCAAAGTGCAAGAACTCTGCCATGGGGTGTTTATTGTTCTTGATACCTTCAAGAGTTCGCCGGTATTTTCAAAATTTTGAATCGTAAAGTCATTATTGGTTGGCAGGCAGGGGCAACCATGCGAGCAAAGGCTATGATGTTGGTTCTCCTTGTGACGACGATGTCTATGGCAGGTTGTTTTGGTACGGATGATGTGGAGATTGAGGTCGAAACAGAACCTGAAATGGACAAGCGAATCTTCGTCACCGACGGCACAGGTATGGCCGTTGATGAGATGCCTCTTGAGATGGATTTCGTGTTCAGCGATGTTGGTGAAACCGGTAAGGAACCAAGCATTGGCATCACTTCAAGTGGATGCATGTTCTTCATCGCTATGGAAAAACCAATGCGCTCTTGCGACCATGGAGAGAGTTGGGAAAATACCGCCGACATAACACAAGCTCCGTTCACCAGCGATCCGTACGGATGGGTCGACCCGGTAACTGACCGAATTTTCAACATCCACATGATGGGGCTTGCAACGACTTGGATTGGTTGGTCGGATGACGATGGGGAAACCTGGATGGGCAATCCATACGACAGCGGTCCAGTTCCTCTCAATGATCACATCAAATTAGGTTCTGGACCATGGACTGATTCTGGTTATGGTGGAATCGGACAACTTAGTCCGCTGTACTCTGAAGCAGTGTATTTCTGTTACAACAAGTTGGCTGGGATTTTCTGCTACACCAGTTACGATGGAGGTGCCACTTTCCCGACCGGAGGCCAAATCTACGGACTTGCAACCAGTAACGGAGGTTTGCATGGAGCCATTACCACTGCTCCCGATGGTACGGTCTATGTGACTCCAAGAGTTGAAACTCCTGCAATCATTTACTCGAAGGATAACGGCCTTACTTGGGATACTCGTGAAATGGGGCAGGACGTATCGACTCCAAATCCGCGTAAAAACTCCGAAGTTGCAACCGACACTGAATCCAACGCCTATCACGTTTGGACAGGAGGCGATCAAGGGATTTACATGGCTCGAAGTACTGATTCAGGAGATACCTGGGATTCAGAAAGTATTCGCATCAGTCCAGCGGGCGTCATTTCAACGACATTCCCTCAAACAGATGCTGGTGACCCTGGAAGAATTGCGATAACGTATCTTGGAAGCGAAAACGTATCCTTGCTCAATACAACGGACATTGATGGAAATAATTGGAACGGGAATGGCCATTACGCGCCAAGTGGCGTGCATTACCATCTCTACGTCACTTACAGTCTAAATGCACTGGATGAGAACCCAACTTTCCACACCTACCGAGTGTCAGACGACCCTGTTCAAATTGGCAGCATGTGCCTAAACAGTGGCGATTGCCGTACCGATGAAGGTGGCTCAAACCGAAACCTGCTCGATTTCAATGACCTCACAATCGATCTTGAAGGAAGAGTCTACATCGCGTTCGCAGATGGTTGCATCGATGCTTGCGCAACTGGGAACAATTCACAACCGCAGGATTCCCGTGCCGGCCGTGGTTCAGTCTACTTCATGGGCAACGGGCCAAGCCTCTATGTTGCCAACGGTGAGATGACTTCTCCAGTACAATCAGCAGAGATGCTTGACGCATCAACGCTGCCACAAATCTGTGAAGCTGAGCAATGCCGAAGTGAAGACCAAGAAGTGGTCATGAACGACGAATAATCACAATGTTGCTCATCAACGACTAAGAACTTCTCAGTCAACGACACAACATGCTCAGCCAGTTGAATTTGACGCAACCTACGAAGTGGCACCTTGCCCTATCGCACGATGAATCGACACTTCTTGAGCGAGCCATAGGCATTTTCTTCTTTGCAGGGTTAACCGCCTTATGCGCTCAACTTGCTCTCCCAACCACATGGACGCCAGTGCCTTACACGTTCCAAACATTCTCCATCATGGCTGCTGGAGTTTACTTGCGAAGAAACGATGCATTCCTTTCCGGTGCTGTTTACCTCATCGCCGGTGCAGTTGGCGCTCCGGTGTTCGCCGGTGGAGCCAGTGGTTTGTTTTCCGGTTCACAACTCATTGCTTCGGGAGGATACCTCCTTGCCTTCCCAGTTGCTTCAGCATTGATTGCAGAAGGTTTGGACCGTTCAAGAAAAGCGGGAGTTGCAGACATTAAGGCGCAAATCATCTGCTGGACTCTTGCCATGATTCCTGTCTACATTTTCGGAACTCTTTGGTTGGCTGAAGCCTATGCTGTGGACATCGCTCAAGCCTTTGCATGGGGTACAGAGCCGTTCCTTTTGTGGGACTTTGGCAAGATCGTTCTTCTTGCTTTCGTGACAACCAAAGTTTGGTCTTACGAATCGTTTGAGGATGCTTCAGACGATGAAGTTGGCTCGGTTGAATGAAAATTCCTCCGTTGAATCAAACCGTTTCATTCATGGATGGGGCGCGCCCGTCGTGAATCATGGGCAGTGTAGGCGACCTTTACCACCACTTCTTAGAAGCCGTGGACCAAGCGGCAATTTCCAGTGCGGCATGGCGCGGCCTTGGTGAAAAAGACAAGGCTGACGAAGCGGCTGTAGAGGCCATGCGGCGCACCTTTGACAACGTACCTTTTGATGGGCGCGTGGCCATTGGTGAAGGCGAGCGAGACGAAGCACCCATGCTCTACATCGGAGAAGAAATTGGGAGCATGGTTGGCGTTGCCGGCGCTCCTCAAATAGACATAGCCGTAGATCCTCTTGAATGCACCAACAACTGTGCCTCAAATTCTCCAAACTCAATTGCAGTTCTCGCTGCAGCACCTCGTGGCACGCTTTTGCATGCTCCGGATTGTTACATGGACAAGATTGCAGGCGGTCCTGAACTCGTAGGTCACATCAGTCTTGACGGTGGGGTTGCCTACAACCTTGAACAAACTGCGGCGGCATTGGACAAAGCAGTCTCCGATGTTCGTGTTGTCGCTCTTGACCGTGAACGCCATTCTGAGTTGTTTAAGGAAATCAGAGCAAGCGGTGCTCAATTGGAACTGATGGGGGACGGTGATGTCTCTGGCGCTATTTGGGCAGCACGCCCAGACGGTCCATTCGATTTATTGATGGGAATCGGTGCTGCTCCTGAAGGAGTCATCTCAGCCACAGCCATACGTGGTCTTGGTGGGGTCTTTGAAGGACGGCTTGTGTTCCGCTCCGATGAAGAGGAAGCCCGTGCTGGAAAGATGGTAGGTGACGATTTGACTCGTCTGTGGGAAGCCCATGACTTGTGCAAGAGCGAGAATGCCATTTTTGCCGCATCAGGTGTCTGCGATGGGTATCTACCTGCTGCGATTCTCGGAGAAAAGCACACCACAACATTCGGCGAAGTTATCGATGTCGAAAGTGGAACCGTTCGTCGGATTGAAACAACCCGAAGCGTTTGATCGGTATCCGAGCGATTCTTCAACGAGTTTCAGACCGATTGTTCAGGTACAGCATTTGACTGGATGTCAAATGCATTGCTCGACTTTTGACCGGCTTGGCTCTTGTAGAGCACAAGTCCGAGTACTGCACACACCATTGGTGCGAAAAGCAGCGGCATGAGGGCTGATAGAAACTGGGTTACTGCGAATGCAGAAAGCCCGAGTAGGCCCAATAGATACCCAACAACATTCGATGCTGAGAATAGTTTTCTGGTTTTTGACAGAGTTACGTCCATGAGAAATTTAAGCGTAAAGGGGGTATATGAGTCCCTGTATTTTTTTCTTTCCAGTTCATATCGACGTTTTACAGCCACTGCGGAGCATTTTCTAAATCCGAATACGCTTTTTCAGTTCGTTTTGAAATCTGAGGCAACTGACTCTTTGCTGTTGGAGACCATCCGCGTTCGTGAACTTCAAGTGCATCGGTCCCTACATCGGTGCATGGCGGTGCAGCAAGTACGGATTGAAGTCCGTTTGCCAGAAGGTCACTGGGCAGGTGATGTGACGCGCAGTCATCCCTCCGCAGTACTCCGAATCGAAGAGCACATGCCGTTGCAAAAAGGCCGAGGTACTGCACGAGCTTCGTGCAGCGAGGACATTACAGAGACGGTTTCAACCCATTCAGGTGTTGAAGAAGTCCGAAGTTTCGGTAAGCAGAGTTTTGTTGTCGATATTATTGCTGGCGGCGGAGGATTTCTCAAACCTCTACTCAAGGTCGGTGTTATTCCACACACGCCATTCGAAGTTCGGGATGGATGGGTTGAATGGACAATCTCGTGCGCTCGAGAAAAAGTTCGAGATCTCTTGGCAGGGTTTGACAACGAGGAGATACCGTACCAACTTGTTTCAACACGTGGTATCACCAACCGATTGCTCACACCTCGTCAGCGCTATGTGTTTGACACTGCCATGAAAGAAGGCTTCTATGATGTTCCACGGCGAATCACGCTCACCGAGCTGGCAAGTGTTCTTGATGTAGCGAAGTCCACCCTTTCAGCACAACTTCACCGCATCGAATCAACCGTACACCATGCCTATGCTGACGACATCCGCAGGCGCAGCCCCTAACATGTTCGTGCGAACATGTTCGCAAAGGAGATAAGGTAGACCCGGCTGTCCACTTCCCATGGACAACCTACCGAATACATGGGAAGACTGGATTTCGAACTTTACAGAATGGCAAGACCGTGTTGGTTACAACAGAGAATGGATGGGTGACTTCGACCTCTCCATTCAATTCGACTGGGACCGTGCTGGCGATGTTATCGAGTTCGGCGACTATGCTGGACGTCCAAAATGGGAACGTTCACTCCAAGTTCCACACCAAAGCATGAGAGACGCTCTTGTAAGCATGATTACTGTTCAGGGCGACACCGAGTTCGCTTCCGTAGAACAGCAACGCCACCTTCTCGCATCTGCGCCAACAGATTATGACCGCTACGCAGCTGCCAGAATCATGGCTGAAGAACAACGTCACGGATGGCAAATGGCCTACCTCTTGATGACCTACTTCGGTCAACAAGGACGCCGTGAAGCACAAAAACTGCTTGAGCGCAACGCACAAGACGGAGACAGATTGCTCGGTGCTTTCAACCGTCCAATGCCGCACTGGCTCGACTTCTTCTGCTACACCATGTTTGTCGACCGCGACGGCAAGTTCCAACTTGGCATGCTCTCAACTTCTGCATTCAAGCCATTGGCTGCTTCGATGGGCCCAATGCTCAAGGAAGAGTCGTTCCACTTGGGAACCGGCTCGAACGGCTTGCGCAGAGTCATTAAGGCAGGAGTTATTCCGCTCGACATGCTTCAGAAATTCTTCAACAAGTGGGTATCGACCGCACACGACTTGTTTGGTGTCGATGCATCTTCGTCCGCTCACTGGTCGTACGTCTGGGGTGTCAAAGGACGCTGGGACGAGCGCAAGAAACTCGAAGCAGGAATCGAAGTTGACAAAGAAGTTCTCAACGAAGAGGCTCGTGGACACTACCACGAAGAAATCGTTGCTGAAGTCGGTAAATTGAACGGATACTTGCCAGAAGGCAGCACTCCGTTGATTGTCCCTCATGAAAACTTCAACCGTGCCATCGGTGCATTCAAGCGTCAAAGGTTCACCATTGAAGGTGTTGCTTTCGAAGGCAGCGACGAAGAATGGGACGCCTACATACAGGCTGCTCTCCCTACCGCTGCTGACGAAGAACTCCTCAAGGAACTGTTCAAGCAAGAATGGGTAGCGAACAAGCCTATGTCTGCTCGACAAATTGCATCCGGTATCGGTGCAAAAGTTTGAGACCCGTGCTCTCTGGAGGGTTACTATGATCCCAGTTTCACTGTACGGCATTGACGTAGAAGAGTGCGAAGCATTCTATGCTGCGCTCCCAGGTCTTGTTGCTGACACGGTCGATGATGAGAAGTATGCAAACGCCTTATTTTCGATTGAAACCGAAGCATCTCTCGATCACATCCGTGTTGCAGACGAATGGGCGAACAATGACCCCTTCGTTTGGCCTGAAGATATCTCGAACGAGGTTGAAATGACATTGCGAACTGTAAACTATCCAGATGTATCTCTGCTTGAGCATCTTTTGACGCTCGACAACGTCGATGCAGCTCGTGTTTCAACATGGATGCACTTCTCGACCAATCTGTTTCCTCTCTACACAGAGGCGGCTTGTGCCACACTCACTCGAATGGGCGTTCCTACTCCCTATGACCCGACCGACATTGCCAGCTATGGGCTCTATGTTTCTCGCATTGAAGGCTTGAAACTCTACGCACCTGCTGCTGGTCTGCCTGAAATCGGGTTACCCCGTTCACGCATGCTCCAACTTGGATTGGAGCGGTTTTCATGAAGAACCTCTTGGTTCACATGAAATTGATTTTTGTTGTCATCGTTTGGGGAATTGGTTGGCCTGCCGGTCGTGTGATTGCTCAAGACATCGCTCCGTTTGCTGCCTCATGGATACGCTATGTTGTCGCTGTTGCTCTGTTCGTGATTTACCTGAAACTCTCAAACCATTGGATGATTCCCACCCGTGGTGAATGGAAGAGAATTGCTTGGATTGGTTTTTTTGCAACCTGTCTGTATCAGGCTTTTTTTATGGTCGGAATGAAATACACTGCAGCAGGCGACGCTTCTTTGATGATTACTTTCAATCCATTTTTCACAGCTGTGCTTGCCATTTTCTTCCTCAACGAAGCCATGCACTGGCGACTCGGTGCAGGGATTGCTCTTGGGCTGGCAGGTGTCACCGTTCTCTTTCTCTACTCTCCGAACGTCGATATTCCGTTCTATGAGCGAGCGCTTGGCGATGCTCTCATCGCAGGTGCTGCCTTTGCATGGGCATGCAATTCCATTCAAATGAAAATTGCAATGACTGAACCGGCCGAAGACTCAGACCGCTGTCTCTCCCCGTTGCAACTCACAGTTTGGTCTTCTGTGATTGGCTTGGTGATGTTGACTCCTATCGCCGCTGTCGAGACAGCGGTGATGGGGATTCCTGAACCTTCGTTCGACGGGTGGATTGCAATTCTCTTCCTCGCTATCTTCTCGACGGTTGTTTCGTACGTTTGGTTTGCTGACGGCATACTTACCATCGGTGCAGGTAAAAGCGCCTTGTACGTCTATCTTGTACCCATCTTTGGTATCTACAGCGGATATTTACTGCTGGATGAGAAACTTGGGGCTTCGCTTTTGATCGCATTTGTGTTGATTGTCGGCGGTGTGGCGCTCGCTCAGAGCAAGCAACCTGCTGTCAAGGAAGCATGATGAAGTCCCGCCTGTTGGGCTATTCATGGAGATTCGTTGCGTAGCGGTTATTGGAGCAGGAACAATGGGTGCGGGAATCGCACAAGTTTGTGCTCAAAGTGGTTGGAAAACGAATCTGTTTGACGCCTTTCCAGAAGGCTTAGAGCGAGGTATGGCTCGAATCGATGCTTTTTGGGACAAGGGTATCGCTCGTGGTAAGACGACTCTTGAGCAAAAGGAGTCGTGGAGTGCGAACCTCCACGCCGTCTCCGACATGGCTGAGGCAGTAGCGCAGGCTGACATGGTGATCGAAGCAGTACCTGAAATTCCTGATTTGAAGCATTCTATTTTTGCTGATTTAGACAAACTTGCTCCGCCACATGCCATACTTGGCACCAACACCTCATCCCTTTCAATTGCAGATATTGCCGCTGCTACATCTCGTCCAGAAAGCGTCATTGGAATGCATTTCTTTAATCCTGTTCCAATCATGAAGTTGCTGGAACTTGTCCGGCATGATTCGACCAGCGAGCAAACCATTGCAGCAGCACAAGCTGCAGGTACTGCAATGGGCAAGACAACGATTCTTGTCAAAGATATTCCTGGATTTGCAACGAGCCGTCTCGGTGTTGTTCTTGGAAATGAGGCGATTCGTATGCTGGCTGATGGAGTGGCGAGTGCTAAGGACATTGATACGGCAATGGTGTTGGGCTACAAACACCCAATGGGCCCTCTCGCTCTAACTGACTTGGTCGGACTCGATGTCCGGCGAGACATTTTGAAGAACTTGCAAACATCGTTTGGTGATGACGCCTATGCACCTCACCCTTTGCTTGAGAAACTGGTTGCTTCCGGCCGACTTGGGAAGAAATCCGGCAAAGGAATCTACGATTGGTCTTCAGGCGAGGCTGTTGAGACTGAATTACCTGAAGAATTCAATTCATAACCGCAGTGCTTGCAAAACTTTGCGTTGATGTCATGTCCTTCTTTGGAGCATTGCATGCAGGCACGAGTACTAAACTCACCTGCTTTGATGAGTTCGGTTGAGATAATTCCAGTTGGGACAATAATGAGACTGTATCCCATGATCATGATAAAAATTGCCAACACCTTTCCGATTGGGGTTAGAGGTACAGTATCTCCGTAGCCGGTACTTGTCAAGGTGACAATTGCCCAGTAGACACTTTGGGGTATGGATGTGAATCCGTTTTGCGGACCTTCAAACAGGTACATGCCTGCTCCGGTGATGAAACTGAGGATGGTTATGGTCGTAAGGAACACGATAATTCGTGAACGAGATTCGAGAATAGCCGTTCCAAGCACAGTTGCTTCACCGACATAACGAGTGAGTTTGAACACACGAAACACCCTCAGCAACCGTAGAGCTCTGATGATGAGTAGACTTTGTGTTCCAGGCACAATCAAACTGAGGTAGGTTGGTAGAATGGCTAACAAGTCAACAACGCCGAAAAAGGAAGTTGCGTATTCCACTGAGTGGCGAGTAATGTAGAGCCGTACGAAGTATTCAATGGTGAACAGAACAGTGAAGAACCATTCAATGAAGACCAGTTGATCGTGGTATTGAGAGTTGATACTGTCCACACTTTCAAGTGAGACTGCGATGATTGAGGCAACGATTGAGAACAACAGTGCGGCATCGAAGTACGTTCCGTATTTGGTATCTGCTTCAAAAATCACTTCATGCATTTTCTCACGAAACGATTTTTCTTCAATCGTTTCAGACACAATGCTCACTCCTTGTGAAACACAGGCCTACGCTTTTCGAGGAATGCTGTGACACCTTCTTTGAACGCTTCAGTTGTTCCAGCAGCCTCGATGAGGGTGCGTTCGTGATTGAGGTGTGATTCAAAATCCTGTGCGGATTGAACATGCAGTAAATGCTTGGTTGCTTCTTTGGTATGTTCTCCCCACTGACTCCAACGAGCAGCCATTGAGCAAGCAGCATCAATGAGTTTGTCCGCTTCCACAAGGGCATCGACTGCGCCGACTGCAACGCATTGCTCAGCGCTCCAAATCTCGTTTTCTAAGAAGAACCGACGTGAGGTTTGTTCTCCGACCAATCGTGGAAGAAGCCATGTCGTTCCGCCATCCGGTGACAGCCCCATGCCTGCATAAGATGCAGCCATTTTTGCTTGGGGTGAGGCGATACGAGCGTCACATGCAAGAGCGAGTCCCAGGCCGCCACCTGCACTGGCACCGTTGAGGGCTGCAATGGTGATGGTAGGAGATTGGCGCATTCGTATCAGCAAAGGGTGAAGGATTCCAGTGAGGTCTCGAATCAATTGAGGTGCTTCTTTGTCTTCAATTGATTGAGCGAAGGCATTGATGTCAGCGCCAGCAGAGAAGAACTTTCCTTCACCGGTGAGAACCAATGCTCGAACATTTGGATGGGCAAGTCCAGCATCGATGGCTTGAGCGATGTGAGGTAATAATTCACGGGAAAACGACTGAGTTGCCGATTGGCCAGAGAACTGAATGAGGCGAATGCCGTTTTCCAAATCGGTGGATTTTACTGCCATTGTGTTCCCTCAGAGTTTGACGTTGACGTTCTTCACCTTGGTGTAGAATCGCAAAGCGTCCTTGCTTTGCTCGATACCGATGCCGGATTGCTTCCAACCGGTGAATGCAGTTTGTGGGAAGGTTATCGGGTATTCGTTAATGGAGACCATGCCGCTTTCCAAATCACGAGCCATAGAGTGCGCACGGCTCAAGTTCTGCGTCCATATGCCGTTGAGCAGGCCAAACGGAGAATCATTGGCAAGTGCAAGAGCCTCAGCATCATCGCTGAATGTTGTGACGGAGAGAACTGGGCCGAACAATTCCTCATTGAACAACAGGTTTGAACTGTCGACACCGGTGACGACGGTTGCTTCCATGAAAGCGCCTTCACCTTCAACGATGTTTCCACCGCAGACGACTTCTCCACCCATGGCCAGACCCGCCTGCAATTTCTCCATGACTTCAGCACGGTGGTTCTCATGAACGAGGCTGCCGATTCGAACGCCTTCGGACATGCCAGGGCCGACTTTCCACTTGGCGACTTCTGCGACGACTGCTTCGACCAATTCATCGTGAACATCTTCGTGGACAATGAGTCGAGAACCAGCCCAACACATTTGTCCCGCGTTCATGAATATGCCAAAACAGATGGCTTTTGCTGCGTAGCGAAGATTAGCATCGGCAAACACGAGGTTTGCTCCTTTACCGCCGAGTTCAAGCGTGACTGGAGTGAGGTTTTCACTGGCCTTTGCCATGACGGTTTGTCCGGTTGGAACGCCGCCTGTAAGGACAATTCCGTCAACACCCTTGTGTCCTGCCAGAGCATCTCCAATCAGTCCACCTGAACCAGTAATGACTTGAAGAACACCTGTCGGAAGTCCGACTTCTGCTTCTTCCATGGCCTTTACCCATGCTAAGAGTGACAGAGGTGTCCAAGATGCAGGCTTCGCAATAACGGTACAACCTGCTGCCAGTGCTGGTGCAATGGAACGGATCGCCAGTTGGAGCGGGAAGTTCCACGGAACGATATGAACGGTGACTCCAAGCGGTTGTCGCAAGGTGTAGTTGAGTCGGTTACCCGGGACAGGAATTGTACTTCCTTCGATCTTGTCCGATAAACCTGCAAAGTATTCCAAGGTCCAAGCACCGTAGCGGATTTCAGACAGTGCTTCACGGAATGTCTTACCGTTGTTGTTGGATTCAATGGCTGCCAGTTCCTTGGCTTTGGCATAGGTTGCTTGAGCCATTTTGTTGAGAATTCGACCACGTTGAGCTGGGTCCATGGCTTTCCACGAAGGGTCTTCAAATGCAGCACGTGATGCGTCAACACATCGGTTGACATCGTTGAGGGTTGCTTTCGGCGTTGTCGCCATGACTTGACCCGTAGCGGGGTTGAGGATATCGGCGGTAGCCCCATCCTCAGCATCACACCATTCTCCACCAATCGACATCTGTTCTGCGCTCATGAACTGCTCCAAGTGCTGTCCCCTCAAAGGCATTCGCTTTGGCTCGGCATGTACAAAGGATGCCCAATCAGTGGTAGAAGGCGAAAAGACTCTTGAAGCAGGTTCATTGTGCTTTGACTATGGCTCGAGATGTAAGTTTGGCTGATGCCGCTGCTCGAACCATTGCCGACCGAGCGCCAAGATTGTTGGTGATTGCCGGAGCAACCGGCACTGGCAAATCCACTGCGTCAGTTCAACTCGCTGCACAGAACAACTTTGCACGGTTACTTTCAACCGATGCCATTCGTGAAATTATGCGCTCATGCGATGAGGAGCGAACCCAATCGGCCCTCCATCGGTCCTCGTTTTCCCGAGGCGATTCTGGTGAACCGGTCATCGATTGGCTGGAAACATGTCAGGCTGTTGAAACCGGTATCATTGCTACCATCGACCGTGCACGGCGTGAAGGGATTGACTTGATTATCGAAGGGGTGCACATCAACCCAAGTGAACGCTTATTGCGCAGTTGGCGCGAAGCCGGAGGAATTGCAATCGGTCTTGTGATGGCCGTTGGCGAAGAAGACCGTCATCGCAAGATGATTCGTTCACGAGATGCCAACTCGTTCCGTCGAGCAGATCGTTATCTTGCTGCATTCCCCCGCATTCGCTCGATTCAAGACGGTTTGATTGAGCGAGCCAAAATTACTTCATGGCCCGTCGTTGACCTCTCTCGAGTCAGCAAGGATACTGAGCGCATCGAGCATCTAATGGACCTTGCTTGGAACGAACACACGCAGCGTCGTTAAGCGTGCGTAGCATCAAACGACAAAGATACAGTGAGCATAACTGAGCCATCGGATATGCCGAGTTCTGCCTCAAAGTGCAGAGTATTCGCAGAAGTTTCGTTGACTCGCATGTTAATGAGTTTGATTTCGATACCTCTCAACTCGCCGTGATGCAGAATGTCGTTGTGGACGCTCTGGAAGGCAGTCTCTCCTGCTTCAAGCGGTTCAAGTCCTCCATCAATCCACAGTTGTGTTCGTGCTTCCGTAAGTTCAGGCACGGCATCGGCAACTTCCAGCGATGTGACCAACACTCCGTCGGATGCCGTATCGTGAGGCATGGTCATTCCAGCGACTTTAACACCAAAGATAGCCATTGAGAGGAGAGACATCAGCAACACGACCCCTGTTGCAAGCAACATTTGTGCCGCATCTCGGTCTTCACCTGAGCGTTCATGCAGCGTACGCATCATGCTCCACCTCCTCGATTCCAAACGTCAAGAGTGACCGTCCAAGAGTGCTCGTCATTCGCCAATAAGTGATGAACGGTTACCGTTTCACCAGCAGGCGTACCGGTATTGCCGTAGGGGGCAGAAGTGCCGCTGTTTTGTGCTAACCAGCAGTTTGCTTCTTTTCCTGCGACGATGTAATCTTGGAGCAACTGACATGCTTCATCCAATTCGCCGCTTTCAAGCAACTCGCTCAATCGATTCTCGCCCGAGGCTTCCGCTTCAAGTCCAATACCGTATCGAAACGCATCATCACCTGCAATTTCCAACGCAGCATCATGAGCAACTGAGGGTGCATCCGGAACTTGGATACGAATCAAGAAGGTTGCAGACATGAAAAACAGCCAAAACAACGTCAACATCTCAAGGATGTGGATTTGGGCTTCTTCGTTTTGTCGCATTCAATCACCCGAAGAACAGCGGCGAAGGAATGAACGTTCCCGTAGATGGATTGAGTCCTGGCACCTCGGTGACACCGATGAGATTCGGTGTGAACGCTAAGAAGTTAAACACGACAATGGAAACCAATATCATCATTCCAGAGTGCTTGAAACCAGTGGAGAATCGACCGGTTGACATGAGGCCTGCCATTGTACCGTTGCCGACGGCCTGCATGGTTACACCGTAGTAGAATACAGTCAGGAAAAACAGCGGGTCAATGTTACGGATTGTCATGTTACCAATCGTCTGACCGCCGCTGTCGCCTCCGTCTTCACCGCTCGAATTGGAACCGGCGATAGCAGGGATAAAGACAACAGCCAGTGTGACGATAACGCCGAGGAAAACGAAGTAAGATGTCCAAATGACCGCAATGTACGAGCCGATTGCACGTCTCCGTTCACCTTCTAAGAACTTCAATTCACGAGAATCGTTCGCTGCTGTGACAAGAATATCGGAAATCTTTCCACCCGCTCGGTCTGCTTCTGCAATGAGTGCAATCGCTCGCTGTACCAGTGGAGTACCGACACGGTCTGCGAATTGCTTGATGACATCACTGAACTTGACACCCCAACTGAGTTGATCGGACATTTTCTTGACTTCGTCGTTTAATGCACCGTATTCTGAGGTCGCCAGCGTTTGAATCGCAACGGTCATCGAAAGACCACCTTTCCAGTATTCTGCTAAGTCACGGAGGAAATCAGGGAATTTCTCCTCGACTTCGTTCTTTGCGTTCTCAACCCGTTCCCAGTAGTATGAAGCGGGGTACAAGAGGAAAAAGAAGGTCATTCCAAAGAAATTGAGGAAAATGAATGGGCGAATGGACTTGACGCCAAGGTCCAACTCAGGCCCGAGCCAGTAGGATTTATTGTTCATATTCGATGGTATGCCGTCGAAGTAGTGTACCGTGACATCAAACGTCATCTCCGAAATTCGCTTTCCTTCTTCGAGGGAGAAGGCGACAAGCTCGTATCTGGTATCCGGAGGAATGTTATCGAGTGTGATTCCACAACCGTCGTTGTCTGGGTTGTTGTCCGTATCGGTTGTACCTTGGTGACTTTCAAGAATGTCACCGTCTTGAGAACGAATAGCGACGATGTAGTCGGTAGGAGTGTCGGCATCTACGCTGCAATTGAGCCAAAGTGGCTGAAGCACCATGACGCCTCCAGTTTGGTCCGAGTTTACGCCTGGAACATCGAAGTTCTTTCCTTGTTTGGTGAACGTTCTCCACTCTTCACCCTTCCATACGACTCGGTCTGGAGCGTCTTGGAGAATTGAGCACGATTGATTCGCAGAGTAGTCTGGCTTGATGTTGGTGTTGAATTTCTCGCCGACTGAGTTTCCTTGGGAATCTTCGGCAGTGATTCCACAGTACAAGTTGGTGAACATTGGTTCGCCGTTGGATGTTGGAATAAATCCGGAGTTGGTCGCCCAAACCGTTCCGGTGCACAAGCCTAAGAAAATCGAAACAAAGAGAATCGCATAGAGTTTCGTAAGCGTCGAATCGTCCTTTGGAAGGTCGAGTTTGACGGTTATCTTGTTCTTCTTTTTGGCCAACTTCTCACCTCCTCTCACATTTCTTGCTCTTTACTGCTGGTCCAGACTAATATTGCGTATGCAATGTGAATCATTGGCACGAATCCAAGAACGATTCCATAGAGCATGCCTTCAGACATTTGCGCACCGCTGCCTGAAACCCAGAACATGATGACCAGCATGACAATCAGGAACAGTGGCATAGCAACAGCGACAACAATGTACGATTCTGCCAGCAGTGCAATCGATTCAAGGAACATCTGAAGCCGTGTTCGGTTTTCACGCATGTAGTGCTCTGCTCTGTTGAGGAAATACAATTTGAGTTGACCACCAGCAGTGAGGGTGCCGACCATACCTTGGAAGAATTCCGTCAGCCAAACAGAAGCAGCCCGATCGACACTCATCTTCATGGCCGTAATGAGGTCATAACCCAACAGTGTGACATCTCGGTACACCATCGCAGCATCGTCAGCGACGTCTCCATAGATTTCTTTGTTCATTGCAAGTGAGCGGAAAATCTTGGAAGGTGTTGCGTTTGCTGCGGACATAGCAGCGGTGTAGGATGCAGCGTATGGAAGGTACTTCTCAATCATTGCACCTCGGCGAGCAGCCTCACGGGTTGCACCACCCTTGTTGTACTTGAAAGCGCCATAGGGGACAATTAGTCCACCAATTGCAACGATGAGTACCTTGAGGATTGGTGGGAACACTTGGTATGCAAATCCGTCACAGCCGTTTCCTGGTTTATTCGGGTCAACGAGGTCTTGATTCCAGTATTCCCACTCGAAACAGTAATTGATGGTTGCAGGGTCTTGGATACTTTCCCAATAGGCGATGACTCCGATATCAGGGATGAAGAACAGTGAGACGAATCCCCAAGAAACCAAGGTGATAGCGATGGTTGTCATGATTGCCGTAGCCAGATAGACTTCTGGCATCATCGGCATAGCGCCTTTGACGAGGCTTTCGGAGAGGGCCTTGTCGTTACGAGCACGCTTACGCAGGAAGCGACCGAGAACTCGGTTGCAAATCCTTTGCCATGTCGTTAAGTCCATCGAATCACCCTTGTTCTTCAGCGAAGTCCGTCAACCCGTGCCATGATTTCTGTAGGTCGTACGTAATATTCAGTGACGATTTGAGAGACTTGGTCTGCTTTGCGAATATCGTTCAAGACCATCCACTCAAGGATACGCTTCCGAGTACGCAGTTCACGTCGCATGTCGTCTTGAGAATAATTGAGTTTAACCATAATCTTCTCAAGAACGTAGGATTTTCCACTGAAGATGAAGTCATCACTGGTGACGTCCCAACGGAACACTTCGTTGGTGATGATTTCAAGCGAGTTCGGATCGATACCGACGATTTCCACAAGTTGTTTTGTCCGACGGACACGCTTACCGTTAATACGAGTCTGAATCTGAATGCAACAAGCTTCCAGTGCTGGCAGCAAGACACGTGGGATGTCAATCGGCTTGTTCTCCAATCGGTGAACAAGAGATGGAACAGAGTCGGCGTGGACGGTTGAATATGCACAGTGGCCAGTTGCCATTGCTTGGAACAGAACATATGCTTCTGCACCACGGATCTCACCGACAATAATGTATTCAGGCCGCTCACGAAGAGCTGCCTTGAGCAACTCGAACTCCCCGATCACACCATCGGTGGATTCTCCACCGAAACCTTGCCGAGTAAGACCCGGAACCCAGTTTGGCTGAGGGATGTTGACTTCACGGGTTGATTCGATTGAAACAATCTTCATCTGCCAAGGGATGAAAATACACATGGCGTTGAGTGTTGTTGTCTTTCCGGACGCAGTACCACCGACGAACAGCATTGGGACTTCATTTTGGAACCCAATCCACAGGTAGGCTACCATCAGCGAAGACATGGTTCTGAACGCAACGATATCAGCAGGGGAGAACGGGTCGTCCTTGAAGCGTCGAATACAGAACGCTGAACCACGGGTCGAAATCTCGTGACCGAGTTTCATAACAATTCGAGAACCATCCATCAGCGTTGCATCCAGCAATGGGTCGGCAACAGAAATGTGCTTGCCACACCGTTGTGCGAGTTTGATAACATACGATTCCAATTCGTGGTCCGTGTTCCAAACACAGGTGGTTTCCACCGATTCGAACTTTCGGTGGTAGGCGAAGATTGGAACGCCAGTACCGTCAAGAGAAATATCTTCCACGTTGATGTCGTTCATGAGAACGTCCATTTGTCCGTATCCAATCAAGTCTCGGCGTAGGTAGTAGAAAATCTTCGACTTTGACTTTTTGTTAATCTTCATGCCGTAGGCTTTGATTACCTTGTCCATGGCAGTACGAATGTAGGCTTCAGGATTTGCATCGATTTCTTCGATGTTGGCCGTGAGAGAGCGAATGAAGATGTCGAGGATTTCATCTCGGTATTCCTGTTCTCTTTTGGTCATCGGTGGTTCGATGATTTGGTAAATAATGTTGAGCGTTTGTTTGTCACGAACGATGCGCGCAAAGGCGTGCGGTGGCATGACCGGGTACTTATCGAGTTCGTCGTATTGGGCGCGTTGTTTGGCTCGCTGACGCTTGCCACCACCTTTGTTTTGTTTTCTTGCCATACGCGCACCCTCTGCCGAAGCATTTCATCACACGCTATGGCCGACTATAACCCTTGGGTGAAAACAACCCCGAAAACCGTTGCCTGCGAGCAGAAAATTTTCCCCAAAAGCGAAGTTTTGGATGGAGAGATTATTCATCGCTTTCAAACGCTAAAAGCCATTCTTCGCATGAGGCTTGAAATGCGCGAAGTTCGACGTTGTTGTCAATCAAAAAATTCGATTCAGCGATGATCTGTTCAAGCCCCCAGCCACGCTCACGCTTGTCTCGTACCTCGAACGCTTCCCTGTCTCCATCTTCCGAACGGCCTCTGTTCTGAATCCGAGTGAATCGGGTATCAGGCGATGCATCGACTGCCAGTGAGAAGAAGTTCTTCTTCCAGCGTTGTTCAAACACAACCCTCTCTGCAGTTCCTCGCATTCCTTCGATAAGGACGATCGGGTTGTTCTTGAGGTGTTCATCAACAGCATCTGCCAGTCGTACGGCGAGAACATCTTCACCGTGTTCCGCTCGTAATTGAGCAGCAATTTCGCCAAAAATCCCAGGTGATTCTTTCAGTTCAAGCCGTCGGACTTCCGCTCGAACCATGTCGCCCATTGACAACACAGGTATGCCGTGTGAATGCAGCACATTGGCAAACTCGCCTTTGCCTGAACCCGGCATCCCGCAGACTGCTACGACTCGTGCCATGCTTGAATGGCGCAGACGAATGCTCATCAAGATACCTCCTTTCAAAGGCCAAAGTTGGCTGTTCAGTTTGAGAACTCGGCCTTGCCCCATCGTCGGTCCATCAACTTCCAAAGCAGTGCTGAGGCAAGTATCAGTCCAACAGAAATTGCAATCATACCTTTGTAGCCTTGTTCAACCATACTTTGGTCGTACATGGCAGCGGTAGCTGCCAAACCATCTTGTGAGGCTCGCTCCCACCAGTTCCCATACAAGGAAACATCTCCTTGCGTGAACGACAGCAGGAACAACAGCAACAGTGGGACGACTGTTCCAATCCAAAACCAGATCATTATCGAGGCATCGAAAATGGCCTTATTGGGTCGCAGGCCCATCAAAAAGGCAGTAAGTGCAACAATGTACACCGAGTTTGCAAACATGACAATGATGCTCGTTGGAAGCGCTCCCCATTCGTCCAATCTCCAAGCCATGAGCACGATGAAGATCAGTGAAATCCATGAAGTGGCCAAGAAGTAAACCACTACTTTTGCCCGAATAAGTTGCGGGACACGAAGAGGGAGACCGTTCATGAACTCCGGTGAATCAAGAATAGTAAGCCACGAGTAGAAATTGAACCCAAAGAATCCGAGGAACGGTGCATAAGAAAGCAAGTTGATTGGAATTGGGGCTTCTGCAAAGTCAACCAGCCACGCCATTCCGAGCAAAACAAGCAGTGGAATCGCATAGGAAACGGTCATTTTCTTGAGCGACCCTGAACGGAACAAGTCGACAAATTCTTTGGCGACGATAAGACGAATCTCTCCCCGACCAAGGAAACCAAGACGATTGTAAATCGGTATGAACAACTCTTTTCGCTCGACCACTGAAACATCGAAGTCATCGACGATAAGGGTCGAAGAAATCCACCCTAGGCCAATACTGCCTACAAGTGCAAGCAGAGCAGTGGCGGGATTCTGAGAGTTCTGGACGCCTAAACCCCAAAGCATCGAACCGATGTCGAATTTGCCCAGGCCGATCGCAATTCCAAGCGTGACTATTGCTGCCGGTCCAACGATGGTATACGGTCGTCCTCGCATCCAAAGTGCAGATGCAAAGAAGGCGATAGCGAGGCCTTGAGCCAGCGTGATAATCATCGCTAACCACGTCCATGGCAGGCTTGACCATTCCAGTGGGGTCGTAATATTGGCAGCGGATTCGAGCAGAATACCGAGCGCCATTCCGGAGACGACCGGAGTGAGAATAAGCATGACATAGAAGCACAAGTCTTTGACAAAGTAAGCAAAATGTGCAACTGAATTGGGTAAAGGTTGCAGTGCCGGTGCTGCCAGCAGGTAATTTTTGGTTCCTGCACGGTGGACGATAGCGTCATGGCCCATGAATGCAAACGTCCCCATCCCGAGACTAAACATCAACAAAGGAAGGTGAAGAGCAAACCGAAGTTCACTCCAAGTGAAGGTCTTCGATTCCAAATCGCTTACCTGAGCAGATGAATCGCCGACCAAGAATTGCAAGCCGATGGTTGTCACAGCGGTGACCAGCGTCAACAATAGCGGAAACAACACAATTTGTCGTTTCTTGGCAAATTCGATGCTCTTTCTTCCTTCTTCTTTGAACATCACTCGGAAGGTGGCAGAAAAGGCGTTCCAGCCTCGCAGCGGTTCATGCAGGCGTTGCTCGTGTGAACTGGTACCAAGCGGTTCTTGGAGCGAATACTCTTGCCCAACCACTTCTTCCCAATCTCGAGAAACAACGCTTACTCCGGGCACGGTTACTCCTCCTCGGTGTCTCCGTCTTTGACGCCTTCATTGTTCAACCGCTCAACATCTTCGATTGAACGTCCGACCAAGCGTATGAAGACATCTTCGAGTGTCTCTTCGTCCGAAGTTTTCAGCCCCTTTACGGTGCCAGCTGCGAGAACTTTGCCGTTGTTGATAATGGCCATTCGATTGCACATACGCTCAGCCATCTCGAGAACGTGAGAACAGAGGAAAATTGTCCCACCGTTCTTGACATGTTCCAGCAGCCATTGGCGGCATTTACGCTGATATATTGGGTCGAGGTTTGCAAACGGTTCATCGAGGAACAGAAGTTTTGGTTTGTGAATAAAGGCTGCGGCAAGCATGACCTTCTGTCGCTGACCTTTAGACAGGTCCTTGCACATTGTGTCTCGCTTCTCGTCCAGTCCAAACCAGTCAATCCAGTATTCGACGCTTTCACCAATACTTTCCACGCTACGTAATTTTGCTACAAATTCAAGGAATTCTACGGGGGTGAGAAAAGATGGTGGTGATTCAGACTCGGGGACAATTCCAATGTTGGCTTTGACCTTCTGTGGGTCAGCGACGGCGTCGACACCAAGCACTTCAATCCGGCCTTTACTCGGTCGCAGTTGCCCGGTAAGCAGCTTGATGAATGTCGATTTTCCTGCACCGTTTGGTCCGAATACGCCGAAGAACTCACCGGCATGAACTTCGACATTGAGTGGGTGCAGAGCAATGAAATCGCCGTATTTTTTTGCCATGTCAATTGCCTTGACGAGAGGCGCGAGCGATTCAACCATGGAGGTTGTAAACGGTCGTGGTCTTTGAGTTCTTGGTCTGTGAACGTTGAACGGTGAAATGATGAACTGAAACTGTTTGGAAGAACCATGAGCGCACCCCAATCGGACGTATTGTCCATTGAAATAATCCCAGTAAACAACGAAGCAGACCTCGGTTCTATCGCTTGGGTCACCATCAATAGACCGGACAAACTCAATGCACTCAATGCAGATGTCATGTCCAGTTTGAAGGCCATGGTTGCGTGGGTAGAAGCTACAGATTCGGTTCGTGTCGTCGTACTCACCGGCGCTCAACCAAACGAACCAGCCGAAGGCAAGCGTGCTAAACCGAATGCATTCGTTGCAGGTGCAGACATTACAGAATTCGTTGGCAAGAGAAGCGATGACATCCGTGTGATGTTTGCTGACAATGCCGTTGAAGCGTTGTGGAACCTCAGTAAGCCGACTATTGCTATGGTTGATGGATTTGCTTTGGGCGGTGGCTGTGAAGTTGCCTGTTCGTGTGATGTACGGATTGCCAGTGACCGTTCCCGCTTTGGAACGCCTGAAATTAATCTTGGATTGATTCCAGGATACGGTGCAACACAGCGTCTTGTCGGCTTAGTTGGCTACGGTAAGACGATGGAGATGATCATGACCGGCGAGATGGTCAGTGCTGAAGAGGCGCACCGAATTGGTTTAGCCAATCACGTTTGCACTCCAGATGAACTTCATGCGTTCACGCTCAAGATGGCTCAGACCATTGGTAGCAAATCTTCCAATACACTCCGAGTTGGTAAGGCGACCATTCGAGCAGCGCTCGATGTTGGATTGACTGAAGGCGTTGCCATTGAGGCTGAAGCTTTCGCCAGTCTGTTCGATTCGAAGGACAAAGAGATTGGCGTCAACGCCTTTCTCAATCGCTCAACCCCTGAATGGGAACATCAGTGAGCGTAGGTCGCCACCCTTCATGATGGCTTTCGCCACCCTACCTATCGACTACGGTAACCGTTTTCGCGAGCGAATTCGCGAAAGTGTGGCATGTGTGCAGCATTCTTGCTCACGAAGGCGCGTGGCATGACACCATCCCAGCGGCCGAACGTTTCGTTCCAAACGCGGTTGCAGACAATGGACTGCAGTTCGCGAAGCAGGCGTAGGTTGGTGGCATTCTTGGCAGCATCATCAGCACAGCAAGGACCCTTTGCGTGGGCAGCAGCAGCAGCAGCAGCCTTTTGCTCACGCTCGAGAAGCTTTGCAGCAACCCATGCTAGGCGGATTTCTTCTGCGCGCTCGCTGTTTGCTGTCGCTGGTCCTTTGTTGACACGTCGAGCAGTAGATTTGCGGCCAGTTCGTCGGTTCTTACCGTTGTGGTGGGATTTAATATTCCGATTTATTTTCATGTTCTATCTCCAATTTTTGCTTATGGCTTTGCCATGGCTTAGCCACAGCATTGCGATTTCAGCGTCTTGGAGATTATTCGTTCATGTTTTCACCTGGATGGACTGACGGTATTCTTTGTCTTGCCTACAACTGAGATAAGGGGCGACCCTTTATCAAAGAAGTGCGGGATGTCCCGTTTTTGAGCGATTTAGGCCGATTTAGAAGCCAATGACAATGTCCCAGGCGATGGCAAAAATCGCTATATCAGCACAAGCATGAGCGACCCAAGCAACCCAAATGCTTCGGTATTCAAGATACAACCAAGAAAAGATTGAACCTCCAATAAATACACCCAGGGATGCTAGGAAAGCCCCCACAGGGTCAAGGAAGAATACCAGTGCAATGGAGTGGTGAAGGGTGAATATGGCAGAAGAAATGAACGTAGAACGCCACTTACCATCAACGAATTGTTCGACTTTCGATGTGATGAACCATCTGAATACATATTCTTCGAGAACGGAATTAATAAACACCCAGAACACGATTGCTGCTGCTAACTTCCAAGGAACTGTGAGTCCAACAGGATCAAGTATCGATTTCAGAGCATCCGGTTGTAGCATCTGTTCTCCAAGCAGAAAGTAGGCGAACCATACGACCAACATCATGCCGATTCCGAGCAGTAAGGACATCCACCACCCGCCTTTTTTGGCGGTTGACCAAGAGAACGCTTGATTTTCCACTTTCAAATGCCAAAATCCTGGAAGGCCGAACATCCACATTTTTGTGAATACAAATACGAACACAGAAAAGACACCTGCTTGGAATACAAATCCAGTTGTGACTGAAATACTTGGGGCAATACTCACCAAGATTAATCCGAGTAAGGCCGTATTACGGGCGTTCTGGCCCGAATTTCCGTGCAAGGTTACTTCACTGCTCATGACCTTTCAAGTTCACTTCGAGTCGAAGCCACTTCAATGTTGACCCGTAATGCAGTTCAATCGTTCATTTCTTTTTTCAACAGGGCTAATGCGCTGCTTGCATCAGGCTGGGGGAGATTCGGTAGTGGAAGGGTTGCTCCATCTGGGCCCATCAAAGGAGGTAGAGGCAACCCATCCGGTCCAATCAAAGGTGGTAAGGTAGGCTCCTCTTTCTTCTTTACCTGTTGGAATCCATCATCGAGTGGTGTGCGAAGTTTGAGAATTCGGGATTCGTCTATTCGGATAAAAGTGGCGCCGTAGACGTGGCCGGGCGTTGGATGCTCAGGAGAATTGAGTACAGAATGACCGTGGCCTGGAGTTTGAAGCAGTTTGACAATATCTTCACCAGCGGTTTGCTCTTCCCACATTCTTGCAGTGGAAGCGCGAATGTCCGCCAATTGTCCTCTGCGTCGCATTTCGATCTTCTTTCGAATCTTATCGTGCTTGATTTTACGTTGTGAGATTGCCATCGCAATGTCAGCATTCTCAACAGATTCTGGACTGACTTCCACCACGAATTCATTCGCAACGTGGACATCTTCCACCGTCACTTCGACAATTTCTTCCCCGGAGGTATCGATTTCTGCAGCCAAAGTTGCTGCAATCACTTCTTCTTGCTTTGCTTGAGCAGATTGAATCTTTGCAAGTTTGCGTTCACGCAATGTTGCTCCGTCCAGTTCGTTTTCTTTGATCGGTTCTGGAATGTCAATTTCACTTTCATGTCCACCGACTGATTGTCCTTCTTCTTCAGCAGGCACAGCGATTTTTTGGACTGGCCGAGCTTGTCCATGGACTTGTGTTTTGGGTGATCCCATGGTAATCCATGCAAAAGTGAGCACGAGGATTGCTGCAATGCATATCCATTGGAAATTGGAAGTGAGTGAACTTGAATTCAACAAATAGAACGCAGTGATACCGAGGGCTCCTAACCCAGTAACAGTACGTACGAATCCCATGTCCCTCACATCCATCCAGTTGGTTTTGACTTATCATGCTGATGGCAATTGCCGTAACAAGTCATTCAACGCCCTTGTTCGGTGGCTGTAGACTTGCTTTTCATCCATTGGAATTGCCCCAAAGGTCTTCCCATGGGTACTTTGTGCTCCATAGTTGCCAGGTTGAAGTGGTTCTCCCAGTACATCAAGGTCATACGGGGTAAAGATAGGGTCGAAACCGAATCCTTCACCTTCGCTGCTCGCAAGAGCAATCCAACCGGGGCATCGGCCGTTTCCGTAGAGAATTTCTCCTTTGTTCCACAATGCGGCCACCGCTTGGAATTCGGCTGAACGCAATTGTGCGGCTTGGACAGTATCTTCACTCTTCAGATGTTCGAGTAATTTGAGCACTCCATTGCATCCTATGGTCTTCAAAGCGTAGGCTGAAATGACGCCAGGGAAACCGTTGAGGGCATCAATAAACAAACCCGCGTCTTCGACCATGAGCAAATCGTTTGAATCTTCGCCACCGGGTAGATGTGCAAGCGCTTGCGATATTTTGGACTGCGCAACTTCTTCCAACGTGTCGGCTTGAGGTTCGATGATTGTGCCCTTTTCGACGAGTAGTTGCTTTACCTCGTACCCCAAAGGTTCGAGGTAGTTCGTTGCTTCTTCGATTTTGCCAGGGTTCCCAGTGAGGAACCATACAGTCCGAGCCATGACTCTGCTACGGCTTGTGCATATTGAGGTATAGGTTCGAAACCTTTGGCGGTGGGTTGAGTCAAGGCGAGGCTTCAAGTCCTTTCGTGGCAAGCACGGCTTATGTTGCAACAGATTGGACTGGTGGCACTTGGTGGAGCATTTGGAGCAGCATTGCGTTATGCTGTGAGCGAGTTCTTGGCTTCAGATTCCTTCCCTTATGCGACTCTTTCAGTGAATCTCATTGGTTCATTTTTGCTCGGCATACTCGCTGTTGGACTTGCTCAAAACCTTTTGACGAGCAACATGGCGTTACTGCTTGGCACCGGTGTCCTCGGTGCGTTTACGACCATGTCGACCTTTTCGGTTGAAACCATCCAGATGTTTGATCAAGGTAATACCACATCAGCCATGGTTTATGTTGTCATCACCATGATGTTGAGTCCAGTCTTAGCACTCCTTGGCTGGAAAGTTGCAGAATCTGTTTTTGCTTGATGAAATGACTTTATGTAGGACTCCAAACTAGTGATGTCTACGGAAAGCGTGACGGTAAGTTTTCGTTTACCCTAAGAGTTGATACCATGAAAGAACACAACCTCATAAAAACGCTGAATGAAGCCCTCGGTTGGGAACTACGAGCTGCAAACATGTACGCCCACTATGCTGCAAACATTCGCGGAATACACCGACTCCAACTCTCTCCAATGTTTACCACCGAAGCAACCGAATCAACCATGCATGCTGACATCGTCCGAAAGGCGATAGTCAAACTTGGAGGTATTCCGGTCACTGAACGAAACACACATCCAATTATTCACACCACTCAATACGATGAGATGCTGGTTCACTCATTGGATACAGAAACGAGAGCTGCGTCAGTTTATGCCGCAATTATGCTCGAAATCGATTCTGTCGGCGACCAAGAGATGTACGATGCTATCGAACAAATCTATCTGGCAGAGTTGCGTAGTTTGGAAGAACTTCGCCTCCTTATGGAATAATCATCCATGGTAACGTACTCTTGAGCGAACATCGTCAAGGCGCTTTAGAACTTCAGCAGCGGTAGGAACTGCTCCACCTGACTGTTCGGGCGCAGCACCAAGCAGCGCTTCTTCGGCCGCATATCCTTCGAGCAATGTCTCGATTGCACCAGCGTGCTCAGGATGCGATGCACCAAGAATTTCATCGACGACGTGAAGGTCGATGCCGAACCGTTCTACCTCATAGTCAATGGCTGCCAAGCCGAAGTCAATCAGCGAAACATCACCGTTCTCATCGACAAGGATGTTGTTGGTCGAGAGGTCACCGTGGGTGATTGCTTCCCGGTGCAACCGGCGAATTAAACGGCCAGTGTTCTTCAGGGCGGTTGTTATGAAGTTCGCAGGCTGGGTAGAGTCCCGTAACACTTCGATGAGTGGAAGGCCGGGCATCCGTTCAAGAATCATACGACCGTTCTCTGGATCAAGGTCGAAGACCGCAGGCACCCGGACTCCGCTGCGCTTGAGGCGGATGAGTAGGCGCGATTCGCTCATCATTCTACGATGGCCTAGGCGGTGGTCCAAGTCCGGATGTCGCCATTTTCTTGGACGGCGGAGTTTACGCACGGCATCCATGCCCATCCATGTCCCTGCCCACACTTCTGCTTCTGCACCGAGGTGCAACCGCTCTGTCGGTTCAAAGGCCATAGACGGCGCTCAAGGTCCCTATTTATCAACGCTTCAGCAAAGGTTTGTTTCAATAAGGACGGCTTCGTGCAGTAACTGAAGCGCATGACCGTATCACTGCCAATGTGTTCCGTGGATTTCATGGACACCTCTCTTTCACCCGAAGAGCAAGCGATAGCCGATAGGATTGAAGAGTTACGCGTCGAACTTGGCGATGAACTGCTCATCTTGGGCCACCACTACCAGCGGGACAGCATCGTACAGCACGCTGATTTCCTTGGCGATTCGTTCATGCTCAGTCAAAAAGCGGCCGAATCAGACGCAAAATACATCGTCTTTTGTGGTGTCCATTTCATGGCAGAATCAGCAGACATTCTCACCAGTGATGAGCAAGTCGTGGTGTTGCCAAACATGCGAGCAGGTTGCTCAATGGCCGACATGGCTACCCTCACTGAAGTCGAATCAGCTTGGACAACTTTGCTTGAAGAAGCAGGCCTTGATGACCCAATCGACCGTGACGATCCAACTGCCGTTGCAGGCTCGGGTGAGAAATTCCTCGTTCCCGTAACCTACATGAACAGCAGTGCAGACCTCAAGGACTTCGTAGGACGCCACGGTGGAATCGTTTGTACCTCAAGCAATGCACAAGGCGTCCTTAACTGGGCTTTTGAGCGAGCAGGTAAGGATGGTGCAGTTCTTTTCTTCCCCGACCAACACCTCGGTCGTAACACTGGAAACGCAATGGGAATTTCTCTCGACTTGATGCCCACATGGACGCCAGGAATCGGTGCTATGGGGGAACTGAAAGGCAGCCGAATTATTCTTTGGCACGGTTTCTGCTCCGTCCACAAGCGATTTACTCCTGAGCAGATAGTAGATTTCCGTTCTCGCCACCCTGAAGGGATTGTCGTAGTTCATCCTGAATGTCCGATTGAAACCGTGGAAGCCAGTGATGCCAACGGCTCGACGCAATACATTCGAAACTTCGTCGGACAACAAGCCTCTGGCTCAAGCATTGCGATTGGGACTGAAATCAACATGGTGGCTCGACTGGCCGATGAACACCCCGACAAACACATCGAATGCCTCGATTCGGAAATCTGTCCCTGCTCAACAATGTACATGATTCACCCAGCCTACTTGATGGATGTTCTCGAGCGCATCGTCGACGGCGAAAAACCAAACCAAATCCAAGTGCCACCAGCAATTCAAGAAGGCTCACTGTGGGCGCTTGAACGAATGCTAAGCATCAAAAAGTGATTATTTCTTTTGATTACTTTCATTGGAACTTCTCAATTCTGATTGCCGTTGAACGACATAGGCGAAGACCAAGAGTACGCCAACGACGATTCCAATTTGAAGAATGATGTTGGAGTAGACTGTGATTTCAGGCTCCCAAGAATGGATGTGTACCGTGATTTCGCCATCGTTCGATTCCTCAAAATACACCAAATGATGTTCGAGAACTTTTGGATTCCATTGATGCAGTGAATCAGAAGTCAACGATTGCGTTTGATTCTCGGTGAGGTTGACGTATTGAATCTCACCGTCCATGTATTTCTCGAGAGGGTTGGTGGGGTCAAGATGGTCCCGTATCGACCAAGCCAAAATGCCGTTTTTCATCGAAGGGTCACTCACTGCGTATTTTGCATCGCTGGCCAACCACTGTTCATCGGTTGAGCGATTGTAGACCACCAAGCGTTCGGTTGCAGTGACATTTACAGTGACGGCAAGATACGCATCATCGTACACAAAGTCAGTGATGGTTGCGTTTTCCATATCTGCTGGCGTGCCCCACAATTCGAGAATTTCATCTTGTTCAGCAGGTCCAGTTGCATTGATTTCTTTGATGGTGATGGAGCCTGACGAACCGATGCGAGAGAATTGAATGCTGGTTGGCTCATCCTCTATGACCATGGCAAGTTCAAGGCCATTAGCACGGACAAGTTCGATTCCTGTTGTTTCAAATCCAAGCGTGACTTCATTGCCTTCGAGATCGAACGCCTCCAATCCCCCATCCGATTTTGTAATGATGTATTCAACATCGTCTGCTCCGGTCAGAATCACCTCATCTGCTCTGGGCATATCCATCACCATCATTGGTTGGGCAGAGACGCTGATAACGTTGAGATTATAGATCGATAATGTCGTTTGATTGGAGACGGCCATTAGAGAGCCAGATATGGTGTAAGGAGAATCTACTTCGATGCTCCCGTTCATCACTTCCCATGTAGTGTCAAGGTCGGTTAAGTCGTGGATCACCATGACTGGACCTGTGCTCCGGTTGTCAATAGTAGCCATCCAACCATCGTCTACTGCTACAACTTCAGGTGCTTCAATTCCCCCGGCAGGCAACGATTGATGGCTCAATTCCCAAGTGATGATGCTGAACATCAGCAAAAACACGACAATTGCCATTCGGCCCGTTTCTCTACTGCTCGGATTTCGATAACGCTTGAAAGTGGAGGAAATCCGGCTGGATACAATGGAATAGGCCTTGTTTGGATTGGTTAACAGAGTGACGATTCGTGCGTTCATTGTTCGTTCGTCAAACACTTTCCACCAACCGTCAGAGGTTTTGTCTGCAAAAGATACAGCCAACGCAGCAATGAGCATGCCACCGATGATGTCGGAGAACCAGTGGATTCCCAAATAAATAATGGCAAATGCGGTGACCAGCGTATAGCCCAACACCATGGCGCGGTATCTGTTCCATCGTCGGTCTTCATCAAACCGAGTAAGGCACAACCAAACGGCAAATGGGATGCCTATGTGCAGGGATGGCATGCCGTTTGTGAACGGGTCGATGCGTCGGAACCAGTCGCTGATTTCAGGTGTTAAATCATAGGCAAGCGTTTCCATTCCTGGTACATAATCACCCGTAACTCGAACATTGAAGAACAGATAAAACGGAATGGCTAATATGTAGACCCAAGCGATACTCAAGGTCATTCGGTCAGCAATCCAACGGTCATCAAAGAAGGCAAAGTAAAACACTGAAACATAGCAAATGAACATGAATCCTGCAACATAAAAGTGGGTCAATGCAACGGTCAGCCATTTTGCTTCAAAGGTCTGTTGAACCTCCAATACCAAACTTCCTTCGATGCCATAGATAAGTGGCGTCATGTCAAGTCCGGTGTTGGCAATGATGATTCGGTCGACTTGGTCCAAGAGGTCTTTCGAGTTGTAAATAATGAACACGATGGTCATGTGAATCCAATAGCGTCGAAAGAAGTCAATGAATGCTGGTAGGGTGACTTTGACCCACGGTGGTTTGAACACCGGCATGAGGAGTATGCCCAGTGTCATTGCACTGATCATCCAAGTCAGATAGATGCCGTCCATAGAAACCCCAACCCCTACGGGGTTGTCTACTGCACATGAAACCTCGCAGGTTTTTTTCAGCAAAATCCAGTCTTTGTTCACCAAGCACCGTGGACGTATGGCTTACCGTTGTCTGGGTCTCTGCGGTTGGCCAAGTCCCAAATTCGCTCAAATCGGTAAATACCGCTTGAACATCCTTGCGTCCATTCGAAACCTAAGGCGTAGTTGCCTACGGTTCGAACTTTCGGTTTTTCTTTTGGTAGTGCTTCGACTTGACGGCGGAGCGTTTTGCTCGTCTCGTCTTGATTACGCATTGGTGAGCATTTTGCACATGGGCACGCATGGCGCAAATCATCGTAGGTAATATCGAACTCAGATTCGTCAGCATAGGTGAGCTGGACATCAAATTCTCTGCGCTCAAACCGTGTCATCTTTGGCATCTCGTCGGTCATAATTCCACCATCAAATAATCTCAAGACCGACCGAGTCACCGTCAACAATTTGTTCTTGAAGAGCGGCTACTACTCCGGCAAAAGCGATGGCAGATTCGCCTTCAGGTTCGCTGACGATTCGGTGAACACCGTCATCGCCGCCACGGACAAATCCAGGATCAAATGGGAGCGCGCCGAGGAACGGTACGCCAAATTCTTCCGCGGTCGATTTCCCTCCTCCTTCTTTGAAGATATCCAATGTGACGCTGAAGTTCCCTTCATCATCGGTTGTTGTCTTCAGAGTTTTCCCAGCAGGTGCTGCAATTTCGATTTCCGTGCCCGGTGCTGCTTTACCAGAAACGGTGTATCCGCTCATGTTTTCAACAACGCCGAGAACTGGAACTTTCAGCGACTCGGAAAATGTAATCGATTTGCGACTGTCAAGCAGTGCGACATCTTGTGGCGTGGTAACAATCACCATTCCGTCGATGTCAGGCAGGGATTGAGCGACCGTAAGCGGTTCGTCAGATGTGCCTGGGGGGAAGTCGATAATGAGGTAATCCAAGTCACCCCATTCGACATCACCAATAAATTGCTGGATTGCACCGAGTTTAATCGGGCCACGCCATACGACTGGAGTGTCTTCATTGTCAAGTAAAAACGCCATCGAGATGACCTTGACACCGAGGTGGCCTTGAGCAGGGTGAATGCGACCGGATTCAACATGCAACCGGCGCCCGTCGAGTCCCATCATTTTCGGAACGTTTGGTCCAGTGATGTCGATGTCAAGGATGCCAACCGAGAGGCCTTGTTGGGCGAGAGAGAGAGCGAGTCCAGTAGAGACTGTTGATTTCCCGACGCCACCTTTGCCGGAGAGAACCATGACCTTGTGCTTGATTTTCTTACCGATTTCTTGCATTGACATTTTACGCTTCATTTGGGCGTATGCTTGCTCCATTTTCTTCTGCTCTTGAGGCGATGGCTCTGCAGATTCTTCCGGGGCTTTCGGGTCGTGCGTTGATACAGGTGAATCCGACATATGTTAAGCACCAATCGGCTCTACTTCAACCCATCTTCGATGCCTTGTCATGTCCAATCACTTTACGGTCGATGAAATGTATGCCTGTGGCAGTCGCCAGAAACAGTACGGTTCGGATGATGTCGAACGACTGTTCGGCGTACGCCCATGCCAATCCAATCGCTAACGGAAGGGCGAAACACAATCCGATGGTGTTGGCTCGTAGTTGAGCGTCCATACCTTTGATTCTTCCAATGAAGCGGATGCATGTACCCACGCTAAAGGTAAGGACGGTAATGAGTGCTGCAACCGTTCTAAAAGCGAGGTCCATATCCTTGGCTGCAGCAACGATATGAGCAAGGAAAAGCACAGCATATACCGTGGCAGTGATACAGGTTGCTTGAAACAACCCGCTGCCTTCATCTTCCATGTAATTTGCAACGCCTCCTCCCTTTAGACTGTTTTTACCAAGAGAATGAATAAATACACTCGAAGGTATGGAACATCATGCGTCTCTTGTTTGTCTGCGTTGGAAACTCATGCCGTTCACAAATGGCGGAAGGAATTGCTCGTTCAATGGGGCATACTGCTGATTCAGCGGGGACACATCCAGCTGGTGCAATCGCTTCCAATGCGGTTAGGGTGCTGTCTGCGCGAGGGATTTCTTCAGAAGGCATGAAACCAAAAAGCGTCGATGCTTTTTCTGCTGATGATTACGACATGGTCATTTCGATGGGGTGTGGTGTTCACTGTCCGTTGATGCGGATTGACCAAGATTGGGAACTTGAGGACCCAGTAGGACAAGCACTTCATGTCTATGAATCGACTGCAGATGAGATTGAACGCAGACTAAGGTTGCTTGAAGAGTAATCACTCTTCCTCACTCGGAACTTCGCCTATGCCGTCCAATTCGATGGTCAGCACACTGACCGTTCTGTCTTTCTGCCCTTCTTGGGTGAACACTTCTGAGGAGCACTGAATCTCGCCTATGTTCACTGTTTCAGGTAGCCCTTGTGCGATGATACCGTTACGACGCCGACAGATTTCTGCAACGTCAACAGCTCTTCCAATCGTTGCGCCACGGGCAACCAATTGCAACTCTCGTTCTCCTTCTTCCATTGCCATGACGACCGCCCTGACATAGGCGTGAAGTGGTTTTTTGCCGATAAAGATTGAACGTCGCTCTGCCATGAACTCCCCTAACACGATTATTTCAGCCACAGCCGTTAATACTTAGGGACGACTTACCATCGGCGAAAATGGAATATATACACTAAAAACGATTCACTGCGTTACAATGGTGCGAGCGCCGGGATTTGAACCCGGGTTCAAGCGTTGGCAACGCTCGGTGATAACCGCTACACTACGCTCGCAGGGATATTCATCCCAAAGAACGGGGGTATAAACGGTTGTCGGCTCATCGATGTGCTCACTTAAATCCGAAACGGTCTTCTCCATCTTGGTTTTCCGGTCGGTTTCGAATTGAAACAAAGATGACAGCAGCACCAGCAATTGCGCAGACGGCCAACAAACCAACCAGTACGCCAGTGGATATGGGTGAACCTTTCACACTCGGTAAAATGCCGTCGTCTTCGGTCAGTTGCACTGCCAAGGATTCAGTTGGGCTTACTTTACCGAACACATCTGATGCTTGGATGAGAATTTCATGCGTGCCCAATGGAATACTGTTTCGCACCTGCATTTCGACGGAGTAAACACCGTCGCCAGCGACTGCATCACCGTTCGTACCGTCATCGTACATTGTTTGCCATGTGTCTGGTGATGTGAACGAAGTAAACACGCCCAAGTTCGCTCGAGCAACAAGGATTCCATCGTAGTCACTGATTGGAACTTCCAAGACGACGGTTCTGCTTTGCTCTTGACGGATGACTGAAAGAACGCCAAGATTGGTAATGCTTGGAGGTGTATTGAGTACATTGATACTGATCTCCTCCATGACTTGGTCCGAGATATGGTGAGGCCCATAGATGGCTTGGAAACTGGCGTTCATGCCATCAGCATGCCACAGAGAGGTGAATGTTCGCTGTCCTAAATTATCCATGAGAACAAAGGTAAGCGCTTGTTGTCCGGGTACGGTTGATTCTGGTACAGTGAAGTTTCCTGCCCACACTCCGTTGGTATTGATGAGCGGAACAAGTTCACCCCCGAGTTCTCTCAAATCGATATCGACACTGGAAACGCCGTGGCCGTCGTAGGCTTGTGCATTGACAATCATGACTGCTCCCCGTGGGCCTGTGTCCGGCAGTATCTCTAGGGCGTGCAGGCGCGGCCCTTGGTTGACGACTTCGATGTCTCCTGTGCCTGTTGCGGTAAGCCCCCATGCATCGGTTGCAGTGACATTCAGCGAGATGTTACCAACTTCCAAACCTCGAACCAAAATACGTGTTGAGAAACGGTTGTCTCCAACGGTCGCATCACCATCCAATCCACGGTCGTTGAGGACGGTCATCTCTCCACCAATTGGTGAAAGGTCGACAAGGACCGATTCGATGTTAAACTCAGCGTCGCTGATATGGGCAACAAGTGTTCCTGCGCTTCCACCTTCTCCGTACATGACGCCTTCTGCGACGTACAATTCAACGAGGCTTGGAGCGGTATTGTTTTCAGCTGTGATGACGGATGGAGAAACGATTCGCTCGACAACTTGAGACTCTGAGAAATTGGCGGATTCGTTACCTTCTCCGTAAGGAAGTTCCAACACTCGGTTTACGCTTGAGAGCAAGCCCATAAGGGGACCTTGATCGACAATAGAGCCGGATGCAGTTCCAACGTTTTCGTATGCACCGACCCAGTTTACAACATGCAGGTTGAATCCATCACGGGGGTCGTTGCCAGTAGATTCTGCGGTGATAAGAAGTGACAATCCTTCTTGGTCGGCAAGTCGGACGGTGTCTCCTGGAATGAGCGGAATTGGCATTAAGCCGGTTTCTCGGGAGATGGTGATGTTTCCAAGAATCTCCTCTGTCTCTGGCTGAGTCGCATTCATCTGCAGCGGGCTGTTTTCAGGTCGTTCATCGCCACTTGAAGGGTCGGCACCAGTTTCGACCCATACCAAGCGCACTGTTCGGTTATCCCAATCGGATTGAACGGCTTGGTAATCCCATGATTCGTTGTGTGTTGCTCCAACGCCTTGACCATCGAAGAAATTACCACCGTTGATGCCGGTGATGTTGAACCATGTGTCTTGGTGAATCACATTGACCATGAATTCAACCTGGGTTGCATTAGCTTGCATTCCGGACTCTTCAATCGTTCGAACAATACCAAACGTGCCTTGTGCATCACCGGTGATGGTCCCATCCATGTGCAAATCGTCAATGACGGTTTGACCGTCTTCAGTCAAAACATGGAAGTCGTGAATTGTTCCGTTGATCATGATACTGGCATTATCATCTTCGTCATTCAATCCAAATGTCCCTTTTCCAACCAGTTCATTCTTCTCAGCAGTCCGTACACCATCTTCCCATCGTTCAAGGAGCGTAAGCCCGTCAAGCGATATGTCCATGGCAAAGTCATCTTCGGACAATCGCATGTCTGCGAGTGCTTCAAATTGAGTGTGTTGCAATTTCCGAACTCCGTTTTGATCCCAAGTTTCAAGGAAAAAGACGCTGATTTCACCGGTGGCATTGAGTGTTTCTTGACCGCCTTCATCGGTGTCTGTAATTTCCAAGTCTCCAGTTGCTTCAATCCGTAATCGTTCTGACAAGTCACCGTCAATCATTGAACGGTTGAACCAGCCTTGAGATACATTGGCAGTGATTTCACTCTCCGAAGTTCCGTCAAACGTGACCAGATGGAGCAATCCACTCCCCTTGGCATCAAACACTTGAGATGTCAAAATACCCGATTGAACGGTTTCGTTTTTCCATATTGAATCGAGATTAAGGGTGAGGTTGGTCGAACTGTCGTCGGTGTTCTCAAGCGTAGTAAGCGTTCCATTGCCAAGTTCCCATGAGTTGAGGACAACGCCTTCTCTCATTTGCCACCCTTGTCCGTCGAATGCTAATGAGAATCCTTGTTCTCCGTCTTCAGTCATGTAGGTCTGATCGAGGTCCCAAGATGTCTTCAACAATACTTCATGGTCAGCCATTGGTTGATTCCATGTTCCAACTGTGAAAGAGCGAACAGTTTCGAGTGGCTCGGCAAGTGCTGTTCCGTCCCATGACAGGATGCTGACGGTCACGGTCACTTCATCGCCCCAAGATAAGGTCGAATTGGATATTGCACGTGCGACTCGCTTTCCATCAACCGATGACCACGAGATGAACGCTTCGTTCACGAGTGTTTCACCGTTGCGAAGGTGTGTGATGTCAAGTTCAATTTGATACGAACCGTTGTCGGCAAAGGTGACCGTGTAAGCATGTTCATTGAGACCGTTATCTCCCTTAATCCACGAGGTATTGATGGTCGGAGGAGCAGGTTGTCCCTCCGCCGTCGCAGTGAAGACCAGCGGCATAAGCATCATTGAGAACAAAAAGATGGCGAGTGCAGGTTTTCGTATGCTCATGGTAGGTTGTCGTATCTACTCCTCTTCAAGACTTGCGTCTACGTGCATTCGAATCCGTTCATCAAGTCACAGATTGAGAACATATCCAAACAACAGCGGCGCAACGATTGTTGCATCGCTCTCAATCATGAACTTCGGCGTATCTACCGAGAGTTTTCCCCAAGTGATTTTCTCATTCGGAGGCGCTCCAGAATAACCACCGTACGATGCACTCGATTCGCTGATTTGACAGAACCAAGACCAGAGCGGAACATCACGTTCCAAGTCTTGATGCAACAAAGGTACGACGCAGATTGGGAAATCTCCAGCGATGCCACCACCAATCTGGAGGAAAGCCAACGGGCTCTGCATGTTTTCGTACCATTTCGTAAGATGAATCATGTACTCAATGCCGCTTTTTATGGTAGATGGTTTGACTTTGCCTTCAACGCACCGAGCAGCAAAGATGTTGCCGAGCGTGGAATCTTCCCATCCTGGCACAAACAAGGGGAGATCGGTTTCAGCAGCCGCTAGAAGCCATGAGTTCTCCGGTTGCGCTTCATATTCGTCTTCCATAACGCCGCTGTTCAGTAATTCGTAGAAAAACTCGTGAGGTAATTTTGAGGTACCTGCAGCATCAGCCTGTTGCCAACTGGACATGATGTGGTGCTCGATTTTCCGGAATGCTTCTTCTTCTGGAATGCAGGTGTCAGTGACTCGGTTGAGTTTGTTTTTGAGCAGAGCCGCATCGTCTTCAGCGGATAAGTTACGCCAATTATCGATACGAACATAGGAATCGTGCGCAACCAAATTGAAAACATCCTCTTCCAAGTTCGCACCGGTGCAAGAGATCCCAGCGATGTGACCTGCACGGATCATGGGGGCAAGGCTGCGTCCAAGTTCGGCAGTGCTCATTGCGCCTGCCAATGTCAGAAACACCTTTCCGCCGTTGTCGAGGAAATCGGTCAATGACGCCGCAGCAGAAGCCAATTCACCGGCGTTGAAATGCCGGTAATGTTCGTTCACAAAGTTTCGAACAGACATCTTATTCACCTTCGTATAGAAACCGCTCTTGGTGATGCCTTCGCTTCAATGAAAGCAAGGGCATACATTCCATTAATCGCTGATGAATAATATCGGCGAGTTGATTCGGGTCTGAACTTCCACATGTGAAACAATCCAATGCAAGCCAACCCTTTTCTGAATAGCAGTGGGCAGATACGTGACTTTCATCGAGAAGAACCACGGCAGCGAAACCCGGAGGAGAGAGTGTTCCATCAAATTGCTCGACATGTGAATGGACGTTTCGGATTTGACATTCTTTCACGGCTTGTTCCATCAGTTCCAGCATCCATACGCCGTCGTCTTCTTGTTGACGAGAATATCCTGTGTAATCAAGGAATACATGAGCTCCATGCGCTTCTAATTTTACCATGCCAAACCCTCCATTTGAATGCCTTAGACCCCCACCGCACTCATCAATCATTATTAAAAAAAGCGGATGGTTTCTCTCCACGTTTTTTTCCTGATTGCTCAGCAAGTGTGGTCCAGCGACCTTCTTGACGCGCTTTGATGTGGCAAACGATGGCTTTGGTCGCCAACATCGCTGCGGTAAATTCGGTGAGCGGAGAGCCTTCATGCGCCACAATTTCGTTGACATCGGCACTGATGACGACTGCTTTTGGAGCGCTGAATACGGCTTGAATAGTTTCGATGGCTTGCCAGTACGATAACCCGCCTGGAACTGGAGTTCCAGTTGCAGGAACTAAACTTCCATCTAATCCATCGATATCAATGGTAAGGTGAACAGGTCCTTCGAGGGTGGACAGTTCGGAGAGCCAAGCTTTCCACGATTCACGCCCATAGGTCGGTGATTGGGTATCACGAGCGAAAAACGTCGTTATTCGTTCGTCGTTTTCGATAATTTTAGCCTCTTCCTTCGAATACGCTCGAATACCCACTTGCAAAAGTCGGCCAACGCCGAGGTCTAAACTTCGACCTGCCGCACAAGCATGAGAGTATGCTTCGCCATCCAACTCGGGACGCAGGTCGGCATGCGCATCGATTTGAACGATGGTCAAGCGATGAAGTTCTCCATCGACAAGTGGATGATGGCTTGCGGCATGGACCAGTGGAGGCAGAATACCGTGTTCACCGCCAAGGACGACGGGAAAACAATCTCCCTTGTACCATGGTTGGAGGTACGAACTGATGTTGTCGAGTTGTTCTGCAAGGCTTCCCCCTTCACCGTCCCATTCAGGTGCGGTGTAAATGTTGAGTGAAGCAGGCAGGTCAACACCAAGTTCAGCGTCGAACAATTCAACATGACCGCTTGAGGCAATGCATGCTGCTGGACCTTGTCCAGTACCTTGTCCATAGGATGTTGTGAGTTCATACGGAAGGGGCAGAACTACGATATCTACATGTTCGCCCGTTTCGGGTAGCCCGAGGAAATTTCCCTCGACATAGTCTTCGCTCACAACCTTGGCTTAACACATGTGTTCTTGAGGCTGTTGTTTGATGTGGTTTAAGACAAGTCGCCGACTGGGCTGGTTGTTCGGGAGCATTGCTGCCTCCGGATATCTGGCGTTGGAGTGGCTAAAATTACTGATTTTTCTTTGTTTCATGAAAAAACAGCGATGGGTCTATATGGGTCGGATGACAATAATATATACTGTCTGCGAGGAATTCAGCGGCGACGGGGGAATTAAAAATGACAATGACATTATCAGAACTCACACGAGCCATTCAACAGCACATCGATTTGGACATGGATGCTGAGGTCGCTCAAGGAATGGCAGAGCACGCACTTGGGTTCTTTGGATTCTACAATCGAATCATCGATAATGCTCTTGAACCGACAGACCGGAACTTGTTCTACATGTTCCAAGACTACGATTTGCTTACGACTGAATCCGAAGAAACAACGCTTTGGGACGGACGAGAATGGAGAATTCACTACTGGAAGTTTAAACCGGACTTGCGTGAGCGAGTCGAGGCATACATGCAACGTAACCTCGAGCCTGAAGAAATTGACCCATTCGCTGATATTTACGGCGGAAAGACCGACATCAATTCGATCTGGACTCGAGAATCTGAGAAAGTCACCAATCCGAATGCTTTCACCAGTGACTGGTGAAGTTACTGTTAGGCAAGCGTTTTTGATGTTTAGACGGTAGGGTTGCCCATGAGAGTTGCTGTAGGCTTGGTCCTATGCTTGTTGCTGTCGAGTTTACCGGTTGCATCCGCTCAATCCGATTCAAACGATGATACGGCTTGGCCGGGTGACCCTATTGACAGTCACGTACACATGACTTGGGCTGCGTTAACCCTCGAAGTGAACGAATGGGCGGATAATAATCCCGATATCGTAGACCTCGTCAGCGTTGGCGAGTCCGAATTAGGCAAATCGCTGTGGGTCGTGCGTCTGTCAGACTGGTCTGTCGAAACGAAAGCCAACGGCAGTGCAAAAGAAATCGTATACATCGATGGAGGTCACCATGGTAACGAATATCTTGGGACTTCGTTGGCTTGGTTGACAGCAAAGTGGTACATTGACGGATGGGCTGAAGGTAAGCAAGAAGTCGTTGATGTTTTGCAGAACACCGAAGTTCACGTACTCATTATGCTGAATCCTGATGGGAACGACATCGACACCAGATGGAACATCAATCAGGTTGACTTGAATCGAAATTACGACCATTACTGGAACACCTGCCCAACAACACAACCAGGGAGCAGTGCATTCAGTGAGTCTGAGACTGCTGCGAATTCGGATTACATGAACACAGCAGTCCCAGATGCCGATTTGTACGTCACCATGCACACCGGTGTTTGGATTATGCTCTACCCGTGGGGCAAGTGGCCTGAACAACCTGCCGACTGGGAACTGTACCATCAAATCCGAGAGGATGTCAACAACGACATCTCCAGTATCCCAATTCAAAACGCTAACCAAGGGCTGTATCCCAATTGCGGGACCAGCAGAGATTACGGTTACGGCGTCATGGGATATCCTACATTCACCTTTGAAACCGATGATGAACAATTCGTCCCGGGCTCGGTTGAGAATCTCAATGAGCGGTTGGGAGAGGAACTGGATGTCATGAAGTATTTGATATCGAACGTATGGTATTGGCGAGCTCGATTGGATGTTCAGTCACTTGAAATTTCAGACGAGGAAATTACCATTGATGTCAGTAATTACGGTCAAGCATCTACCTCGAATGCCACCTTGCGCTATGTAGATACGAACGGCGAACCGCTTTGGGAATCGTCTTTCTTCGCCGTGAATGCAACCAATTCCTCGGTGATTACACTCGATGGCCAGAATCTTTCAATGACCGATGACGGCTCGTGGGAATTATACTACCAGGTTCGGGTGATCGAATCTTCTCGCTGGGTTACCGAACCAATTAACGCATCTATTCCTGTCATGGTCGAAAACGAAGCATCGAATTTCCTCATCGGATACGGCCTTTTCAATCCAATAACAATGATTGCTGGTTTCGCAGCGATTGCGGCCTTTGTTCAACGTGAAGAGTCGGATGAAGAATAACGGTTTCGAGCCTTCGATGCTGAAAGCCGGGCGCGAGGTTTCAAGTGCTTCAAGTCCTTGGTCGGTTTAGGTGAACCCATGAAAGTAACCGTAAGCCCAGGACACAACATCAACGGAACTCTACTCTTGCCCCTCTTTGAAGGCTCTGAAAGCGTACCTACATCGCTTGAAGCAGGTCTTCATACCGCACTGAAGAGTCAAATCAATCGAATCCTCTCAGAAGGAGATTTCAAAGGAAAGGCCAAGTCAACAATGTCGATTATCGGCAGTGAAGGCGGAAAAGCAATGCTTGTTGGTCTTGGTAAAGAAGAAGACCTTGACGCTCATGCTTATCGAAAGGCCGGTGCATCGGTCGTTGCGAACCGTAAGAAAGCCCACGGCACTGATTTCACTGCCCGTTTCAGCGGCGCATCCATTGAATCGATGGGTGCATTTGCTGAAGGTATGCTCTTGCGAGACTACACCTACGACCATTACAAGCAGAAGGATGAAGACGACGATGAAGAAAAAGAACTCACCGTCCGAATTACCTGCGATGAAGGCCAAGAAAAGGAGTTGAGTTCGCTCATCTTCACTCACGCAGGCGTCACTTCTGGCGTTCACCTTTCCAGAGACCTTGGGAACTGCCCTCCAAACGACATGTATCCAGAAGCATTCGCAGATCAAGCATGGGAATGGGCCAAGCAATACGACAATGTCGATGTAACCATCATCAACTACGACCAAGCTGTCAAGGCAGGTATGGGAGGATTGGTTGCGGTCGGTATGGGCTCAGCACGAAAGCCATGCATGGTCATCTTTGAGATGAATGCCGGAGTAAAGGGCCGTGGACCAATGCTGGTCGGTAAAGGAATCACTTTCGATACCGGCGGTATCTCACTCAAGCCTGGCGCAAACATGGACGAAATGAAGTATGACATGGGCGGCTCAGCAACCGTATTCGGGACAATGGAAGCACTTGCCTCAACTGGATACGCTGGAAAAGTCACTGCAATTACTTGCATGGCTGAAAACATGCCTTCGTCCAACGCCCAACGCCCAGGTGACGTCATCAAGACGCTGTCAGGGAAGACCATTGAAATCCTCAACACCGATGCAGAAGGCCGACTTGTGCTTTCTGATGGATTGTGGAAGGCTGGAGAATTCGACCCAGAATACATCATCGATTTTGCTACCCTCACCGGTGCTTGCGTCGTTGCTCTCGGTCACGAAGCAACTGGTCTATGGTCCAACGATGACGATTTCCGTACCCGTATCCACGAAGCAGGAAATGCAGTTGACGAACTCGCCTGGCCGATGCCACTTCTGCCTGCATTTGAGAAGGAAATGACCAACTCAAAGATTGCAGACACTCGAAACCTTGGTGCCGGACGCTGGGGCGGTGCAAACACGGCAGCGGCATTCCTCAAGCAGTTCGTACCAAACCGTGGTTACGAAAAGGACGGAGAACAAATCCCTTGGGCTCACATGGACATCGCTGGAACATACTGGGGTGCGAAGACCAACTCAATGGTCGGAAACGGTGCAACTGGAATTCATGTTCGTACCATGTACCATCTCATTACCAACGGATGATTCTCGTTCGGGTTGACTCTCATGAAGAGGCGTGCATCAATACCTGCACGAATCAACATCATTGGTGAACACACTGATTACGCAGGTGGCAAGGCTTTGCCGTTTGCTGTTGACGTTCGTATGGTTTTGGAAGCAACCGCCCTTGACGAAGGATTTGAAGGTGGAGCAACCGTTCTTGCGTTATGGAAAGCAGCGGGTGGTTGGCCGGCTCGATTGACCGTTGAGAGCGACATTCCCATTGGGGTTGGAATGTCATCATCTGCAGCACTGTGTTTGGCGGTTGTACTGTGTGTCAACGGTCCAATGAAGCCGTTATACGCTTGTCTTGAAGCTCAACGCCTTGAACATGAAGTTCTCCAAACACCTTGTGGGCTGCTCGACCAGATGGCTATGATGTTCGCAAAAGAAGGCCATGCATCCATCATTGATTTCTCCAACAACACTGTGGAACCTTACACAGTTCCCACCGACTGGATGTTCAAGTTGGTTGATTCTGGGATTCATCGGACGCTCAGTGATTCTTCGTATCGAACTCCAATGGACGATTCGGTTGTCTCAGCCCATGTCGCCTCTGAGAATCAACGTGTTGAGCTTGCGATAGGTGCAACAGCCGCTGAACTCGGAGAACTGCTCAATCTCTCTCATGCCTCATTGATGCGAAGGGGCGTAAGCCTGCCACAAATGGATGCTCAAGTTACTGCGCTGCAGCAAACCGACGGAGTCTACGGTGCTCGGATGATGGGTGGCGGATTTGGAGGGATGATTCTCGTGATGGTCGCATCGGACGATGTCCTACCCGCGCAACGCCTTTACCGCCCCTCACAGGGTGGTTTCGTTGAGGAATTCTTCGAGTGAAGCAAGGCCTTCTGGCGTTCCCATATCCCAGAACTTGGTGTTGTCAATATGAACTGCGGCTTGTCCCGCCAGAGCCGGGTAAGCCGTTTCTTCCCAACTCCACTTGCCGTCTTTACCATGTTTGAGAAGGGTTGACTTTTCGATAACACTCGTTCCAGCCTCATATCCGTTCAGTTTGGACGTATCCTTGGTTCGTTTGTCGTATGCCAACAGCACGTTTCCATCGTGTTCGAGATTCGATGAACTGTGAGATTCAGTCACGGTCATGGTGAGTGGGGCGTTTTGCGAACTGTGTTGCATCACCAGCCGTTGATAGTCAATTGGATGTAAATCGTCACCCCAAACGAGGATGAAGCGTTCTTCAAGAAGTTCTCGTGCATTCCAGAGTGCTCCACCTGTCCCGAGTGGTTCATCTTCTCGATGAAAAGTAAGACACATTCCGGGGTGCGTCATACCCTCAAATTGCTCTCCATGGTGACCGGTTAGAACCAGTGCATGCATGCAACCTTGGCTTCTCGCCCAGTCGAGAATATGCCGGAGAATCGGTTTGCCGTTCACTTCGATCAATGATTTGGGGAGATTCTCCGTCATACTTCCCAAACGAGTTCCTAAGCCTCCAGCCATTACGACAAGTTGTGGCATTGAATGGGCTTTGACGATGGCAGCATATTCTTTCCCACTGTCTTTGAGCGTTCTTTCCTTTGTTGCAAAATCAACATGATACAGTCCAAACCGCTGGTCGTATCCTTCTGCCCATTCGAAATTGTCCATCAAACTCCAATGGTAGAATCCGCGAACATCTAATCCATCTGCAATGGCTTCTGCGGTAATTTGTAAATGCCTCCGAATATGTTCGGGGCGCATATCATCGTCATCGTCTGCAACACCGTTTTCGGTGACGATGATGGGGAGGTTGAGGTTTCGAACCATGTCGAAGGCACGGCGCAGTCCCACTGCATACATCGGATATCGGAAATCAGTTCGCTGCTCCCACGGTCGAATCAACGGGTCGATTTCGACTTTCGTAGGCATGAACGGAGTCGTCAAGAGATGCGTGTAATAATTGACGCCGATGAAATCACTGCTGCCCTTGAGTCCATCAATTCGTTTGGAGAATAAACCGGATGGAGGCTTGAACCGGCCGGTAGCTAGGCCCTTCAGCCAACAACGGTTGAACATGCCATCAAGCAGTTTCGTTTGCATCCAATGCAGAGGGTTCCATCGCCGATACGGGTCGAACAAGTTGATGTTTTTGACCAGACCAATCTGGCATCGATTGCCGTTTTCCATTGCTTTGAGAGTTCGATAGCAGCGAGCATGTGCACGCATGAGGTTCATTGAAACGAGCCGTGTTTTCTTGAATGAACGAACGCCAGGTGGGAACTCACCAAGCACGTATCCCATTGAGGCGTAGACAGCCGGTTCGTTGATGGTACACCACCATTCGACTCTGTCACTGAGCAGTTCAAACATTTTGATACTGAATTGAACCCAATGTGTGATGTTTTCTTCACGTTCAAAGCCACCCATTTCGTCCCACCACAGCGGTTGAGTGAAATGGTGAAGCGTGGCCATCGGTTGTATACCTCGGGCCAGCAAATCATCGACGAGATCAGAGTACCATTGCAGTGCATTTTGATTCCATTCACCTTGTTGAGGTTCAACTCGCGACCATTCGATAGAGAATCGATAATGCGATACGCCGAGGTCCTTGATCAGGCCGACATCTTGGGTTCTTCGGTTCCAATGGTCACAAGCCTCGCCGCTCAATTGTTGGCTTTTTGAACGAGGTTCAAATGCAGACCAATTGTTGATGTTACCGCCCTCAATTTGGTGAGAGGCGGTTGCTACACCCCACATAAATTCCTTTGGAAAAGCAGTCCCATCTTTCAATGAGGTGAAATCAGCGCTCTCCCAATCTCGGTGCTCTTCTGTCCACACAACCTTTCCAAATGAGGCTGTATGATGAGGGTTTGGTTCAGGCATACGCTCTGAATGCACATGGTATGAGGTGCGGATAGCGGGAGTCGAACCCGCGACAAGAGGTTGGAAACCTCCTATGTTACCACTACACCATATCCGCACGATGTGATGTTCCTGCCGAGAAGCCTCTCCTCTTTGAGTGAATCGGTTGTTCATTCACAAATCAAGTTCGAGGTGGAGGAGGAGGGGGGATTCGACCCCTCATATCGAGGCCAAGGTTGACTTCGGATACTCCGTTGATGCGGTTGTAACGTGCGGTCAATACCTCTCGAGCACGTTCTGCACGCTGTTGAGCCATCTTTGTCTCAGATGCCTTTCCACGAATCATCAGCATACCCATGAGGAAGAACAGTACCAATGCTCCAATCAAGGCTTGGACTATAGGCATCTCCATGACATTGTTGAATGCGCTCGACTCATCGGTAATGAGTGAATCTTCATCGACAATTCGTGAATCAAACACCTTCAGAGTAATCGTATCCGAGTCCATTGCGGCCTCAGCACCCGGTTCTTGAATGCTGACGAACAGTTGGTAGTCGCCAGCGCTGCGACCTTCACCGTTGAAGACAGCAACTTGCGTTGTGCCAGTCGTTTCCGTGAAGGTTAGAACTTGAACTTGAGTTGCGCTGATAATCGAAGACATTGGTTGCCATTCCGCCCGGATTGTGACGTTCGGTAGAACACTCACAATGCTGCAACTGAATGAGAAATAATCTTCCGCAGCGAGGTCTACATCGATCGACTCTGGAGTGCACGTAATCGAACCTTCAGCAGCGTTACGGGTCGGGTCGTTAGGCCAGTGGTCTGGTTTGATAGCGCCAGTGGTCATGTTTTCACCCCAACCATCACCGTCTGAATCGAGCCATTGGCTTGGTTCGTTAGGGAAATCATCGTTGATGTCAGCAAACTTGTCACCGTCTGTGTCAACACACCCTCTCGAATTTCCAAGGGATGCAGTTCCAAACTCTTCAGGACAGATATCACCGTCCGTTCCAAGTGGGTTGTCTCCCCAAGTGTCACCATCGCTGTCGAACCATTGGGATGAATCGTTAAGCCACAGGTCGTTTGTATTGCTGGCTCCATCCCCGTCGCTGTCGAGGCAACCAAATACGTCGAGGGTGGATGTACCAAACACGCTGGTACAGTTGTCTGGCTGACTTCCGTTTGGATTGTCTCCGTAGCCGTCTCCGTCAGCATCGAGCCATTGTGTTGGGTCGTCTGGGAAAGCGTCTCCACCCTGTGAAGAACCGTCGTTGTCTTCATCGTAGCAACCGAAGATGTCAACATTGGAATATCCTTCAACAGTTGGACATGAGTCCGGTTGGAATCCGCTTGCGTTGTCACCGTATCCATCACCGTCTTGGTCTTCCCATTGCGTTGGTTCGAGCGGCAGTGCGTCAGCTCCGTTCGAGGCGTTCCATCCAGGGTTTCCGTTGACAGACAGAGTTGGGTCGGAGTACCCGTCACCGTCACTGTCCGGACACGCCGTTCGGTCCATGGTCGAGTTGCCGGGGAGTTCTATGCAGTCATCTTCGAGGTCATCAAAACCATCTCCATCCGTGTCTTGAGTTCGAGTGGGGTCGTCCGGGAATGCATCGCTTTCGTTCGACATTCCATCGCCATCCGAATCGATGCAACCGTATCGGTCAATCGTTGAGTTCCCTGGGACTCCAGGACATGCATCCGGCTGAGGGCCAGTTGCGTTGTCGCCGTATCCGTCACCGTCCTGGTCGAGCCATTGGAATGCGAGGAGCGGTAGTTGGTCGCTGACATCATCCCACCCGTCACCATCGGTGTCTAGGCAACCTAATCTGTTGCCCATAGTGGAGTTTCCAGCCACACTTGGGCAGGAATCCGGTGTCGTTCCAGCGAGGTTATCGCCGAATCCATCGCCATCAATATCGGACCATTGCGATGAATCGTTCACATGTGAATCGATGATGTTCGCCCATCCATCTTGGTCATCATCGAGACACCCAAGGACGTTATTCTGCCACGAGTCTCCGTATTCATTTGGACAGTCATCAGCGAGATTTCCTGAAGCATTGTCACCGAATCCGTCCCCGTCAGCGTCAGAGGATTGAGTGGGGTCGGTCTTGAATGCATCAGAGCCGTTATCGGAAGGTGTCCAGTCTGGGTCTGGGTCGGAAATACCGTCACCATCGGTATCGGGGCATCCTGTTCGGTCAGTCGATGAGTTGCCCCAGAATTCCGGACAGTCATCGTCGACTTGGTTGTCAAATCCGTCCCCATCTTCATCGGACCAACGCATCGGATCGCTGGGATGTGTATCTGCACCTTGAGCAGTGGTATGCCCAATGTCTGGGTCCGAGTAGGTGTCGCCATCCGAATCGAGGCAACCGTATCGGTCTGAGGATGAACTTCCTGCACTGTTTGGGCAACTGTCGGGGAATACTCCGCTTGGATTGTCGCCGTAGCCGTCAGAATCCGTATCGACCCATTGTGTTGGTTCGTTGGGCCAAACATCTGCACCGTTTGCAGTAGTCCATACTGAACCGTTGTTGCCCAATGGATCGGCATCGGAGAATGAATCTCCATCGGTATCGGGGCAACCAAATCGGTCGCTTGTCGAATTGCCGTATGTTGTAACGCATGAATCCGGATTGAATCCGAGCGATTCATCACCGAAACCGTCCGAGTCCGTATCGTTCCACTGCGTTGGAATAAGAGGGAATGCATCAGCGCTACCGGCTGGATGTGCGAGCCATCCTGAATCGTAGTCAGAATAGCCATCGCCATCGCTGTCTGGACAACCAACTCGGTCGATGGTTGAGCGAGGGGTTCCAAGCGGTAATCCATCATTGACACAAGCATCTGGATTTGTTCCGGATTGGTTGTCACCGTATCCATCTCCGTCTGAGTCAAGCCACTGGGTGGCATCATTCGGGAACGCATCAGCCGTTCCAGCAGGATGAGCCAAGGCAGTGCTATCAGCATCGGAGTATCCGTCTCCATCGGTGTCAAGACATCCCGTTCGATCTACCGTCGAGGTGCCGAGTACGGTTGGGCAATCATCGCTGTTCGTGGCCGGTGGAGGATTATCTCCGTATCCGTCTCCGTCGGAGTCTGCCCATTGGGTGATGTCGCCAAGGAAGGCATCAGCACCGTTGGAGACCAACCATACCGAACCGTTTGTCCCGCTCGGGTCTGGATCACTGTAGGTGTCCCCATCTTCATCGGGACATCCGTTTCTATCACCGTTCGATGTTCCAAACACGGTTCTGCATGCATCTGCTCCTTGGAACACCGTCCAACCGCCGAGGTTTGTCTCAGCATCGGAATAGGTGTCCGAATCCGAATCGAGGCATCCGAAGCGGTCTCCGCTTGATGTCCCGGACACGGTCAAGCAAGAATCAGGGTTCGTTCCGCCGAGATTGTCACCGTACCCATCTCCATCTTGGTCTGCCCATTGTGTTGGTTCATTGATGAAAACGTCAGCGCCGTTTGCTGTTGTCCAGTTGAAACTGGGGTCAGAATATCCGTCACCATCGGTATCCGGGCATCCTTGTCGGTCAACGGAGGAAATTCCGAAGGTGAATGCGCAATCATCATCCTCATCAACGGTTCCGTCAAGATCAGCGTCTTGCGTAAGGTTGACCATTGCATAGCCTGAGTTAACGGCTACAGAGAAGAACTGCGGTCCAGAAGGAATTGAGGTTCCGATGATGTGAATTTCCCATACACCTTGAGCGGGCGAAGCAAAAGTTAGTCCTTTCAGATTGTTGATGCTGTCCGAGAGGTTTGTCCACGTGCCACTCGGGTCTTTGACAGCCAAATCCACATCGTTGACGAGGTTTGCAGATACGACCGGGCTGCTCGTCTCGTCGTTGTATGAGAGCATGACTTGCATGGTGGGTGCTGTCGCTGGTACGCTGACGCTCCAACCTCGCACGTCACCAGTGCTCAACGATTCTCGGTCCACGAACGATGCCGAAATTGCGCTGGAGAGGTTGATTCGCCCCCAACCTTCGTGGTTATTTGGTGCAGTTTGGCCTGCGCCGTCGGTGGGGTCATTGTACTGGCCAATCATGTCGACCGAAGTCGCAGCAAAGATTCCCTTCACCAGTGCAGATGATGGGTTGGACACGTTTTGGTTTTCGATGAGATGCTGAAGCAAGAGTGCGGCAGCACCGGCGGAGACAGGTGTCGCCATGCTCGTTCCGCTCATGAAAGTGTAATTTCCGCTGCCCCCAGCTCCCGGGTCGCGAGAACGGGTGGAGAGAATATTGGTGCCCGGAGCTGAGAAATCAGGTTTCAATCGACCGTCGTCTGTTGGACCACGGGATGAAAAGGTAGCCATTCCGGAAATGTTGTTCGATGCCCACACAGGCCATGAACCAGTTGCGTTCGTTCGTAGGTTTTCACTGGCTCCAATCGATATGACGTTCTTTGCTGTCGCAGGTGAGCCCATGCTGTCTTCATCGATTTTACCGTCGCCATCAGCGTCAACTCCTTCATTGGCTGCGGCGAACATGATGACAAGTTCATCGTTTTTCAGTGCGTTCAAGTCCGACTGCATCGAACTTGTCGTGTAGAAGCCTGCAACACTCGAACCCCAAGAGTTTGTGTGTACGCGGCTGTCGTTGTCAACTGCAAGGTCGAACATGTCTCCAAGGTCGTTTGGAATTCCTGAGAGCGAGCCACCGTGTTCGATGGCATGAACCAACAGTTGGGCTTCTGGTGCCATACCTTGGACGTCCGGCCAAAGGGTTCCATCGCCGAGTACTGATCCGGCAACGTGCGTGCCGTGACCGTGGTCATCGTTTGCACCGTCGTCGCATGAACCGGGGTTGTTTCCAATCCAGGCGCACTGTGAAGGTGGTATTGGGAAAGAGTAAATTCCTTTGATGTGGTCTTTGAAATCAGGATGCGTGTTTGAATTGTTGACACCGTTGTCAAGTCCAGTATCGCCTACTGCGACAACGATTCCGCTTCCATCAAGGCTACCCCATCCTGGGTCACGAGCTGTCATGAAGGACGAATTTTGAAGGTCATCAGCATGGATGATTGTTGCCGCAACGTCGTTGTTCAATATGAAGTGAGGGCTTGTTTCAATCCATTCAACAGCACCGTTGGAGGCAAGCCATTCAATGCCAGAAGTTTCAGCGACGAGAGTTGCGAAGCGTCCAGAGTGTGAGTCGAGTACGAGGTCGTTACGGTTTTCGAGTCCTTCCGGCAACGCAGTTCCCGACAGGACAATATTGACGATGGCTTTGCCTTCGATGGAATATGGATTGAAAAATTGCTTTTGTTCTCCAAGCACTCCACGAACTAAATCCTCTCTCAACTTATCGACAGCGTCGATTTGAACCAATCCTTCGACATCGAGTTTCTCCAACTCTGCTGTTGAGTGGCCTTTCAGTTCACACTGGAATCCGTTTGGTGGCATGAAGGTGAAACATTCAATTCCGGCATCTTCGAGTTCATAGAACCACTCGGTTGGAATTGGAGTTGCGTGTGTGAGTACATACCATCCATTCAGAGCAGAACCTTGCCCGGTCCATGAGGACCAGTCGTCAATTGCAACAACGCTCGCATCGCGGTACAAGAGGCCGATTTCTCCAACACCATCCGCCGAGTCGAACCAACCATGGGCCGCATCAGCACTTGGTGCAAGTCCAATGCCGTTCAGTAATGCCAAATCCACACTGGTATCAACCACTGCAGTTGGCGTTGAAGATGGCGATGCATAGGTGATTGGAGCCAATATTTGAATGAGCATGAGTGCAGAAAAAGTGATTGCACGTATACTTCGCTTCGTCGTCATGTTACGATACAGTCACTACTCCCTCATGAATGATTTGTATCCAAGGTGCATCGCGCTGTTCATGGTAGCGATATCCATACCGAGGGTTCAAGAGCATCGCATCCTGCGATTGGGTTATGTCGCGACGCTCAAACCGTGGTCCGAAGGTCGAATCACTCGAACCTGAAGAATTGAATGACAGCGTGCAAGTGCTTGGCAAGCAAGTTTGGAGAGTCGTCCCCTACGCCTTCCGCTATCCTCGCCGTCTCTTGGCTGGTTTTATCGGTAATGCTTGTGCTCGTATTGTTGACCTCGTTCCGTTCGTCGCCATTGGATGGGCAGTTGACTACTTCACATCCGATGTGATGGTTGGACCTATGCTCGTTCAAAACGCCGTCAATTCCATTCATTCCGAACCTGCAGTTGGATACGGCGTCATGATTTTCATGGGTTTCGTTATGCTCGCTTTCTTCCAAGGTGTCTCTGAATACTCTTGGCAAACGCTCGGTTACAACATCCAGCACGACTTGCGAATGGATGCCACGCGCTCACTCATCGCCATGGAGGCTTCGTATTACGACATGCGTCAAACAGGGCAATTGATGTCGGTACTTTCCAGCGACGTCAACCAGTTAGAAGACGTCGTGTCTGACTCTTCGACATCGATCATCCGAATCGTTTTCACGTTCCTTACCGCTTTTGTGATTCTTGCATCGATGTCACTGAAATTGGCTGGAATTTTGTTTGGACCGATTCTGTTCATCATCCCTTGCGTCTATTGGTTCTCGACCAGAGTTCAGCGCAAATACCGCAAACAACGAGAGTCGACCGGAGATATCCATGCCGTTCTGGAAAACTTGATTTCCGGTATTTCTGTCGTGCAGGCTTACAACGCCCAGGCTTGGGAATCTGAGCGTGTTGCCCGTGAATCAGGGAACTATCGCGACCAAGCGATGGGTGCAAGTCGTGATCGAAACCGGTTTTTGCCGATGATTTATCTCATCGCAGGAATCGCTTTTGGTCTTCTTGTCACCGCAGGTGGATGGTTGGCTGCTGAGGGTGAAATCTCGACCGGTGAACTGGTTACATTCCTGTTGATCAGCACTCGAATGACCATGCCGATGTTTATTTTTGGTATCCTCATCAATCAGATTCAACGCGGCGAAGCAGCAGCAAAGCGCGTCTTTGCAACGATTGACCTCGAGCCTACAATTTTCGACCAGCCTGATGCAATCGAATTGAATACGCCGATTACCTCTGTTGAATTCCGTGATGTTCATTTCACCTACCCTGGAACCTCCATCAAAGTGTTGAGCGGCATTTCGTTCAAGGCAGGAGGTGGGGATTTCCTTGGTGTTATGGGTCACACAGGCGCTGGAAAGACCACCATTCTCAAACTCTTGATGCGATACTATGTGCCAGACAGCGGCGATGTACTCATCAACGGGCAATCGCTCAACAATTTCACACTGCATTCCGTTCGTGATAAAATAGGATTTGTCAGTCAGGAGCCGTTCTTGTTCTATGGCACGGTAAGTGATAACGTGAGATACAACCAAGAATCCACTGATGAGGAATTGAACACCGCATTGAAACTCGCAGGTGCATGGGACTTCATTCAAGAACTGGAGGGCGGTTTGGATACAATGGTCGGTGACCGTGGTGCTAAACTCAGTGGCGGTCAGCGTGCTCGTGTATCGTTGGCTCGTGCACTTCTCAAGCAACCAAGTTTGTTGATTTTAGACGAAGCCTCCAGCGCTCTTGATGCAGAGACTGAACGTAGAATACAAGAAAATCTTCTCGCCAGCGGCAGCGATCGAGCAACTATTGCTGTTGCTCACCGTTTGAGCACAATTCGAAATGCCAATGAGATACTTGCCATGGTTGATGGCGCAGTGGTCGAGCGTGGTTTGCACGATAACTTGGTCGAAGCAGACGGCGTTTATGCCAGTCAATGGGCCATTCAAACCGGTGACATGGCCGGACTTCCAGATGCTGATGAGTGAGTCACAAGCGTTCTTGGATTGGTCGCAAGACTGCTGATGCGGCGGATGCAGTCTTCTCTTGCTGCATGAACCGGTCGCCGAGAATGATTCCCATAGAGGTCAATATGAACAACGGGATGCCAATGACCAATGACCAAATCGCCATAGATAAATTGTAAATGAAGTAACTCTCCATGATTTCAGAGATGACAATAATTGCGATAAACAGGAGCACTCGAAAGGTGACGAGGCTGAAACGAATAAGCGACCATATTTCATCTTCATCCGTGATATCATCTGGCTTGTCAAGTTCAGCAAACCGTTGTTGAAACCGACTCGCCATGAACGGCCTTGCTCTTCACCATGACTAATGCTTTACCCTCATCATTCGAGGGAGGCGTGTATTTCTCGTCTGTGGGTTTCAAGCCGTTCGGATTCGGTCATCAATCTGAGCGCCTTCCCCGGCTCTTCCACCGGTGCGTCGAATCTCTCTCCATGCCTTGATGACACCTTGTCCGTACGCCCATTGAGCGAGGAAGACAAACAGTGGCGCCAGGAACACCGTTCCAATCGAGCGATGCGGTGAAGTTCCTATTGCTGCTCCAAGCCAACTGATTCCAATGTAGGTGCACACAAGGCCAAGTGGTATGTGGAACGCAACCCGTGAGAAATTCCATTCTCCAGAGAGTGAGAACCAGAGGTCTGCATCCGCTCCTCCGGTAAGGCCGCCGTAAAGCATAGCAAGCAACGCCGTCACCACGATGATGGGGAAGAATCCAATCGCGGTGTGTGACCATGCCGAGATTTCAGGCCAGCGCTTGTTCGCTACCATTCGCGTGTATCCGTAGTTTCGCATCTGCTTCATGTACGGCTTGAACGGACGTCGGCGACGGTGCGGCATGACATTGGATGGGTCGATGAACAACTTGTGTCCAGCTCGCTGGATTTTCGCGTCCAAAACCACATCTTCAGCGCCAATACAACCCGGTTCGAAGAAATCAACTTCTCGTAGGTTTGCCATACGGTGGGCACAGTTCACACCAGGATTGTGGGTGATGGGGACAAGTTCGCCTTTGGGCTGAGCGCCGTAGCGAGTGCCGGCTGTCATGAACTTGGTACAGAACGCTACATCAGCACACTTCGCGCCAAATGGGTCATCGTCGGGAGCGAAGTTTGGTCCGCCAACAGCACCAACTTCGGGGTTGTCGAACCAGCGAACAAGTTTCTCGACCCAGTCGAGAGGTGGTACAGTGTCATCGTCGGTGAATAAGACCAAGTCATGGTCCATTTGTCGTAGAGCATAATTGCAGGCATCAGCACGGTTACGAGACGGGTCTTCAATCCATGTAGCGCCGTATTTTTCACACACGTCTTTCGTGTGGTCTTTTGATTTAGAGTCAGAAATTACGACTTCAAAATCGGAATAGGTTTGCTTGGCGAGTCTTCCAAGTACGATGTCAAGTTCATCAGCATTGTTGATGGTCGGTATCAACACGGCGATTTTGAACGCTTTGCCGTCTTCTTTGAGCAGTGGTGTCACCGAGCCTGATGCTTCGCCCATGCCCATTGGAGTTGGGCCGCCCATATCAAGTCAAGGGAAGCCTTGATACAAATAAGCGAATTGCACATGCGCGGAAAACCGATATTTTTCAAAATACCGCGCCGGACGGGGTGCTTTTTACGCATCCGAGATGTTAAGTTCATAAGCCGTCGAAGGAGGAGACTATTTGGAGAGGGGTGTATCTCATGTTGAACGTCACGGCCCGACAGGACTTGATGAGCAAAATTATCGAAACGCTAAGTGTAGTAGTAGAAGATGCAAGGTTTGATTTTGGCGAAAATGGATTACAAGTCCGTGTCGTCGACCCATCACACGTTGCAATGATCCAAATGGACATCGACGCTGCTGCCTTTGACACCTGGGAGCTTGATACAACAAGCCTAGGTCTCGAGATTCGAAAAATCAAGGAATTGGTAAGTTTGGGAGGTCCTACCGATCTCATCGAAATGGCCTATGGTGACGAAACCGGCGTCTTGACCGTTAACTTGGGCAAGATTGACCGTAACATCCGTCCTTTGGACAATTCGACCATGACCCCTCCGACCCTTCCTGCATTGGAATTGCCGTGCAAAGTAACCATCTCGGGTGCTGATTTCACACAAGCATTGCGTGCAGCTCGTCAAGTTGGAGACCTCGTCAATTTCAGTATTGATGAAAATTCTTTCACCGTCCACGTGCAAGGTTCGACTGACTCAGTGACCGTTGCTTTTGACAAAGAGGAACTGCAACACATCGAATGTGATGCGCCTGCCCGAAGCCAATACTCTCTCACGTACCTTGTTCCGTTGTCGAAGATCTTCGGTAACCTGCAATCTGTAGACATTGGCTTTGGCGAGAACTATCCACTTTCGATGACCTTTAGTTTCCACGATGGTGCGGCTGAAATCCAGTATTTCCTCGCTCCACGTGTTGAAAACGACATGTGATGCCAACCCAAGTTGGCTCTACAACGTTAGACTGCGTAGAATGCTCACTATCTGTTCGGTTTGAGTTCATTGATTGAACTCGGCGTAAGGCTCAGTACTCTCGCCAACCGTGACTGCAGTTCTTGCAGGTTAACATCCTGGTTTCTGGTTCATCCGAAGAGCGAGTTTGTTCAAGGTAAGAGAATACTTCTATTCCATCGCACTTGGGACACATGTACGTTCCAGTCGTAAGGACGCCGTGGAGTTTGTCGGAATCCTTGATGACTTCATAGACGCGATTCTTTGATTCTGTTTTGGAAGTTGCTTTGGAAAGGTCGACATCTTTTCCATCAGTGCCTTTAATGACGACGTTTGCTGGACCATTGTATCCGCATTTGTAGTTCGTGCATGAGATGTCACCGCTCGGGTTAGGGAAGGATAAGGTTCCACATTGTGGGCAAAACATAGAAAGACGGCATATCAAGGGCTACTTAGGTTTGTCGGAACTTCAATCTCGACTTTTATCCGTTTTTAAAGAATATTCAGATGCTGAATCCGCACAGATACGCAGAGGGAAGGGTGAATAGATGGTGCCCAATCGGAGAATCATGTGGCTTTGGTACGACTGGCGTGCAGCAGCGATTGCGGATGACCATGGCTCCATTCTCGACGATGAGCAATGGGACGGTTTTCACGACCAAAGAACCATTGTCGAACGGCTCGAGTGCATTGCTGCAGGCGGACTTACCCCTGAAGCAATGCTTCTACTCGAACGCTTCCCAGAAGCAAAACCTCGTGTACACGGCGAGCCGGACCTACCGAATGCAGACTGGCCATTGCCTGATGAAGAGGCACAAGAAGCAGCCGATCAAGCAGCAATAGCGATGGCGACCATGGGCGTTGCACAAGCTGCAGGTGACCCTGACCGACGTCTTGAGCATTTGATGAGAGCCAGCGATGAAATGCGCAGTACTTTCATCACTATGGAGGCTCGTCTTGTCGAATGGGTTGGGCTCTTTTTGCCAGAGGCTCGCTTTGGTCAAGACCGTTCTTCGCTCGGAAAAACAGTATCCCAGGCTGAATCACTCGAACATCTTTCTCAAACCCTTGGCGTCTCACTCCCTCCAGTTGGACCCGACAAACCAGAATGGAAGGCACTCAAAGAATGGGGCCAAAGTGTATCTGTTTTCCGCGGTCAACTCGACCGACTGGAGAACGGTATTCGCCATCTCTCTGAACAACATCTTCCGTCGCTCTCGGCGTTGCTCGGTCCCTTGCTCGCTGCCCGATTATGTGTTGAGGCCCACGGCCGAATGCGTTTAGCACGCTTGCCTGCTGGGACCGTTCAGGTTTTGGGCGCTGAAAAGGCGTTCTTCAACCACTTGAAAACTGGAGCACCTCCGCCAAAACACGGCCACATCTTCATGCATCCATGGATCTCCCGCTCCCCTCGCTGGGTTCGAGGTAAAATCTCTCGAACCGTTGCTGCGAAAGCAAGCATTGCTGCCAAGATTGATGCCTTTGAAGGTGAGCCTTGGGGCGAAGAGGAAATGAGAGAACTGGAACAAAAAGTTGAGGATATTCGTGAAGCGTATCCATCTCCACCTTCACGTCGAGGTTGAGGTGATTTCATGGGACGATACAACAACCGCCGCAGGACCATGCTCTCATGGGCCGTGATGAAAGACGGACGAGCGCTGTGGACGATGAATGCAGTCCCGAAACGGGCTGTTTACGGTGAATCGCTGCGTTCGTTTTCAGGAACGGAATTCCGCCGTTGGGACCCGTCCCGTTCGAAACTAGGTGCAGCCATCATGCGCACCCGCCGCGACCCTTCGTGGTTGCTTCCAGATGAAGGCACAGATGTGCTTTACCTCGGCGCAGGTCACGGTACATCCATCAGCCATCTGCACGACCATCTGTGCGGTCAACACAATGATTTGAAAGGTCGATTAGTTGCTGTAGACCTTGCACCTCGGTGTCTCCGGGAATTGACTCACATGGCCAAGAGTCGACCAGGATTGGTGCCCGTTCTTGGCGATGCTCGAAAGCATGCTGCATGGGGGGTCCTTCTACCACGAAAAGTCGATTGGTTGTTCCAAGATGTTGCTCAAGCAGGTCAAGTGGATATTTTCATCGCTGCTTGCCGCCGATTCCTCAACCGTGACGGTACTGGCCTTCTCTCACTGAAAGCTGCGAGTGAACGCTGGACCGGTGAAGGTGAAGAGGCTCTCTTTGATGCAGTAGAGTACAAACTTGCGACTTCCGGATTTGAAGTCGAAGAACGGATTGAATTAACCGGTTATGAGGATAACCACGTACTTTTTGCAGTCCGCAAGATGGAGTGATTTGATGCCAGAACTGCCGGAGGTCGAAACGGTCCGGACCGGATTAGAGCAAGCATGGGTCGGCCGTGTCATGACTGAAGTTCATCTTCGTAGAGACGGATTGCGATTTCCGTTCCCCAAAGACATGGTTCAGCAATTGACTGGAAAGAAGATTGAGGCAGTGCGTCGACGAGCGAAGTACCTCCTCATCGATACCACTGATGGGCTTGTCTTCCTCTCACATCTTGGAATGTCGGGTCGCTACACGCTGATCACGCCGTCGGAAGTCCCTCGCTATTCTGAAGTCTCAAGCAGTCCAAGTCATTCAAAGTTTGGCGAATTAACCGGCTATGAAGGCCGACACGATCACATGGAGTTCCGATTTGATGACGGCTCAGTTGCCGTTTACACCGACCCTCGACGCTTCGGAATCGCAGATGTATTTCTTCGGGCTGAAGAACAGATTCAACCGTTGCTCGAGCACCTTGGTCCAGAACCACTTGAACAGTGGACTGCACAAGACGCCGCCCGTCGCTGTCAGGGTAAACGCTCGCCAATCAAGACCACTTTACTTGACCAACGTTTTGTCGTTGGAGTTGGCAATATCTACGCTTGTGAAGCATTGCATCGTTCCAACATTTCACCGACCCGACCAACCAACAAACTGGTTCGCAAGGACGGTCGTCCTACCAAAGCCCTCACCTTGCTGGTTGAGCAAGTGAAAGAAGTTCTCAAGGCAGCCATCGAGGTAGGTGGCTCAACACTCAACGACTTCGCAGCCGTCGACGGTACTCTTGGCTACTTTGGACATCACTTCCAAGTCTATGACCGTGAGGATGGACCTTGCCTCAAAGAGGGTTGCAACGGCACGATTGAACGTATTGTACAAAGCAACCGCTCGACGTTCCTCTGTCCTCGCTGCCAGAAATAATTAGATCAGGCTGTAGACGACACTTGCGGCGAAAAACCATAGGGCAAGAGCCGTGACCTTGTAGACAAATTCACCTTTTTGTCGTAAATACTCCAGCGCTGGTGTGCCGGTCAGAACCAAGGCAACGATCAGATACCACATTGTATCGATGGTCATCCCAAGCATGCCTATGGCAAGTTTCGTTCCAATCCCCATCCCGGGCTTCAATACTTGCGCTAACACGGCAACGAGGAACAACGCAATTTTCGGGTTGAAGAAGGCGATTGCGAATCCCTCGGCAAATCCTTGCCGTTGATGTTGTCCAGTCGTTACTTCGATTTCTTGAAGGGCATCCATCTCTGCAGTCCACATTTTGAACCCGTACCAAATCAGAAGGAAAACGCCAATGATTTGCAAGACAAAGAACACATCAGGTGAGTTTTCAAGCAGTAAGATCAGTCCAAATACGGCACTGCCTGCATAGATTCCGAAGCCGATTCCGTGTCCGATAGCACATGCGACACCTTGTCGTCGACCACCGATGAGTGTGTTACGGAGAATCACGATAAGACTCGGTCCTGGCGATGTAGCACCGAGAACAAAAAAGACGCCAGCAGCAAGGATTGCTTCCCATGCCAGTTGCTCCATAGCCAGCCGTGCCGTCTCGCCATCATCAACGCTTCTCAAGAAAGGCCTTCACCTCTCTGCTTTGGAGGTTGACATGCGGATGGCAGAGAGGTGAGGCGTGAGTTGTTTAGAGTCCGTAGAAAAGAACTGTGGATGGGCGGTTAGCAGAAAGCCGCTCTTCGGTCTCCCGGGAACTTTTGAGGAAATCTCGGTGGAGTCTCTGTTGTTTCATCACGAGGGCAAATGCCGTTCGTAGGGTTTCCATGGTCGAAGGACTGGTGTTGACTAAGATTTCGTCTTCCATGATGTAAAAATCATCATACTCCCTCTTTAAGGTTCGCTTACCTGCATCATACATTCTCATTGCCCCGTTTTCCGGAAATTAAGAGGCGTTTTTCTCTTTTTCGGAATTCTTTTTCCGTTTTTCATCATGTTCATGCACGGAATCAAGAACTGATTTTTCTTCTTCCGTCCTTTTGGTTCTGTTTATCGGGGAGTTGGGCATGGTGCTTACCTGCACGGTTCGAACCGCTCCGGGTATGAATCCTAAATCCAGTTGGACCTGGCAGATGGGGAGGGAATCGTTCGCTCTCAGTTCCAGGACCAAGCCGTATTCGCTTTCCTTTATGGACCCAGTCTGATCGTTCTACCACCCTTTCGACCAATGAGTCATCGGTGTGCTTCGCTCGCCTTTCAAGATGGGTGAACGAATGATCATTTGGTGACAAGACGACCCCTGCCATACGTAGACGGTGACGTGCTTTCTTTTCCGTCATGTGCTCCTTTCGGTGGCTTGCCTGCAACACGCCCAAACCGTAGTGTTCAGCTACCCAAGCCTCTTTTCTTCCATCGTTTTGTCGCCAATACTTCTTTTTCCTCTGACGGCCAAGTTGCGAATTGAACGATTCAAACCATCGTTCGGAACGGATGGTAGGTTGCTTGATGACGTTTAATGAGGTCACATCAAACGCTGCAAGGCCTGGAGAAACATGGTTGTAGGCTCCGATATCCATGCCAACCCATGCAGGCCTTCCATCCGCTAATTGAAACTTTGAGAAGGCAACTTTACCCGCATTTTTACCGACTTTGGTGGTGGTCGAATGACCAAACAGAACCATGCGTTTTGGGTCAACCGGCTTGTCGTGCTGAAACCATCGTTTCCTTATCCAAAGCAATTCCTTTTCACCTTGTGAATCCAATGGCATTCGAGGGTCATAACCTGCATGAACAAGTCGAACATCGTCGAGTACGATTTGTGTTGGAAGCGAGTCCATCCACATTGCGTCGTCGAAAAAATTGGACTTCGCTTGCCACAGATCTCCTTTGGCTCGAACAATGTACGAACCCCATGTCGATTTTCCACCGCGTCGCATCCAGGGTTGCCACAATTCAATTTGACCCTGTTCGGTGATGCTGCGCAGTGCCATTTGTTCATGGTTTCCTTTGATGCATACGATACGGTCATCTTCTCGAATCATCTCGATAAGACCTGCAGAATCTGGACCTCTGTCTATCATATCGCCTAAGCATACCACCCGGTCATCCTCGGTTAACTGCAATCGGTGTATGAGTGCTCGAAAAGTGGCGAAGTGTCCGTGAATGTCACCGATTGCAAAGATACGATGCCCGGCATCGAGACGTGCTTGCAAATCTGCTTCAAGACTCGGGTCTCGACATGAAGGGCCAAGGGGGATATTCAATCCACAACTCATTTTTCCACCGGGGGGTGTTTCCCCGAGTTGACCATTCTGCTGTCGTTATATTATCTTCGCATTCCAACAGATGTTTTGAGGGCATTTTGTCGACCTTTTGGAGAAAAACCGGCGAAGAAATTGGCTCCGGAGAGCATTCGTCACCAGAGTGTTATTTTTCCTTCTAAGTATGACACGCGCATACACGGGTAAAGGTATGTTTCCGCGCACGTGCGTCTCACATAGATTTCCGGAAAACCTCACTTTGACCGAAAGACTTATCCGGTAAACCCCCCTTGGAGTAAACAATCCGGAACAGGTGAAGAACATGAGGGACCCAGAATTCGACAATCAAAATACGTTGAAGCGGGCCCTCTGTCATCGCAGTTAGTGCGACTGATCTGGGCTTGAGCAGCGTTGCTGCATGTACGTCAAACGTTCGTGCAACCGCTGTTGCTTTAGAAACAGCATGGAGGTATGGTGTAGTGGATAGCATCAGGGATTTCGAATCCCTGGACCCCGGTTCGAATCCGGGTACCTCCGCCTGTTTCTCTCAGAGGGGCATGGTGTAACGGATAGCATTGGAGATTGCGATTCTTCAGACCCGGGTTCGACTCCCGGTGCCCCTGCCATTCGCAACCATGGAGATGGTATACTCAAAACAAGGAAGTGAAAAAATGAACAAAAAAACCAACCAAAACCAGAACGAACACGGATGGGACAGCGACGTCCATCCTGAGATTGAGGCCATCGACCATGATGCAAACCTTGAGCCGATGGAGCAGCTGATGAAGATTTTCTCAGCCTATAACCACCAGCACAGGAAAGATGGAACGGCATGGAATGTATGGCCGGATTGGGAACTTGTGCTTACTTCGATGAACGATGCATTGCACTTTGAAGATGCGGAAAGAGATACGCCTGAAATCTGTGCTGAAAGACAACACTGGCTCAGTTTTATGGAGTTTATTCATGCGTCAGATGCAATCACCATTGACGGTTATACAGCCATTATTGAAGGGAAGCATGGACATCAGTTCTCCTTTGACATATGCCTCGAATACGAATATTGGGTGTCACCAAGAAGTCTCGTTGAGCACTATCAAAAGACCAATACAGCAAGAACTGGACAACTTGGGCCGCCATGGAAGAGAAACACATTGTTGTTTTTCTCAAGGCATGAAATTGAACATTCGCTTGAGGCGTATTGGCAATGTCCTGAACACGTTCCAAATTTTGGCGGACAGTGGACGAGATACACACACGGTAACAGATTCTGCATTGAGAGAAAAGAAGGCGAAACCTTCCCTCTTGCACTGCAAACTCTCATGCAACTTTGCATCGATGATACTGATATATGGAGAATGATGTTTGAACAAGATCTTGCAGATATCGAGCACCATGAATTCATGGAAAGAGAATGGCCAGGCGGAAGACCTGACCAAGACTGGGAGTACCAATGAGGTGAGAATATGAAAAAGAAAAACAATGAAAATATAGACATAAAAACGATAATGGCGATGTTTGTTGCTTACATGCAACAACAGATGGATTACACGGAAATGAAGATGGATGCCATGACTGAATGGCAAACCGAGGACTGTGGTTGCAGCGGTTGTGAAAAAAGAACTGTTGCAGTCCCAGAAGATGCTCAGCATTCCTTCGATGAAGAGTTCTCAAAGGAGTGGTTGTAATGTTCGCATGGAAACCAAATGCGAACGCCCCATTGTGGGATGCTTCTGACCCTGGCAAGGCCGAAGGTCCGTATTTCTCAGACATCAGCATTGAGCATGTCAAGCAGGTCGGTCCTTCGTGTGTAGCAACCACGCTGGCGATGATAGCGAGAACCACAGGAGCAGATGTAGGTCCAGATGATTTCAAGAAAATCACCAACTCACAATCGCCGCACTCTTGGTCAAATGCACTCAAACCCTACGGGATGCAATTAGCCTACTGCAATAATGATGTGAGAAGAATCGAACACTACATCGAGGAACTGGTCGGATACGACGATTTGTTCTTCCTTAGTTTCTATTCTGTAGACCCGCCGAGTGACCCCGATGCTAACGGCAAGCTCTGTACTGCACACATCGTCACGCTGCACAAGGATACCATTTACGATACTGCGAAACTCAACCATTCAGGTGGCGTTATAGCAGCGCATGACTATCCAAGGCTCGAAAGAGAGACGAAGAGAATTTTCAGAGTCGTTCCTCTTGGACATCCGAGGTGTGTATGATGAGCCAAAGTATGGCGAGGAAATTGACCCTCGAAGGATTAGGAATGTGCGTCACCTACGGTAAAGACAACCAACTTGGCATTGGTTTGCCGATAGAGGTCGATAAAGACAGACCGCTGGTTATTGCACATCCTGCTGCGGCTCAGCATTACCATGCGAGCATGAGTTTGTTTGAAGATGCAGGGCACCCGTTTGTTCACGTGCTCGTGGATTACGGGCAGTATTGTCCGGATGAATGGCCGTATCATGCAGATATTGTCAATCACGCCGTCTACCAAAGATTGCACGATACATCTCAAGGACATCCAGTGTTCAGGAAAGTCTGCATCGATGTTCCACATTGGCAGGTTCACGTTGGAGGAGATGCCTATGCGTATCTCTCCAATGCTCCACCAGTTGATGTTTTGTATGTCGATTGGTTTTCTTGGATTGACAGATTCATTGCCAATGATGAGAATGCATTTGCCGAAATGATGGCGCAGTATGTCTCAAAAATTAGAGATGGAGGCCTTGTCATTGTTGACCACAAACATAGGGATATGGGCGAGGGAGGATGCAGATGGTTCAACCATGTTGGCCAGACATTCCCTGTCGGCCCGCACTCTGTTATGGAAGAGGTATGTGACGTTGAATGGCTTGGTGAGAATGCCTATCATGAGATGCAAACCTATGCAGCGACGGTGTACAAAGTTCATCATTCTGCCAACAGTTCACTCGGTCAAACAGATTGGTTTGAGGAAATTAAACCGTGGTTTTGGAACACCGTTCCGGAAATGGGTCTAAGCCCGTCTCAGGTTCAGGGAATGTTGGATAATGAAATCGAGGAGAGCATTCACCCGAATGCGATTACATGGGAGAATTGGCACGATACTTGGTCAACGGTCTACATGGACGGTAAAGAACAAGGCTTGACGTTCAAAACTCCAGTTCCTCCAAGGTTTGCATGGCCGTATGAAGCGTATTCGAGTTACTTACAATGGCTCATCAATCACCCCAAATGTCTGCAGGTGGAACTCCACAAGAGGTCATACAGGCTTTCAGGAGAGAACTTTGTGCTCAATGTTGTTCATGGAGACCTCCTCCAGTTAGCACCTGCCCTTTACACCAAGCATTCTGCTGTAGCAGTCAGAAACAAATTACAGCAACACGTCAAGGCCAGATGCCCGTGGTGGAAGCATCAGACAACAACGATTCAAACCAGAGAGTCATGGTCATCCAATCCGATTCAGCCACTCAGGTGGTCGGGAGAAAATGCAACGCCGCATCTGGCGAAACTGTTGATTGAACATTCCAAAGCGCAATCCTTTGGTGTGACGTATCACAATTCAAGGCCTTTTGAGTGCAGAGAAATCGTAACTGTTGCTCATGGCACCGCAACATTAAGCGAAGCAATGGCAGCAGTTGAGGCCTATTACGAGGAAATGGGTCAAGACGTTTCAAGACCGCTGTACACTCTCGAATTGACCGTTGTCCATCTCGATGAGCATGAATACCTGGAAGTAAATCTACCAGAAAGATGGAGCAGGAGGGATCTGAATGAGTAATGGCAAGTATCTCGAATGTTATCTTGAATTCGAGAATGAATGGCCGTTGAGTCTCGTTCGTATCGATGCTCAAAAAAAGGACCCAATGTTCACCTCAGTTCACTTGTATGGCACTTACTTCTCCGACAAAACACATGAAGATTTCATCGTTTGGAGACATCATAGAAGGTACAACGATTGGCAGGATGATATCTATTCGATGAATGATGTTGAATTTCAATACCATTGGCCTTTGATTGCCGGTGCTTTAGCGGAGGTCAACGCCTCAAGCTGAGATATTGACTTGCACACAACTGCCACTGGCTCAGAGAATGGGGATACGCACTTTGGCGCGTGATTACACAACTGTTGTGGTGCGAGAATGGTGGTAGCCCGTTGGGACTCCTTTGGTGTACGGTGCACACTGCGAAAGCAGAGGATCTGGTTCGACTCCAGAAAGGATACATCTAACGATGTTACTCCCGTGAACAATTAAATCCCATACGACTACTTCTTTGATTTCAGTAATCGCTCGATGAGTACATCTTTTGTTCCAGATTTCGCTAAACCTTTTTCGACGCATAGTTCTACCAATTCTTCCTTTTTCAAGGCCTTGAGGTTCATTTCAGTAGGCTTTGTTTCCTTAGGCTCTGAAGTGTCGTTGGCCGTTTCAATTATCGTGTCTTCAGGATCACTAAGGTTTGAAGCGAGAGCCATCCATTCTTTTGTTTCGGCTTTCTTTTGCGCCCATTCCATCTGCTCTCGTTCCCTACTGTAAATTGCCCACGCCTCGTCAGGTTCCAAAACACCGGTTTCGAGGTAATTTTCAAGAACACTCATGGTTTTATTGACAGCTAGATTAAGGGCACTTATCTCTGCATCCAAGAGAGAAACATCATTGTCAATAACTTTCAGTAAGTCATTGTGAGATGAAATGATACTCTCTCGAATTCTTTTTGCGATGTTTTTGTATTGTTTATCTCGGTTAAGTAGGAAATTCAGTTCAGTGAGAAGAAATTGGACAACATCAAAGTGTAACTTGTCCAGTGGTCTTGATGCAAGAGTCATCGAACGGGCGATTTCGTAAGCAATTTCAAGATAAGTAAAATTATTATTTTCCGTATCAACTTTGACAATAAATCCAAACACTTCTGGATAAAACAAAATTTGTTGATCTCCGATTTCACTAATAGGATTGAGTCTTTCATTCATCACAAAAATTGCGATTTTAGAACTTTTTGTGGAACGTGTCTCAAGAAGTTGCCCAATTGCGGTATCGCCTTTGCTTCGGAATGAGGATTTCGCATTATTGCGGCCGCCAGTTTTGATATCACCTAATCCATAAGTGCTGGAGAATTTAACCTCAATGGCAAGGTTCTCAAAGCTTTTGCCATCACTAATTATTGCCAATACATCTCCGGTTTTGTTCGTATCATCATCATCCGAACCGGTACCATCGTGCTGGATGTCGTCAAGATATCCTTGACTTCGAACATACTTTTCAAGAGCGACTTTTATTGTGATCTCTTGGTCTGTTTTGTATTTGTTATCCTTTTCCAATTTTTTTTCTAAATCCAACATGTACATTTGAACAAGCTCTATTTCGGATTGCATTTTGTCTTTGAATTGATTCAAACTATGCGATACGCGGCCCTGCCATAAGGCTAGCATTCCAATGCCGAGTGCTTGTTGAATTTTTTCATTTCTCTTGCCTACTAACACATTGTCAGTATTAAAAAACCATCCCGAAAGAGAGGGATGTAATGCAAACTTGCCCTTTATGGAGATGGCATCGATTGTCTCATCACCATCTTCAATCTCAGCGGTTTCGATTATATTTTGGCTGATTACTTTCTCAAGTCTTTTGACTTTTTTTCGTAGTTCGGTAGCTTCGACTTTCCAATCCTTCTTCTTCGCCATGGCCGAGCTAATTCAAAGATAGCAATAACTCTTCGGCTTTAGCCCACAGTTATTCCACATCGCATTCAGTGGAATCTTTCTGTTAACGCATTCGAACATTGCTTCGACTGTCGGTAGTTCTCCACATAGACTGCTGGTCACGGAAGGACTCGCCCATGTCGTGGAATACGAAAGGAGTGAGGTTCATGGGGTCGCTGTTGGGTGAACCGCCGCTTGAGTTGGCGCAGAAAGCTGGCAGAGGGAAGGTTCCAGATTGTCCTGGCTGAATGTCAATCCAAACGTCTTCCTTGACCACGAGATTCTGGTTACCGTTCCAATTCTGTTGCTCAAACATGGTTCCTTGTGGGACGACAATTCGAACAGGGTTTGCACTGGAATTGGTGATTTCCATTTGGATTGCATCTGCGGAGTTAAACCCGTTTCCAGTAATGGATTCAATTTGGATTTGTCCAGTTCGAGCAGCATGATAGACGCTGTCAACCCTTGACTCGAAACTCATGTTCAGTGCAGCAGGTGAATAGATGGCAGTGGTGTTGTCACGTGCGCTTCGCAAGTGTGAGAACTGGGCAAGGAGTTGAGTTCCACCCAAGTGCCGTGCATTTTCGACATCCAATCCCGGATAGACTCTGCGAGCTTGTTCAACAAACACATTGGTTCGCTCACCGTTGATGTTTCGGATGGTTGTACGTTCACGGCGAGATGAGTGAGGGTCAATTGGAGTGCCCTCTTCGTTTTCAAGGGTCACAGTCAAATCTTGCATACATCCTTCGATAAGAGGAGTGCCGTTTTCATTGAACAGAATTTCACGAACACTCATTGGAGGCACCTGTACGGTGACTGCTTCAGTGCTGCGCACACCTGAATCGCCAATCGGCAAGCCTTGGCGTAGGGTAATGGTCTGGGTTACGGGCGTCGGGTTTTTTGCTAGGTATTTTACGTTCATAGAATCACTTCCTGTGGTGCCTCACTTCCTCGGTGGATGATAAGGCGAAGGTCAGAGCGCACGGTGTTTTTGATGTTGGCGCATGCATCGATGAACCGCTCAAGGCAGTTCTTCCAAGGTTCATTTTCTTGGGTGAAATGAGGTTCAGGAAGGTGACCACGGTCTCGGAAATCGTTGTTGACATCACGTTCCTCAGAAAAAGTGGAACGAGGGTTGTAGGGCAAGTATACTCGGATGATGCCGTGTCTTCCTTGGCGGAAACTGGCTAGGCCACTTGCTTGGTGAAGGTTGTCGCAGACAAATTCGGTTCCGGCCACCAAAGCAGGCTCAAACCACACCCGACCGTCTGCTTGAACGCCGTTACCGTGTTCTCCTTGTCGTACGCTGGGTCGACAACGGTGGTAGTTTGGAGGTAGGAATG
>CALJHE010000010.1 GCA_938075675.1 Candidatus Poseidoniaceae archaeon | reverse complement strand
TGATGCCTATGTTTGCGGTGAATGAATTGATTTTGGCATCTCGTACCTAACACCCTACGGGTGTTGATTGGAGCGCGGTGTTCATAGGCACACCGCCACTTGGGCAATCATGCTCGCGAAGCGGATGATGGCCATCTCGCTGGCCGCGATGATGCTTTCGATGCTCCCTCCAGTTTCTGCTGACGATAACATTCAGAGTGCCAATCCATTGACTGATGGCGTTACGTCGAACGGTTATGTCTGCAATCCAGACTGCGACGCAGGAAACGACCAAGCCGATTTTTGGAAGATTGAGGCTCGAAAAGGGGACATTGTCCAAATTGCATTTTCGGGAACTATGAACGGCCCGGCATGGTGGTGTCCAGGTGATGGATGGACAGGGCGGTTCTCGATTTTGAATTCTCAAGGTGCGACCATCACCGACACCGCTGCAGATGACAACGCAGCATCAAAGGTTCTTTCCACTTCAATAAACACGGCAGGGTACGTCTTCGTGAAAATCAAATCCGAAGATTCATGGTGCAACGATGGCTTTGATTACACGCTTACCCCTTCAATCGACAAATCCAATCGAGATACAGACGAAGACGGTTTTATCGACAATGAAGATGATTGCGATGACCTTGTGGGTACTTCGACAAACGACCGTAAAGGATGTACTGATGTCGATGGTGACGGCTGGTCTGACCCTGATTCATCGTGGGGCCCGCAAAACGGAGCCGATGCCTTTGTGACCGATTCAACTCAATGGCTCGACAGTGATAACGATGGATTTGGCGACAACCTCGACGGATTCCAAGGAGACCACTGTCCTTTCCGCAGAGGTTATTCTCAACAAGACCGATTCGGATGTTTAGACAGCGATGGCGATGGCTACTCCGATGAAGATCCAGGAGCCCTAGATGGCGTGACTGCATGGTATGCACATCCGCTTGGATTCGGCGATGCTTTCCCTCTCGATGCCACGCAGTGGAACGATACCGATGCCGATGGATTTGGAGACAATTGGGAGAACGGAACATGGAATCAATCTCGAATGGCTTGGGGAATTGGTTCTTGGCTCGAAGCAGCTTCGACACCTGACGCATGTCCATTCATCACCGGTTATTCGACCGGTGATAGATTCGGGTGCACCGATTCAGACGGCGATGGATATTCAGATGGGGATTTGAACTGGACCAAAGCGGACGGTTCTGATGCTTTCCCCGATGAACCTTCACAGTGGCAAGACCGCGACTTTGATGGATGGGGTGACAACCAATCTGAAGGTGCTGTATTGATTGATGATTTCCCGGACAATCCTACGCAATGGTCTGATTCTGATGAAGACGGCTGGGGCGATAACCAAACCTATGGAGCAACCCAAGTGGACGACTTCCCATTCGTTCCGTCACAATACAGGGATACGGATGGCGATGGCTATGGGGATAATCTTGAAGGATTTGAGGGCGATGTTTGCGTCTTTTCTTCGGCTGAAGAAGTCGAGTCCGGATGGATTTCCTATGCCGACAGACTCGGATGCAGGGATGTAGACCAAGACGGCTTTTCAGACCCTACTGACGATTGGATTGCCCATCCAGATGGATTTGCTGACGCCTTCCCATTGGATCAAAGCCAATGGTTCGATACAGATCACGACGGTTACGGTGATAATCTCGAATATTTCGACGGACAAACTCTTCGCGTCGCTTACCGCGGCGATAGTTGCAGAACCACTCTCGGCACTTCGACGTTTGATCGATGGGGTTGTCCTGACAGCGACGAGGACGGTTGGTCTGACCCAACCAATACGTGGCTGGCTAGCCCAGGTGGCAACGGTGATGCTTGGCCAATGGACCATACGCAGTGGCACGATGCGGACGGTGATGGCCGAGGCGATAATCCACTCGGAACGACTGCAGATGTTTGCCCAAGCCAAGCAGGCACATCGGTTGGCCCATCCTCTGGCGGTGACCGCTGGGGTTGCCCTGATACCGATGGCGACGGATGGTCAGACCTCGGTGATGCATTCATTCATGAGCCAACCCAATGGAGAGACACAGACGGGGACGGCTTCGGTGATGATGTAAACGGAAATCAAGGAGATGCTTGTCCTGAAGTTCGTGGTACTTCTCTTCTCGATCGATTGGGTTGCAGAGATACAGATGGCGACGGTTGGTCCGACCCAACCGAGAGCTGGAAAGCCCATCCATTCGGCACTGCCGACTCTTTTCCTACCGAATCATTGCAGTGGCGCGATTCTGACAGCGACGGTTTTGGTGACGTTCCATTGGGAGCATTGCGTGATGATTGTCCTGATACCTCCGGTTATTCGATGCGTGATACGCAAGGTTGTGTTGATTCCAACGGCGATGGCTGGTCTGATTCATACGGCGAGTTCTCCGCGGCGGTGGCCATCCTTGGTGAAGATCCAGCAGCCTCTTGGCTCACCTATCTGGTCATCGGGTTCGGTTTCATTCTTGGTGCCTCATTGGCACTGATTGTTCGAATGGGCCGCGATGATGATACACTCGAAGATGATTTATTTGAATCAAAAGAATCTGCCAACCTCGACTCTCTCACCATGGATGCTGCTCCAGTACCAATGACTCCTTTGGAGGATTTACCGCCACTCCCAATGCCGGAGGGAATGGATGCTTCAGAACTCAAACCTTTACCGCTTCAAGGAGGTGAAACGGTTGAGTAATTCGCACAGAACGCTTCCGTTCTTCCTTGTTCTTCTCCTTCTTGGGTGTCTGGTCACCCCGCTTGGAATTGTTGATGAGGTTGGAGCAGAGAACACTTCAGCAGATGACGCCTTGGCTGAAGAAGGATTGACTTTAGTCGCATTGAGGAACGATACCATGGACATGAACCAAGACGGTGAACCCGATGCAATTCGCGTTGTTGTGATTCTCAATACCACTTCTGAATTTACTGAAATCGAATTGCGATTATTTGGCACGCACAAGGATAAAGAAGTTCGAGAAGATCAGTACCTCGCCTTGAGCGGTCAATCGAATGCCAGTCTTGTCTACGATGCTTGGTCATCCGGTGAACACGCACTCCGACTCGAATTCATCAATCAGGCAGGAGATAAAATCACCAGTATCCAGCTGCCGACTTATGTTCTCAAGCCAGCACTTCAAATACCTCAATTGATGTTGGACCTCAATGCTCCTGACAGGATTGAAACGGGTGACGAGTGCTCCATTCATCGCGTTTTCGCCGATGAGACTGGGCCTCGTTATGGGGCATCTGGAGTACGAACTTTCTCAGGCGCTCCGTTTACCGTGCTTGACAATCAAACGACTTTGGATTGTTCCCACTGGCCAGCGGGTGAATACCAACTCAAGGAAGCATACAGAAATGACTTGGGTCAAACCGCAGAGTATTGGTTAAACCTCACCATTTACAACCGCCCTGCTCCATCGTTCTCTCTCGATGTTGTCGGCAATCAAAACATGACCGACGAGCCTTGCCAAATCACCATGGTTCCGAACATGGTCGAAGTCGATTTCTCTACCTTTGAAAAAATTTGGACCGTTCAAGGTTCGACCCTCGCTGGGAACAACAGCATGAGTTACGATTGCAAGGTTCTTCCAGCAGGTGTACACCTCATCACACTCGAAGTCATCAACAATGAGCAGATTCGAACAGTACATGGTGTTAATCTCGTTCGACTTCCGGGGCTCGACCTCACCGAAGAAGAAGCGGCATCGCTTCCAAGCCGTTCATTCGGCGAGGATACCCAGACCGAATCAGTTGGTTGGGTCTCAATTGGTATTCTCGGTCTTGTTGTATGTATCGTTGTCTTCATTCTGCTTGTACGGGTCAAGGACGAAGATACAGTAGGCCAACTGCGTGATCTTGGTCCAACCCCAATGATTCTTGCAGACGGTTCTCCTGATACCGAAGGTCTTCCAACCATCACAGATGATGAAGGCGTGCTTTGGCGTCAACATCCAGACGGAACGACCGACTGGTGGGATGCGCAGTTGCGGATTTGGCATAAGTGGTGAACCTCATGAGTACATGGATGGAAATCGCTCTAGTCGCACTGCTGGTTGTTGTTTTTTTGCCGCTCCTGATTTGGTTCATTCGCGTTCGACCACGCCAACCCCAACTTACCGCAAACTGGAACTCCGATTGTGAATTCATAACGACAACAGATATTGTTGATTCCAAAATCACCTTCCGTAATGTTCGTAATTTTTTCTGGCGGACCACCAAGGACAGAGATGAATCTTGGATTGATGAAGTCACCGTCGATACAGAGGAAATCAAGGATATATGGTTCATTGTAGATCATTTTCATTCCCTGCATGGACTCGCACACACCTATTTGACGTTCGAATTTAACGACGGTACGTGTCTTTCGTTTTCTTTTGAGGCTCGTCGAAGAGTAAAGCATCGATACCATCCTTGGGATGGCTTGTGGAGGAATTATGAATTGTATCTCTTAGTTGCTCTTGAGAGTGACATGACTGGATTGCGGACGAACGCGCGTGGAAATAAAGACTACATGTTTCGCGCAATCACCCCTCCTGAAAAAGATAAACACATGCTGATTCGGATGGCTCAGAAAGCAAACCAGTTGTCCCAAGAACCTGAATGGTATCATTCTCTCCTCACCACTTGTAATACTTCGATTGTCCGTATGGTGAACCGGGTTACTCCGGGGAGAGTGCCGTTCCTTTGGCGGAATTTCCTCCCAGGTTACACGCCCAGAGCAGCACTGAAACTCGGCTTAATCGAGGATTGGGGTGGCTTGGAGACTACTCTCGAAAAGGCAAGGATTGACATCGTTGCCCAGCAATGGGATGGAAAGGGCACTTATTCAGAAATGCTGCGCCGCCATCTTCCTTCTTCACCGGTCCAAAAAGAGGAGTAAATCTCCGGACAAACACTCAACGTGTAATTTTTCTCCAGTTGATTTATTGTGAATGCCTCTGGTTCCAGGTGACAGCGTTTGGTTGGCAAGGGGCCATTCCGCACCGGTAAGATTGACGCCCTCTACCGGCCCAACCGCAAACAGGGAAAAGGAAGCATTTTTTTCTATAGAGTCCAGTGTAAGCGGCGATTCTCCCACGCGTTGAATGATGGATTGGGAGGTATGTATTCGAGTGTTGAAAGGAACTTCACACAACGACAATATGGCTGCAAATTGGTGGTCGAAATCACCTCCTTCGATACCAAAGACCTCGATGCTTTCTGCTCCTTGTTTGATCGACCATTTCATGGCTTTTACCAGGTCATTTTCTTCTTGGCCGGTCTGACGGACCAAAGCAACATTGTCATCATCCCGGAGTCGCATTTCATCGTGTTCAGATAAACTGTCCATATCTCCGATCACAACATCCATTTTCACATCGTTTTCAAAGCATTGTACAGCAGCACCATCGCATGCAATGACACATTTCGATTGGGCTGTTAGTGGCAACCAAATGCTTTCAGGTGGCCATTCACCGTTGGCAATGATGAGAAATCCCTGACGGTCCATATTCCTCCCAATCGCTCCGCATTGACAAAACAACCGCTGTTTTTTGATGAGGTATTGACCGGTAAGATAACTGACCCCCTACGGGGGTCATCAACACAATTGTCAAGAAGCGTTTTCAAGGAAGGCGGGCGTCATGAAGGTATGGCGGCGTCAGCGAGCAGATCTTTCCCCACGGTTTCATTGCTGCTTTCTTTGCTGTTTTTGATCCACCTCCTCTCGCCAATGGTTCAACCATTCACGCAGGCTGATACCGATTTAGAGGAGGATTTGGTTCAATCCAGTAGCCCTCACGTTCCCCTCAGTGATGCATACGGGCACGATTTTGCTGGAACCGAGTTGGCTTTCGATGGATTGCCAAGCGCAACAGTTCGAGAGGATTCCGCATTGGATTACTGGATGTCAGAAACCTTTTCGTCTTTCCCAAACCACACCATGGGTACCCCAGATTTGAAAATGAGCCACGATGAAGGGTTTGATGCTTGCTGGACCACCGTGGAAGGAGATGTTTTTGTTGGTTCACACAACGGAGGACATACTTCTCATGAGTCAACAACCTCTGTATGGACGACATATCTGGTGGATACCGTCGCAGCTTCGAGTGTATCAACTCTCGTCGACTGTGCTTTGGCAGTGAATGAAAACGGGCGCCAGTATGTGCTCTATGCCGATGGCGCAAACATTAAGTCAGCACACATTGCGTACCCAAGTTCGGTTTATTCGGAACAAACTTGGCAGAAAATTACCGTTCTTTATGACGTTCACCCAACCGATTTTGAAATGGTAGTTTTACCTGAAAAACAACTTGAGTACGCAGTTTTCAGGGATGTAAACGGCTCGCTTTGGGAGATGAATTACAGCGGCAACATCTGGTACAACCAGTTGCTTGATGCAGGCCCAGTCGGTCAATCGATGGAATTGGAAATGGATGCGAATGGCGTTGCACACCTCCTCTACACGGTAGGTGATGAAGTCCGTTTGATTCGATACGATGGCATCACTTACGACCGCCGAGTCTTACTCCGTGACTCCAATTTAGTAGAGCACATTGGCATGGGGCTCGACACCAATGCAGTCGAACAAATTGCAACCACTTCTCAGTCAGGAGGCATTACAAGTTTGCAACTCCTTCGAAGTCTTTCAGGACAAAACGAAGGTCGCATCGACCCGGTGCCAAACACTGCTGTTACTGCGTCACTGGCGTCTGAAGAAGGGGCATCCATGTTTGCAGATGTAAACGCAGACGGCTTTGATGATTTCATTTATGCTGAACCAGATTTTTCTTCTACGGATTCTGAAATCGGACGGGTTTCAGTTCGGCTTGGCTCATCAAACGGCCTCTTGAACACGGTTCACTCAATTCTCGGAACACAGGCAGGTCAACGACTTGGCTCAGACATTTCTGTTGCTGACTTCAACGGCGATGGGTTTGCTGATGTTGCCATCGGCTCCTCGGGTTGGAACACATCGCAACCAAACAACTCTGGTGATAACGGCATGGTCGAAATCTATCTTGGTAACTCTACTGGGCTCGAGAGCCAATCATGGTGGAATCATACGGGCAACGAAGGTGACGGTTTTGGGTGGAAGATTGAGGAGATACCTGCCATGAACGGAGACTCATATGCTGATTTAGCGGTTGTTTCGGGTAATTATTCGACGGTAGTTGCCACAACCCCATCAGAAGTTATTCACAAAGGTAAGATTTCAATCTTTGAAGGTAATTTGAGTGGTATGGAGCATCTCCGCAACATCTCACAAACCCAACAAAATACCCTTCTTGGTCAATCACTCTCAGGTTCTGGAGACCTTAACGGCGATGGTTACGATGATCTGCTAGTCTCCAATGCGGCTAATTTCGAATCATTCTCAGGTTTCCCGCAAGTAGAACTTTACCTCGGCTCCGAGTTTGGAGTAAGCGCTGCACCTGACCAGACCATTAGATCCAACCTCCAAGGCAAAATGTTTGGATTCACTGTCGATTACATTGGAGATGTGAATGGAGACGGTTATGACGACATGATGTTTTCAGAACTTTTCAACGGTACCAACGCGTATCAAGCAGGAAAGGTTTGGTTGTATCATGGTTCTTCCTCCGGTCTCTCTTCTTCGACACCAAATTGGTCTCGTTCAGGTGATGATGCCAATGCTATGATTGGACGAATGTTCATCGAAGCAGGTGATGTCAACGAAGACGGCTATGACGATATTTTGTTGATGCAACAAGGCGCAACTCGAAGCGGTAAAGTTGAACTTCACCTTGGCTCGTCTATTGGGTTGACAGCGAATTACGAACTTCTCGCAACAGGTACGGCTCAATCCTACAAGGGCTTGTCGATGTCTTCGATGGGTGATGTTGATGGCGATGGTCTGAGTGAAATTAGCTTGAGCGTTCGAAAGACAGTTGGAGCATCGTTCGAAGTTGTCCACGAACTGTATTCAGAGCGAGATTGGGAGTCGACGACGTTCACCTTTGATGAAGAAATCGGATTCCTCGACCTTTCAACTTCCAGCCGTGGCGAAGCAAGCATGCTTCTTTCGTTTGAACCATCACAATCTCTCCACTACTTGGAACATGTTGATGACGGAACAGCAACAGGGGTTTGGGCTGATAAAACGCTGCCATCCGATCCTTCGGGTCAGACCAACTTTGCATTTGCTGGCACAAGTTCAGGACGCCCAATCATTCTTGCTACAGAAGGAAGCAATGCTCTGAAACTCCACACAACTTCGAGTTACACTGCTGTTGAGCAAGGTATTCTCACAACCCAAACGAATGGTGCTTTCCTTGGTTCAGCACTCGATTCAAGCGGTCATCAACACCTCATGCGAGCGGCCGATGATGTTGGTGGTTTCGTAATTTATGTGTCTCAAGAAGACGACTCGGGGTGGACACACTCTCCCGTACCAACCGGAGTTGACCTTGCAGATCCGATTCAAGTGGTCATCGATGCGAACGACACAGCAGCCGCTGTCTATCGTGATGCAGTCAATGAACAACTCATCTTCTTGCATCAGACCGGTGGGACTTGGGTCAACACCGTGTTGGGAGATGCAGGTGCAGCTGTATCTGGCGATTTTGCACCCCTCATTCTATCGAATGGAAATCTCGCAGTCGCTTTGATTCATGACGATGGTAGCAATCATAACCTGTCAGTTTGGATTTTCAACGGTTCGAATGTGAGCGGAAGTGCTATTACAGGATTAACCGACTTATCCAGTAACATCTCAATGGATGTCACCGACGACGATGTACTCATTGTCTCGAGCGTAACTTCAACAGGCGTACTTAGAGTCCATGAACGGCAATTAAACGGTTCTTCATGGGAAAATGACTCTTCTTGGGTCACTGTCTCCAATCTTGCTCAACCTTCTGGCTCTATTGGCACATTCAACATCGACCTTGTCGGTGGAGATTCTCCTGCAATGGCTGTTCGTGGCGATTCAAATTCAGATGTTCTCTATGTGCGTAATTCCACCGGTAATTGGTCGTCCTTCGGCTCACAACCTCAATCAAACTCTGGCAGCACTTGGGACTTGGCTGTAGAGAACAACACATACATTCTCATGACCAGCGCTGGGCAATCGAATCTTCTTACGTGGAACACTTTGAACGCTGAGGAATCGTCGTACCACTGGAATTCGATCTCCTTTGGAGACATCTCCACGGTGGGCAGCGTTGGCTTGTTTAGAGATTCCAACGAAACGTTACACATGGCGTTCAAAGATGATACAGCACAAGTGTACAAAGTTCTCAGGCTCTATGTTGACACCGACAGAGACCTTGTTTTCGATTTGGTCGATGAGTTGCCGCACTTGGGCGATCAATGGTCGGACAACGACGGCGATGGTTTTGGAGATAATGCGTACGGTCCATTGACTGATTCATGTCCGTCAAGCGATGCGCCTTCGATGTACTTCACTTACGGCTGCCTTGACTTTGACAACGATGGGTATGCGGACGTTGACGATGCTTGTAACGATGATTCTGGTGAATCCTGGATTGACCGAATGGGTTGTGATGATTACGACCAGGACGGTTGGTCAAACAATAATTTCATGTATTTCGATGGCGATGTTTTCATCTTTAACTGGAAACTTGCTTCGGATTCAGACGGTGACGGATACGGCGATAACTCGGGGCCGGATTGTTGTATCACAGAATACGATTCTGGCCAACCTGCTGGTGATTTATTCCCATTCAATCCATCTCAGTACAAGGATACAGACGGCGACGGTTGGGGAGATAACTCCTCAGACCCAACTCAAGGAGACGACTGTAAATGGGATTACGGAGTTTCATTCCGCGACAGAAAAGGTTGCCTCGACTCAGATTCTGATGGTTCTTCTGACCCATCGACCGTTGGTGGGTTTGAATGGAATGCCTCACTTGGCGCAGATGCATGGCCATTTGATCCGACCCAATGGGCTGACAGCGATGGCGATGGCTACGGCGATAACGGTTCTGAAGGAGCCACAAACCCAGACCGTTTCCCGGATAACATCGCTGCTGCTGAAGACAATGATTCTGACGGACATCCAGACCGTTGGACCGATTCATACAACGTAACTGACAATTCTACCGAGAACGACGGTAACGGGTTGATGCTCGACGGTTGCCCTGGAGTGTTTGGCAACTCAACCAGCCCTTATCCAGGATGCCCGGACTCTGATGGAGACGGTTGGATGGATTCGCAAGACGAATTCCCTACTGAGGCGAGCCAATGGCTTGATTTCGATAATGATGGTTTTGGTGATAATCCAAACGGTTACCAAGCCGATGAGTGTCCGACAATCCCGGGTATACTCGAAGGAACAAGTCCGTTTGTTGACGGTACGGGTATTGGATGCCGTTTCATCGACGGTACTGATGATGATGGCGATTTCATTCCTAATTTGGAGGATATTTGCCCCGACACAGATGCTGGCCTTGCCGTCAATTCAGTTGGGTGTGCAGACAATCAATTGGATGATGATGACGATTCGGTATTCAATCATCTCGATCTCTGCCCTTTAACACCGTTCGGCGAAACAGTCGATGCTGATGGTTGCAGCGAGGCGCAATTGTTGTCAGATGACGATATGGATAATGTCTCAGGTCCTGCTGACTTGTGCCCGAATACCATTGAAAGCGAACGCGAAAGTGTCGATGAGAACGGTTGTTCAGCCTCTGAACGGGATTCCGATTCAGACGGTGTCAAAGACGCTGATGACCAGTGCCCAGACACACCTGCGGGAACCCCGGTACTAACCGACGGTTGCATTGACGAATCTGCTGACCCAGACGGCGACGGATATTTTGGAACTTACATCTACACACTGAACGAAACTTCAGGACTACGAGAAAACCAATCTGGTGATGCTTTCCCTTCCGATGGAACGCAATGGTTCGACCAAGACGGAGATGGTTACGGGGACAACCCTGCCGGCGATGATGCTGATGAGTGTCCACTTGAGTTTGGAACATCGTTCGTTGACTTCCTCGGTTGCTTTGACGATGGCGATGGCTATCGGGATGAGTTTGAACCTGCAGGCCTTGCAGGGAATCCAACGCAATGGGAGGATTCAGATTACGACGGACTCGGCGATAATCCGAACGGCACCTCTCCAGACTTGTGTCCAGACACGCCTTATTCACAGAAAGACAGCATCGACGAGAACGGCTGTGTATTGAGTCAACTTGATTCAGACAACGACGGAATCTCGGATTTGCTTGATAATTGTCCGAACGAACCTGCTGGGCCAGATGGTTTATCCGATGGCTGTCCAAAGGAGGATTCGAGCTCCGGGGACGAGACCTCTTCCTTGTTGGGTTCAACCACACTCATCGCTGCCGGTATCGGTCTTTTGGTCGTGCTTCTCGTTGGCATACTTATCCTGCGCCGGCGCGGTGGTGACTACGATTTCGATGATGACGAAGATGATTGGGACGATGATGATGAGGATGAACCTCTTCCTTTCCGGAACAGTCGAAGTGCTCAGAAACCTCAACAGCGTGCAGCGCCAGCACGCGGAGGCCCTACGGGTCGCCCTGCAGGCCGTGGGCCGGGTGGCCCTTCGAAGAGTGCAGCAAAGCCGCCTTCATCAGGAGGGCCCTCAAGCGGGCCACCGGGCCGTGGACCGGGAGGTCCTCCAAAGAGTTCAGCAAGCAAACCTCCGAGCGGTCCACCGCGTGGCGAACGCTCAGTGAAAACAGGTGCAAAGAAAGTTACAACATTCGTTGATGAACCTAAACCTGATGCTGAACCCTCAGCCAAAGTACGGAAAGCCAAGTTAAACATCGATTTGTCGATTTTTGAAGAATGGCAAGTTGAAGACAGGGAATCCGCAGCCGATTGGGTACATTCGGCGCTTGCAGAAGGTGAAAATGAACGTAATATTCTCATGCAGTTGCAAGAAACTGGATGGTCAGCACCTCAGTCGAGAGCAATATTCAATATTGGTAGGAGTCGTTGATATGGAGTCGCTGCGACTGCTTTGGCATGAGTTTGAAACATCATACTCAAGAACAGGATTCAATTGGACGAGTTAAAGGGGGATCGAATATGGCCGACAAGGAACTTGAAGGAGCATCTTTGCCAACAGGCATCGAAGTCGACGATGCAGCAGCATATTTCGGCGTCATAGAGTCCTCCGACATGGTTCACACTTTGATGGCCATGGAACAAGAGAAGGCTATGGAGCAATTTTTCTCAATTTTATCCGATGTCGTACTTCTCCCAGGTGATTTCGATTTTGAGGCAGCAAGTGAGCGCATTCAATGTGAAGGTGGCGAGATTTACTATCTGGTTGCAGGCCATCTCGGACTTATGAGTCTGCCAGACCCACTTTCACAGTACCTTGGTCTGCCGGATTCATCGGGAGAATCCAGTGGACAATCTCCTTCCCTGAGCGAAGAAGAACAGGGTAAATTAGCGACATTAGCCGACCCAATGCGTATTCTGAAATTGCTTGCCATCGCTTCAACAACCGGTTCAGAAGGTGAGGTTACACGTTATCTCAACACACTCAAGCAATTGTTTGCTGACCCGGCATCTCACACGGCAACGCTTCTCGCAGTTGCTGACGAGCTTGATGCTTCACTGGATGTTGCTGGCCACGCTCTGCCAGTCCCTTCTCTTGCCAGCGGTAAAGCAGCAGCAGCGCCTATTGCATCTGCTTCGGTTTCGCTTCCAAAACCAACACCATCGTTACCTAAACCTGTGGAAGAAGTACCTCTTCCTCCAGCGCCTCAAGTTGAGAAAGAAGTCGATTTACCAGGCCTTCCTCTCCCGGCAGAGGTTTCCAGTGCTGTTGAATTGCCATCGGTGGAGCCTGTTGCTGTTGCCGAACCAGTACTCGATACCAACAACGAACGAATGGTGGCTCGTGCTGAAGAAGATGCATTCTCCGGTGCTTTCGACCTTGGCCTAGGAAAGGAAGAACCAGAAGTAACAGTTCCTGATTCGGCATCAGAACCTGTCGAAGAGGCGGTTCAAGAGACGGTTCAAGAGGCGGTTCAAGAGCCTGTATTAGAGCCGGCACCCGAGCCTGCGGAAGAAGTTCCTGAGCCTGCGGAAGAAGAATTTGTCAGTGCTGCTGAGCACTTCTTGGCCGCAGATACTGACGGAAGCAGAGAACTTTCCGTTGAAGAACTCGCTGTGGCTACTGGTACATCCCTCGAAGAAGCCAAAGAACTGCATGAGCAAGCCGATACGGATGGAGACGGAACAGTTTCTCTCTCTGAATTCATTTCATCCCCTGCTGCTGAGAAAACTCAGTCGCTTCCTCGTCCGGTCGCACCTGTTCGTAAACCACTTGCACAACAATCACAGCCTGTACAACAACCCGTTCAGCAACCAACTCAGCAACAACAAGGCTGGAATCAACAACCGGCACAACAACAGCAGGCCTGGAATCAACAGCCTCCTCAACAGCAACAGCAGGCCTGGAATCAACAGCCTCCTCAACAGCAGCAGCAACAGGCTTGGAATCAACAACCTCAACAAGGCTGGAATCAACCTCAACAACCGATTCAACCAACAATCCGTTCAGGAATTCATTGCCGAGGTTGCGGTATTGGGCTTGACCCATACTGGAGATTCTGCCCAATTTGTGGTACACAGAGCGGCGTTCGCTGATCAGTCCCACAGCGTAAATTCGCCGTTGGTAATGAGTTGAGTATCGTCCAGCCAAACGCTTGCGTTCTTCAGAACCCCGGGAATGTGAATTCCAACTGCAGAAGTTCCACCCAAAGCGGTGTTGTCTCCTACGGAAAAATAGCATGTTCCGAGGCGTTTTTCATCCTCCAATACATTTCCAGAGAGGCGTGCTTGTGGGTTCATACCGAAACCAAATTCGGCTACAGTCCATACATTTTCACGATCTTTCGTTCGCAAACGCTTGGCTGCTTCACCGAACTCTTGTCGAATAGTAGCGGCAGTAGTTCCACCTTTGACATCCATGACCATTCCTTCTTCAATCACCAAGGTAATTGGTTCGTCGACAAGATTAGATTCCCATGAACCATCAATGACGACTTTGCCGTTCATAGTACCTTCTCGAGGCATGATGAAAGCCTTTCCAGCGGGTAAGTTTGTGAGCATCTTCGGTCGATTACAGATGCCGTTATCATCGAGTTTCCACTCACGCCAGTTGACTTCAAAAGTTACATCAGTTCCTTGTTCAGACTTGACATTGACAATTCTTCTTCGGCGGAAATAAGGGGTGAGGTCGCTTATCTTCTGTTTGATTTCGTTGAAATCAGCAGACATTCCACCTCGACTAAACATTTCGTTTGTCATGCCTGGCATTGTAGCGACCCTTGCTCCATCACGGACAGATTGGCGTATAGCACGTGTGTGAGTGAGTGAATATCGCGTTGGAGCAATGACAACCTGTTGTTGACGCATTAAGTTTGCAACAGGTGACGGCGGTTCTTCGCCATGGTGGCGTGCTTTTGGCATGACAATAAGCAAGACGCGGTCAGAGCGTTCGTTTGCTGCTTCATGGAGTGCTTGGCCAATGTCCCCGGTCGTTGGGTCACAGACAATAAGTACATTCTCGCCTCGACGAATATCCATACATGTTTTGATTACCGTTTGGGCACTGATTTTCAGGCCTTCAGAAACTTCTTCTATAGAAAGTTCGTCGAATGGAATTTGCTCTTCAAGGACTTCTGTATCTTGCGAATCTTGAGTCTCAGAGCCCTCACCAACGGCCTCTTCAACCTCATTGATGACCTCCTCCAATTCATCATCGTCGACAGGGGCCGGTGCAGTTTTTATTCCCTTACGAGAGAAAGGCCGCACCATATTCTCACCGAGATGCTTCAACGACTTCAATGTGTGGCAATATTTGCATTACAATCTCCACTCATCACCACGAGCATTCCCATACGAGCGTTCATGACGGATGGATGAATGGGACAAGCATGCAGGCATATTCGGCGTTCATTGAACGTGTAAAAGACATACATCGTTTGGGGGCTCTTCAAGGCCATCTCGGTTGGGATCAAGAGACCATCATGCCTGCGAAAGGCTCAGAAGCTCGCTCCGATATATTGTCATGGCTTGCTGCAGAACGCCATACTCGGCTTGTCGACGATGAAATGGGCCGCCTTTTGACTCAACTTGAACAGTCATCTGAACTCGATGATGACCAGCAAGCGAATGTACGTGAGATGCGCCGAGCCTACGATAAGGCCATTCAACTTCCAGCAGAATTTGTAGCAGCATTTGCGAAAGCAAAGTCTGAGGCTCTACTTTCGTGGCAAAAAGCACGTGCTGAATCCGATTTCTTATCCTTCTTACCCCAGCTCGAATCGCTCATTGACATGACTAAGAGAAAAATTGCATATTATGGGGGAGAAAAAAACCCTTACGATGTTTTGCTTGATGAATACGAGGTTGGCATGAAGGTCACAGATTATGATCCTCTCTTTGCCGGCCTCCGTGCTCGCCTCGTACCGCTTCTACAGAACATCACCGAAGCGCAAATCACACGCCCGGACCCAACACTGCCTGAAGGAATGCGCTTTTCTATCGAAGCACAGACTGAGTTTTGCCTCAAAGTCTCGGAAGCGATGGGCTTTGATTTCTCAGCAGGCCGTATGGACGCTTCAACGCATCCTTTCTCCGCAGGATTGTGGCCGGGAGATACGCGCTTTACGACGAGATTTGACGAAAAAGACCCCTTTTCCTGTTTGTATGCAGTCATGCATGAAACAGGTCACGCTCTTTACGAACAAGGTTTAGCTCGAATCCATTCTCTCACACCACGTGGCGATGCTGTTTCACTTGGAGTTCATGAATCTCAAAGTCGATTTTGGGAAAACCAAATTGGTCGAACTACTGCGTTTTGGGAGACTGCACTTCCTTGGTTTAGGGAACAATTCCCCGATGCTCCTGACTGGAAGCCAGAAGAACTGAACAGAATAGCAAATACAGTTTCCAAAGGTTTCATACGAGTCGAGGCGGATGAAGTTACTTACAATTTACACGTGATGCTGAGGTATGAAATCGAAAAGAAAATATTCAACGAAAACCTTCCCGTTTCGGATTTACCTGCAACTTGGAATGCCATGTTTGAAGAGTGGTTCGGCGTTCAGGTCCCGAACGATACCATGGGTTGTTTGCAGGACATTCATTGGTCCATGGGTGCATTTGGTTACTTCCCTACTTACACGCTGGGGAATCTCTATGCCGCTCAATTACTCGAATCAATGCAGAGTGATCTTGGCGATATTGACACCCTCGTGTCTTCCGGTGACTGGTCAAGCTTATTGCAATGGTTGCGGCCAAGAATTCATGAACAAGGAAGCAAGATGTCTCCGGCAGAACTCATCGAGTATGCAACCGGATCTCCGCCATCCCCCGAACCTTTTCTTCGATACGTTGAAGCAAAATACGGTTCGCTATATGGACTGTGATTTCACTCTTCTTCGACGCCGAGCATGGAGTTCATTCGAGCAGTAAGCTCGTTGATTGCGTTCATTAAATCATCCGTTCGATCTTCTTCGTTTTCAGTTCCGAAGGACAGTCCAAGCATTGTAACCATTGCTCCTGACAGCATAATTACTGCCGGCATGTAAACGTCCGATGCCGACATTACGCTGTCTGCTGCTTCCATCCATCCGAGCAGTGCGCCGATTATGAACACACTAAATCCAATGACGACTTGCTGATATCCTTCTCCAATATTTTCTTCGAGCCAACTCATGTTGTTTCCCTGCGGTGAAGTAAGCGGTTGAGCGTATAATATTACCTCAAAATCCTTGAAATTACGACGAAAAACGGCATTAATTCCACGGAGCCATCAAAATTGGGGCCCCAACTGAGCCAGGTTCAACAAGGAGTTGGCCTTTTTGGCCTGTTTGCTCGGTTCGTTCAAACACTGGGATTCCGGCAACAATGGTCATTTTTGCCCAGCCAGTTAACATCCGTCCTCGGAACGGGTTCCAGCCAACACGAGTCCAACTGTTTTCGTCCAATACTTCGTGTTCATTTTCCATGTCGACCAGCACAAAATCAGCATCAGCGCCAACTTCGATTCGTCCCTTGCCGATCATGTTGTAGCAATCGGCTACATTGGATGACATCCATTCAACCACTTGTTCGATGGTGCAGATTCCCGATTTTGCGTGTGTTAGCATGACTGCAAGTGAAGTTTCCACTCCAGGCATTCCACTCGGTGCTTGTGGGAATCCCAATTGTTTTGCTTCTGTGGTGTGAGGTGCATGGTCGGTAGCCATACATTGCACAGTTCCATCCAAGAGACGCTTCCAGAGCGTGTCCTTGTCCGTTTGATAGCGTATTGGAGGGTTCATCTGCAACCGTGTGCCCTGTTCCTTTACGTCTACGTCGGTGAATGTGAGGTGCTGGGGCAAAGTCTCAGTGGTAATCACAGCACCTTCTTTTTGCTGCGATGGCAATGAAGTGATTCCGTTCAACCAATCTGCTTCAATGCCTGAGGTGAGATGCAAAATATGCAGTCTGTGGTCGTTGGCTTGAGCGAGTTCGACGGCAAGTTGGGTTGCCAGCAGTGCAGTTACATCATCCCTCCATTCGGCATGTGCTGCGATATCGGTGCGCGATTCGTAGTCCGGGAAGCGTTCATTCAATCTCTTCTCGTCTTCAGCATGGACGGCGATGAGTCCTGCAGTTTGAGAAAAAATTGTTTCCAAGGCTTCACGTTCATTGACCAGAAGTGTTCCGGTAGAAGAACCCATGAAGATTTTGATGCCACAGATTCCGGGAATGGCAATAGGTGCTTCGGGCGTCCCAACTGCTTCCTGAAGTTTTTCGATGTTATCCGGAGTTGCTCCTATGAAGAATCCATAGTTGTTGACGCATTTTGCGGCAGCCGTATCCAACTTCATTTGCATGCCAGGTAAATCGACGATGGATGGCTTGTTGTTTGGCATATCAAGAAACGATGTGACGCCACCACTTACTGCAGCTGCAGAGCCGCTGCCCAAATCTTCCTTTTCGGGTTGTCCAGGGTCACGAAAGTGAACTTGTGGGTCAATCGCCCCAGGTAAGAGATGGAGACTCGAACCATCAATGAGAAGTTCGCCGTCGTGGTGCTCAAGAAGTTGAGGCTCGGATATATCAGTTATCACGCCATCTACAGTTCGAACATCAGCGTGTTTCGTTTCGTTTGGTAAAACGACTGTTGCTCCAACAATGAGCATGTTTCCACGCGTATTTGTATTGTCCATGAGTCGCTTTGAGCGAATCCACTCCTTGAACTATACTATGGGCATTTATCTTCGGCGAGCAGATTTCGGGCGGAAGGCATTGCATACACTATCAACCGAATCAATGTAAGGCCCTCCCAGAAGGTCGACACAGTAAGGAACAGCCTTCCAAATCTCGTCAATGGTTTCTCGAATTGATTTCGGACGGCCCGGGAGATTGAAGAGCAGACATTTGCCTCTGATGCCTCCGATTTGTCTCGAAAGAATGGCAGTTGGAACATACTGGAGTGAGATGGCTCTCATTTGTTCTCCAAAGCCTGGAAGTATTTTCTCACACACACGTTCCGTTGCCTCAGGGGTCACATCTCTTTGGGCGGGTCCAGTGCCTCCAGTCGTAACAACGACATGGCAACCTATCTCGTCGCACATTTCAATGAGCGTTGCTTCAATGTGTGCTCTGTCATCAGGGACGCATCGGTAGTGGACTGTCAAAGGACTGGCAATACCTTCACGCAGGAAAGAGAGTACTGCAGGACCGCCTTCATCCTCGTACTTGCCAGCACTTGCACGGTCACTGATGGTAATGATTCCGATGATTGCGGGCTCTCCAACATGTCCAGGTTGGCCTTCGAGTTGTTGGATGAGATCCAAGTTTACACCCCTTACTGTTCGCCGTATTTGGCTTGGATGTTCGCATGGAAATTATCGAGCAGTGTGTCTTCAAACAATTCAGTTTGTCGTCGCATTTTAGTCGAACGAATGTGTAGGAAAGCAGCACCAACAAAGACGACAATAATCAAAGGAATAACCGCCTCGAGTTTGTATTGGTGCATAAATTTCACAATGCCTTCAGCGGTGTACGCCCATGTGACTGAGGCGATTGAACCTCCGATGATGGTTGCCGAAAGTACCCGAGTGAAGTTCATTCGAGATAACAATCCGAGCATTGCTCCAACCAACACGCCGGATGCCATGAACGGAATCCAGACGAAGACGATTAAGCCCCAGAATCCCCATTTGTTAATCATCTCGCGCTTTTCGTTGGCCATGTATTCGACCGTTGAAAGTGTGTTACCAAGGAGTTTGGTTTGCAACATCTTGCCGCCAAAGCCATCTTGCTTTGCAACAGCAACGATGCGCTGGTCGTTCTTGATGTCACGTTCGACGCGCCCAGCTCCAGCGCGTTCGGAGAGTGTAGAGATTTGATTGCGTCCTTTGACAATCAATTCCTGTGAACCCAGCAGGTCAGCATTTCGCTTAGAGATGAAACGATGTAATTCAGTCTGCACTTCATCTCGGGTTTTCTTAAATCTGAAGAAAGCAAATCTCTGTGTTGGCCGGTAAATCACAGACACAAAGATGACTCGATCATCGCTGGTCACAACGGCCGCTTCCATCTTGAGATCCGGTCGGCGTGCAAAGAACAGTTCAAGACTCTCACGAACTTCGTCTTCGACTCTTGAAAGGGTGTGCAGTTCAGAGAAGAAATCGGTGTAGTTTTGTTCTCCTTCTTCGTCTTGATCTTCGGCTGAGGTCCCGATTCCAACTCCTGATTCGAAGTCTATGGCTTGATTCACACCAATGGTTCGAACGGTGAGTTGAACTGGCTTGAACACACGGAATATTGCAAACTCGTCAAGCACTTCACGGAGTACTTCAGCACGTACATCTTTACTGTCTGAGAGGGTTGATTCCGTATTTTTGTACGGGACCATAATGTCAATAGAGAGGTCTCGAGGTTCGATTTTATATAATTCCCAATCGATGTCGATGTTCAACCGTTTCGCGGTCTTAATGACTGAATCTTCGACCAGTTGAGAGATGTGATTTCTTGAGAGAATATCGTCGCTGTCTTGGTGATAGACTTTGTACATGAGTGGATAAATGATAAGCAGTGAAATAGCAGAGAGAGAAAGCGAAGAAAACGCCATCCACCAAGCAGGAATGCCTGCAGCACCACCGGTCAACATTGCTGTTTCACGGCCGCCACCTAATTCAGCACCGATGAGGATGTATCCCCAGTTGCCAAGGTCTTGAATACCCCAACATGAGCGAGCGCCGGTATCGGTCAAGCGAACTTGATGCTTCTTTTCCGAATCGACAAATGGAAGGAACGCAAAGGTCTGTTTTGAGATATCAAGTTCAAATTCAACAGACTTGAATATTTCTTCCCCGCCTTCAACAACACTTGCGGTCGAGATATTCGATTGATTATATACCGTTATAGAATAATTCAATTCGTAATGCCCTTCTTCTAGTTCTTCGAATGGAGCAGAGTAGTACCACCCATTGGCTTTGCCTTCAGGTGGAATTTCGATGCTTGATGAGTTCGTCCAAGATTCTATCGCATGTACTCCATCCTCAAGATGATGAATCGTATAGGTTCCAAGTGCATGCCCGGGGGGTAGGTTATAGCCGTACATTGAGAATTTCCCAGCATCTTCATTTGGGAAGATGAGAATCCATGGCTCATCCGTAATCTCGTCACATTCTCCGCCAATGTCAAGGAATGTTTTCGATGCAGAGTGGTCGATCGTCGTTGAGTTTCCAAGCGCCCCCGAGGTCATTCCGAAAATGAGCAGGGTGTAGAGGATGGTGTAGATGATTCCCCCAGCCAAGACGAAGTTTTCTTTCTTCGAGAGGAAACTGTGTTTGGAATCTCCGCTTCTGCGATTGCGGATTTCAAGCAATTCTTTGGAGATTTTATTTCGGGCTTTAGTTTCGTGGTCGACATGCTCGGCTTCATCATGAGAATCAACGCTACCTTCGCCCATGAGCCAAGCAAAGAGACCTACCAAATGAACCCAACGATGGAAAAATTTGAGATTCAGTGTTAAAACCGTTGAAACGGCCGAATACAAGGCTAACGCAATTGGTGTTGAGGTGGGTCAGGCCGGACTTGAACCAGCGACCTCGGCATCTTCAGTGCCGCGCTCTCCCAACTAAGCTACTGACCCGTGCAGTTCGGCGAGAACACCTGCCATATCAAGGCTTTCGCCAAACAATGCTGGGTAACTCAACCGTCAATCTTCATTCAATTCCGTCGAGAATTGCCTTTTGAGCTTCGAACAAGGCATCGATTCCGCCGTCTGCTCGTGCGAGAAGTGCAATGAGTTCATCTCCCGAGAAAGTTGACTCTTCGCCGGTACCTTGAATCTCGACGTATTTGCCATCAGCAGTTTTGACGACGTTCATGTCGACGTCGGCGTTAGAATCCAGAATGTAATCCAAATCGAGGTAGACTTCGCCGTCGATAAGTCCCACCGAAATGGCAGCTAAATCATGAGGAATGACTGTGTTTTCGTGGTTCACACGTTCTGCTTCGGAAAGTGATGGGGCAGTCCAACCGGCTTTTCGTTGGTCTTCAGTAGGGCGCATATCGAGAGGTAGGCATTGCCCTCGCGCAATCAACCGTCGTACGGCAAGTCGCAGTGCGATGTTAGCCGCAGTGATAGAAGCACATCGGGTGCCTCCGTCAGCATTCAGGACATCGCAATCGACGTTGAGCGCTACTGGACCTAGAGCCTCAAGGTCAACAGCTGCACGCAGTGAACGAGCAATCAAACGTTCAATTTCCTGAGTTCGTCCCTTTGCACCGCGGCGCTCACGACGGAATCGAGAATCTGTTGATCCAGGGAGGAGGGAATATTCTGCGTGCACCCAGCCTTTTGTCGAATCACGAGGAAACCATCCGGGAAGCCGTGCTTCTTTGGTACAGCACGCCAGAATTACGGTGTCACCCTGTCGGTAAAGAATTGAGGCCAGCGCATTTGGAGTGAAGTCAATTTCAACTTCTACATGTCGCATTTCGTTTGCTTCTCGCTCGGTACTAAACTCGGTCTTGAATTTCGCCATACATCGGCCAGCACCTCCTCTTCATCAAGTCTTCTCATGATTAAACCCATGCGCAAAGGCGCGCACATTGAAGAATACGACGGTATTCGGAACGGTATGAGCAAACCAAAAGTCGCAATCTGTGGCGTGGCTCGCACACCAATTGGCAAATTCATGGGCGCTCTTTCAGGTATGAAGGCCGTTGACTTGGGCGTGCTTGCCGTTGAAGAGGTCTGCAAAAGAGTTGGAATAAATCCTGCGCAGGGCGTCGTTGATGAGGTCATCTTTGGACAAGTTTTGCAAGCAGGTGTTGGTCAGAATCCCGCACGTCAAGTCGCTCTTGGGGCGGGATTGCCAGTAACGACACCGTGCGTAACCATCAACAAAGTTTGTGGCAGTTCTCTCAAGGCTGCCATGATCGGGGCAAACAGCATCCGTGCTGGAGAGTACAACGTCATTGTTGCGGGAGGAATGGAAAGTATGTCGAACGCTCCTCACCTTTTGATGAACCATCGCAAAGGAGCAAAAATGGGCAACTCTACCCTCGTCGATTCAATGATTCACGACGGCCTTTGGGATGGATACAATGATGTTCACATGGGGAACACCGGTGAGACGGTTGCGAAAGAATGCTCAATCACACGAGTACAATCCGATACCTTTGCTGCTCGCAGCCACCGACTGGCATCTCAAGCACAAACCGAAGGATGGTTTGATTGGGAACTTTTCCCCGTCGAGATTCCACAACGTCGTGGTCCTTCAATCGTGTTCTCGAGCGACGAAGGCATTCGCCCTCAAACGGATGTAGAATCTCTTTCAGGTTTACGACCCGTGTTCCAAAAAGACGGTCAAGTCACTGCCGGCAATGCCAGTACGCTGAACGATGGCGCAAGCGCTGTTGTTTTGGCAAACGCAGACTTTGCAAAGCAACAAGGTTGGGAAATTATTGCTTACATCGATGACTATTGTACCAGCGGAGTAGAGCCCGAGCGCGTCATGAGTGCGCCAATTCCAGCAGTGCAAATGCTCTTGCAGAGAAACCAATTGGATGTTTTGGATGTTGAAATTTATGAGCACAACGAAGCATTTGCTTCTGCTTCATGTGCTGTTGCTCAGGAACTGAACATTCCAGAAGACCGCTTCAATCTCCATGGAGGCGCAGTTAGTCTCGGGCATCCACTCGGCTCCAGCGGAACTCGATGCCTCATTACGATGCTCGGCGTTATGCGCCGATGCGACGCAAAGTCGGGCATTGTAACGCTGTGTTTGGGTGGCGGCAACGCCGTAGCCATGCTTATTCGGCGCTGAACCAACAACTCTTGAGTCCACAAAACAGCGGCTTTTACGACTGGTGGTATCAAATAGGGCCGGATGACGGCCAACAGTTGGGGTAAGCCGATGGTATCGTTTGAAGATCTTGGAATTGAACCACTTTTGGTCGAGGCCCTCAAGCAACAAGGAATCGTCGAGCCCTTTGAAGTCCAACGGGAATCGATTCCAGATGCTATGTTGGGCCGCGATGTTTGCTGTCGAGCACCTACGGGCTCCGGTAAAACTCTCGCATTCGGTTTGCCACTTTTGGCAATGACCGAAGAGGCAGAACCTAGCCGACCGACTTCTCTTATTCTCACACCAACTCGTGAATTGGCCGAACAGATCTTCAACGTCCTTGATCCGCTAGCCTACGAATTGCAACTCTATGTTCAAGCCATGTACGGTGGTAGTTCTTACCAGAAACAATACCGTGCACTCGAACGTGGAATCGATGTTCTCGTGGCTTGCCCAGGTCGTTTGATTGACATGATGGAGCGGGGTGCAGTTTCGCTCGATGATGTAGGAATAGTTGTTCTTGATGAAGCAGACCGAATGGCAGACATGGGATTCATGGAACCTGTGTGCAAGATTCTTGATCGATGCAAGAAAGACCGCCAAACGATTCTTTTTAGCGCAACTCTCGATGACGAAGTCGCTGACCTTGTGCGTGATTATCAAACCGATCCGGTGACCATCGAAGTTGGTCCTAAAGAAGTGACTATGGAAAGCATGACGCACTACTTCTGGCTCATGCCAAATTCGAAAAAGTCAACGATTTCTTCGGAAATCATTCGAAAGTGTGGACGCACCATCATTTTCTGTCGAACAAGAAACGGGGTCGACCGGGTCGGAGATGAGATGCAATTCGACGGCATGGCAATCGAAACGCTCCACGGTGGTCTTTCACAACGTCAGCGAGACGGTGCCATGAAACGTTTCCAACACGGAGAGTGCATGGCCTTGATTGCTACCGATGTTGCAGCCCGTGGAATTGACGTCGAAGGCGTAAATTGTGTGATTCATTACGATCCTCCAGAAAACGGTAAGGCGTACAAGCACCGAAGCGGACGAACAGCTCGAGGCGGAAATACGGGCATCGTCATTTCCCTTGTTCAAAAGCCTCAGAAGAAACAATACGGCCGTATTCAACGTGATGTCGGAATCCGGGTTGATTTTGAACCACCGGAGTTTTCAGTACTTCCAGAATTTGAAGTTGAATACATTGCGGCAGACCGTAGACAACGTTCGAATCGTAACGATTCGGGTGGCCGTGGTGGACATTACGGTTCACGCAACGGCGGTGGTCGTGGCGGCGGATATCGTGGCGGTGGCGGCGGTGGTCGTGGCGGCGGCGGTGGATTCCGTGGCGGTGGCGGCGGTGGTCGTGGCGGCGGCGGTGGATACCGTGGCGGTGGCGGCGGTCGAGGCGGCGGCGGTGGATACCGTGGCGGTGGCGGCGGTGGTCGTGGCGGCGGTGGCGGATACCGTGGTGGAAAATCTGGCGGCGGCAAGAGTGATTATTACCGTGGTGAATCACGTGGTCAAAATTACAAGCCAAGTAAAAGTTCAAGCAAAGGCTACCAAGGGGGTAAGAAATCCTCCAGCGGTTACGGTAACAAAAACGGTGGATACCGTGGTGGGAAAAAGAACTGAATCACTCTTCTTCTGAGTTGTTGGTTTTCACTGGACTGAAGATTCCGTAATCTTCGATAATTTCTGCAGCACCGGGCAACACAGGCAGCACATCATCGGTCATAAGGCCAGTATTTTTGTAAATCCGATTGGCGAGTTGCTCCTTTTTAGTGAGACCTGGTCGAAGAATAGCAAACCGTTGGCAGATTGATCGTATGGTCTCAGGCATCCCTCCCATGAGCAGAGGCACACCATTAATCGCAACGATTCCAATGCCAATTTGAACATCTAAATCTTTGAACCATTGGCGTTGCCCACGAACAATAAACGAGCCTTTACCGACGTATTCTCCCGTTTGGGCCGTCTTTGATACTTGTGCGGGCTTGACTGAATACACAGTTCCGTGAGCCCCACCTCCGGCCCAAGCACGACTCCAGCACAGAGCGAGCGTGGCAGCTTCTTCCAGTTTTTCAGATGTTATTCGCTCATCGCCAAGTTTGTCGACGAGTCTGAAGGCAGGAACATCATCAGGTATGTGCGCAGGTTTGTGTTGGTCAACAGCGAACCCTTGAGTTGCTCGTAGGCTACAACTTGGTGCGCCGTGCAAGTCTGCGTGAAGATACATATCTGCTCCTGAAAGATGCTTTTTGACAATGGAGTCATTGCCTTTGGCATCTCGGCCACCGACCAATAAATGCCCTCCAGTTAGCATGCTCCATTTGTGGCTCTCAAACCATAAGCGCTTGCTTCGTTTCACTTTGTTGAGTTTCCCACTCGCTTGCTGTTTTGCCTCTTTCTTCACGGCTCGTTGTAAATGCAAAACAGTATCTTCCAACGCTTGAACCGCTCCAGAGGTTTTGTCCTTTTGCTTGCGAGCAGCCTCGAAATGCCGTTGAGCATTTTGATGAACAGTTTGATCGAGAGAAAGCGTTGCTTGAGGCCCATTCGGTTGCCCTTCTTCATCGGGTAAAACGGTCACGAATGTTCGCTCTGCTGCGTTGAGTGAAACAATCCAATCTACTTGCTTTGCGTCTTTTTTAACTTGACTCCAACCCTTTTCATCAACCGCTGTAGAAACTTGACTCAGTAAACTCTCGATGTGTGTCCAGTTGTTTTGAATCGTATGTCCGAGCATTTGTTGTTTCTCAATTTTGGCAGAAAAACCTTCCAGTGCCTTTTCTTGTTGCGCTTTTCGCCTTTCTAGCCGCTCAACATCGGTCGAATGTCCACGCCCTGGTGCAGCGATATCTAATTTTTCGGCCTCTCGTCGAGCCAGCGCCATTGCGTCGTGCGCTCCTTTCCAAGCGTTGACTGCTTGGCACAGTGAAGAGAACATGGCCTTTGGGGCCTCAGCATGATTCGGTAGAAGGGTGGGCGTTGCTTCAGTTGCGTATTTTTCATAAAATCGATCTCTGTCGCCGTTGGGAGAGTAACCTTTTGCTTTTTCTTCTAATTCAGAGGCAGACGTTTCTTCATCCGCTTTCAGCAACAAGTAGCCTACACGAGTTTCGGCAAGTTCGGTCAATAACGACTGAAGGGCGTCATGTATTCTCCCAACATCAACACTCTGTGTATCGATGTTTGCTTCAAAACCTGCGAGGGAACAGACAGCATTTGCGTGAGTTCCTCCAAGATTTACCTTGCCTCCGAGCGTCGATACAAGGTCTCTGTCCGACGATTTGAACATCTCGGAAAGTTCTTCCTCGCTGATGTTATGTGGATCCATTGCAGCAGGCGGCGGAATGTATACAACGCCTTTTTTGAGCGTCCTTCCGGCGTATGAAGCGTGTGTAAGGGGTTGGATAATGACGCCCTCTTCGTCGGTTAAGATGATATTTCCATCTCGAAACACCTCAACATACAGGTGGTACTTGCCAAACTTCGTATCGAAGTCAAAGCAGAGGACTCGGTCAAATCCGAGTTGTCGTACACCGGTCATTCGTGCATTTTTCAGATGCTTTCGCAAGACCATCGCAAACGGCGGCGGTGTCATGGGCATTGGGCGGTCTCTGTTCGAGGTGTAAATACGGGCACCTCGTACCAATACGAGGTCAAATTGATCTCTTTCTTTCGGATTGATTCGCAGCACAATTTGCTCGTAGTGAGGCATGTATGCTTTTTTGACATACGCTCCTGCAAATGCGTTCATTTCACGTGCAACTGCGCGTAGGTCGAAACTTGACATTGCTGCTTTCATTCGCTCGCCTCAAACCAACCTGCCATCGACGCTTCTTCAATGCTCACTCAAACCGTAGTAGGACTTTACCGATGTTTTTTCCATCGTGGAGGTATTGATGGGCCTTTGCTACGTCTTCGACATCAAAGATGGAATCAATAACGGGTTTGAGTGCTCCAGTGAGGACTCCCTCCATGATTCGCTCTAATTGTTTCAACATGACAGCTTCATTCTTCCAAGTCCCCATATGGACTCCAAACACTCCTCTGTTTCTGGTCATGAGTCTGAGTGGGTCAAATGCGGGGGTTTTCCTCCATGCTAAAAACGAACGAATCATTGAACGTTTCGAGGTTGGTGCTACCGCAGACATGCCGTATGTATAGAGGCGGCCGCCTTCTTTTAGAACCGAAAGAGAACGAGTAAGGTTGTCGCCTCCAATGGGGTCAAGAATATGGTCTACGCCTTGATTGTCAGTTTCTTTTTTGATTATGGATACGAAATCTTGGTTGTGTCGGTCGATGGCTCTTCCTCCATAGGATTCGATAATATCTGATTTTGAGCCTGAAGCAGTTGCCCAAACCTTACTCACTCCAGCCCACTGACATAACTGCAACGCTGCAGTTCCAACTCCGCCAGCACCTCCGTGTATGAGTACGGACTCGTTTTCATCGAGATGACCAAGGTGATGCAACATATGGTGTGCTGTGAGGTATGTTACCGGCATTGCGGCTGCAGCCTCTAGAGAAATCTGTTCCGGCAATGGTAAGACGCGTTGGGTATCAACCACGACATGACTTGACTGTCCACCCGTGGACATTGCTGCGACAACACGCTGGCCAATGGTAAAGCGTGATTCACCTTCACCCAAAGCATCGATTGTTCCACTGACCTCGTATCCTGGTGTGAATGGATAGGGCGGGCGCGGTTGGTAGAAGCCGAGTCGCATCAGAAGGTCTGCGAAGTTGATTCCTGCGAAGGCTACTTTCACTCGCACTTGACCTTGTTTTGGTTCTGGCATTGGCATTTCAGTTACTCGAATGGTGCTTGGCGAACCTGCCTTGGTAAATTCAACTCTACGAGCCATATGTTGGCGTCGTGATGCAGGTGTTCTAAACTTTGGTCTCCACGATGGACCACTGCGAGGATTTTTCGGACAATAAACCGGCCCGTTGGTGTGAAAGCAAATGCGAAAGTGTTTGATCCATCGCTAATCCCGGATGAGCGTTTGGTGTGTCAGCATATGCGTGCTGAGCGATCTCGGAAAGGGTTTTCATTCCTGATTCCACGGCATCGTAAACCGCCTGATGCCGAGCCATTCTGTGGCGAATGTAATGATCGAATTTCTGTTCAGGCAGCGCAATTACGGGTCCGTGACTCGGAAACAGGAGGTGTGGGTCTAAATTTTTGAGCCGCTCGAGTTGCTCAAGATATTCATTCATGTCTCCAGTGTGGGGTGGGATCAGTATTGTTCCAATTCCAGCAACCATGTCTCCAGCAATCAATCCTGCTTGGCTGAGCAGACAAATGTGGCCGGGGTGATGTCCAGGTGTAATGAGGACCTCCCATGATTGGTTTCCGAGTTCTAGTATTTCTCCGTCCTCAAGAATCCGGTCACATTTAACGGTTTGAGCAGTATATTCGCTTCCCCAAATGGGGACATCAAATGCTTCTCTTAGCAATCCTATGTCGCCTACATGATCGCCATGAGAATGGGTGAACATCATTGCAACCAGTTCACCTTTGTGTCTGTCAACTGCTTGTGCCATATCTTCCATGCCTTCTCGTAAATGGGAGGCAGGGTCGACGAGTATGAATTCGCCCTCTGGGTCTCCAACAAGGTAACAGTTGGTATGGTCGGCAGGAGGTAATGTGGCTGTCTTCACAGGCACGACTTCGACCCCATATGCAAACAGAATCGATTGACGGCCAGGTAATCGTTCACTTATGTCGTGAGCGGCAAGTTCCATGTCGCGGTTTTTTCGTTCAAGAGTTCTTTCAATTTCCATCATTAAGGTGACCACTGGAGGTGCGACCTTGATTTCGTAGTTCGCCCATCTCCTGAGAATCTCCACGGGTGTCGCCCACATTATTTCGGTGAACTCAGTTTGCGGCTCAAGGTCGATATCAGGAACATTTTCAATCGCACCTGCGTGGACATGCATGAACGCATTGTCATATTGAATTGGCCCAAAAGGAGGGGTGATTCTATGGCTTAAGACACGAATTGCCGACGTGTTATAGGGGAATTTACCTTCGAGTGCGAGTGGCAGATATCTGCTCTTATCTGCGATGATTTCTTTGCGTGCTTCGAGAGGCAATTGTACAAGTCCTTGTTTTGAAGGAGCCAATCCTAATTCTTCACTCATTTCACGAAGAATACAAGCAACGGCTTTTGATTCGTCGATGTCAAAACCTTCTAATTGCTCTACAGCGGCAATATCAACACGCGATAATCCTCCACCAGGGAAAGCCCAGTAACCGGGGAAGGCAACCATGGTTTCGGAGCGAAGTCCCAGAAGAACTTCGACACCATTTGGCCCATCACGGGTCATCGTCATCGTAGCCGTTGGACGGGGCGCTTTACGCTCGACATCTTGGAATGATACGCCTTGAGGTACTTCACTCATACATTTCGCTCTACTCCATTGGCTTCAAGTCTTTGTTTCGTCGAGATGATAATGCGTGAATCTCATGTAGGTCCAACGGGTGCGTTGACGCATGGCAGCACAGTCCATGGAAGAGGAGCTCCAAGAACTCGCGGCACTCGTACGTGAAGCCGAGGCTCTCGGTATTGACCCGTGGCCGCCTGAGAAGACTGAACGACCATGGGCTCGTTGGGCTTTGGGATCTTTCATGATTGTCCTCATGCTAAGCGCCGTATCGAAGGTTCTCTTTCGATTCGTCACCGTCTAAGACCGGTGAGTATGTTCTTTGAAAGGACTGCAAATGTGCCCTCGTTTTTTTAGTTTCAGCACCGCTCAATTGAAGAAGGAATGGCTCTTGGCACAGACGAACAGTCCCTTAGTGTAGCGGTCCATCATGGAGGATTCTGGTTCCTCCGACCTCGGTTCAAATCCGAGAGGGACTACCACCGCATCAAAGAATCAAAGGTTTTGAAACACTTTGTGATTACCGAGTTTCATGGCCAAGGTCGAATTGTACACGAACAGAGGCTGTGGTGCATGCGTAAATGCCAAACGGTTACTCGATTCGAAAGGTGTCGAATACGAGGAAATCCGTCTCGGTTCTTCGAGGCGTACCGACTCGGAGTTTCGTGTTCGCACGAATGGGAGCAAAACGATTCCACAAATATTCATTGACAATGAATGGATTGGGGGGTTTGAAGAACTTCTTAAGTTTGACAATGCAAATGAACTTGATTGGCGTTTAGGCTTGAGTGAACGGCCGAGTGTATCCTTTTTCACCCGTATCATGCGCCGTTTAACGGGTAGAATCTATTGAGTTTGAATCACGCCTCTTTCAAGGTAAAACTGGTCACCATCTGCATGGCTTGGCCGTGAGTAATTTGACCGGAATAGTCGCGAACCACGCCGTGAATGGTGACTCTTGCCCTGAACAAACATGTATCGGTCGTGTTCTCTTTCTGGTGGTGCTTGTAAAAATGCACACCGACCTTGTATTTTCCAATCGGCGCATCTTCAATCCAAACTACGTTTTCGACTGCATTCTTACTTGTCGGTCGAACATTCATGTCAACGTCGAGTTCTCCGCCACATTCACTTGTCTTATTGTTGAAATAAATTCGTTCACCGGAAGGACAAAAAATGTGTAAATCTAAGTCATTGTAATCGTCCCAAGCAAGCGATACCTGTACCTCCCCAGTCTTTCCACCTTCACGCTCAAGCCGTTCATCGATATCGTCGTTGATTGTAGATGACGAATCTAAGACTTGGATTCCACTGCCAATTTCTTCGGCCTCTACCAACGCAGCATGTTGGTTCAAAGGTTCTTCATTCTCTTCAATCCAAGTGGTTCGAAGTTCGATGGTTGAGTCTTTGAATTCGTCATCCTGAACTTCGTTTTCCTCGGTGTTTCCGGTGTTTTCGGCAGTTTTAATATTCGTTGTTTCGTCCCCAAATAGGTCCTCTACCAAAAGTCTCAACGACACCAGATTTTCATCGCGTTCTTGATCTCTTTCATCGTATTCTTCTCGCTCTTGTTTTGAGAGTTCGTCGATTTGACGACTTGAATCACTCAACTTGGTTACTGTGTTTTTTGCTCCGGATGCAGGGAGGACGTTGTCTTCTTCAGAAGGTGCTGTGTTCAAATTCTCAGTTGGTTGTTCGTCTTGAGCGTCTTCAACCGCTTTGCCTCTTGAATTGATACGTCGCGGTGGAAGAGATTCTTTCGGTGCGTGTTTCTCTCTCCGTGCTGCAGCACTGAGTAACTTGTTCTTCTTTCTTCGAGAGTAGATAATGTAGTAACACACACCACCAATAACAGCAACCGTTACCAATATGGGTACAATTGCCATCATCTCACCTAACACTTCACTAGAAATCAACTGTGAAGTGCAGCGTTGATTTTATCGAGAGTTTCTCTGTTTGGTCGTAGTTCCTCATTCGGAACATCGACCAGAGGAATGTCTACGAGGCCCATATCTTCGGCCAGTGAAGGTTTGGTGTTGTCAAAATACAACAATCCAGTAACGTGCTTTTGATTTGATTCAGCTTCGTGAAGTGCTGTAAGCGCAGCCACTGCACTTCCTGGGTCGTGTTCTGCGGAGATCGTCTCGAGGCGGATTGTTGAGCCGTCATGCAGTTCGATGTCTCTAAAGTGTCCTTCAGGGACTTCAATCTCTTCAACCGGATTGAAGTGAGGGATGTAATCGGTCATGTGCAGCGTGATCTCGTTTTCCTTAACATATCCATACGAGCGCATTGATTCATCGTTGTTGTTGAACGTAACACAGGGGCTGATGACATCAATCAGTGCGAAGCCTTTGTGAGACATTGCAGCCTTGAGGAGTGAACCGAGTTGCTTCTTTGAGCCTGAGAACGAACGGGCAACAAAAGTGCATCCTAGGTTGATGGCGAGAGCACACAAGTCAATTGGTTGGGTTTTGTTTGGTTCACCTTTCTTTTTCTTCGAACCAATGTCTGCAGTAGCCGAGTATTGTCCTTTGGTTAAGCCGTAAACGCCGTTGTTTTCGACAATGTAGACCATGTCCATGTTTCTTCGAATGGCGTGAATAAGTTGTCCGATACCGATTGAAGCAGAATCTCCGTCACCGGATACACCGATGTACAACAGATCCTTGTTGATGGCATAAGCGCCTGTTGTGACTGATGGCATACGGCCGTGAACGGTGTTGAATCCATGCGACTGTCCTAGATAGTAGGCTGGTGTTTTGGAAGAGCACCCAATTCCAGACATCTTAGCCACACGGTGCGGTTCAATTCCGTTTTCCCATGCTGCCGAAATAATGACATTGGAGATTTGGTCGTGTCCACAGCCAGGGCACAGTGAAGATTTTCCGCCGGTGTAACTTTCCTTTGGTTCATTCAAAACATTCAGTTTAATTGCGCGTGCTGGTCGTGCTGGTTTGTCGCTCAATTGTCTCCCTCCTTTAGGGTTTCAAGAATAAGTTTAGCATAGATTCCAGCGCGTGGAGGTACGCCGTCGCTGTAAGCAACAGAGCGAACCTTTGTGATGAGTTCGTTTGGTAACTCCTTCCGCAGGATGCCGTACATTTGTCCATCGCGGTTAATTTCGAGTACAATTGTCGTCTTATGCCGTCGAATGAACTCTTCAACACCGCTGTGTAATGGGAGTGCTCGCACTCTGCATTGGCTGACTTTGATTCCAGTGGCTTCGAGAATATCGTCGATTTCTTGGATGGTGTTTTCCATACTTCCCAAATAGATGATTCCAATTTCACATTCGTCTTCTTCACGGAGAATAGGTGCAGGTAGATCGTCGCGTGCTCCGTCGATTTTTCGCCTTAGCCGTTGCATGAGTTCAAAATAATCATCCGGCTTTTCAGAGTAAACACCCTTTGGGTTGTGTCCAGTTCCACGGTAGAGTATAGGGTCCATGCCGGAGCCCGGTAGTGTGCGGTAAGGAATGCCATCGCCGTCCACATCAAGGTAGCGACCGAACTCTTCGAATGCTTCAAAAACATCTCGTTCTCGAACAACTTTTCCTCGGTCCATAGCTTGGTCTGGATATTCAAATCCTTCACAAGCCCAGCGGTTCATCCCCAAGTCAAGGTCGCTCAGTCCGAATACAGGCGTTTGGTAGCGTTCTGAATAGTCGAATGCTCTCCAACCGAATTCGAAACACTCTTCGACGGTTCCGGGGATGAGGACGATGTGTTGTGTGTCACCGTGACTGCCTTCGTACAGCAGCGTGATGTCAGATTGTTGTGTGCGAGTAGGAAGTCCTGTAGAGGGGCCTACACGGTTGACGTCCCAAAACACTGATGGGATTTCAGCAAAGTAACCCAGTCCGATAAATTCCTGCATGAGAGAAATACCGGGGCCTGATGTTGCGGTCATTCCACGGCCTCCGGCCCAGCCTGCGCCGAGTACCATGCCGGCAGCAGCGAGCTCATCCTCTGCTTGGATAACTGCGCATGTAGCGTTTCCATCATCGTCGGTACGTAATTGCGGGATGTAGTTGATAATGCCCTCTGCGAGTGAAGACGATGGCGTGATTGGATACCAAGCGAGCATTTGAACACCGCCAAAGATACATCCAAGAGCCGCAGCTTCGTTTCCTTCGATGAAGAATTGCGGTCTTTCTATGACTCGCTTTTCAACGACATACGGATCGTTCTTGGAGAGGTTTTCTTTGAAATAATCACGGCCTAGTCCGAGAGCAGTGATGTTCAGTTCGACGGCCGTAGCCTTGCCCTTGAATTGTTTCGCCACGGCAGCTTCGAGTTCTTCTTGGTCGATTCCAAGAAGTTCAGCAAGTATGCCAACATAGATGATGTTCGTTACTAATTTTGCAATTTTAGGATTGATTTTACGAGCGAGTGCAGACATAGGCACAGGATAAGAAATGACATCGTCCCTGTTCATCTCCATTTTAGCATTCTCGTTCCAAATGACGACTGAACCAGGTTCAAGGCTCGCCAAATCTTCGTCCCAAGTAGCTGGGTTGAGGAGAACTTGGATGTGAGTTCGATTGCCTGGGGCTTGGTATCCATTGTCTGAAAGTCGAACAATATACCACGTTGGAAGTCCAGATATGTTTGAGGGGAACATGTTTTTGCCGCTTACAGGGACTCCCATTTCGAAGAGCGATTGGAGGAGAATAAGGTTTGCAGATTGCGAACCTGTTCCGTTGGCAGTGGCGATGTTAATGGTGAAGTCGTTTGCAATGGTCTCCATTGTGTGTTTTCCCCTGAGAGTAGTTCTGTGATGGTTCACTGGCCTCTCTTATGCTTGGGTTCAGCATACACTCTTTGAACATGTTGATGCGCATCTCCGCCAAAAAGGCCATTCCTCGAAACCAATTTTTTACGCGACCCTCAAAACCTTCGCCGGTCTGGCGACATCATGGCGGACAAAGCGAACAAGGCTTCATCGAAAACAGACATCGTGGACAAAAACAGTCCTTTCGATTCTGAACAAGCCCGAAAGAAGGCTTGGACCAAAGCAGAAAAGTCCATCACACAAGGTAAGGCGGAAGGTGCTCTTTTGGCACTTCGGGAAGTTGACGCAAGTGGAACTCATCCGACAACACTTCGCCTTGCGGGTGAAGCTACTCGCCAAATCGCTCAACGAGAGAATTCAAAATCAGAATATCGAAAAGCCGCTTCGCTTCTCCGTGATTCGGTTAAGATGAATCCTAAAGACAAGAAATCCAATTCATCGTACAACGATTTGTTGAATGAAATGCAGGAAAAGGGAATCAGTCAGAGCACAATGCCCCGATTGCTGAACGACGGAACACCAACGTTGGCTGGAGTCCTTGCATTCGGCGCAGGCCTACTTCTTCTTCTCGCTGGCGCAGGATTCCTTGCGAACCCCTCTACTGCTGGGGATGAAGTCATTTTTGAAATGTCATGGACCAATCAGAACGGTGTTCAAGAGACCGGCGAAGTCACCATTGAACTGTACCCAGATGCAGCCCCCTACCACGTTGAAAACTTCAAGCAACTCGTTAGTGATGGCCACTATGACGATACCATCTATCACAGAATTATTGCTGGTTTCATGCTTCAGGGAGGCGACTTCACCAATTCGGATGGAACAGGCGGCCACGCAGTAGTTTGGTCTGGTTACTGCAACGGACAAGCCTCCGCTTCCTCATCTGATTGCGGTATTTCTGAATGGACCTTGCCTGACGAAGCAGACAACGGCTACATCCACGAACCGTACGCACTTTCGATGGCCAAAACCAGTGCACCACACACGGGCGGATCTCAATTCTTCATCGTATCTCCAGGCTCCTCGCCTTCGCATCTTGACGGAGTTCACACCGTCTTTGGAAAGGTCATTGAAGGCCAAGAGGTCGTCGATAAAATCGACGCAGTCGAGACAGGTGGAAGTGCAGGAAGTACCCCGACTTACACGGTGTCGCTTAACAGTGCCTCGTTTAGCGGTGAAAGTTCGCCGTGGTATCAGTTTTGGTAATCTTAATTTTATCGGGGCTGCCAATGAACCTCTTGAGGGGTTTTCTTCATAGACATCGGCCTTTTGGGTTGAATTATGACGACTCTTGACCCCTACAATGCGCGACGAAGCCTCTCTGTCGGTGGAGAATATTTTGCGCTCGACGGCCTCGATGAAAACGGCATTGATACCTCTTCACTGCCCTACTCAATTCGTATCCTTCTCGAAGGAGCTCTTCGAGGTAACGACGGATTCTTAGTTCGCGATGAAGACATTCGTAACATTGCGGGTTGGACCCCGAACGGCGAACGAGGAGAAATCCCCTTCCGACCTTCGCGAGTTATCCTTCAGGACTTCACCGGCGTTCCAGCCGTCGTAGACCTTGCTGCTTTACGAGACGCAATGGTCGAGATGGGCGGTGACCCGGAAAAAGTCAACCCCCAAGTTCCAGTGGATTTGGTCATCGACCATTCGGTACAAGTAGACGTTGACGGGGGTCACAGCGACGCTCTGCAATTGAACTTGGACATTGAGTACCATCGTAACATGGAACGCTATACCTTCTTGAAGTGGGGTCAGCAATCCCTCGACAATTTCCAAGCAGTGCCGCCATCTCGGGGTATCGTACATCAAGTCAACCTCGAATATTTAGCGAGCGTCGCTCGCCAAGAGAACGGCGTTTGGCTGGCAGATACCTTAGTCGGTACTGACTCTCACACGACCATGATCAACGGACTCGGTGTTCTTGGCTGGGGCGTAGGTGGTATCGAAGCAGAAGCGGTAATGTTGGGCCAACCCATCTACATGCTGGCTCCTGACGTGGTAGGCATGCGCCTCAACGGCACTCTCAACCCTGGCGTCACTGCAACAGACATGACCCTGAGAATCGTTGAGATGCTTCGAGAACACGGCGTAGTCGGGAAGTTTGTAGAATTTTTCGGCCCAGGTATGGTCGAATTAACTCTCGCAGACCGGGCGACAATAGCGAACATGGCTCCTGAATACGGCGCGACGTGTGGATTCTTCCCTGTTGACGAGCGAACGCTGGAATATCTGCGCCTAAGCGGCCGCGAAGACGATGCTATTGCAGGTGTTGAAGCGTATGCACGAGCTCAGGGACTTTGGTATTCGACGGGTGATGCAGAGAAATCGTACACCGCAACACTGGAACTTGACCTCTCGACCGTTCAACCAGCATTGGCAGGTCCAAAGCGTCCGCAAGACCGTGTTGACCTTTCTGGAATGAAATCTCATTTCCTTGAATCCCTCACGGCAGAACTCGGACACCACGGACACGGCCTTTCGAAAGACCAACTCTCCAACGGTGCCATTGTTACAAACGACGGTCAAACCTACGACTTGAATCATGGTGATGTCGTCATCGCCGCTATCACTTCTTGTACCAATACCTCGAACCCGGGAGTCATGCTTGCTGCTGGCTTGCTTGCTCGAAACGCTCGTGCACACGGTCTTGAAGTCAAACCATGGGTCAAAACCTCTCTCGCCCCCGGTAGCCGTGTCGTAACCGAATACTATGAGGCATCAGGACTCCAAGATGATTTGAACGCTCTAGGGTTCAACGTAGTTGGATACGGATGCACGACATGCATCGGTAACTCTGGGCCACTGCCAGAAGCCATTGATTCGGCTATTGATGAAGCAAACCTCATCGTTGGTTCAGTTATATCCGGCAATAGAAACTTCGAAGGTCGGGTTCACGGTAAGGTCAAGGCGTCGTATTTGGCAAGCCCTCCGTTGGTTGTTGCATATGCACTTGCAGGTTCACTTGAAGTCGATTTGTCAACAGAACCTCTCGGATACTCACAAGATGGTTCCCCGGTTATGCTTCATGATGTATGGCCAAGCGATGAACAATTGCAAGAAGCGTTGAATGTGATTACACCAGAAATGTTCCGCCAACGATATGCTGATGCCATGAATGAACCACGCTGGGACAGTATTCCATCTGAACCAAGTCCACTTTACCCATGGCAACCAGATTCGACCTACATTCGTTTACCAACCTTCTTCTCAGGCCTTTCTGCAGAACCTCAGCCAATTTCGAGCATCGACAATGCCCGGGTTTTGTTGAAACTTGGCGATTCCATAACGACAGACCACATCTCTCCAGCAGGTTCGTTCCCCGAAGATGGGCCAGCCGGTAAGTGGTTGGTTGAGCGTGGAATTGCTAAAGGAGATTTCAACTCGTTTGGTAGCCGCCGAGGTAACCATGAAATCATGATGCGTGGGACGTTTGCGAACGTACGAATTCGCAACCAAATGGCTCCAGGAACGGAAGGTGGTTTTGCTACGGATTTCACGACAGGAGAAGTCACATCGGTCTACGATGCTGCCCGTTCATACGACGGGCCAAAGATTGTTCTCGCTGGTAGTCAGTACGGTACTGGTTCGTCTCGCGACTGGGCTGCTAAAGGAACATACTTGCTCGGTGTCGGAGCGGTTATTGCAACTTCGTTTGAACGAATTCACCGTTCCAATCTTGTCGGAATGGGCGTTTTGCCAATGACTTTTGTTGATGGAGAATCACACGAGTCACTCGGCTTTGATGGAACCGAGTCGTTTTCGATACCCGTGTCGAATGATGTCGAACCCTTGCAAATGCTAACTGTTACTGCTTCCCATCCGAACGGTACTGTTTCCACTTTTGAGGCTCAAGTTCGATTGGATACTCCAGTTGAGGTTGAATATTATCGTAACGGCGGTATTCTGCATACTGTTTTGAGACAATTAGCAAAACAAGAGTGAGCCTGATACATCAACTTGAATACCCTTGACGCACTGGAATGAGAATGATGGCTGAATTAAGGGGTCAAGTTCGCTACCGTTTCCGTGCGGATGAACATGATGTCCATGTTGTCTTAGAGGGCGAAGCGTCTTGGGTGAAGAAACATGTTTCTGACTTGGGTCTTGAAGGCGTGGGTTGGACCATGCCAATCGCAACTGAAATGCGCCCTACAAACACCTCTGGCATTGATATTGCCGATTATGACGATGAAGATTTTGAGGGCGGTGATTCGTCCTCGATGCCTCAGAAACCCAAAGATATGGGTCCAACGCCTGACCCTTCGAGAATCCCCGTGGTTCGCCGCCCAATTGGCCAGCTAAACCTCGAAGAAGAACTGGACCTTCTCGGCCTTGAAGCGCCCGTACGTCCCGATCCAATTGAATTGATGGAGGCATTAGAAGAAATGGAACCTCCTCGTCCTGTTCAAGGCGCAATGAGCGTCGACCCAATGGCAGAAGCGTGGCTCCGAGAACTGCTCAGTCTTGTTGTACGAGATTATGGTATCACGGCTCTCAAGACGGAAGATATCGAAGAAATTGCAAGCAAAAGACTCGGTAATCGTGAGGGCACAACACTTGAAGTTTGGTTGGAGTCCCTTTTCACCGCAGGTAAACTCGTCAAAGTTCACGGCGGAGATGCTACCGGATGGGGCCCTTCACCTCGTTGGTTGTCAGGTAAATTCAGTTGAAAGCGCCTGAAATGCTCTGCCGTTTTCCCGAAATTTTTTCCTTCGGTTTTCTAAACCACTATTCGGGTCACTGCAGGTCTTTTTGGTGTTTTCATTTGAGAACTTGAAAGCAAAGGAATTAAAGTGCAACAAGGGTTGGAGAAGGTTAGTGATGTTGATGATTCCCAAGAACCACCACCTCAAGAGCCGCGCCCTAAGCATGTTCCTTGTCATGCTGATGTTACTTTCGACCACCGCTGCCATCGCTTCAACAGCGAGTGCGTCCATGGCTCGTTCATACACGACAAACCGTGACCCTCAGGATGTTGCTATTGGCGACTTCAACTGCGATGGACACAATGATTTGGCAATGGCGACCGACGGAACCCACACCATCAGTATCCTATGGAACGATGGAAACGGTGATTTTAGCGAGCGACAAGACGTTTGGGTCTCTAAGAACACCAGCCGTAACGCCGAGTGGGACGAATTTTCCAATGTTCAATTTATTGAAGTCGGTGAGTTCACCGGCGACTCTGCAACAGACATTGTCATCTATCAGCGCAACAATCCGTTCAAGACCGATGACAATGGAGCACCAGCAGGTGACCCTGGAAACGTAACCGTCATTGAAAACGGTGGCTGCAACGAAAAATCATGGAGCATTGGCGCTCGCTTCACTCACTTCTACGCTTGGGATTTGACAGTGGGTGACGCAGACCAAGACGGTAATGATGATATTTTTGTTCTTGATCTGCTCGGTGACTTAGCCACACAACGTGTGGTCACATACCGTGGTCCAATCACCAGCAACACACAAGGCACAGTCACTTCGCTTGGTTCCTCCACATCAGACCGATACCAGAATCTGGAAGTCGGCGACTGGGGAGAAACCGAAACAGGTGGCCTTTCAGGCACATGTACGGATGATGACTTGTGGCTGCAGCGTGCAGAAGGTGTTGACTACAGAACTGGCCAAGTCACAAACCCCGGAAACGACGATAACATGACAATCATTGAATTCAGTTGTCTAACCAACACTTATCCTGCCACCTTCACATTCAGCGCAACAAGCCCTCCACCAAACACTCACGTCATTAACATGAACACCGTAACTTCCGAAGAATTTGATATTGGAGACATGGATGGCGACAATGTAATTGATTCCATTGTGATGATGGACAGCAATCTCGAGAATGTAACTTACGTTACCTCTTCTGCTGTTGGAACTTGGTCCTCACCTTCGCTGGCTTACTTCGGCCCTTACATCTCGTGGTCGGTCGCAATCGCTGACCTTAACGGCGACCAAGAGCCCGACTTCATCAACCCGACAATCGCTTATCAACAAAACACATCGGATTCTGCTGGCGGTTCAACTTCCTCATTTTACCTAAACTTCCCAACTACGGTTCAAGTGACCCTTTCAAACGGTAACGGTGGCCACCTCAACCCGCTTTCGTACGCTGCAGGTCGCAGGCCAAACGTTGTTGACGTCGGCCAACTTGCAGGTTCCAGTGGTTCCTCTGATGACTTGGTTATCGGTCACGCTAACTGGCGTTTCAGCGGATGGAGAGACAACTTCGGCTGGGAAGGTCAATACGATACCGTTTCAGTGATTGAAATGGACAGTAAGGATTTGTCCGTTTCATCCATTGAGATCTCACCTGTTGACAAATTCTATGGAATTGTTGGCGAAGGAACACGCAACATCAATGTCACAGTGACCAACACTGGAATGGATGTTCTCAACGGTCAACAAGCCACTCTCGATGTCGAACTCAAAATTGTCGACGCTCCAAATTCGTCCAATACGACGGTCTATGAGATGGACTGGGATGCTCCGGAGAATAAGGCTTCATGCAGCGGATGTACTTGGTCCTACGAAGAATACGTCGACCAAGCTACGATGTGGCACGAAGAAACCAACAATTCAGTTGGTGGCACATCGAACAACAATGATCCAAACGTTTCGGCAAACTACAACAATCCGACCGACTTCATGTGGGCTGGATACTACGAGACCAATTCCAGTGGTGATACATGGTCCGGATATGGCCGTAATTGGGACGATGCAATGGTCTTGGAGGACGTCGACTTGACAGGCTCTGACCGTGCTTTCATGAGTCTAGAACTGTTCCGACACTTGGGCCACGGAGTCCTTGGAAGTCTGGACCAATCCGGAAATTACCTTGCTGGTGATGTTTGGGACGACATTGCCATGATTGAAATCGGCAGCGTTGAAACCGGATGGTCAACAATTTCTTGCCCACAAAGCGCACAACTCGCCGGAGCATGTGCATCTGGAGAATCTATGTGGGGCGGATTCGATATGGACCGCATGTACAAGCAAGCAATCGGTGGCGCACCTGAAGGTATCTACTACTACGGTGTATACTCTTTTGGAACATACTACGGTTGGAACAATTTCACTGAAGAAGGCGTCGGAGCATTCGATCTCAGCCCATGGGCTGGTGAGACCGTTGATATCCGGTTCCGATTGCGAACTGGATTTGAAGGCTCAATTTCCAGCGACAACGAGTCTGAGTGGTCAGGACGCGATGGATATGCAGTCGACAATCTAACTATTTGGAAACAAACAACTGCATTCCAACCCAATCCACAAGTTCAACAAGCGAATGTTCCACTGAATAATCTGGGTCCAGGTCAAGAATTCACCACTTCGATTTCTGCTGACCTCCTCAACGATACGACGTATCGTATCTCTGCAGTGTTATCCGGAAATTCATGGGATGAACAGAGTCAAAACGACGAAATTGTCGGATATATCACTCCATTCAACCTCTACGACCCAATGGTCGAGAACCTCGAATACTTCAATCCTGGAGGATTGTATGCGGAAGGAATCTTTGACATTGAAGTCGCTACCAACAATTACGGAAACACCGCAGTTGACTATGATGTCAAAGCTACTGTTTACTCGGCAACCCCTTCAGACATTTACTGTGGTACACCGAGTGCTCTGTGTGAAGAGACATTCGAAGGCGGTGCAGACGGATATCGATACGAAGAGAGCCAAAACCCACAAGGTGCAGTCTACAACGAAAACAATTGTCAAGAGAAAATATTCAACAACCACGGCTATTGGTTTGGCCATCCTTGTGATACCGGTTCGAACGGCTACGGTGACGCATGGGCAAACGAGACTCTGACCATCCCGGATGTTGATTTGACTTCTATGAGCGGCGATTTCGTCTCTCTGAACTTCGAATACTATGCAGACACATTCTACGGTATTGATTCCGATGGAACGAGCATCGTCGATGTCAATGACTATGCAGCAATGACCCTCGACATCCTGCGCGACGGTGCGACATACAGCAGCATCGTTATGGGACAATGGAACGATTACAACGAAGATGGCACGTGTCAAGTTGACGAAAACGGCGATAACATCGTGAACCAATCTGAACCAATTGATTTCGCTGAGATTTCATACATTGGAGACGATGCAACGACCGATGGCTCCGGCACGAACTACAACGTCTTCTTCAACACAAATGACCTTGTTACAACTACAAGCATCGACTTGACGCACCTGTATGCGCTCAACACCTCTTCCGCAGACACCTCGGACTGGGCATTCGAATGTATGTCATTGGCTGGTTCTACGGTTGATATCAACTTTGAATTCCAATCCGATGATGACGGCCGAAATGGAGTCAACGATGGGTTCAAAGGAGTTGCTTTCAACAATATATCTCTCCAAGAGTTCACCTTCATTGAAGACAACGCTTACACGATTTCCAAGACGAACATCGACGCAGACATGATGTCTACCGACCTTATCGCCAGCCACGAGTTCTTTGCAGGTGTCTACAAAATTGATGTCGAGACTATTTTCGACAACACAACGGTAGGTAAGCCATGGTTCAATGACAACGAATTGTTTGTTTCGAACAACCGCGAGACTGTAATCTTCAACGTTGAATCAGTGGACATTACGCTGGGCAAGCCAAACACCCTGAACTGTCTCAACGACCAAACCCTGGAATGTGTTATGCCAATCGACAGCGCACTTACCCACAACTGGGCCGTCCAGGCAACCAACGGTGTTCTAGCAGGCGACTATGTGTTCAACATGAACATCTTCGATATGACCGCCGGTTCACAAGCTCACACGACTACAGCAGGACCTGCACAATCTCTCGATTCGCACCAACTGATCGATGTGTCTTTCACTCCGTGGAACGGATGGCAAGATGGACACAAATACAACATCAGTTTTGATGCGGAACTCGCAAACGGAAACCCGTCCGGAAACGTTCGCTATTTCCACGCAACCTTTGCTGACTCGGTGGATGTGGCTATTCTTTCGGATACTTCCCCTCGCACATCAGCGATTAAGGAAGACTTGAACATCCTTGGAATGACCTACACACAATTTGACATCAACGACTGGGACACTTACTTCCTCAGTGGTTGGTTTACCCACTACGACAAGATTGTGCTCCCATGGCAAACCGATATTGCTGCAAAGGACATCGAAAACGGTGGCCGAGGTTACTATCAAAAGCTCGGTTCAACAGCGAACAAGAACACCCTTGAGGGCTTCATGTATGCTGGTGGAACTGTACAGGCTCACCTTGGTCCGCAAGGAAGCCAGGTATACGGTCTTGACCAAGGACTAAACGGGCGTCTTCCGTTTGGACTGAACATCCAAAGCAAGAACCTCGGAGAGAGTCCAATCACCTATGCTGAAACAAACTTTGCAGATCCATACCACCCACTCATGGAAAATGTGGATTTGGCTGCGTTCCAAGGATTCGATGCATCTTCGACCGTCGCAATGGCGGTTTTGGACACGAACTCCCAGAGTGCAAACAATGTTCCAGAACGTTGTGGCGGTTACAGTGAAACCAAGAAAGACGGAACTTTCCAACGAATCATCCGCCAAGACGGCACCCAAGCACAACAAAAGGACACTATCCTGGGTGTTTGCAGTTACCAAGCCGGTGGATTGATTGTTTCGACGATTGACGTTGCTACCCACTCCGAGCGTGCAGACAGTACAACACTGCCTCTTCTCGGTAACATGCTCAGTTACCAAGTGACACCTTACCCAACAGGCTTTGGTGTCCTAGGAGACGGGCTTGACTTGCAAATTAACGGTATCATCCCAGATAACGACCCGAGCACAGGCGGATACAAGGACTACTACATCAAGAGCAACGCAGAACTAACCTTCTCCTTTGTAACTGATACGTCTGAGTCGTTGAACACCGACTGGATCATCGATGGACCAACATCATGGACTGGTGCTACCATGGCAAGCGGAACTTCACACACCACGGACAACAACCCGTTGATGATGTTCTGTAAGACCGACCTCGCATCTGCTACTGGGTGTACACAAGGCGAACAATGGGACATTACCCTCATTCTTCACGATGCTCAAGGCCACTCCCGTGTCATTACAGTCACCGTTGAAACAAACGATGTTTATGCAGACGCGTTCCGACCAACTGCAGATGCAGAAATCGACATGCGAGATGATTACGCTGAACAAATCGAATTCTTGGGAACCAACACCATTCAATCGAAAGAATGGGATGTACACCAAATCCGATTGAACGAGAACAACGGTGAAGTTACCGTGTATTTCGATGCGGGTAACTCCTCAGACGAGGATGCGCTCGAAGGAAACGGCATTGAACGCTACGAATGGAAGGTTCTGTTCGACGCTCCATACGGCGATGACGACTTTGATATCGAAGGCCACGAATTCGTTGAAACAGCCGCCAGTGACGGTTTGTTTGCTTACACATTCCGTAACCTTACAACCGACACAACCGGTGCATCAAACACAGAAATCCGAATTGAACTGGTCGTCTTTGACGGCGCAGATAAATTCTCTGAGAAGCACAGAATGTACTTCGTAGTCGTTCCTAACGACTTCGGCGATGATGAACCGGACGTTGATATCAACTTTGATCTCAACAACTCTCGGGTGACTACACCAACAATTACCGTCTCTGGTACAGTTCTTTCGGGTGCAGAATCTCAGAACGATGTTTATGTCGAGATTGCATTCATGGAAGACAGCTTCTCTGCAAGCGCTATTGAGAAGTTCAACATGAAGAACGACGAAACATGGGCGAAGACAGAAAGCGGTTTGGGTGACGGAGATACATTCTCCCTCACACTCTCTCTTGAGGAACTCTACACCAACAAATCTCTTAGCCAGCGTGTCTTTATTCGTATCTACGAAGGACAAGCACCAGATGAACGCCACGTGATTGTCAAGTGGCAGGAATTCCAATTGGCAGCGTGTCAAGGACTAGAAGCACCTGCGGAAGCGGAGGCAGCAGGTGGCGAATTTGTATTCATCGATGGTGAATGTGAATGGTCCGGTGCTTGGACATTCGTCGACGGAAACTGGTCTGAACCTCAATCGAACAGCGGAGAAGATTCGTCTGAAAGCGCTCTTGGTGGCCTAGGAGTCCCAATTATGATTGGCGCCATTCTGTTGCTGGTTATCGTTGGAACCATGTTCTTCCTTGGTCGAAACGGGGAAGATGATGTCAAGAACTTTGCAATGACCGACAGCGGCTTTGGTGGCGTTGTCGACCAAACTGAGCAATACGTTCAGCAACTGATTGCTCAAGGTTATCCTGAGGAAACTGCCCGTGCTTATGCACAGCAATACTCGACTCAAGCCGCTGCTGCCGCACCGGCAGCCGCTGCTCCAGCGGCAGCCCCTGCCATGGATCAAGCAGTTTACCAACAGTATTACCAGCAATTTACCGCACAAGGATACGATGCCCAAACCGCAGCAGCATATGCTCAGCAATATGCTATGCAGTATGCGCAAAGTCAACAGTGACCTTCGGTTCACTGAAGCGTAGGTTACGAGCGTAAGCTAAGGACGGCTTTGACGGTCTACGTCTGCGGACGCTGTCACCAGATTTGAATTGTGAATGGATGCATTACTCGCAGCCACCGTCTAGAACATCGGAATGGTTCCTCAGTGCGTGTGAGCGCCCTCAAGTGGCCCAAGCGGGATTATTCGGAACGTGTTGATGTTTTGATGCGACCAAAAATAATGTGCCTTGATGTGATGCCAATGGCATGTTTCCTTCACACCTGGTAAATCGATCATTCGCTCGACGAAAGATTGGAGGTTTGGGTAATCGATGATTCTTCGAAGATTGCATTTGAAGTGAACGACATAGACCAAGTCAAAGCGAACCAGCGTAGTGAAGAGACATATGTCGGCCTCTGTAAGTTGACCTCTACCTTCGCCGACCAACCATTCGCGATTCTCAAGGTGAAGTTCCAATTCATCGAGACGAGCAAAGAGTGCGGTTACTGCTTCATCGTATGCTGCTTGTGTTCTCGCAAATCCAGATTTATAGACGCCGTTGTTCACCGGCTCATAATTTGAATCAATCATGGCATCAATCTCATCACGTAGTTCGATGGGACACAGCGAAGTTCCATTCCCCATTCCTGCACTCGCAAATGCATCGAACATTCTGATAATTTCACGGCTTTCATTGTTAACAATGGTACTGTGCTGACGATCCCATAAGACGGGGACAGTACCAATTCGACGGCTTTCGCTCCAGCCTGAAAAAGCACGGTTATACACTCCTTCAAGACTGCTTTCACCGTTTATTGTGTCCGCAGTTGCTCCTTCTTCTTCTGGGTTAAACGACCATGAGCCATCACTCTTCATTCTCCAATCCACGACATCCACTGAAATGTGGTTCTCAAGTCCGAGCAGTTTTCGGGTAATGAGGGTACGATGCGCCCATGGGCATGCATGGGAGATGTAGAGGTGATATCTCCCGGTTTCAACATCAAAGATTTCACCCTTTGCAATGCGGTCGCGAAATTCACTGGATTTACGTATGAATTTCCCTGATTCAAATGCCTCAGTCCATGCTCCAGCCTGCTCGTCTGTTGTGTTCACGAAATTAGGAAACCGCCGTCTCTAATTATTCAAACGGTATTTGAATGCTACTTGGTCGCATCTCAATCAGGTTATTTCACTCTTCTTCAAACTGCTCGAAGGCGTCTTCCTCACCATCTTCAATGAATCCCATCTCATCAAGGTGGGAATCGAAGTCCGGGAACTGGGGTTTCCAGTTCTTCGGTAGCGGTGAGTTGTCTTCAATAATTTTGATCATTCGTTCTTGCCATGCAACAGGCTTTCTCTGCATGATGTACATGTACAGTGTAGAAGTTCGGATCTCTTCATGAATAACTGAATAGCCAGTATTCGCTTCAAAGTTCATCGCTCGAAGAAGGTTGAACGCTGGTCGATTGATGTTGTGGAACATCTTCTTTGAAGTGCGCATTCCAAACAGCACAGTTGCAAAAACAATGAGACTCGTTAGGCAAAATGCCCCCCATCCTTCTCCGGCGAGTTGTCTTGAAAAAAGAACCACTGCAAACAAGACCGGAACTGTGGTAATCAAAAAAAGGAAACTTTCGGAAACAGGACCTTTACCCATTTTTGATTCAATGGCACCCCAGCCGTTGTGATGCTTCTCCCACGGTTTGAAGTGTTCACTTGGTTGGAGATTTGCTGCAGCAATCACTTGATTTCGCAGTTGATGAATTTTCGCTATTTGGCTTGGCCCTCCGTCCATGTTTTCTTCAATAATGGTATCAAGCCTGTACTTGGCTTCAAGGTAATGACCCATGTCAGCCAGCAGTGAGGCTTGTTCTACAAGTGGCGTGACTTCTTTTGGTAAGTGGTGGCGAAGGTCTTGCCACCATTGCAGCCCTTCGCTGAGAAGTCCGAGCTCATCCGACAGTAAGCGGCCTCCCAGCATCCACATTGCAGTTCTATTCGGGTCCAGTTCGATGATTTTACGTACGGCAGCAAGAGATTTGGCTGCTTGAATCAAGGTTGGTTTCTCACCTTTCGGTGGAAGAATAGTCTCAGCACAGAGTTGCCATGCATCGATGTGGCCAGGGTCTAATTTGACGGCTTTACGAGCTTCCTCATATGCCTCTTCGGCCTTACCTTCGTCGTATGCTTCAACGGCGTTAAGGTAGTGATGTTCAGCACTCATGCTTGATCACCGTTCAATCGTCTCGGTCTCGAGTCAATGGTTTCGGAGGCCGGTTGTGGGCATGGCCGGGGCCGTTTCCTCGGGATTTGCGAAATGTGCGTGGCTCTCGGGATTTGCGTTCTGGCTGACGCTCGTCTCCTCGAGAACGATTTTGATTGTATGATCCACGGTCTTGATACCCCCGTTCATTTCGTCGGTCTCGACCGTCCCTTCTTGGTGGTCTATCGCCTTCTCTTCGTGGTGGTCGCTCTCCAGAATCTCTTCGGGGAGGTCGTCCTCCAGAGTCGCTTCGTTGCGGTCTATCTCGGGTGTACCCTCGAGGTCCACGGCCGCCGCCACCGCCACCGCCGCCACGTGATGCGCCGCATCGGTTGCATTCGTTTCGGAATGCGAAGTTTGAATTTTGACACTTTGGACAATCCCAGTCGCCATCACGTCGGTCTTCGTTGCCGCCTCTGTTGCCTCGGTCGAACCTTCCACCTTGTCGGTCGCGGCTCTGATATCCTCCACGGTCTCCGCTTCTGTTTCCTTGGCCACGGTTGTCTCGACCACCTCGACGGTCGTCGCTTCGTCCACGGCTTCCACCGCCACGAGGCTCCCCGCATCGGTTGCATTCGTTTCGGAATGCGAAGTTTGAATTTTGACACTTCGGACAATCCCAATCGTTGTCATTGTAGATTTCTCCACCTCGGCCGCCTCGGTTACCACGGTCGTCTCGACCGCCTCGACGCTCATCGCTTCGTCCACGGCCTCCACCGCCACCACGGCGAGGTTCATCGCATCGGTTGCATTCGGTTCGGAATGCGAAGTTTGAATTTTGACACTTCGGACAATCCCAGTCGCCACCGTTACGGTTGTCTCCTCTGTTGCCTCGGTCGTTTCGATCGAATCGTCCACCTTGTCGGTCTCTGCTCTGGTATCCACGGTCGTCTCGACCGCCCCGACGCTCATCGCTTCGTCCACGGCCTCCACCGCCGCGAGGTTCACCGCATCGGTTGCATTCGTTTCGGAATGCGAAGTTTGAATTTTGACACTTTGGACAATCCCAGTCGCCACCGCTACGGTTGTCGCCTCTGTTGCCTCGGTCGTTTCGATCGAATCGTCCACCTTGTCGGTCTCTGCTCTGGTATCCTCCGTCGTTTCCTCTTCGACCGTCTCTATCAGAGCCACGGCTTCGTTCTTCACGTTGTTTTTTTGGACGAATTCCAACTTCCGCTCCGATGAGTGCGTCGAGGTCCAGTTTTCGGTCGATATGGGCCACGTGAGCGAGTGGAGCGTTGGTATTGCCCAGGACTCCATCGACTTTACCGATGTAAATCCCGGACTCAGCGTTGATTATTATTGATTCCAAGGCCGGTGATGAACCGGTGAATGAAACAAGAAAACCACCTTCATGGCTTTTGGACTCAATTACACCCGTAAACATACCTTCACCTGCTTATTGGGCCGAACGCCCTCTTTTGAGGATGCCGGTTCAAGCCATCAGTCTCTTCGTTGTCTTCCGGCAAACGCTGCTCCAAGCATTGTGATGCTCAGTGTTGCCATCATTGACAATGCTGGCAGCCCTTCTTCTTCAGAATCTTCTCCGCTGTCATCGGTGTTTGATGTGTCGTCGTTTGAGGCGTATGGATCTGGGACAAACACAGTGTATGTCGTCATCGTACCGGATTCATCGGTAGCAGTCAAAACGATGTCGTAAGCAGTAACTGGTGGGTTCTGGGATGAGCAGGAAACGATGTTAACGTTGATTTCCCATCCACTTCCATCACGTAGGAAATCATTGGTGGAATATCCGCACAGGAGGAGGGAGAGTGTAACATCTTCACCGTCTGGGTCCAACACATCGCCCTTGAGCGTGAATGTGAGTCCGTTGGCTTCCCATGTAGCGTTCATTCCGTCGAGGTTCTTTGAAACGGTAATGAGTGGGGCAAGACTTGCCTTCTTGAGTCCGAAGTTCAACATGAAGTCCAAGTCGAGCATGGTCGAGCTCTGTGCTTGTCCCATGACCATGACCATTCCAGGTGACAGACCATCGAGTGGAAGGGTGAGAATTGCATCATCAGAAGCCAGCGTGGTTGTTCTCATTTGTCCCATTGCGTTCGACTGGTGTGCATGTGCATTAATCGACATTTCATTTACTAAACCGGTTGGAGAGAGTGTGAACTCGATGTTGTCTCCGGTTGCGGAAAGAACAGCGGTTGAGGTAAACACTTCACCAAATGTCCAGTTACGTGAATCGATCGAAGTTTCACCGAATGGGTCAACAACGTAGCATTCTGCGCCTGAAGAAGTGGCTTGGGAATTTTGGTTTTCGACGATAAAGTTCCCTTCACCATCAAGCGATGAAGTCCATCCACTTTCGATGAATGTGCAATCCATTCCCCATCCACTGTCATCAGTGGCCCACATCTCGGTCTTTTCACCTGCCACGACGACGTTCTGCCCATCCAACATTGGAATGACTGTTCCGTCCTCTGGAGCGTTTGAGGACCACTCAGGTGCCTCATTGGTTTCAGGGGCCATGGTCGTAAAATCAAGGAATAAATCGCGTTGAATAGGATATTCATTCGCAGCATAGGTCACCACTTGGTTGACACGGAGTCGGCCGTCAGGAAGGTAAAGCGCCTCTGGAGCCGCAAGGTCCGTGTTTTCGGTAACGGTCATCGTTCCGTCGCTGTTGGTGACGGTGTCTTGAATGGAATAATTACTCATACGCAATCCTTGCTTGAGTGGGAAATTCAATTCGAGGTGAGCGAACGACATGTTGGTGACGTTCAATGCCAATGTGAAGTTTGAATCCCCATCGTTGGGAAGTTTGTCAAAGCGGACATTGTTCGATTGGTCTTGCGCCAAGAACATCATGATCTGTAGGTCGTCAGTGACGCTCACAGGAACTTCTTTGCACCCGTTTGCTGATCCTAGATTTTGACACGAACGCTCCTCAGGGTGGTTTGCAGGTACGAGGTCAATTTCTTCTAACCCGATTCCATCTTCGACAAATGTGAGGTTATTCCAATCAGGGGCGCCTCGGTGCGGACTGCCTTCTTTCATACCGATACGGGTATCCATTGCTCCAATGCACTTTGGGCCAATAGCACGAACTGCATCTCTTTCATCGGTGCTGATGTAATCGTTGCCTCCTCCAGAAAGTCCCTCAAACAAGCCATCGAGGTTGTCGCGAACAACTGCAGATTTACTACCGTTTACAAACGCACCAGCATCCATTTCCGCTGTCGCCCAATCGTCACCAATGTAGACCTTGAAATCAGCAAAATCGTAATCGAAGAGATCTTCGAATTTCAGTCCTTCACATTCGTCTTCAATGGAAAGTCCTTGACGGCCGTTCGTAGGTGATTCACTGTCCTCGTTTGACAGCGTTTCTTGAGGAGTGTAGAGTGAAGATGTACCCATGAAGAACATCAAAAAGACCATCAAAAATGCAGTAAAAATCTGAGTTTGGAGGTTGGAAGGGCCGACCGTTGTGCGTGCTGCCATGGATTGACGTTGACATAATGCCTCAAAGAGGCTTTCGCTCATGTGAGCCTCCAATATCCGCGTTTACCTCAAGGAAGTATCTTTTCCATTCTACGAATGAATACCCAAGAAGGGAGCACCGTCCAGAGTAAGCCCATGAACCAACTTTGCCACGCAACAATACCTCGGTCAATTTGTGGTAATCGTGTTTCGAGCAAGTGATGGTACACGCCGTTTGGTGATAGTAAATCCAAAGCACCTTCCAGCATGATCCACGAAGCGTCGTTCTCTTGACCAATGGAAACGCCCGACGCAAAGGCCACCATTGTTGTGATTAATGCCCAAAGGAAAGTGAAAAGAAACCACATTCCAACACCAAACGAAATCGCTGTTCCTTGTTCTCGAGTGTATGACGATGCTAACAAAGTGAAGAGAATGTACCACAACAAAATAAGTGCAGTCGAAGAGAAATAGACGAGGGAGTCAGCAAATGAAATCCATTCCCCCATCCGATATCTCACGATGAACACAGAGATGATGAGAAGAATCCATGTTGGAATGAGAATCGCTTTCCATGAGCCGAGAATCATTGCCAACGATTGATGCGCTCTCGGCATGGGTTGTGAAAGTCGGAGTTCCAAAACCCCGCTTGCTCGTTCACGGCTCACAGCGTCATAGGAAAGTAAAACTGCGCACATCGTTGCTCCGAATACAACACCGAGGCTGGCATAGAAAAGGACCTCCATTGCACTCTCAGGTTGATGGCCTCCGGGTAGGACAATGTTTGGGTCTGAAAAACCCCAAGCCATGCCCGGGATAAACAGCAACAAAACAGGGAGCATGATGTACATCCGAGTAGAGAACATCCGTTCAAACGTGAGACGTTTCGCCAATTTCATGACACGGGTGAAATCGCTCATTCTTCTTCACCACCAAACGTTCGTAGCGGCACATATGCGTTGGACGCTACTTCGAGACCTACATCTTCAATGGATTGTCCAGTTGCAGCACACAGCATTTCGACCACATTGGGTTGGCGAATACCCCACTCAGTAATTTCAATCCCGTCGTTAATCAATTTGGCAAGTAAGTGTGGTTGTGCCTGCTCGAGCCGTGCAGACCAATGGTTGTCTTGAATTTCGATTTCAACATCCGCGTCTTGAATTTCGTATTTGCTAAAGTGAGGAACTTGACCGGTTCCTTTGATTTCGGTCTTACTGTCAAGGTGCAAACCTTTCGCTACTTCCCTTAGAGTACCTTCCGCCAGAATATGTCCTCTGTGCATCAATGCTAATCGGTCAATAATTCCGGCAAGGCCTTCAACTTGATGCGATGATAGGACGATTGAAACGCCTTTTCCAGTCAACGTTTTGAGCAGTGAAATAAACGCTGCCGCTCCAACGGGGTCAAGACCATTGAGTGGTTCGTCCAGCAAGAGGATTTTTGGTGAGCCAAGCAGAGCGACTGCAAGGGTTAGCCGCTGACGCATTCCCTGGCTTAATTCACTTAGGGCAGAATCCTTCCGACTACTGAGGCCTACGAGTTTGAGAATTCCATCGATTCGTTTTTCGTTTGCATGTCGCATCTCACCAAGTTCAAGCAGAGCTTGTCGAACAGTCTTCCTTCCTTGCCAACGAACTTGTTCAGGCATGTGTCCGACACTTTGGCGCAGTTGCTGTCGGTCGAGCACGACTTCTTCGCTACCCGAATAAACACGGCCGCGGTGTACCGGTAAAATCCCTGCTAGTACGCGTAGAAGGGTCGTTTTGCCCGCGCCGTTTGGACCTACAAGGCCGAGTATTGTTCCTTTTTGAAGAGTTAAATTGGTCTCAAAGATACCAGGTCCTTTGATGCGACGCCATGGTTTCAGTGGACGTGGTGCGTAGACTGAGTGCCTGTATGTTGCTCCTTCGAGCCGCAGAACCACTTCCTCCATGGCATGGCGTGGAGGTCGAGGTTTGACAATCTACCGTTTGATGCTGTTCAAACCCCAAGGCTCATGTTGAGAATGTACTTTCCATTGATGGGTTGAAGATGATTGGTGATTTCATATCGACGATTTTTCTCATCGTCTTTGTCGCCGTACATGTGTATGCAGTGCTTCGGAAATCCACTGATGAAGTTGAATCTGAATGGAAGGAAATGTACGGTCCATACGGTTTTCATGCTCTTATTTCTTTCATTGTTCTCCTTTGGATTTTACCGGGTGGATTTTTAATCGCAGGCCCAGTGATGCTTTTCTTGTCCATTCTCAGTCCAGCTGGACGGTTGGCGTGGGAAACGTATCGCAAGCCGAGAGTTGTCGTTTGCGTTGGTCTAATCGTCATGCTGTTCCTTGGAGGCTTTTCACCAGTTTCCAAGCCAGTGGCGCCATCGGAATGGGGCACTCCCTTGTTAACAGAAAACCCAAATGCGCCATTCTATCCATCCGGTGAACAATACACATGGTTGATGTTGCCAGAATCCAGCGGCCTCGAGGTTGAAATCATTCAATCCTTGACATTACGTTTACCTTACCAGTACGGGCCATTGGGGGCAGAATCTTCCGCATTTACACTTGCTTCACTGTTCAACATGGAACAGGGGCGTCTCAACCAAGCCATCGAAATTCTTGATCAAGAATTGTCCGGGTTCAGATTGGATGTTGACGAAATGAAGCTTGTACCAATGCTTGCGGAAGATACACACCATTACTCGTCAACCTCGGCAGGAGTTGACGAATCGGTTCTGGTTCGACTGTATGAACTTCGAAGTCTTTCCATCGGTGCTTCAGACGAGGGGCTCAAGGTAGGAGAAGTTCTATGCATTGCAACCAGTTCTTGGGGAGGAACACTCGAGATTTTGGTTGTCGTACGGCCAATTGGCCACCCCGGTTTGACTTCTGACCGGTATGCAGAATCATACGCATTGGAATGGCTCTCTTCGTGAGCAGCAGCCTCTTTAGCGGCAACCTCCAAGACCGCCGCCAATTTTTAGGGTGGCCTAAATCTTTATGTACATCCGGTTTTTAGGGCGGCCTAAACTGGTAGGTCGTAGCATGAAAACGCGAACACTAAAATCATCGATACTTGTCTTCCTAATCTCCACAGCATCACTTGCTGGCTGTTTAAGTGACGGCTCAGAGAAAGAAGAAAGCAACTTAGAAGACTTCGTCATTGCGTACAGCATCAAAGACGATTATACTAACGTTGATGAAAATCCTCAAAGACTAGCAGATTATATGAGTGAAGAACTCAATATGGATGTTTCATTGTATCCTATTGATTCCGAAGGTGCTGCTCTCCAAGCTCTTCGCTTTGGAAATGCTGACATCGCTTTCATGGATGGCGGTGCAGCATGGGTTGGTTGGCAACAATACGGCCTTGATGCAATTGCAGCAGATCAAAAGTCCGATGGACGAACTTACTACAGCGCTCATGCAGTCGTTCTGAAGGATTCAGAAATTGCAGCAGCCCACCTTGACGATGACCCTTCCACCGATCCGTTTTCTTTGATGGCTGGAAAGACTTCGTGTCACACAGGATGGCTCAAATCAGCCGGTATGCTCCTGCCAATGGGCTTCCTTATTGGCAACGGGTATGCAAACGTCATTGGAGACGCAAACGATGTGGAATCGTTGCGCTCGACCATCACGAATTTCTTCAACGAAGATGCGAGCATACCTGACTCCGGAACTCCATACTACTCCTACAGCGGTGCTGTCAAGTGCCTTTCCGAAGGCGTCGGAGATGTTGCCTTTGCAAAGGATTCGACCATCGCTTCTTACTGCGGTAATGAGGATGCAACAACCAATGAAGCATGGTGCTTGCCAGAATCCGATTACATCTTGTTGCCTTCGTACGGAAATGCGCCTTCCCACCCGGTGATGTACAACCCGGCAACCAGCGATGCAGATACAATGACGCTCGTACAAAACGCACTCGTGGCTATGAAGGATTCAACCGAGGGTCAATCAATTCTCAGTGATGTTCTCAATACACCTGCAATTTCGGCTACCACTGCTGTAGAACACCTTGCATCCTATGGAAACTTGATTGAAGACGTACCTGGTATTTCGGCATACTACGATACCAAGTTCGAAATCAATGATTCAGTGATTCCAACCATTTCCAACATTCGAATCGCTTTTGAAATGAAAGACGATTACGAAAACCCAGCAGAGAACCCACAAGTTCTAGCAGATTTCATCGCTGAACAAACTGGCGTGACAGTAACGCTATACCCAGTCACTTCTGAAGGCGCTATCATTGAAGCACTTCGCTTTGGTAATGCAGACATCGCTTTCATGGACGGTGGCGCAGCGTGGGTTGGTTGGAAAGAATACGGCCTTGCGGCTATGGCTGCAGACCTCAAATCTGACGGCCGCACACACTACGACGCACATGCAGTCGTTCTCAACGGTTCAGACATTGCGAACGCCTACTTGGACGATGATGATTCGACAGATCCGTTTGCAATGATGGCAGGAAAGACCTCGTGCCACACCGGTTGGCTCAAATCTGCTGGCATGCTTCTGCCAATGGGCCACCTTATCTCCCAAGGATATGCTCCAGTCGTTGGTCCACAGGATGATATTGAATCACTACGTGACACCATCACTTCGTTCTTCAACGAAAATGCAAGTATTCCAGAATCAGGTACTCCTTACTACTCCTACTCCGGCGCAGTGAAGTGCTTGACAGAAGGAGTCGGCGATGTCGCCTTTGCAAAGGATTCCACTGTAGATTCATACTGCGGTAAGGATGACGCAAGCGAGAATGCCGAGTGGTGTCTTCCAGAATCAGAATACATCTTGCTGCCTTCTTACGGTTCTGCACCTTCTCACCCAGTGATGTACAACCCAGCCACACTTGATGTTCAGACTCGAACCGCAATACTCAACGCAATGTTGGCATTGAACACTGAGATGTACGTCGAAGATTACCCTATGCAGGGACAGAACTACACCGGTTGCTACTCGATGGTAACTCACCAAGTAGACTCGACTTCGCCGCAATCGGCTTGTGGCGATCAAATCCTGTCGAATGTGTTGAACACAGGTGGTTT
>CALJHE010000009.1 GCA_938075675.1 Candidatus Poseidoniaceae archaeon | reverse complement strand
GTTGGTGCTGCGATAGAAACGGGTCATCCATCGGTCGTCTTCGGACTCCCCAGCAATGCCCAGGCCACGCTTCGAAGTGCTTGGATACTCGAGAGTGGAATTCGTGAAACTGCATCCATCGCACTCGTTGAAATTCACTGTTGTTCCAAAGAAATCGATGCCTTGAATCGTCACTCCATCGGAGTTCTCAACGCCGATTGCAAAGGGTTGAACCTTGACACGGAGGTCGAGATTGTTGGCGTCTTGACCAGTTGGCGTCTGGTAGTGGAGCCGATTGTTAGCGTTGTCAAACCACCACTCACCGTCCACATCGATGAGTTCTCGCTTGCCTTCAAGGAAGTACGCATGATGCTTGGTCTTCCATCCAACACCCGTTCCATCGTAGGCAAATGTTCCGTTTGCTGAATTCCAATCTGTGATTTCCCGGCTGTTGCTGCGGAACGAGCCGAGGTTCATGACCGCAATGGCTCCCTCAGGGTCTAACCCTGTAGCATTAATGGTCTCATTGAGTCCTGAATGAACACCTGTTTCAGGGCCTGCGTCTGTCAGCCAACCCTTGGTGTAGGCGTTGTTTGAGCCCGTGAGTGTTCCCTCTGCCCAATACGAACGGTTGAAAACGGTATTATCAGAAAACTGAGCGTTCGGCCATCGAGCGGGGACTTGTTCATCATAGGCCAAGAACAACTGCCAACCATCAACCGGCAAGATCGCTTCTTGAATGCCGTCGCTATCTGCAGTTGACCATGTCACGCCCATGTCATTAGCGATGCTTTGCGTTCCATCAAAGACAACTCGGGCGCCTTCAGCAGCCCGAATCAGAAGGTTGTCCTTGTTATCCACAGTGACGTTTTCGTGGTATCGGCCGCTGTACAACACGATTTCATCGTTCGCAACTGAATCGTTCAGCGCATCGGAAAGAGTTGCTTTTGGACACGACCATGTGCCATCCCAGTCGTCCGAACCATTGACTGGATCAACGTAGATTGCCTCGCCGCTGGCACGTGTGATAAACGCGCAACCTGCGCCGACACTTGCCACAACATCGGCACCTGCTAGCGGTGTCCGGTTCAATTCAACAATGCCAACAGAAAGCGACATTGAAACCATCAAAACAGCAAGTAAAATCGATTTGAAGGATTTGAAGTTCAACACTGGCGAGTGGCCCGACTGAAGGAGAGGTAAACCTACGGCATCCCCTCTCATACCGCGTGCTCAAAAAACTAACTTAAATCAGTATTCCTTAAATTAAGTTATTTAAAAATAAAACAGATGGAAAAAAACCATCTCAAACCCTATCAAGACGAGCCAATTCTACGATGTCAGGGAGCCCTCTCAAGAAAAAATAAGCATTGGAAAATAAGCACTCATTTTGCTAACGCTACAGAATGACTATACCTCGAACTTCAAGTCAGTGTGCATGCCATGGGATTCCTTAGCGTACTTACTGGCATTACTTCTTGCCGGTTTAATCACACCCGGGCCGAACAACATCACCTGTACAATTCATGCAGTTGTGCATGGAAAAAAAAGTAATTTACCACTGATTGCTGGAATGGCTTTGGGCTTCATTTCCATACATTTCATCTGCGGTATGGCCGTTGATTCGTTTGATGAAGAGGGAACAGTTCGCACTGTAATGGACATCGTTGGGTCGTTATTCATGTTTTTAATCGCCTTCGGCATTTTATATCTTGGACGTTCTGAAAAAATACAAAACTTTCCTGAAGTGGTCCCTAAATTAGGATTCAAAGTCGGCGTCTTGATGCAATATGTTAATGGCAAGGAATGGGCCATGGTGTTCATGTTAATGACGAAATTTTTGGATGATTTTGGAGGGGGTGTCAGAGGGATTTTGACAATCACCACCATTACTACAACCGGCGGGATTCTCGCCATGTTGGTTTGGTCGAATCTTGGTGAGAAGATAAAATCGAAAACGGACGAACCAAAGTTTATCAAAAAAGCATTTACTGTCCTAGGAAGTTTACTTTTCGTATTGGCAACAGTAATCACGATGAGAGGACTATGAACGAGACGTTTGTTCTGCCCAAGAGTTGATGATGATGCTTTCAGCAAATTGTAAATGTTCTGCAACGGTTCCTTGTTTAACGCCCAAAACTTCGGCAATATCACTTTGATTGCATCTTCGAGGTGCGCTGTAATACCCCATCTGAACTGCCGTTTTTATCGCTAAGTGACGCTTGTTAGTCAGTTGCGGGGCAGACATCCAATCGCCGACAATCATCCTTGAAATTCGCATATCCATCTTTTCAGGAATCAATGCTTCTAATTTGTCCTTGATTCTTTTCAGTCCGGACGGCGTACCATGAATTGTCATAAAGAAACCACCTTCTCTTGAGAGATGCGTTGGTGGCATAATCCACGCTTCATCTTCAGCTCCAATGATGAGTTGAATCGGTCCGGGAGTTTTCGCTTTCAAGTATGCATAATCATCGCCTTCTTGGAGAATTTTATCGATAATTAAACTCCCTTTAATCTGATCTTTGAGATTCATGATGTCGACGCCATCGTGTTCTACCCTGAGAATACATGTTGGGATGGAGTCCACAACTCCTGTCCCAGTAACCATTTCCACTTTACTGAAGAACTTTGTAAGAATATTCCCCGGTAAATGCACGGCTTGCTCATGCTGAATACGAATCTGGAAATACATCATGTCACCGCTTGGTTTTAATCCACCCATATTCTCACTTCCGTTTGAAATAAAATTCAATCCAAATTCCTTGGGGAATACCAACAATAGGACTTCTCCAAATACCCCCTAACTTTCGTTCAACAGGACGCCATGGAAGAGGTAAAGGTCGGATAGAATAGAACCTTTCTAAGGAATTGTTCTTGTGAGGTACTCAAAAACCCACCGTTACTGGGTGCTCGTTTTTCACAGTAAAAGCGCTTCGTCAACCCTCAACATGAGAATATCACTTTTTGTTACTGTGTAATTCACGTGCCTGCTTCGCCCATTCGTCTCGCTTGACACGGCCTGGGAAGAACTCAATGGCCTTGTTGACCTGTTCTTCAATTTCAGGCGTCATGTTTCCAACTTGTTCGAAGGTATAAATGCCAAGCGCGTACAATTTTTCAGCGATAAACGGACCGATTCCCTTGATGATTTGAAGATCGTCTTTTTGATCCAAAGTCGCTACACCAAGTGTTGCGAAATCGATGGATTCTGCTTTCTTCGAAATGCGTTCAAGTTCTTCGGCTTGTTGCAGAGCCTTTTCATCAAGTTTGATATCTTCACCGAGCAAAATCTTGGCTTGATTTGCCCACTGGTCACGCTTTACACGGCCTGGGAAGAACTCGATGGCTTCGTTCACTTGTGTCTCAAGTTTCGCATCCATGTTGGCGATTTGGCGATAGGTAGTGATGCCGAGCGCGTTCAACTTCTCTTCAATAAATGGCCCAATGCCCTTGATGACTTGGAGGTCGTCCTTGACCGTAACTACGGTCGCCGTACCAAAGACGCGAGTTACACCTTTGACACCGGTGAGAGCGTTACCGTCCTTGCCGGTCCATGAGATGACTGAACTTCCACTTTCGTCGGTGATGGCAGCTGTACCTGCATCTTCAAATTCGGAGGCATCAGATACTTGCAAAGTCGTTGCACCTTTCTTAACTTCAGTCTTCAAGGTCGAAGTTGTGGCTTTTCCTAGAGTCTTGAAGTCAATGGTATCTGCCCGAGATTTGACTCGCTGCAATTCCTCTTGCTTCTTGACTTCCTGAGTTGCAGGTTTCTTCGCTGCTTGCTTCTTAGCAGCCTTAGCGTCCGCTTCTGCCTTTGCCTTAGCTTCTGCATCCTTGGCTGCTTTGGCATCTGCTTCGGCTTTTGCCTTGACTTCCTTGGCTGCCTTGGCATCTGCTTCGGCCTGTGCCTTTGCATCCTTTGCATCCTTTGCATCTGCTTCGGCCTTTGCCTTGGCTTGCTTAGCGGCCTTGGCATCGGCTTCCGCCTTTGCCTTGGCTTCCTTCGCAGCCTTTGCATCCGCTTCGGCTTGTTCATTGGATTCATTTGATAGATTCACTACACCGTCATCATCTAAGTCTTCAACAATGGACTCAACTGAACGACCGGTTGCTTCAGCAATAATTTGAGCCTTATTCAGTGTTTCTTCATCGTCCTTAGTAGCCACTTTAGCCTTCTTTTTCGACTTGTCCTTGGATTTCTTGTCGCTTGCAATTTCAACAGCCCACTTGAAGTAAACAGAGCCATTTCCTACCTTGAACAGCGTTTCGTAAGATTCCGAGGCATCGGAAGGAACATCACGGTCATCAAAGGCCAATTGATACTTGAGTACACCGTCTTCATCGGAGATGAGTTGTCGTGCCAGAGCAACATCGTCATCCTCCAGTTCGTCAGCGTCAATGTGGTGATTGACAACCTTGAATCGACCTTCATTGTCTGAGTTGTATTCGTCCCGAGCATCGTATGCACCAGAAGGTTCTACTTCCTTCGTCGTGAATGCTTCCTTACTGAAGACGAGAGATCCAGAAGTGACGTTGGCCACTGGTGTAACCACGAATGGATTTTCTCGAGTACCTGAACCGCTCTTGCACTTCGGCTTGGAAGTTGTGTGTTCTGGCTCTGCGTCGAGTAGAACTGACTTCTTTCGGCGAAGGAGGAAGGCCAGGAGGAGCAACAGGAGAAGCGGTAGGCAACATAGAACGTACAACGAGTTCGAGTCTGAATCGTTACTATCATTGTCCGAGTCTGGAGTCAGTTCAGCTTTCTCCACTCCAAGAGTGACCATGTACGACTGACTGTATCCAGAATTGTTACCCCAAATGGTGTATGTCGTCAGGTCCCATTCCACTGTAGGCGTTCCACGGATGCTTCCATCGAGTTGTGCATCACGAGCAGGACTCCATCCGAAGACCAAACCATCAGGTAGTTCACCTTCGAGTTCCCAAGTCGCAACTTCACCAGCACCGGTGATGTTTGGCAGCAGCGGAGTCATTTCCTCACCGAGTATTAACGTCAAGTTGTTCGACGGATAAGTGAGGTTAAACGGTAGGTCCAACAGTTCATCCAATGAATCACAGATGAGGTCCGAATCGGTGTCAACAGGTGTGCTGACATTACTCAGAGCGTCAGTACCGCATGCACTTTCATTGACATCAGACCATCCGTCATCGTCATCGTCGGTGTCTTCGTTGTCTCCGGTTCCGTCACCATCAGTATCCATGGTTTCGTTTGAATCAAGTGGGAAAGCATCGTCAACATCGAGTACGGAATCGCCGTCATCGTCGGTGTCTTCGTTGTCTCCAGTTTCGTCACCATCAGTGTCGACAGATTCGGAGGCATCAAGTGGGAAAGCGTCGTCAACATCGAGTACGGAATCGCCATCGTCGTCAGCATCCTCAACAAGAGGTGGGGTACTGGTTGAGGTACCGTTTAATTCGTCTGGCATTCCATCACCGTCGGTGTCGATGGATGCGGATGCATCGTTCGGGAATGCATCTGGGCCCAAAGTGCAAGTTCCATTAATGGCTGTTGGTCCGTCACAGATTCCATCACCGTCTGTATCTGCATTCAGTGGGTTTGTACCGGTGCTGTTGGCAGATGTGTAGTTGCCACTGTTGTCTTCGACAATGTTGAGTAAGCCATCGCCGTCGATATCGTCGTCCAGAGCATCACACACATTGTCCCCATCGAGGTCAAGTGGCACGGAATTCGAGTCGAGCGAGGCTGAAAGACAATCTTCTTCCTCGGCATCAGTGAATCCATCGCCGTCATCGTCCAAGTCTTCGACGAGGCTGCCTGTAGAGTTGTAGTTCTCGGGTAATTGGTCTGGCATAGAATCGCCATCGGTGTCGGCGAGAACTTGAAGTTGCACAATGAAACTGTCGTTGAACAGGCTCGAGTTCGAGTAGATTGTGAAGTTCGTAAGACCAATGACTTCAGTAGGAGTGCCGTATATGGTTCCATTCGACTCACCGAACATCAGTCCTTGTGGTAGTGCAGGGTGTATCTCAAACTGAGAACCACTAATTGTTGAAACCGGAGTGATAGCGTTGATGGTTGAATTATCCACCATGTAAATCGGGCCAGCAGTTGTATCGTAAACAGTGTCTTCAACGGTAATGTTCACGTAAACCATCATGCTTCCATCGTCATTGGATGCAGTGATTGTGTAGAGCGTTTGGCTGGTAATTTCAACAGGTACACCGCTGATACGACCAGTGGAGGTGTCAAACGAAAGGCCCGCCGAAAGTTCAGGTGTAATCGACCATTGCAGAACAGCTCCACCGGTGGAAAGAGGAACCATATCGACAACACTGGAGTTGCTGAGCAATTCGATATCACTTGGAACATACTCAACAACAGGTACACTGTCAAGTACGGTGATGTTGATGTATGCGGTAGCAGTTCCGCCAGAGTTCGTTGCATTCACAGTGAACATGGTGCGATCGAATAATTCGATTGGTGTTCCGCTAAGAACGCCAGTTGAGGTGTCAAACGCAAGGCCATTTGGTAGCGCTGGACTGATGGTCCAGGAGACAATTTCACCTGCACCGGTCAATGTCGGTGCAAGTGGTAGATCTACGCTTGCTGTGTCGTTGGTCATGCTCAAGTCGTCAGGTAGGTACGTCAGGGTTGGGATTGAATCAACAACTGTGATGTTCACATATGTTGTTGCTGTTCCACCGCTGTTCGTTGCGTTGATGGTAAACATAGTGCGGGCGAGCAATTCTGTTGCTGTTCCGCTAAGAACACCAGTTGAGGTGTCAAACGCAAGTCCACTTGGCAATGCTGGGCTGATGGTCCAGGTGACGATTTCACCAGCACCGGTCAATGTCGGCGTAAGTGGTAGGTCGCTGCTTACCGTGTCGTTCGTCATGCTCAGATCGTCTGGTGTGTAGGCAACGTTTGGAACAACATCGATAACCGTGATATTGACGTACACTGTTGCTGTTCCACCGGTGTTCGTTCCGTTAATGACAAACATGCTTCGGGCGAGCAATTCTGTTGCTGTTCCGCTGATGGTACCGGTTGAGGTATCAAACGCAAGTCCACTTGGTAGAGCAGGACTGATGGTCCAAGAGACAATCTCGCCCGCACCGGTCAATGTCGGCGCAAGTGGTAGGTCGCTGCTTACCGTGTTGTTGGTCATGCTCAGGTCATCTGGTGAGTAAGCAACC
>CALJHE010000008.1 GCA_938075675.1 Candidatus Poseidoniaceae archaeon | reverse complement strand
AGAGACACCGACCCTCTCCCACATTGTGGCATCGGAGATGCAGCCCGACAGCAGAACAATCATCAGCAGGGTTACCAGGCGCGACATGACTTTTGCTGAGGTTTACGTTTTTTGGAAGTTTGGTGTTCCGGACACACCCGATGCAGGTCAATAGCCGAACCGTTAAAGGAGGTTTATAATGCGTCGAACCATTTGATTTTCATGAACTTAACAGATGAACTTGAACTGAAGAAAAAGGCATTACGTGAGCGATTTGAACAACATATCTTGGACAACTTTGATGCTCAAGAGGTTTGGTTTCAAGAGAAAAGAGTGCAACTGGTCGGCGAAGCGAAAATTCTGGCGGATGATTGGGGGATTCGTGTGAACTTTGAATCTGTAGAAGGGGAGGCGTTCAGCGTATCTGGGCGATGGGACTATCTGGTCGTCTATGCGGACCGTCTTGGAGCAGCCTATTGTGGCTGGAGTTTGACAACATTCTGCCCATACCCTGAATGGAATGATTGATGAAAGTCGGCCGTGAGCACTCGCCATGGCCACCCTCGATTCGCTCAAATGGCTGTCTCGTTTTGTTTCTGAGACTCCTGGGGATTCAGAGGTTGGTGGGCGCTCTCGGCAGGTTCTCAATGCATGTTGGTCTCGTGTTCTTCCGACACCGTCTATCGATCCACAACTGCAACTCTGGTCATCCGAAATGGGACAAATGCTAGGGATTGAAAAAGGCGGAGCGGAAACACTTGGTGGTGGCGTTCCGATTTCTGGTATGGACCCCTACGCTCAACGCTACGGTGGACATCAATTTGGGAATTGGGCTGGGCAGCTAGGCGACGGTCGAGCAATTACACTTGGGGAAGTTGAATCGAAGGATGGCGTTGTTGAATTGCAACTCAAAGGAGCAGGTAAGACCCCATATTCGCGATTTGCAGACGGAAAGGCCGTTTTGCGCTCATCGATTCGAGAGTTCCTCTGCAGTGAGGCAATGCATCATTTGGGCGTTCCTACAACGCGAGCCCTTTCCCTCGTAACGACGGGTGAAAACATTCTTCGAGATATCATGTACGATGGCAATCCTGCTCATGAACCTGGAGCAATTGTTTGCCGGGTTGCTCCAAGTTTCATTCGATTTGGTAGTTTCCAAATCCATTCTGCCACATCCGACATTGATACATTACGCTCACTTGTTGAACACACCGTCCGTACTCATTTTCCATCCCATACACTCAACGATGATGCTGGTCGAATCGCTTGGCTTTCCCAAATAGCAGAAGATACGGCATTGATGATTTCTCACTGGATGCGTGTTGGGTTTGTACATGGAGTAATGAATACCGATAACATGTCGATTCATGGACTTACAATTGATTATGGCCCTTATGGATGGCTTGAGGACTACAATCCCGGTTGGACTCCAAACACAACCGATTCCTCCTCCCGCCGATACCGGTATGGACAGCAACCTCAAATTGCAGCTTGGAATCTTGCCCGTCTGTTGGAATCGATAGTTCCGCTGATGGAAGAACCTGAATTGCTGCATGATGTCCTCACTGCATACACGGATGCCTTTGATGCGCATCACAACCGTATGTGGGCTGAGAAACTTGGTTTGGGTACATTCATGCCTGATGATGAATCACTTATTCGTGACTTGAACGCACTGTTGCAGGAAGTTGAAACCGACATGTCCATCTTTTTCCGATTGCTGAGTTCAATTCAATCACCTGACGTTTCTAAATTGTCTCATGCGTTCTACGACGAACAGACGATTCCAGTGGAAGCATGGAATACATGGTTGGAGCGATGGTGGTCTCGTGTTGATTCGATGCCAAACCGCAGCATCATGTTGAACTCAAATCCAAAGTATGTCTTGAGGAACTGGATGGCGCAGTTAGCGATTGATGCTGCTCACAATGGTGATTATTCCGTTTGTGAGCGTCTTCACCAACTCTTGTTGAATCCCTACGGTGAGCAACCCGAGCACGAAGAAGAATGGTTCCAAAAGCGACCTGAATGGGCTCGCAGTAAAGTCGGTTGTTCGATGCTTTCCTGCTCGAGTTGATTTTCCGGTGAAAGTTTTCTATATACCCCCGCGCGAGGACTTTGCATGGATGGTGACGGCAACTTTTGGGATCAAACTCAAAACGAAATTAAAGCGGCAACTGTGGCCCCAAATACATCTTCTTTCGAATCAGTTGAATCCATCGAAACGGTAATTCCGGTCTCGGATATAAATCCGAAGATTTCGCAGTTGAATGTCCCCGACGGTTTCATCCCTCATGCGCCTCGCGAAATCGTGAGTTCAGTAATTGCCCAAACAGCTGTAGTCATTGTGCTTGGTGCAGTCTTATTTGTAGCAATCGGATTAGCTTTTGTTGTTGAATTTTTCAACGTTTTTCCGATGGAATGCGATGGTGAATTGATTGAATTAGATGATGGCACATACCTGTGTCACAGCGATTCTTATCGATACAACACGGCATACTCTTTCTTTGAAAACTCAACCGTATCTGTGACAATCTTCGATGGCGTCGATGGGTTTGACTACATTGACACGTTAAGGTGGGAGCATTCAGACAATTTCTCAGTGTTAGGATCTCTTGACCCTAATTGGGATGAATGGTCTACATGGAGGCATTGTGAGTGGGAAGGTGACTCATTTGCGGGTGAAACGCGCTGGTACTGTTCTTATTCGGTAAACTATTACGAAGAAGCGTTTGCATATTGTGAGCCTTCGGATTCTCTGTGGATGTGTACAGACCAGTATCGAATATCTGAAAGTAACCGTTACAGCAGTGAAGAAAAGAGTTACACGAACGATCTCACTCATTCATGCTTCAAAGCCATTCCTCTAAGCGAATTGAGCAACCAAACCCTTTCCGACATCGAATTCAAGTTCTTCCAACAGTCGTATCCCGCATGGTGTGACGGGCGTGCCATTCTCTCACCTGAAGTCAATTCAAACGATACCCAACTGCCTTTCGATGGAGAAGCATTTCTGCTTTTTTATGATGAATTGTATTTTGAAATCCAGAACAATGCAGACGTGATGCAATACTCTTCTTCAGGAGTTACTTCATCCTCGGTTATGTTTGAAATTTTCGACGAAAACGGTCGAGAGATTATTGATGTTGAGATGCAAATGGTCGGAATCAGTATCCTCGTATTCATGGGCCTACTTTACATTCTTGGCGTGTATGCTGCTTACACCCAAAAAAGTTACATTGCTCACTTAGGTTCGGAAAATACCGTGGTCTTGAAATCCAGTTTGTTCAACAAGCCTGCGAAGGAAAGAGGCCGTATTCATCTCATGCCTGCATCCTACTTGCGAGAATACATTACGTACTCGACCGATTCAGAGGGCAATTCTTCCTCGACGACAAATTACGAAATCTGCACTCCTGAACAACCCTCTCTGAGCATACCAAGCGGTTTTTCCCGCCAAAAACTGGTCGAATTAACTGGCCTGCCAGTTCGAAGAGACTACTGATACACACGCTTATTAGACGATGCCTTTAGTGCCATCTGTTCTTATGTCGTTTCGCGTGTGTATTGCATGTCACGGAATCCGTGTCTACCCATATGTTGGTTTCATGACTGGACAGCGCTTCCAATGCCAAGATTGCCTCGAATTGATGGTCATCCCATTGGAGTTTGAGAACGAAGCGGATTACAAAGACTATCTGAGTATTGTCAGAGGCTCCGAAGAGTAATTTTCTGCAATCGGAGGGCGTCGTTATGTCCCAGAAATCACACTTTTGAGCATCTTTTGTCAAGGAACCTTGATAATCTCATCAAACAGCCTTCAGTCCGGATGGGATGCGTATGGTTCAGCGAAAGCAGGATGCTTTGAGCACTAATTTTCTATTAGGATTGCTCGGTAACGATGAAGAAAAAGAGATACATGTAGATGTGCGGAAAGCACCAAGGGTCAACAACGACCAATCGCTTTCTCATCTTGCAAATCGTATTCAAGATGAAGTACGCGTCACCACACCAGATCAACGTGCTAGAAACGTACTCCTCAATGCTGGAATTGATGTGCCAACCCTTCGGCCCAGGCACACATTGAACAGTCATCTCCAACATGCAGGCCAACGGTCACGAAAAATCGCCATTACTTCAAAGAGTGAACGCCGTATTCGGCGCGTAAAAAAGCAGCCTGAACCGGTTGTTCGTGGAAGACCTATGCGCGGTCCACCATCATCAACTCGTAACCGTCCAGCAATAGGCATGGAGGACGAAGTTCGTCGGTCGGCTCGGGACGAAAACAACTCCAAAGGGAAGCGGCAAAAACGCCGCCGTAGATTCCTTCGATAACCGTGCTTGTGTCGACAAAGGGTGAAAAAGGAGTGCCACCCCCGCAGACCATGGGCCCTATCGATATTGCAAACCCAAGTGAAGAACATGCAATGCTTCGTGAGATGGTGAGGGACTGGACAAAAGAAAATGTTGAGCCTCAAGCACTGCAACACGACCGTGAAGAGAAATTCAACCTGCCATTATTGCGTTCTATGGGTGAAATGGGTCTTCTTGGTATCAGTGCACAGGAAGAATACGGCGGTGCTGGACTCGATGCGACTGCATGCGCAATTGTGCATGAAGAACTTTCAGCTTCTGACCCAGGATTTGCTCTGGCTTACCTTGCGCATTCAATGCTGTTCGTCAACAACCTGGCATTCAATGGTACTGAGGAGCAAAAAGCCCGCATTCTTCCCAAAGTCTGCTCTGGGGAGTGGATTGGTGCAATGGCCATGTCTGAACCGGATGCGGGAACGGATGTGCTCGGCCTTTCCTCTACTGCGGTCCTACAAGACGACGGAACATGGAAACTCAATGGCCGTAAGATGTGGATTACCAACGGATGTATCGATGAGGATGGAACGCCGGCAGATGTCGTCTGGGTCTACGCCAAAACGGGTGTTGATGAGCGTGGGCGTGTTCAAATGTCGACCTTCCTTGTTGAGGCTGGAATGAAAGGCTACAGTGTCGGTCAGAAAATCTACGACAAAACCGGTATGCGTGCCTCAAACACTGCGGAACTGGTCTTTGAAGACTGTATCGTTCCTGCTGCAAATCTTGTCGGAGAACCGGGTCAATCCCTGCTTCACATGATGGCAAATCTCGAAGTTGAGCGTTTGACTCTTGCTGCAATGGCCCTTGGTATTGCTCGCCGTTCGTTGGAAGACATGAACCGCTACGCTACAGAACGCACAGCCTTCAAGTCTCAAATCCGTGATTTTGGCCAAATGCAACGTTACATTGGCGAATCATGGGCAAAGTACCGTGCAATGCGTGCCTACATCTACGATACTGCACAACACATGACACTGGGTAAACCTGGCCACCGTCTCGACTCTGATGGAGTCAAATTGTTTGCAACAACCGCTGCTAAGGAGATTGCAGATGCTGCCATGCAAGTCATGGGTGGCTACGGCTATGTTGGAGAATACCATGTCGAGCGACTATGGCGTGATTCGAAATTATTGGAAATTGGCGGTGGAACTCTTGAGTCCCATCAAAAGAACATCACCCGTGATCTGTTCAAGACCCCAGACTCAATCACTCA
>CALJHE010000007.1 GCA_938075675.1 Candidatus Poseidoniaceae archaeon | reverse complement strand
GGCCGTCACCAATGGTCGAACTCAAGCCTTGCTCGTAATGGCAGGCCGTGATTCACTGGTATGCCAGTAATGCTTCAATGATATGTTGTTGCTCATCTGCCGTCAATTCATGCATGACGGGTATGGCAACCAGTGAAGAAGCGGCACGCTCCGTATGAGGAAGTTCGCTGTTGAATTGATGATGGGTGCTGTACACTTGTTGTCGATGGCATGGTACTGTGTAATAGCGTCGGGCATCGATTCCTCGTTCATCTAAATGGGTGATGAGTTGCGCTGGGTTCGGAGTTCGAATGCAGTATTGATGCCATGAATGTTGAGTGTTCGGGCGGACTTGAGGTGGTTCAAGCAATGGGTGTGTTGCAAGTGCGGCGGTGTACTTCTCTGCGTTTTGTCGACGTTTGGCAACCCATTGCTCAAGGTGAGAAAGTTGCGAACGGCCAATTGCAGCAGACACTTCTGACATCCGAAGATTGCTTCCGAGTTGGATGGCTTCAAGGTCTGGGCTTCGGCCATGGTTCGTTATACCAACAATGCGATCTTGGAAACGGATTTGAGTTGTCGTGAGCATGCCGCCTTCACCGCCGACGGCCATGTTTTTCGATGGGAAAAAAGAGAAGCAACCAATATCGCCCATCGCCCCAGCCATACGGGTGCTTCCATTTGCATATGTTTGGGTGGACCCGTGCGCCTGTGCTGCATCCTCGATTAATACGAGGTTTTCTTTCTTACACAAATCGATAAGTTCTGGAGCGTAGACCTGTCCAAACAGATGGACGCCTATGACGGCTTTTGTCTTCGGAGTTATTGCTCGACGAACTTGCTCAACATCGAGACAGAAGTACTCTGGCTCAATATCAACGAAAACTGGTGTTGCGCCTACCAGAAGAACGCATGTGGTTGAAGAAATAAAAGTAAAAGATGGAACTATTACTTCGTCTCCCGGACCAATTTCAGCGATTCTGAGTGCGGCCCAGAGCGCTGACGAGCCGTTTTGGCAAGGCGTTGCGCTCAACGCCCCGCAATGTTCTGCAAACTCCATTCCAAAAGCCGAGCCTTGGACCCCTTTGACCCATTGCTTAGAATCAAGGGTATTGAGTGCTGCTGAACGCATTTCGTTGTTCCATGTCGGGCGGGCCATCGGAATGCGCTCCATGCTCCGGCGAATCCGCCGACCCCCTTGAGTCTGCTTCTCAAACATCGAGAGGAGCGCGCCCTTCAAGACCTGCAACCGGTTTGCCCCGTTCATGGTGTCTGAGAACAACGGGTTCGATGAAGACTCCGAGCCAGTGGAAGAGCGCAGTCTTGCTGACATGATCGGAGACATTCTTTCGCCCGATGAAATCGAAAATGTTGAGGTGTCAGAACCGATACAGCAACGCAAAAAAAGATTCAAGCCCCGTGGCATGTATTTAGGAAACAGAAGAGATACTGGTGAGCCAATTGACATCAAACCGATGGTGCTTGCAAGGCACGCAGCGATGCTTGGTTCTACGGGTTCTGGAAAAACTGTAATGGCCAAAGCACTCATCGAAGAAGCGGCTTTAGCAAAAATTCCATCGCTTATCATTGACCCACAAGGAGATTTAGCGAGACTTGCGCTTGGCATTGAACCAGCGGAACTTGAGGCGCAAAACGGTGACGCTGCCCGAGCAAAAAAATTGCTCGATATGTGTGAAGTCAGAATTTGGACGCCGTTAAGGAGCAAGGGATTGCCGCTGTGTATCGACCCATTCAGAGCGCCGCCCGCTGACCTTGATGCTGAAGAGGCGATAACTGCATGGGATATGGTGGCTGCCGGATTCACAAGTCTTGCTGGATACGATGTAGAGAAGGCGCAAGGAAAAGTTGTCAAACCATTCCTCTATGAAATCCTTGTCGAAGGTACAAAGCACGGGCTCAATGTTGGTGATTTCCAAGCCCTAGCACGTGTCGTTAGAGAACCAAATCAAGAATTTACTCGTCAGCTTTACCCGGAGTGTTTCTACGAAGTTGAGGAAGGTGAAGAGAAACCTGATGTCCCAACTTGGGACGAGGTTATGATGGAACATCGTCTTACAGATTTTGAAGAAAGGCTACCAAAGACGACACGGAATGATCTCGCAAGAAGGTTGTCGGCCTATTCCTCTGGAGTGAATCAATTGCTTTTCTCGAATGGCGTACCAATTGACATCGATGCGTTTGTGGAGCCCGCAATACCTGGAAAAATACCGCTCAATATTGTTTACCTCAACACCATCCAAGATGAAGCACAAAAGCAATATTTTGTGCAAGAACTTTCTCGGGAATTGTACGATTGGATGCTAACTCAGCAACCGGCTGATGGTGAAATCAAGCTTTTGTTTTTCATGGACGAAGTCGCCCCTTATCTGCCGCCACACCCACGCAATCCTCCGGCTAAAGATTTGATCAAATTAATATTCAAACAGGCACGAAAATACGGCGTAGCTTGTGTGTTAGCAACTCAAAACGTAAGTGATGTCGATTACAAAATCCTCGCACAAGCCAATACCACATTTATTGGCCGGTTTACTCAACCTCAAGATGTTGAAAAGGTTCGACATTTACTCAAGGAAAGTGGGGGAGACCAAGATTTGGTTGCCCAACTACCAACGCTTGGGCCGGGTCAATTCCAAATGGTTGCCCCTGATGTCGACCCTGCCCCCGTCCCAATACAGTGTAGGTGGCTCTACACCGACCACGGCGCACCGCTGAATGAAGACCAAGTTGAAGAAATCATGTCTGAAGAAATCCGTGCATGGGCGAAAACCCGGTCGTCTGGGAATACGAAAAACCGTGGCACAGGTGCGGCACATGCTGCAAGTCGAGGTTCTTCCTGGAAGGTGAAGGGCCTCGATGACGAATGGGCAACCGGTAAAGCCGAAAGTATAGTTGAGAATGCTCGTATCAAAGCAGTGGGAGGCATGACTGCCGCTGCACACGGCATCATTGATGATTCGGCTTTTGAAATTCGCCTCATGGGAGGATTTGCAGTCTTGAAGGATGGTCGCGATCCTTTGTATACAATGCAGGCTGCTGCGAATATGGCTTCTGTCGTTGTTCTTGCATGGACCATGGTCGCCCTAATGTTTGCATGGCGAGACGGGGGTATTGACTGGTGGTGGCTGTTGCTTAGTATGGGGCTTTCTGGAATTACTTTGCTTGTTATCACACTTGAAAATCTATTATCGCACGATGCTGAACTACTGCATCGCCTCACGAGATTTGCTCGAACATTTCAAGTTGTTTTAATCGGATGGTTATGGGGACTTCTGATGTGGTCCACGTTTGGTTCCTTGGATTTACGAGGTGCTGGGCCATTGCTTGAAATCGTCGTCGTATGGGTCACCACATTCACGCTTATCGAAATAGCACACCGATTTAGACTCGGTCGCATTCGATGGAACGGTGGTTCGGCGCTGGATAAACTCAAGGGTGTGACTGCTGTTCTTACTGAAGTAGAAATCACCGAGATGAAGGCGAATTCCTCACAAATCATGTCGGGGGTTCGATGGGGTCTGCACGGCATTACAATGCTCTGGTTGTGTATGCTGCTTATTCTCGGACAAGGGACGATTCCTGAAGATGCCATGGAACAATGGGGTCGGCCAACGTTATGGCTCGCTTCATTGTACGCGCTGATGTTTGGTAGCGAAACATGGTTGCGGATGCGTGGACGAATGCCTCGGCAATGATTCGTTAAATTCATCAATAATTGCAAGCAATGATTCTCCTTGATTGTGAGTCTTTTAATTCCAATTTATTGCCACCATCGGCATTTCGTTGCTTGGGGTTAAGTCGCGGAATTGATATACGCGCGTTCTAACGGTAGGTCGAAGCAGGGGTTGCCAAGCTTGGTCAACGGCGCTGGGATGAGGTCCCAGTCTCTATGAGTTCGCAGGTTCGAATCCTGCCCTCTGCACCACTCAGAGCCATAACGGCTGGTCTTAACAAGAAACAATAACGGCTGATGATTTGTAAAAACCGACCCAACATTAAACCATTCAACAACGTAGGATGGTTTGGTGAACAAACGTTGAATGTATGGAAATATTCCCTGTCAATACTCATGATCTCCCTCCTAAGTGCAAGCATTTTCACCCCAGGGGCGCAAGCAGAAATCACATATCCTGCTGATTCAAACATCTTTATTGTCGATGATGTCGATGTGCTCAGCCTTGGCGAGAAACGAGACATTAACCAAGTATCTGATGACCTCGAATTCAATACTGGCACCGTACTGGTTGTCGTAACAATCAATTCTACAATGAATTACACAACTGGAAACGATACAAACATGTCTCTCGGCGACTACGCTGTTGAATTGTTCAATGAATGGAAAATTGGCGACCAAGATTACCGAGACGGTTTGTTGTTGCTCATTGCCACCAACCAATCTGGCGGTGGTTATGATTGGGCTTATACCGGGGGAGAGCATTGGTGGGAGTATTGGTATGTTCTGGAAGAGTGGGAAGAAGATTTGCCTGATACTGTATTCACAGACCTCAATAATTCTAATTGGTCCAGTGCAATTCTGCCTATGGTGACTTCCTTGTCAAATGATGTTGATGAGTTCTGGTTTGAAAATCCGGGTATTGAGCCGTTTGCGGATGACTGGTACAACCCTCCAGTACTCAACGGCGATGAGAGTGATATGCAAACCTCAGACCTTGGAGATACCCTCTTTAGCGTGGTGGCTTGCCTTGGATGTCTCGGGGTTTTAGGAGCAATTGGCTTCTTCATGTTTAGAGGTGCAAGAAATGGTGGGTCTGGAGTGAGTATGAGACGAAACTACGGAAACAATGGCGGGTGGAACAACAACAACGGGTATTATCCAGGTGGCCAAGGCGGCTATCAGCAAAACAACTACTATATGGGCGACAATAACAACAATTCGAACAGTCCTCCTCCAAGTAGACAGGGTCGTTCAAGCCGTAGCAGTGGTGGTTCAAGCCGTAGCAGCGGTGGTTCAAGCCGTAGCAGCGGTGGTTCAAGCCGTAGCAGCGGCGGTTCAAGCCGTGGCAGTGACGGTTCAAGCCGTAGCAGCGGCGGTTCAAGCCGTGGCGGGAGCAGTAGGGGTCGTAGTGGCGGCGGAAGACGACGTTGAGGCTTACTTAGCCTTCATCTACAATTTGGATTTCTCGAGCACGTTGCATCGCTTCATCCGTGGTGAACCAGAACGTTGGGGTTTCTCCCAAATCCTTGTCCCATTGTTGGACTGCTCGAGCGAACATTTCTCCTTCTGTGTATGATTCACACCATTTGAGATACCAGTCTGCTTGCTTAACCATCTCCTCATCATCTGGAGAGGTTCTTTTCAAATTTTCAGCCTGCAGGGCAATTATCATGCCCCATATGGGGGCAAGTGCATATGTTGCGTATGGGTTTCTTTCCATGTCAACGCTACGCCACTCTGTCCACAGAGAGAACACCTGATCATAGAGAAAACCAATGACAAGAACGCCTAACATAACGGAAAAGAAGATAATCATGAGGGCAATATAAGTGCTTGAAATAGGTCCAACTTCTACTGGAAAACAGACGCCTGAGTTACATGAAGATGTGAATCGCCAATCAATCAACGGCCAAACCAGAAGCGTGATTGTAGTCCCCCAGAGAATCAAACTGACGACAGCTTGTGACTGCTGCATACGCCAGTATTGGCGCATAACCCACTTGCGAAGGAAGAAGTTGTTGTCAGGTGTTTCGGACATGGTATCGGATGTCTCCAGAGGCCGCCCCCTCAAGAACTCCACCTACGAAATGACCGTAATACACGCATTACAGTGGTGCATACTCACCATCGATTTCATGGATTCAATTTGAAAGGTTCTTGTGGGAATGTGCAATGGAAAGACTATGCGAGTCGCAGTAGTAACTGGAGCAAACAGAGGGTTAGGAGCGGAATGGACACACCAACTGCTTGAAGATGGGTGGCAAGTGTATGCGGGGTATCGAAGCGAACTCGGCAGATTAACCACTTTAGCGAATGAAAATTTAACCACCCATGTTCTCGATGTGCAGTCAAATGACTCCGTTCAACTGTTTGCAGAAAACGCCCCACTGAAAATTGATCTCCTTGTCAACAACGCAGGAGTGGCTGATGGTCGGTGGAGAAACCTATCTGAAATTGATGACGAGTGGGCGCTTGAAGTTCTCGACATTAACGCCCTCGGACCAGTTCGAGTGGTCAAATCACTTTACCCAAAGATGAAACATAACTCACTAACAAAAATCGCCATGATCAGCAGCCTAATGGCTTCCATTGACGATTGTCATATGGGGCGATCGTATGCTTACAGAGCAAGTAAAACTGCGCTCAATATGTTTACGGTATCGATGAAAAAAGAAGCACTTGAAGACAATATCTCATTTGTTATCCTTCACCCTGGGTGGGTGAAAACAGACATGGGTGGTGACCGAGCACCTGTTGAAATTCCTGAAAGTGTCACCGGAATGCGAAATGTCTTGGAGACAAGAACTCTTGAAAACACCGGAGAGTTTGTACAATTCGATGGCGAACTGCTTCCTTGGTGAAGATTTGGTTAGGATTATGTTCATGGGTGAGGTGCAGTAGGTATGGCAGATGGTTCACCAATGTTTACCATGGTTAAATCACAGGATCTTGGTGATGTCCCTGAAGGGATGTCAGACAAATCACTTGGGCTCATGAATACCCTTTCGATGTTGTGTTCATTCCACAGTTCTGAAGATTTGGCAAGTTTCCTGCACTCTGAAATGTTTGAAAATTTAACCAGGCAGGGCGAAGTTTGGATTGGGTTTGAAATTGGGTTGTATGAAGACCATACCAAAACATTCGACGTATTTCCTTCAAAAAAAGAAGTGGTTTTTGCAGACAATTCAGCTACAGGTGCTTTCTCAGAAAATCTCTATCGTTGCACGGTGGAAAAAGAAACCGCTGAGCGACTTGAACATTGGTATTCACTTGTCCATTCGCCGGATGCACGGTTTGAGTAATCAGAAGAAAAGGGAGCAACAAGTCAAGGAGCCATCTGCTTCACGGATTTGACTCATGTCGAGAACAATTGGCTCTAGACCAATATCGATTACCGCTTGCAATACATTCGGGTATCCCTCAGCCACCAAAACTTTGCCATTTGGTAGCCCAATGGTGTTGCATCCGTAGACTTCTTCAGCCGGCATCCACAAAACTTCACATCCATCTGGCAATTCACCAAAAGCATCTTTCGGTAAGAATCCTTCTGGAGCGAGTATCACTGAGTCGGTGGGTGTAGAACTGATACTTGTGAGGTGTAGGGCGTGGTCCGGAATGTCAATGACACGCAATTTATGGCCGAGGTGAGTGAGGAGATCGCGTAACTCTTCAATTCCTGCATCGTTCGTGCGCGAAGAGCGCCCTACAAAGAACAAGTCTCCTAGGCGAAGGATGTCTCCTCCGTCCATCCGTGCATCCCCGTGCATTCTGCAAATTTTCGTACCCGAAAGTTGTCGAGTAATGAATTCTGCAATTGGTGGTTGTTCATTGACTCGCGACGGGTGGCCGGGTACTGGAAGGAGAACATGCCCGTCTATGACGACAGCTTGGTCTTCGACAAATGTGCAATCTGGATGTTTTGCGTCCGATGGTAGGACGGTCACTTCAATTCCCTCGTCAAGCATCGCTTGTCTGTAGGCTCTGTGTTGCTGCTTTGCCAACTCAATATCGGTTGGCCCGGTTCCAAAGAAATTTGCCAAAGCACGGTCGAACGTGTTAGGAATTGCACGGGTTAGCGCCCGGCTCTTTTGGTCCAATCGAACCGTTGCCATGAGTAAATCGGCCGCTCAGCACCTCTTAACGCTTCGCCCTTTATTGGAAGCCAGTTTCCGGTGTGCGGAAGTCTGGGTATGGAGACCGTTGGATTGAACAACAACCGTAAACTGGAACAGTCATGCGCAGCAGTTATACGCGAGCAATGTTACTGATTTTGTTGATGTTCTCAGCCACATTTGCTGGTTGCTTTGGAGAGAACGATAACGACCCCCCTCAGGCTTCCGACCTCGTCGTAGAGGAAGCCAGTTCATTGCTGGGAGGTGCATGGCAATCAATCACGCTTAGAGCCGAAGTCGACCTCTCTGTCTTCATTCCATATTTTATTCAAGACATGGGTTCAATGAGGGCTCAAAACGGCACGGTGTTCGATATTCAAGCAGGTCAATCTCAAAGCGTAAACGTATTGTTCCCGCCAAGAAACCCGAACATTGTGCTTCTCGTTGGGGAATACACGCGTTCCGACTGGCCAATCAGAGCTGCAGATGAATCTTGGATGGATTGGATTCTTGACGGTTCAAGAGGGTCAAGTGTCTCAGTTGTTCCAAACGAGGATGCGGGTGGCATGTGGCCATGGATTGTCCCTGGCCCTTCTTCAGGCGGGGATGTTTCTGTCGTGCAACTGTCGACAGAACGCCCGCAAAGAGCAGACCTAACCGAGGAAAACGGTGTATCTGCAAGCGGCGGCTGGCTGAATGGAAGAGATGTCTATGAATGGGTTGACTTCATCACTGATGAAACCCCAGACCCACTCGATCTTGCAGATGGTGCTGTTGGCTATCTTGACCGATGGATTGGAAATGGTAATCCAGCATATGAAGATGCTATAACTTACTTTGAAGGCGTAATGATTGGATACGGTCTTGATGTTGAAGTCCACAGATTCCAGTCAGGTACGCTTTGGGCAGTAAACATCTGCGGCTACAAAACCGGAACCGTTTATCCTGACGAATGGTTGGTCTTCGGAGCACACTTCGATATCGCCCCAATCGCTACACCTACCTCATTTGTCCCAGGACTCGAGCAGACTGGTTACGGGACTCGAACCGGAGCATACGACAACTCTGCAGGAACCTCAATGGTTCTCACGACCGCGAGTGTTTTGGCTGATTTCGATGCACGTAGGACAATGGTATTTTGTTTATGGTCCTCAGAGGAAGAGGGGTTGTGGGGTTCAAGCGCTTTTGCAGGCGACCTACCTGATGGAGTCACTGTCAGCAATTATCTCAACTTGGATATGGCCGGAATAAATTACCCGGGAGATTTTGCACTTTCAGTCTACCTCGGCCCTGACGGAACTGGAGATGTTATTGATCAACCAGGTATGTATCACCTCGCAGAGTGGATAGGAGCTGATGCTTTTGACCTCTCTTATCAAATGGAGCGGGGGCGTGCTGAATGGGCTGCAGGAGGTGAAGAACCTCTTTGGCAGAACAATTACCAAGATGTTGTAGCAATTTATGAAAGCCCTACTGCTCGAAGTGATCATCAGCCGTTCCAAGACATCGGTGTTGCTACTCTTGGATGGAATGGGGTTGTCGATGGATATCCTTGCTACCACAAGATTTGTGATAAACTCCCTGAGATGGAGGAGTACATGGCAACCGACAATGCGACCGGTGAAGCAAACCTTGTCCACTCTTGGGACATTGTAACATGGTGGGCTGTATACGCATTTTTACACATGGACCAAACGCCAGTTCCAAACGAATTGTAGATCATTCAATTTCCGCAAGGAGGGTTCGAACGTCGGCGAGGAAAAGATCAGTGATCCAGTCGTTATCCCCCCACCAAACCCTCTGCATGCCCTTTGAATCCACAATCACTGTGCCTGTTGAGTGGTTGACGCTGTAAGCATCGGGATGATGACGGGCAGACGTTGAGTTGTTTCCGGTCTCCTCCAACTCCTGTTCTTCGATAGAGAGCCCGACTGCAAAGTTGTTCCAAACCGACTGAATGGTTTGGAATTGCGGTGCGTTTTCATCGGTCGAATTTGCAGTGACATGAGGCCATGATACATTACGGTAATACTGCCATTCGAACAGAGTGGGTACATCGTCTCTCCAAGGGTCAACCGTGATTGTGAGGAATTGGGTTTGGTTGTGCTCTTCGGGTGAAAGTTGCGAATGTACCCAGCGTAAGTTCTCCGTCACAATCGGACAAATATCGATACAATTTGTGAATAAAAAGGCGATGATGACAATTTTATCTTCAGTCTTGTTGTTGAAATTCCAATTTTCACCATCCCCATTTACCAGGGTGAAGTCTTCAACAAAAACTTTCGGCGTGATATCTTCTCCATAGAACTTCGATGTTTCGCTCTCTATTCCCGTACACCCAGCCAACAGCAACACACTTGCTATGAGCGGGGCAAGAATTTGTTTCGAGTTCATGTAAAAAACCTCAAACGAGTTGGCCAAGATATGCAATGTCGGTCTCAAGTTGGACAATATAAAGTCCTGTAGAAATACATGATGCGTACGTCAAACCATTATGATGCTCAACCGCCCACAAAAACGGAACCCAACCGAAATCGTAGAAACTTGAGTCGAGTGGTGTCCCGTCCTCGCCGTGTGGGAGATACCACCCCACGGTTGCTTCGAAGTGAGTTGCAATGCGATCGTCGGGGTTTGTAGGCGATACCAGGGTTTCGACGTCAATAACCCACAGGCCAGCATGGTAATGAGAAATGTAGAGTCTTCCATCCCAGCCGCCACCATGGCTCTGATCGGTCGTTTCATCGGTCTCAAAATAGGCGCTGTCAAGGTTATGCGGAGAGAATAAAAGCCATTCGTCATCGTTTGGATAAGCTTCACAATCTGCACCATAGCAGTGATCGCTCGCCCACGGAATTTCCCAATCTCGAATCAGTTTTGGTTGGAATTTGAGTTGCCCGTCGACCATCGTGTAGTCCGTGGTGTCAATCAGGTAGATGATGCCAGTTCCGACGTTTGTCGAAAGAACTTCGACTGCTGCCGTCACAAGATGTACTGGCTCATCCGAATAGCCAACATGGGAAAGATCAACCATGTTTGGGAACGGTTCAGCGTAGTGGATGTACGAAACACGTCCGCCGTTTTCGTTTCCGTTGGTGCCGCTGTCAGGCTTTCCATCGTCATCTAAGTCGAGGAATTCCATCCATTGGCCAACTTCTTCAGCTCGCCAGCGGCATTGAAGAGGGTTGCCTTGGCCTGTTTTGCAAAGCGTAGCGTGCAGCGTATATTCTTCGGGGGAATTTGTCGGGTGAGGGACATTGGTGACATCAGCAATCCGTAGGCCTGCTTCCCAGTAACTTCCGTAGATGAAGGTGTGGCCGTAGCGTGGGTCGTTTGGGTCTTCACCGGGCCAGAGTTGTACTGTCATGTCATGAATGTAAATCCAACCACCGTTGGTTGCTTCCCAAGCAACTTCATATTCACCAACTTTGATGATTGTATGGCCAAGCCCTGAAGCTGGAACACCCGGTAGGTTGCGCGATGCTGAGCCGTCGAGGTTCAAGTGGGCAATGGTGACGCCCCCACAGGCTTCGCCGATTGCATCGTTGCATTGCTCATAATCTGGGTTTGCGATAAACACATACCATTCCCCGTCGATCATCTGTGTGTACATGTTGTGTGGGCCACTTGGATGGTCAACATCGTACCATGAATCAATCCATGTCGGATTTGTTTTGTCCGTTACATCGATGAGGGTCACTGAAACTTGTGCGGGGTCGCTCCATTGGCCTACATTTGGGTCTGCATTCCCTGGATCTATGAGTTGATTTTGTTGCAAAATATACTCTCTTCCATTGTATTCGACGTACTTTACATCGAGCACTTGGGTATTCGGGTCGTTGTACACCCCCGTCACCGTCGTGTTGTTGGGGTCGGTAACATCGACAATATGCATATCGTTCCAGCCTGCAAGGTAAGCATACGTTTCTCCATCTGGAGTTGTTGCGACTTGAATTTCCGCATTTCCGGTCGTCGTAAGTGAATTGTAGTCCATCAATGCCATGTTATCAGTGCCGGCAATATGTTGTGAGGCGTTGGAATGGTCGTGACCTTCGCCTTGGAAGAGTGGGTCATCCGATTGTGAAAACTGAATTTCTGGGGCATCAGAAGAAACGGATGAGCCGAATGTCAACAACGATGCTGAGCCAAGAAGCAGAACGATGAAAATACCGAGACCGACTTCTTTCGCGCCGATGCCGATGCCCTCTGCCATGGTTGTGGCGATACGCTTCTCCGTTTTGTCTTTATGTAATGCTGTGAAGGGGGGAATATGTCGCAGAGGAAGGGGCTCAACTCACTCGTTGTGCTTTTGTGTGTTTTAATCCTCGTGCCAAGCGCTACAGCCCACGAACAAGAAACGTTGAATGTTATACTGGTCGAAGACGAAGCCCGGCCGGGAAATGTCACTGACTCGGCATTCGTAGAAGGGAACAATATAGTTTTCCGGATGCGAGACAACACTGAAAACTCCTCGATGCGGGTCTCAATTGACAACAATCAAAACGGGAATTTTTCCGATCAAGGCGACAATGTCTCCACTTGGTTGACAAGAACGTGTGAACTCGATGACAACGGAAGTTTAGCAGATGATGGGTGCGCCGTATCCTATGAACGCAACTTCAATTCAACATCCCAAGGCACATATCATTACCAAATTGAACGAAAAATAAATGATTCTGTTGTTGATGTTTGGCAATACAACATTACCGTCCATCCAGACATTCACGCCGAACCTGGGCAGCCTTCTATCGGCGATTGTTTTGGAACAAATTGTGCTGACGATGCTTCCACTGAAACACAATCCGATTCCGAATGGGATTCTCGTAATACGTTAATCGGTGTTATGGTTTTTGCAGCGTTTGGGACGGTGATTCTTACCCTCAGCATTCGTAAAGAACGGCTGATTCGAAGTTCTGATTCAAACGAAGAAGAATGATTATCCTTCGATTACCGGACAATTGCAATCTTCATCATCAACGATGACAATGCTGGCCCATAAATACGATGTTCGTACAGCTTTGTTGCTCATCTGGGGTTTTTTCGTCGTAGTGATGAACTTCACATTGAATGAATGGTTCTCATCTCGTTCCATATTATCATGTTTAAATTGTTATACTACCTATATCAAACAATTGCCGTATTTCTTTGCTCGTAGGGACATATTTTCCAGTTTCCGGTAAAAAATTTCGGATTCCGGTAAAGAGTAGGTAGAATTTGCAATTCTGTTGAATAGAATGTGGTTGACAGTTTATGTTCTTCCACCCCACATTCAAGCGTAGGTTTGAGAAGGGTACGCCCTAAGCCACCACCATGGCCGGGTCAAAAGGAGTGCAAGCATTGTTTCTCGTTCTGCTCATGTGTCTCGCACCTCTGTCGGGATGTTTTGGTGAAAATGACAACGATGGGCTCGTGAAGCCCGATGATGTAACAATAACTCCAGCCACGATGATTGGTGGTATTTTCCAGGGAATGACTCTATCGGTTGAACAAGACATGTCGGCATTCATTCCATACCTTATCAAGAACCAAGAAACTGGTTTTGTTCAAAATTCAACTGTGCTCGACATGCGTGCAGGGGATTCTGTCTTGCTCAACGTTCTTGCGCCCCCAAGAACAGATACTGTTGTGATTTTGCTTGGTGAATACGGTCGAGAAGATTGGCCGATTCGATCGATTGATGAGTCGTGGAAAACATGGTACGGCCGGTCTGGGTTTGAGGCTGGAGATGCACTGGGGGTCATGAGAGTGGCGGGCGTCAACGGAACTTTAGACACAGTTGTGGCATCAAACAACAGTGGTGGTCAGGTAACTGCGGTTCGTATAAGTGTGGACCGTCCAATGGCTGCCGCTTATTCAGAAGCAGATGGGGGTCGCCACTCAACCGGTTTGGTGGACGGACTAAATGTATTCAATTACATGAGCCATATTACTGATGAAACTGCGGACCCCACTGATGCTGCAGACGGCGCTGTTGGCTACCTAGATCGTTGGGCTGGTCAAGGTAATGCGGCCTACGAAGATGCTGCGCAATACCTGATTGGAAACCTCGAAAGTTTCGGATTAGAAGTCATCGTGCAACGATTTACCTATGATTCGCTCATGACTGGAGCACAAAACCCCGAAGCATACAACATATGTGGTTACCGATTTGGCGAGGTTAATCCTGACAAGTGGATGGTTTTTGGCGCTCACTTTGATATCGCCCCACCGGCCAACGCAGGAATGCTTGACCCGCACATTTTTGGACGTACATACGGAACCCGTGTTGGAGCCTATGACAACACCGCAGGGACATCGATGGTACTCACCGTCGCAGAAGCAATGGCAAATTTTGACACGCGTAATACAATGGTGTTTTGCCTATGGTCTGGTGAAGAAGGTGGGAAGAGAGGGAGTGACTTCTGGACCGATTACTGGGTAAAAGAAGAGAACCCTAACGTCGAAGTCACCAATTATGTCAACCTCGACATGGCTGGTGTGAACTGGCCCGGTGGTGGCGGCGCGCCATGCGGCAATGGTCACGGCGGCGGAGCCGCAGGATGTGACCCGCAACCCGAAATCGACCCAGATGGATATCCGAAGGATGAGGAAGTTTGGCCAATGCGAGTTTACATTGGCCCAAGCCTCGATCACGATGTCATGAATCAGCCTGGCATGGTCGGCCTTGCGATGTGGATTGGTTCAGATGCGATTGGTGTTGAAGAGCAAATGGCACCTTTGCTTGGAGAGGGGCATTCAGCTGAGACGTGGAAAGTGGATGATTGGATGGCAAAGGATCGTCCTGAAATCATCATCTATGAAGATACGACTGCTCGTTCTGATCATGCAACATTCCAAGACAACCTTGGTACGGTAACCATGGGCTTTGGAGGCCTTGTTGATGGGTATTGGTGTTATCATCAGACATGCGACACGGTGGATGAAATGGTAGATTGGATGGACACAACGGGGAAGGATTACGGGGAAGAACAATCGGGCACCAGCAATCTTGTTGATGCGCTTGACACCATCACTTGGTGGGCAACTTATTCGTTCTTCCACCTTGATGAAACACCGGTTCGAAACGCCTATCTCTAATCACGCCGGGTGAATATTCTCTGGTCAATCGGCACAGATTCATCGATATCCTCGGCGCAATCAAACCCGGCTCTGTACATTGTGTAACGTATGAAGCCCCAAGCAATATTATTAGCATAAATTCTCTGTTCCGGAGTCATAGAATTACTTTTTTGCCTCAAAAAGAAAAGTTGTGTTCTGTCAATGGTGCGAGGCAATGTTGTAAAGTCAGAGCGAATATTGAAGACTTGGTTTTTAGTAAAGAGGTACTGGATTGGGTTAACCATTAATTCAAAAAATTCGGCCAGTACTTCATTATCGCCAAGTAAAGAATTGAATGTGAGTTCTGTCGTTTCTGATTTAATAATCTCTTCAACTTCGAAATTGACAAACATGTCAAACGTCTTGTTCGTTTCTACATTCATTCTCATCATCTCATACAACACCCGCCAATCTAACTGGTAGTCTTCGATATGTGTTGTTCTTTCAATGTCGTCCGAACGCAAAATCTCAATCGCTAAATAACGGCCGATTGAAACTTTCATATCCGCCGGCCGATTTTGAGATGAGGGTTTGTCAAAGGAGTTCGCCATAGCATAGCAAATGTGATGAATAATACGCTTTCTATGACTGCTCGAGTCTCCTCCAAATGCTTTAGATAGTCCATCAAGGTTCTTTACGATCCATTCTTTCCTTGGATCATTGCCTCGTATAAGGCCGCCTCTGTTTATCGGAGGGTAGGCAATATCAAATGCTGACATTCGTGGTTGTTGAATGCTAAACTTCTGATCGGTCAGTTGGCGTACAATTTCTGTTCCGTCCTCTTGCTTTGTTACTCGTTTCGATTCGATATAAAATGGGACGTAATTTATTGATGAGCGGATTTCTAATACTTCATCTAATTTTAGACCAAATTGAACAGCGAGATCGCGTGATGTTTCTTCGCTCTTTCGGATTGCCCGTATAACTTCGGCAGAGACACCAAGAGTCCTCTGTGCAGAATCATACGCCGGGTGGTAACGCATGGGGTTCGTTTCTCTCGCATTCTTAAACTGCTCACCATCTGGAAGTACTCTGTCGATAAGTTCGGTAAGGGCGCCAATGAAAAATCCGGTTCTCTTACTGATATTGAAGTGGGATTCAATACCTGTCAAGACTCCGCGTAATCTAACATCTCCTTCGGGGAAAGAGATGCTCGCCGGAGGTATATAGAAGCCACAGTTAACCATGGAAAAATAGGATTCGAAGAATTTTTCAGCGGAACAGTTAGCTAAATTCTCAGCAAAATAATCGTGTAGAGTATTGGTAATTATTCGGCCTCCTGATTTTGCGATGAGTCTTTTACCCGCACCAATCTCAAGTGCAGTTGACTTACCGCCAATTGAATATTGGTACTCAAGAGCGCCGTATAGCAAAATGGCTAGCCACTGAGACCATGCCTCTTTGTTATTCTCTCCAACAAAGGGCTTTCGCGTTGAAAGTACATTGTTGGGGGAGTCAAGATTCATTGCCAAATTGTTGAAGTGTTTTGCATAATTTGATTTCCTCTGTATTTCATCGTCATCTTTGCCGCTCAAAACCGTAAAAATCTTAGATGTAAAATCAATTGCACTTTGATAAACTTGATTGTACGCGCCTCTTTCCGTTGGTTCGATCGTTTTCAAATTCTCATTCGGTTCCGTGTAATTACGTACAAGTTGGAACAGGAAAAAAAGTCGTTTTTCGAGGTGCCGGTCATCGACACGATATTTGCTATCTCGTAATGAAGTCCGAACGCGTTCGCCGATTTTCTTGGCCTCACCGCGTCTAACGTGACCTTCGGTGGCTGCGACTGTCAATCGTGGCCCTGCAATCAATGCCTTCATCAATGAATTCGTCTTCATTTTAGCGCGTGGACTGCGGTTAAGAATGTCGCCGTGTTCGAATACATCGAGAAGGTCATCCATTAACGGGTAGTTCTCTACAATACTCTCATCGTGGAAATTCATGAAAAGCATAAGGTCTAATGCTAAATTGCGAGACTTTTTGAAAGATATGGTTGAATTAAAAGACTGTCCAATTAACGAAAGATAGTCAAAAAATGCTGAGTTGGAAGGGGGGCGTTGGCCATCTAAATTAAAATACCAATTTGCCCACAACGCCTTTTGTTCAACGTCAAGGTGCTTCGGAGGCGCTGTATTCAAACGGAGAAGTGTGTCTGTAATAATTGCAGACCAAAATTTAACATTTCTAAAAAGAAGTCGCATTGGGAATTCCTCGTCTTCCCCACCAAATTCTATGAATTGGGTATCGAGAACATCTTCAAAGAATTCTCGTGTTGAAGATTGAAGATGGGATGGGAATTTGTTCGGGATAGAGGTATCATTCTCTTCGAAGAAGTATTTTTTCAAGGATAGAAGATTTGTCTCAGCTGGCCAGTCCGTAAGCGTTTTATTATCTGACGAAAGATTCCACAGCATTTGGACAGTGTGTCGCAATTCTTGACGTTTTATAGACGAGCCGAGTAATTCACCAATTGAACTCGGTGAATCTGAAACCGACTCCCAGGTAGGATATTCACGCGCCATTTCTCCCCAGAAATGAGATTCATTTGGTGCGTTGAGAATCATATCGATTTCATTACGGGATTCGGGGGCTAAATTGAAGCCTGTTGCTGGGTCTAAGATGTGGTCGAAAACAGAATGATCTATGGTTTCACTGATGTGTATGAGAATCTTATCTAGAATGTGTGCCTTGGAATCGAGAGTGATGTTCTTGCCATTCATTCTCCCTATGGAATCTTCTAATGTTGGTTTCGTGAATATGGGTTTGAAATTTTTATCGAATGATAAATTCTTATCAATAGCAACCACTTCTTCATCATTTAGAGAATATTCGTCGAAATGAATGCCTAAAATCTCTTTACCTACAAGTTGGAGTAAGTATGGATAATGTTCTGCGCATAAAGCCGCATCTCGTAATACATACTCAATGAATGGCTCCAGTAAATCTCCGAGAGAGTAATAGGTCTCAATCGACAATTCACCTTGATAGATGCCTTTGGACAATGAAGTTAAGAATATTTCAGTTACCCCTGATTGTGATTGTTCGGATTCGACCCCCCACCCATGAGTATTGTTGTATTTGTTTCGAAAAGCTGTAAGCACTATTGGAAGTTTGATATCTTCTTTGCTGATGAAAGAACCGGTTGGGGCGTAGCTTGTCCCCGACAACAAAAGTGTTGAAAATACCGGAATTGGGGCGGTTTGTGGTTTCAAAAGCTCAGATGGTTTGACGTTTAGGAAATTCTCCCAAGATTGTTTTTCATTAGAGAAATTACTTATTTGAGATTCATCCATTACCCATCTCAAGTAATCGTTGATGCTGTAACCCTCAATATTACTTTCTCGCCGTAAAGCATCAAGGATGAAGTTATCAAGATCTTCGTGCCCTTCGTCCATATCCAACATGTTAATTCCAAGAGAAGATATGGTGTCCTCAGACAATGTTGGGAGGCTGAATATTATTGAGAGTGGGGCTTCAAAGAAACGGTTAATTCTGATCGCATCGGAGTTAATCGGTGTTCGTGGAAAGGGTTCTCTGGTAACGATAAGTAAGCGATACTCGGGTCGTGAAAATAAAACGTTCATTCGTGTCATGATGTTACGATACAATCGTAAAAAACCTTGAATGGAATGGATAGAAGCATCTGAGTCCCTCTCCATCCATTTTCGAATACGGTCTTCGATGTTTGATTTTTGCAATCCTTTGTTTAGGTTACCTTCGGCCTCGTCATACATTAATTCATATGGATTGAATACAACTACCCCAGAGAACTCTAAGCCTTTTACGGTCTCGCCGTTGTATGTGGTAAAATTGCCAACCGAATCTAAACTCGTACCGAGAGTAGACTGATAGGGTGTAATGATTGATGTTTTAGAAGAAACAGAGATTTCACGTGAATGAGTGTTGAGTGAATTTATCACTTTTTCAACATGGTGATCGGAGGGGGCAGAAATTATTGAAATTTGACAATCAGAATTTTTCTCTTTAGCCATATCGCTTATTTTTAAAAACTCTCTAGGGTAGTTTGGCATGGTTTCAGTCGGGTACTGATCGGCAAAAGTGCTGCGAAGTGTATCGTTGAATGTTGCTATTTTAGGAGCGTTTCTATAAACCTGTTTTAGGGTTTTTAATTCCGTTTCTATGTTATAGGGGGCGCCGAATGTGGTAAGGCGATCGAGTTCTGGGTGTGCGCTGGCCCCGACACGTCGTAAAATGCTGATTGTATCCGCAATGAAACTTTTCCATGCAAATCCACTCCTGTTTACGGTTTGTAAATCGTCGCCAGCTATTAAGATAGATTTCGTCGTAAAGCCTGGGTTGAGAAGGAGGAGGAGGAGGGCCATTGTAGAGGGGGTTATGTCCTGTACTTCATCAAGCATCAACATGTCATATTTTTGACTGGATCTCCCGCGAGCTCTCATCAATTGTTTACGGGCTAGATACGAAGCGTTTGAGTAAATTTTCCAATTTTCTTCAAACGAACGAAAACAGAATTTAGCGAACAGTTCTCGTTGTGTTTTCGTCCCTGTTACTGAACGCTGTGAGCTTTCTTCATAATCAAACTCATCTAAAATTTCCATATTCCGGGCGCCCCCTACATGGTGAAAGAGTGAGGTTAAGTCAGACCAAGCGTCTGTATACGAAGGGGGAGGAATTGTGCCTTGGCCTTTCGTTTCAAACCAATAGTCAAGTGTTTGTTTAAATTTGGGAAAGTCAAGAAGCGTTATTGAATGTAAAGTACTGTCTTCAGATTCGCATAAGACTGCTTTGATTATGTCACCGACGCTACGGGCGCCAGAACCATGTCTTTGCATACCTATTACGCCGCTGTTCTGTGGGCGTGCTTCGCGTTCCGACCACTGAGCCGTAACACTGTCCACAAGTGGTTTGTTAAGAGTTACGTATCGCCAAAGAAGTTTAGTCGTCGTCGTCTTGAGATGTTCAATTATGAAATTGTGGCAGAAATAAGTTTTCCCTGTGCCTGGGGCGCCGCGTAAAAACAGTGCCGTGTCGCTGTTTGAACTCATATAATCATGCAGAATGGTGTTCTTTTCATTCATCTCATTCTCTTCATCAATTTGTATGAGTCCGAGTTGGTACGCTTTCTCAATCCAAAGATTCCAATCGGCATTTTCAGCGTTACTGATTCCGGGGTGAAAACTCAATGCTGCACCAGTCCAGTGTACTCTGGCTTTTTCAGCCTCGCGGCGTAGGAGATCTTTACCGCTTCCAGGGGGGAGTTTTCGAAGCGCGACAGATGGGAATTGATAGGATGTGAGTTCATCAGAGTTTTGTGTAAACAAAGTTTCTTCGAATAATAATTGGTGTGAAAATTCAAACCATTTTTCAAAGTCGTTTAACAGACCATGGTGTTTGCATACATTGAGAAACTTTTCCGACTTTTGGTAGATTTCGGCCTGTTCCAAGATGAAGGCGTCCCTAAGCGGGATAAATTCCTCGAGTTCTTTCACGAAAGGGTTCTCTTTTTCCACAACCAAATCATCGCCTAAATCGTCAATTGCTTTCGTAAGCTGATTGCGATATTTTGCCAATTGTGGGGCTGTTTTTTTTAAATGTGTAGTGGTTGATAAAACAAATTGTGAGGACATGCCCCTGAGTGATTTGCCGAGAGATTCGATATAGCCGCGGGTGAAATTTTCCTCGGAAAAACGAAGCCGGTGGCTTCTTGATTTGCTCGTAATAGCCATTATGTGTTTCTCGAAATAATTCTGCAAACCGATTATCTCTTGTTTTTCAAACCTCTTATCTGTCTCGAGGTCGGTACGGATGTTCGACCAAAGAGATTGGTAATACATTGTAGATGGGAGTTCGAGTTGTTGCGTTCCCAACGGGCTATCCCATATCCATTCCATGTGCTGACTGAGTTGAGAGAAAAATTTAGGTGAGAGTTTTGTGGTTTCAATACCTTTCACGGTCCATCTGTTCGCAAAGAGTGGCATGTATGATTGGAGTTGTAGAGACCATGTAGACCAACGGTGTTGATTCGGGCCCGATATAATAGGGAATTCGACGCACTTGTTGCTGTCAAGTGGTGGTAATTCTATATCCATTGTTCTCTTGAGGATCTTGGGGTTGAGTTTGCTTTTGAAATAATTCCACTCATAAGGACGACAGGTCCAAAATACAGAAACACCATGTCTAGAGGTGTTCATTAGAAATTCATTCCACATATCCATTGTGTTTGAAGTTCCGGCGACCTCATCAAGAAGAAGAATGTCGAGTGTATCAAGAAAAATTACCGGTGTTTTATTCGCTTCCAAAGCAGTCTTCGCAAATTCTTCTAAGGAGGTTTCATGTTTAGGAGCGTCGGAATGAAGAATTGAACCCGATCGAATATTTTCCCACATTGTTTGATTGGCGAATGTTTCAGCGCGTTGGAACTCAGAATACATCAATAAAAAATTCTGCTTGAACTTCGCATTGTTAGACAACAATTTCGTTACGTTGCGCAACTCCGTCGTTTTACCTAACGACGGGTGCCCATAGAGCATTAAATTGACTGCCTTACCGGGTCTTGAATTCGATAAGCCCTTCAGAACACGTTGTCCGATATATTTCGTAAAATTCTTAGATATAACTGAACCGTTTGCAGAGAACCTCTCAACACGAGGGATGAGTGGGGGAATTTTTCCAATGTTTATGGAAATTTTAGAGATGAAATCTGTATCCATAAATCACACCTCGCCTGGTTTAACCGTTGCTGCCCGTATTCGTGTTCGCTTTGACGTTATATAAAAAGAGAAGGAAAATTGGATTAGAAGAGAGATGCGATTGTCTCAAGCAGTGCAGACGGTGACCAAAGACCGAGTGGCCATGCTGACAAGCTGAGTATTGCAAAAACGGAAATTGTAATGTAAAACGCATTTTCACTCCAATCCTTGACTTTCAAACCATCAAGCGGCCCCCAAGGAATCATGTTGAACAAACCAAGTGCAAGATTCGCACCAATCCAGTACCGGCCCGCATCGATAAGCATTTTCTGCCAGATCAATTGGCCGCCAACCAAATATTGAGTGTTGGATACATCTGCGTCGAATGCACCGGTTAGACCAAGAATGAGCCCCCACAGCGGGATGCCGATTAAAAAAAGTCCAAAGTTGACAAGTGGGCCTGCAATGGCAATGTGACCATTTTGACGACGAGTGACAAGTCCTGCAACCATGACAGCCCCTGGCGCCATAAACAAAACTCCAATGAAAAAGGAGAGGAATATGCCAAAACGCAACCCCTTTGGGTCGGCACGAAATTCGGCCCAGCACCCGTTTTTCTTTGCAATGATTTTATGTCCAATTTCATGGAAGAGAAAGGCTGGGCCAATTGCGAGGAGGAAAACGGGCATGGAGAGAAGCATTTGGATAACCCATGGAGAGATTCCGAGCCTGCTAATGCCCCACATACCTCCAACTGACATGAAGCCTAAAGCGAGTGTAAACGCAGCCATTGCAAGTCCGAGGTGGCGCTTTTCTTCATCACTAAAGTGCCATATTCGGCCCTTATGTAGCTCCGCTGGCTGATGTTGTGACATGCCCATCAGTTGAGAGAATAAAGGGTTCATTTTGACGCTTGACCCGGTGTCAAAATGGATGGTGCCGTCTGATGTTTGACGCGCATGAACGCGGTGGATTCTGGGCTTTTGACGCCGAAAGGGGTCATCATCAAGAATGTCCGCACGTGAATCTTTACCTGCCATATTGTGTTCTCACGTCAGGTGGATTTGAAGCCTCGCATCCGAAGTTTGATGGCAAATGGGTGAGTCAGTTGTATTGAGTCTGCCATGTCAATGCCCCGTCGCGCAATGAAAGAAATGGGTTTCCAAGCCTGTTGCCTTCGATGTGATGCTGAAGATGTTGCAGCGACAAGCCGTTGTAAGAAATGTATATCTCGGCATGTCGGGGTACGTGATGAGTTAGCCAAAATATCCCATGATGACCCATTTTCTCAATTTGCAAAAGAGTTGTTGGTGATGGCTGCAGAACCACACCGGCACGACCATGATGAAATTCATGGGCCTACTCTGCTTGAACAACAGCGCTTGGCTGCAGGATTGTCAGCGCCCGTTCAACAACAAACTCTCGACGATGTTTTATCGGTGTTCGACAACCAAAAAAAACAACGAAAGGTGAATGTTCTCCGTGATGTGGCTAACCAGAATGAATGGGTAGATCGGCCACCAACATCGAAGCAACGGGAAGAAATTCTCGAAGTGTTTGGTGGAGAGGATCACTCCGATTATGGGGCACGAACAATTCCATCGAGAGAGATTGCTAAAGTTGACCGAAGTGAACGGATTGGTGAAGATGTTGCACTTACGGACCGCCTTGAGGCCGCCAAAAACGCCCAGAAAACCCCAATTCAATCCAAAGAGATGGTTGAAAAAGAAATCTTCGAAGAGTTGCAAAACCAAAGGAAAGAATGGAAAACTGTGCTTTCTGAGGTTGATGAATTGCTCGATAATGAGTAATTTATGAATACTACTTAATCGCCTTACAAAAAATAAAAAAATTATTTTTATTTCCAGTGTTTTGACTCCACCGGCTCAAAGAAGTTCTCTGTTTGGACTCGCAACTATTTTTGGGATTTGTAATTCATAAGTGATTCTTTGTGTTCCTTTTCCTTTAGATTTTTTGCCAGTGATGTCGATATGCCCAATTTCACCAAGCCGTTGGACGTGCGTCCCAGCGCAAGGGCAAAGGTCAAGTCCTTGCCCAATCGTAACCACACGCAATTCGTTAACCGATGCTGGGAGCAAATCCATGTTTGTTCGTTCGGGTGGCATCTGAGAATTAACCTGTTCTCGTGTCATCGTCGAATCTGTAACACGGTGATCTGCATCGATAAGTAGGTTAACCTGTGCAGTTATTTCTTCAAGCATTTCTGGAGTAAAAGAGATTGGATTGAAATCTATACGCGAACGGTCGTTGTGAATTTGATTACCAACGGTTCGCGTACCGTTGAACAATTCATACACTACCCCTGACATGAGGTGTTGAGCAGTATGCATGCGCATATGAGCGTGCCTTCTTTCCCAGTCAAGAGAGCCATGGACCTTATCTCCAACTGAAAAGTTGTGTTCCGGCCCGACGGTATGTACTATCTGGTCACGGCCTCGAACCTCGTGTACTGTAGCGGTTCCATTCGGCCCCTCGATGATTCCCGTATCCCAATTTTGGCCACCACCCAACGGATAAAACAGAGTTCGGTCAAGAGCGATTTTTTCATCTTCTACTGCCGTAACTGTCGCGCCAAAATCTGTTGAATAACCAGCTTCAATACTGTTCAGATACAGCCGCTCTGTCCCCGCCATAGTTGTGGGTAGAGGTCGTCTTTGATGAGGTTTTCAGGCTTCAAGCGGATCGTTTAACTCGCCCTTTTCATCCAACACAAGTGATGGTGTTTTCCATGCAGTGTGGAGGGCTACTGTAGATTGCCACAGGGCTCGAAAGAAACCAAGTTCTTGGTATTGCCAACCGCGCTCTTCAGCGTATTCTTTAACGAGTGGTGCTGCTTTTGGAAGGTTAAAGTGGGACATTGCTGGAAGGAGATGGTGTTCAATTTGGTAATCAAGACCTACAAAGAAGAACGAGCCGATTCGGCCGAGTTTTATTCTCCGCGCAGTCTCAATTTGCAATCGCCAGTTTTGGTCATACTCAGTAATGATAGGTCGACCTGCGTGACCTACGATAAAAATTGCAGTAAGGAAGGTGCCGACCAAACTCCAAAGCAGAACATAGAATCCGAATGTAACTTGCCAAGAAAGACCGAAAAGAATCGGCAAGACGAGCCAAATTGTAAAATGGGCAAGGATAAGTGAAGTATCGAGAAGCCAAATTTTGGTAATTCGCTTCTTTTTCTTGGCTTTAAATGGTTTAGTAGCGATGTATTTCAAGCCATCAAATCGCATGAGATGACCAACAAGAAGAGAAATTGGCCAGAATGTCCAGCCTTGCAAATACCGTTGGAAAAAACGACGGATGGGTCCGCTTGTTTTGTATTCTTCTTGGCTAAATGTAAACGGCCACGAATGAATATCTGGATCGACGTTAACGACGTTCGGGTGGGCGTGGTGTTTGACGTTGTGCTTCTCTCTCCAATATTCCATGGAAAAACCTGCGAAAAGTGGGAAGATGATTGCGGCGAGTGAGGTGTTGCCGGCCTTCGATTGACAAGCAGAAGAATGAACGCCTTCATGGCCGGACATTGCAAGGGTTGTCGAGAAGAGAGCGGTAATTGGAATAAGTATCAATCCAAACTTGAGTGGGAGGTAGATGTGTGCGCTGTAAAGTGCACAAACAACAACCAAAAGGGACATTGCTTTCAGCCATGATTTAAAGGTGGGTTTTTCCAGAAGGTTTGCTTCTTTGAGTTTTTTTCGCAAGTCGGCCATTGGATGTTCTGCCATATTCATGCCCCCTGAGCAGTGCTCTACGAACGCATGGCAGGGGTGGGGGGATTTAAGGTGGTGTGCTTGACAACACCTAATATCAGGATTTAATCTTCTTAGCAATACTACGGCCCTCGATAATTTGAGCGTCAATACTGCGTTTAGCCAATTCACGGGGAAGAAAACATTCGATGGTTTCAATCCACCCGTGTTGAGGATTCCATACCGGGACTTCTTGCCAAACTTCAGTCAACCCTTCATGACGAGGTAATGAATACACTTGTTCTGGTATGGACGTACAATCACTGCTGAGTGAAGTCCCGCCGTGTATGCTGATAAATTCTCCAAAATCCGGTTGAAGTGTGTCGTTCAATCCACCGAGGTTGTGTTGTTTCGAGCCTGGTGCCGAGTAGGTCCATTGTCGATCATCAACAAGGTATTCACACTCGATTTGGCCAGATTCTTTCAAACCAGCTCCGATGTATTCAACTGTGAAACCAGTCGGTGAAGTGTAGCATTCTGTGATACGAGTGCGTGTTAACACATTTACACCATTCTTGGCTGCGATTGAACCAAGATGTTTCAAAACCCACTCAGAACGAAGAGTGTAGCCCTGCGCGATAGAATGCGGTTGTAAGAACTCCATTTGATTTGAATCAAGGTATGATTCGAGGAGAGCAAGATCGTAGACATGCCCAGGTGATGTGGATGGAAGTCCAATCTCTGCGTTTAATTCGAGAATCGTTATGTGGTAATTTGGGCATAGTTCAAGAGCAGATATCATGTTTGATATCGTCCCACCAACCAGAACAATTGATTTCACGCCTTCACCTGCACTGGTACAATATCAAGAGCGAAGACTGGACAAGAAGGAATGCAAAGTTCGCAGTGCGTGCAGTTTTCTTCATCAACAACAGCAAGTCTGTCAACGAGGGAAAGCACATTAACTGGACATAATGCAATACACGCAGCACAGCCGAAACATCGATCTTCATCGACAACAAAATTGTGGTGAAGTTGTCTTGGCATGATGTTTCGATGACATGGTGGTTCATTTCATCTTCGCTTGTGATTGAAGAAATTGGAAGTTCCAGTGGTTTCTTTTCCTCGCCGAGAAGGAAAATGTTGTTTCTGAAAATACAATTTAATGAGAAACAATATCGATTATGTTTTGGAGTGGAAAACGATTGTGAATATAGAAGTTGAAAAAAACAATCCATTCACAGACCCCTCTGTTTCCGCTGGAGAGATTTACCAATTCGAACGTGAGTATGACGTAGAATGAGATGGTAGTGAACGAGAGTATGCCCCGTAGAATATGGTCGCGACAAGCACTTAACTTAACCTCTTAACAACCAATGAAATTCCATACTGATTCCAAAAAAACTATTCCAGTGGAAACATAGGGGTGCGTGTAGACAAAAGAGAATCAACTTCAAGAGTCGGAGTGTTGAGGAAAGTTTGATTCACATGGTCTTCTACTCTCCTGGTCGAACAACTTCCTATCCAACAGAACACCCGGAAAAAGGAATTCGATACCATTATCTCGGCGGTGGCGATGAAGTTGGTAACGTTGGTATAATGCTAGAAGATTCGAAAAAAACCCGGCTTTTGTTGGATTATGGACTGGCTCCAACAACACCTCCAAGATATCCATCTGAAGCGCCTGAAGTACGTGATGCTGTTATCACTCATTCACATGTTGATCATTTAGGGATGGCTCCTTGGTTGTGTGCAAACCATCGTACTCGTTTGCATGGAACTGCGTTAACAGCAGAAATATCCGAATTGATGTGGTACGATTGTCACAAAGTAAGTTCAATCGAAAAATATCCTCTCGCATGGGATAAGCGTGATATCGACACCGCTCTTGACGCATGGAATATTCATTCTTTTAATGATCCATGGATGAAAGAAGAATGGAAACTAGAACTTCACAAGGCTGGTCACATTCCTGGTGCGGCAATGCTTCACATTGAAACTCCCGAGCGCAAAATCTTACTTTCTGGAGATTTCGATACGAGGGATTCTCCATTAACTCAAGGAGCTCAACCAGTAAAAACGGACACATTATTCGTTGAAGGTACATACGGTGGCCGTAACCACCCCCCTCTTCAAGAAGAAGAACTACGATTCATCAATCACGTTCAACGCGTCATCGACAGAGGTGGGAAGGTACTGATTCCTGCTTTTGCGAATGGAAGGACTCAAGACGTTGTCATGCGATTATACAAGCACCTACCTCATCTCAATGTACATGTTGATGGTATGGGTAAACGTATCGCAAAAATGCAGATGAATCATCCTGAAACATTGCGCGATCCAGACGCCATGAAGACTGCATGGTCATGGTGCAGAAGAGTCTCAAGTAAATCCGATAGAAAAAAGGCTCTCGATGCCGATGTCATCGTTTCAACGTCGGGAATGCTTCAAGGAGGACCCTCTATTTGGTATCTTAATCGACTGAGACAAGATACCAAAAATGCAATTCTATTTACCGGTTATCAAGCCTCAAACACCGGTGGAAGAAAATTACAAACTGAAGGAAAAATCAATATTTTTGGCAATGAAACAGATATTCCACTTGAATGGGAGTCGTATTCCTTTTCTACACATGCTGGGCAAAAAGAAATTGTTGATTTCGCTGCAGCTTGTCAAGCCGAAGAAGTGGTAGTATACCACACAGATCCCTCTCATGCACGTCCACCGCTTGTTGAAGAACTCGAAAAGAACGGACATGTAGTTCACAACCCAGTGAACGGCATATCTGAATATCTTGGTGACGAATTTAGCCGAAGTAATTGAATACAACAATGCTAAGCGGTAGTCGATACCCATGGCGGCAAAGTCACCTAAAGGCTCCCAGCCCAAGAAGCGAAAGCGCAGAATGCGTCTCTCTTTGAAGCAGAAGAAAATGAATATCAAGGCTGACAAGTATACAGATTCTCTTGGATGGTCTCAAGATGTTGGACGCACTCTTGGAGATGCACCAAAGGTTGCTGCACCTGAAACACTCAAAGTACAATGTGAGATGTGCGGTTCAATGCTCAAAATCCCAAAACCCAAAAAATCCCGTTACACAGTCTCATGTGCATACGCAGAATGTGGGCACACCATGAGCTTCAACTGAGGAATTGACATGCTTCGAGCGTTTTCTTGGCGCCTGAATCTTGGTTTTAAGAAAATTAAATCAAAGCGACTTAGGAAAAAGCTTGGTAAGAATATCAAAGCCATCATTACGAACAGTGAAAACGGCTTATTTGCAGTTGACCCAGAAGATCTGGAAGTAGGTCAAAAGTTACGATCGGGTGGATTTGGTATCGATGAAGTGGAGCGACTAAAGAAATTCATCAACGATACATCAAAAGTTTTGATTGTTGGAACGCACATTGGCTCTCTAGCAATCCCGCTTTCAAAACATTGTAAGGAAATAACAGCGATTGAAGCTAACCCGAACACCTTTGAATTACTGAAAATAAATCTCCAACTTAACAACATCGTAAACATAACACCACACAATATTTTTGCAAACGACTCTCACGAAAAAGTAGAGTTTCTACTCAATACAGTAAACTCAGGTGGTAGCAAGAGAAAACCGAAAAAGAGCAACTTCCTCTATGTTTATGATAACCCAGAAATTATTGAATTGGAATCTCACAGACTTGATGATTATTTACCTCAACATGACTATGACCTCATTCTACTGGACATAGAGGGCTCTGAGTATTTTGCAATGAAAGGTATGAAAGATATTCTATCCAATTGTAAAACATTGGTTGTAGAGTTTCTACCACATCACCTAAAGAACGTTGCAGATATAGATGTTGATACATTCCTTTCGGTTTTACCAGGGCATTTTGCCAAGTTTACATTGCCAGATAATAAACAAGAACACAATATTTCTGAAGTCAAGACAGTACTCCAGAAAATGTATGACTCAAACATTGGTGAAGATGGAATTATCTTTACTTCTAATTAGATCTTAACTCTACTACAACGGCTCAACATTATAGCAACAACCCTTCTCACATAACACATGGCTAACCTTCAAAGAAAGCGCCTTTTACTTGTGAAAGGCTCTTTTGAACCGTTTGGCGGAGGTGAAAGAGATTTGATAAATAATCTCGAAGCTTGGTCAAAATATTTTGACTTAAGTGTTGCAACTTTGCATCCGAATAAAGAACTAATAGAGAAATTAAATGATTTGAAAATACCACTCTTTTCTCCAGTAAGTAAATGGTCTTACTCGCGTGGAGTTTTTTCAGAAATCTTTGCACGCTCATCTAGAAATGCATCTAAAAAATGGTACTCTATGCTTTCTTTAACAAAACAAGGTGTTGGCCTGAACACCCTCTTTTCAAATATTGATGCGGTAAACATAACAACAGGAATGGCTTCTTTAGAAATCCTTCCATTGATACCCAACAACATCCCTGTCCATACATACATGCATGAACCAAACCGGGGTTTGCACAGCAACGACCTCCACTTTGATGTCGACGGAACACCGAAACAAAACCTCAAATTAACAAATTTTCTATTGTCAAAACAGAGAAGGATTGATGAAAAATTAGTAACACTCGCTTCCAAGAAGGGAGTGATTAGTGGTAATTCCAAAAACACATGCGATCGAATCAAACAGGTTTACGATGTCGACTCAAACTTTCTTTATCCCAGCATAAATACAAAACTGTGGCCGATTAAACCAACCGCAGACGAAGACTGGGGGGCTGTTAAGAAAGAATATGACCTTATCAAAAATAAGTACGTGATCACAATTGGACATGCTATTTTTGCAAAAGGCCTATGGAACACGATTACAAAACTGAGTAATTCAAATTTACAAATTGTCCAAATCGGCGGTGGAGTTAATGAAAAACTTAAGCAGCACGCCAGAAAAAACAACGTCGAATTGAAACCCTTACCTAAAGTATCTCAAGCGACCATTCGAGCATTGATGAGAAATGCTAAGGCAATGGTGAGTAATGCTATCAATGAACCATTTGGCTTAACTCCACCCGAAGCATATTTTGTCGATTGCCCGGTTATAGTTTCTAATCAAGGAGGGTTTAGGGAAACTGTTGTTGATGGAAAAACGGGACGCTTAATGGATGAAGGAGATGATTGGATTTCAGCAATTGATGAAGGTCATAAAAACAGAAAGGTATGGTCGAAGGCTGGCCGAGAACACATCCAAAAAATCGATCTAACACCTGAAACTCAGGCCAGGAAAGTACTCGAATCCCTCACTCGGTATTTTGAAGAGGAATAATCACAAAATAATTTGAACAATTCTCTTCAATCCAGCAATTATCAATACAACAACCAAGAGTTGTTTTATTGTTCTTTCATTAGCGATTTTAACACCATAGTTAGAGCCTATGAGCCCACCAACCAAAACAACAGATACAAAGTATGTCAACACACTCCAATCGATCATTAATTCACCAGAAACGTTAGCCCCCATCAAACCCGCAAGCGAGTTAACCCAAATGAATAGAGCAGATGTTGCAGCTGCTGTTTTTGGAGTTGCCCACCCCTTTAGTAATAATATTGGAGATAGGAAAATACCCCCACCAACGCCAATAATTCCACTGAAAAAACCAATTGCTCCACCCCAAGGCATCGCTTTCTTCAATGTCAACTGTTCAGTTTTTGAACTTATTTTTGTTTTTGACAACAATTTCCAAGACGCCCAAAACAACACAAGCGACAACAATATGTCATAATACAAATCATCTATTGAGATATACCCCCCAATAAAAGCCATAGGAATACTTGCAACAATGAAAGGTATTGTTAGTTTTAAATTATGGAAACCATTTCGCTGGTAATAGAAAAAAGCAATTCCGGCAACGACCAAATTAAGTATCCATGAATGTTGTTTTAGCCATAAACTTTCCATCAATCCATACGAGGTCATAGATAATACTGCTAAATATCCAGATGCTCCACCATGGCCGACACTCGAATACAGCACAGCCACACAAAAGAGCCCGAATAATAGGATTACGAACTCAAACTCCATAGCAACCGATAATATGTCCCATAACATGAAAGTAAATCTCTTTTTAGGACTTTCATGGGCAGCGGAACTCCTTATTTCATCCCACTTGAAGAGGCGATAAAAATCACTCACAAAAGGAGATTATCACTTGACAGCGAAGTCATTTCTATCGACGAAGCCTTTCAGAGGATACTTTCAGAGCCACTTTCGGCACGAACGAACGATCCACCCTTTGACAATTCTGCAATGGATGGATTTGCTGTTAAATATTCAGAATCCCAAAATCCACCAAATAAGTTTAGAATTTCAAATACCATAGCAGCCGGAAATAAATTTGATCATTCGATTGTCAGTGGAGAGGCAGCCCGGATAATGACTGGCGCACCAATACCAGAGGGAGCAGATTCAATCATCCCAATTGAGGCTTGCGAAGTAGATGAAGAGAACGAAACAGTTACCTTGAATCATGAATCCAAACCTCATTTTATTCGTAAAAAAGGCGAGAACTTCACAGAAAACGAAATATTGCTCAAAGCCGGGACACTTTTAACACCTGAGAAAACCTCACTCTGTGCTGCTATGGGGCATAATAAAATCAAAGTTTTCAAACCACTCAAGGTTGCAATAATTTCCACGGGTGATGAATTGAGATTGCCAGGTGATGTTTTACAGAAAGGCGAAATCTATGAATCCAATACTTTCGGCTTATGCGGTCTTGTCAAGTGGCTCGGGCACGAGCCAGTAAGATTTTCTTCAGTGGTTGATAATTTAGATAAATTGAGAGAAACACTCGATGCTGCGGCAAAAAAATGCGACCTAATAATCACCTCGGGCGGGGTTTCAATGGGCGATAGAGACTTTGTTAGGAAGATAATGGAAGATGAGGGTGAAATTGATTTTTGGCGAATTAAAGTTAGACCCGGATCACCACCTCTCTTCGGAGCATGGAAGGACACGCCAATCTTTGGACTTCCCGGAAACCCGGTCAGCAGTCATGTTGTTTTCAGAGTGCTTGTTGCGCCGTACTTACGGGCATCAACTTCGGGCGGTGGTTTAGAAGAAAAGCGTGTCCGAGTGCAGTTAGCAGAACCGTTCAAAACCTCACCTACAGATCTTATCCTTCGACGAATAGTCATTGATACATCAGGGGAAAACCTTCTCGCATATTCAACTGGATATCAAGGCTCTGGCAATCTCAACAGTTTGGTTTTAGCTGATGGTTTAACATTACTTGAACCGGGGCACTCCGGTGAAAAAGGCACGTGGTGCGACGCACTCTTCTTGTAGGTGAAAACATGAAATTTACATCCTCTCAGGAACAGACACTTCTCGAGGCCCTATCGGAATTCATGAAAGAAACCTCTCGTGCCAAACTACGTAAGATGCTTACTGAAGGCCGCATTCAAGTGGATGGAACAATCCAACACAAAGCTAAGTTTCAGGTTGGGAAAGATGTTCAGATTGAAATTCTAAGCCGAATTAAAGCCCAAGAAATCACACCTCCACCCACACCTAAACATAAACGAATCAATCTCAACGTCATCTGGGAAGACGATGCAATTCTTGTCGTAGAAAAGCCAGCAGGGCTTCTCTCTATTGCCACCAATAAACTCGAAGTTGATACACTCCATTCACGATGTGTTGACTATGTGAGGCTCGAAGATGAGCGGAACTGGTGCCATATCGTTCACCGACTGGACCGCGACACCTCTGGAGTTATGGTTTTTGCACGGCATGAACGGCATAAGGAATACATCCAACTCCAATTTGCTCAGCGAGCAGTTCACCGAACGTATCATGCGCTTGTTGAAGGCCGTCCGAAAAAGAATTCGGGCTCGACCAGAGAATGGCTCGTTGAAGACAAACAACTCCATGTTAAGCGAGTTAAGTCGAGCTTTCACGGCGCTAAAGAAGCCATTACCCATTGGAGTGTTACCGAGACTGATAATACCATCTCCCTCCTTCAAGTCAGTATTGAGACAGGAAGGCGTCACCAAATACGTATGGCAATGAGGTCACTGGGCTGTCCTGTTGTTGGAGATGAATTACATGGTGCCGAAACAAATCCATTAAATCGCGTTTGTTTACACGCCTCTGCCCTTGAATTCCTTCACCCTGAAAGCGATGAGCCGGTACGATTCGAAGTGCCTATTCCTCGTGGCTTTCATCCTGCTTGAAATTCAATTTCTTCAATTTCTAAGTAAAATTACGTCAACCAAACATCCCAGATCAGTATAAAATCATCATACACTGATTTGCTTGATGAAAAGCACGACTTGAAGAACCGTTGACCGTCCGTTAAGTTTGAGGCGAGTCCATGAGTCAACCAGGCGATGAAGGTTGGATTGAGGTTCGTGGGGCGCGTACACACAATCTGCAGGATGTTACCGTCAAACTCCCTCGGGGGCAATTTGTTGTTATTTCAGGGGTGTCGGGCTCTGGAAAATCCAGCCTCGCTTTCGATACACTGTATGCAGAGGGCCAACGCCGCTATGTAGAAAGCCTCTCCTCATACGCTCGTCAATTTATTGGGCAGATGAAGAAAGCAGACTGTGACGGTATTGAAGGCCTATCTCCAGCTATTTCTATTGACCAAAAGCAAGGCTCTCACAATCCACGTTCTACTGTTGCAACAGTTACAGAGATTCAAGATTACTTGAGGCTGCTATGGGCTCGTATTGGAAAGCCACACTGCCCGACATGTGGGAGGGAAGTAGCTCGAAGAACAGTCCAGGAGATTGTCGATGATATCGTATGGCACATGGAAGGTCACGCCATCGTCTTGTGGTCTCCAGCAGTGAGGGCTCGCAAGGGAACGCACCAGGATTTGTTTCGACAACTCGTCGAGCAAGGATATTTGCACGGTAAGGTAAACGGTCATGAAGTTGAGTTTGAAAACCCCCCTGAACTGGATAAGAACTTCCGGCACGATATTGATGTTCGAATCGACCGTTTGCGATGCACTCGCGAACGCCGTCAGCGCCTCACAGAATCCGTTGAAGGTGCATTGAAAATTGGTGGCGGAACCGTTGCCATCGAAAGCCTCGAAGCACCACCAGAAGATGCGCCCCTCTCGGAAGGCACACGTTCCCATTTCACAAAACAAGGAGAGACAATCGCATGGTCTGAAGACTTCGCCTGTCCAGACCACGGGGCTTTCATGCCCGAATTATCTCCTCGCGTCTTCTCCTTCAACTCTCCACTTGGTGCCTGCGGAGTCTGTCAGGGGTTGGGTGTAGAACGGCAATTCAACACCGACCTCATCGTTGACGGCACACTAACTGTTTCGAATGGATGTGTTCGCCCATGGCGCCAATCCATGTCACCGTCATGGTATCGCCGACTGCTCGAACAAGTTTGCCAACATTATGGTATATCACGCAACACCCCTTTTGAATTACTTGATGACGACGATAAAGACATCCTCTTGAACGGCTCGGGTTCTACCGTAATCAACTTCCATTTTGAATCCGATAACGGCTCTGTCTACAAGATGAATCGCCCATGGGAAGGCATCATAGCACGCTTGCAAAAAACATACACGGAGACCACTTCAGAACGCACGCGCAGTCGCCTTGTAAGTTGTATGACCGACCTTGACTGTTCTTCATGCGGTGGTGAAAAACTCAATGCTGCTGCGCGGTATGTTTCTGTTGGAGGCATTCGCCTTCCCGAAGTAAGCCGCTGCTCAGTTCACGACTCTCTTGCACTTGTTCGTGCATGGCATCCTGATGGAGACGGCGCTCCTGAGAGTTTTGCTGACGTTCTCGAAACGCTTGACGAGCGCAGTCTGTTTATTGGAAAGGACATACTGAAAGAAATCGAAAACCGACTTGGTTTCCTTGACAGCGTCGGTCTTGATTACCTCACTTTAGATCGAAAAGCTAACACCCTTTCCGGTGGAGAAAGTCAACGAATTCGTTTGGCCACCCAGATTGGAAGCCGCCTCACTGGAGTCATGTATGTGCTCGATGAACCTTCAATCGGCCTTCATCAAAGAGATAACTCGCGCCTTCTCGCAACACTCCGAGAATTGAGCGACTTAGGGAATACCCTCATCGTTGTTGAACACGATGAAGATACCTTACGGCAAGCCGATTGGTTGTGCGACCTCGGCCCTGGTGCTGGACTTGAAGGTGGGATGATTGTAGCAAACGGCCCCCCCGAGGTTGCCATGAAAAACAAAGAATCCGTAACCGGGGCTTTCTTGAGCGGCGAACGCGTCATCGAAGTTCCAAAGAAGAGAAGAAAACCCTCCAAGAAATGGATTGAAATTAAAGGAGCCCAGCACAACAACCTACAATCCATCGATGCTAAATTTCCAATCGGTTGCATGACAGCCGTAACGGGCGTGTCTGGTTCAGGTAAGTCGTCACTGGTTTCAGGGATTCTTGCTCCAGCACTTCAACGCCATCTCCATAATTCCGACGGTGTTGCTGGGAAGCACAAGTCATTGAAAGGCTTGGAGCATGTCGATAAAGCCATTATCATTGACCAATCTCCAATCGGTAGAACTCCGCGTTCAAATCCTGCGACATACACCAAAGTGTTTGATGAAATCCGCATACTTTTCTCGAAAACGACGCTTGCGAAAGAACGCGGTTACAAACCCGGCCATTTCAGTTTCAACGTGAAAGGCGGCCGATGCGAATCGTGCAAAGGTGCGGGCTCAATCAAGTTGGAAATGAATTTCCTACCGGATGTTTGGATCACATGCGACATCTGTCAAGGATTGCGGTACACTCGCGAGTGCTTGGAAGTCACTTGGAAAGGAAAGAACATTAACGATATTCTTCAGATGCCAATTGGTGAAGCCGTTGTCTTCTTTGAGAATCATCGTAAGATCTTCCGGACACTCGATACACTACGCGCCGTCGGCCTTTCCTATGTCCGTCTCGGTCAACCTGCTACAACACTTTCTGGCGGAGAAGCTCAACGGGTTAAACTAGCCAGCGAATTAAGACGCCCACCGAACAAACACACCGTCTACATTCTCGATGAACCGACGACAGGCCTATCGTTCTCTGATGTGGAACTGCTCATCAACGTCCTTCTTGAACTCCGAGAAAAGGGCCACAGCGTCATCGTTATCGAACATCATTTGGATGTAGTCAAATCCGCCGACTGGGTTCTTGACCTCGGCCCTGAAGGTGGAGAGCGCGGAGGAACGATGCTCGCCAAAGGCACTCCAGAAGATATAGCAGCCCACGAGGGCAGTTTTACAGGCCAATATTTAGCGAAACTCCTCAATTGATTTCTCCGTATTGTTCAAAGAGCGTAGTCTATGGCATTCTCTACGCCCCCTACGGGGGCGGGTGTAACTCAATGGCAATAACGCGTGTAGAAGTAACGCCAAAACAAGGAGCTGGAATGCGCGATGTCCGTGGCGACGTAGTCCGACGCCAACTCAAGGCCGATCACGGAATTGATGTTTCAGAAGTACGCTCAATAACCGGATTTCTCATCAAATCTTCAGTTCCCTCTTTCGAGATATCGGAACGCGTCGACGACTTGTTCTCAGACCCAATAATTGAGGACGCAGTCACAGACACCCTTTTTCTAACATCTCCTCAACATTTCCCAACAGCCCCTGATGCCGCAATCACTGTTGGTTTCAAACCGGGCGTAACAGACAACCCCGGCAGCGCCGCATACGATGGCTTCCGAACTATTTTCACTCAGGATGAATTATTGGAAGATGCATCAATTTCCACATATCAAACCTATATTTTCTACGGGCTTCCGAGCGAAGTAACCGCCGAATGGCTCGCAACAACACTGCATAACAACCTCATCCAACGAGCAGAGGTTGCGGACGGTGAAGCATGCGCTCAAGCGCAATGGCCCGCCATCGATTACCCAGAAAAACCCCCCCAGACCCGAACTCCCCCTCAAGCAATGAACTTAGAGATTCCAGATGAGGAACTTATTGCTTTATCAGAATCTGGCCTTCTTGCACTCAACCTTGAGGAAATGCAAACGATTCAGGGACATTATCGAGATGTGGAGGTTCAAGCGTCTCGCGCAGCAGTCGGAATAGTCGCTAATGCCCCGACAGATGTCGAACTTGAGTGTCTAGCACAAACCTGGAGCGAGCATTGTAAACACAAGATTTTCGCATCAAAAATACATCATGTGGATACCGAAACTGGTGAAGACAGCGTTATTGATTCAATATTCAAAACACACATCATGAAACCAACCCACGATATGCAAAAAGAAGTCGATTGGCTCCTGTCTGTGTTCCATGATAACTCTGGCGTCATTGCTTGGGATGAAAATTGGAGCGTTTGTATGAAAGCGGAGACCCACAATTCACCTTCAGCACTTGACCCATACGGGGGTGCTATGACGGGCATTGTCGGGGTGAACCGCGACATTTTGGGAACGGGCCTCGGCGCTCGACCAATCGCCAATACCGATGTATTCTGTTTCGGACCTCCGAATTGGGAAGGCGATTTACCTGACAACCTCTTTCACCCTTCGCGAGTTCTTCGTGGAGTGCATGCTGGCGTACGCGTCGGTGGAAACGAATCAGGCATTCCCACTGTAAATGGGGCCATCGTCTTTGATGACCGTTACATTGGCAAACCTCTCGTTTATTGCGGTACAGTTGGAATCATGCCACGCGTTCTTCCTGACGGCCGTGAATCCCACATCAAGACCCCAACATCTGGCGACATCGTGTACATGGTTGGTGGAAGAGTAGGCTATGACGGGATTCATGGTGCTACTTTTTCATCGCTTGAACTTACTGAAGAGTCTCCTTCTAGCGCAGTTCAAATTGGTGATCCGATTACACAAAAGAAAATGCTTGACATGGTCCTTGAAGCACGCGACGCCGGCCTGATTACATGCATTACAGACAACGGTGCTGGAGGTCTTTCTTCATCCATTGGAGAGATGGCAGAATACACCAACGGTTGCGAGATTGATCTTGCTAAGGTCCCTCTCAAACAACCGGGCTTATCGGCATGGGAAATTCTTGTATCTGAAAGTCAAGAGAGGATGACTATTGCGGTTAAATCATCAGATTGTGCTGCATTTGAATCGATGGCCGAACTCCACGAAGTAGAGGCAACTCCAGTTGCAACCTTTACCAGCAGCGGCATGTTCCATGTCAAATACGACACCGACACAGTAGCCTACCTTCCTATTGAATTCCTTCACGATGGCGTCCCACAACTTCAACTTGAATCCGAGTGGAGCACCCCGCAACAACCCCTCTTCAATCCTGAAAGCATCGAGTTGGGTGACGACGCCGGACACTCTCCGGTTTTGTTGGATATGCTTGCCCGACCTAATATTGCATCCAAGGAATCATGGGTTCGTCAGTATGATCACGAAGTCATTGCTCAAACAGCAGTTAAGCCGTTCGTAGGAGTTGAAAGAGACGGGCCAGGGGATGCGGGAGTTATCGCACCTCTGCACGGCGACCCGCATGGTTTGGTCATCTCGTGTGGTATCGCTCCGCGTTATTCGGATTTAGACGCTGGCGCTATGGCTGCAGCTTCGATTGATGAAGCAGTTCGAAATGCAGTTTGCGCAGGTATTGACGTGGACAAGATGGCTGGGTTAGACAATTTCTGCTGGCCAGACTCCATCGAGTCTGTGAAAACCCCCGATGGCAAATTCAAACTTGCACAACTCGTACGAGCAAACAGAGAACTGGAACGCGTATGCCGTGCCTATCGACTCCCTTGCGTTTCAGGCAAAGATTCGATGAAAAACGACTATGGAAGCGGAGAGAACAAGATATCCATCCCCCCGACGCTCCTTTACTCGGTATTTGGCGATCAACCAGATGTACGCTTTACCGCTACAAGCGATTTCAAATGCGCAGGAGAACGCGTTTACCTTGTCGGCATCTCAAAGGAAGAACTCGGTGCATCTGAACTTGCCTTTATGATGAAGGAAAACGGTCAGGCGGAAGGAATTGGCGGACAAGTCCCCCTCCTCCCTCACCCTGAACAAAATATCAACACTTACCGTGCACTCTCAACTGCAATTCATGCCGGCCTAATTCAAACGGCTCACGACTGTTCTGAAGGTGGCGTAGCGGTCGCTGCGGCTGAAATGTGCATTGGTGGGCGAATCGGGGCAGAATTAGACATCGATGGAACGGGCGACTCAAGTGTTTGGTCCCGTCTTTGGGGCGAGTCCCTTGGCCGATTTATCGTAGGCGTTCAACCTGAGCACGAAGCCGATTTTATCGAATGGATGGCAGGCCACCCCCTCACATTCCTTGGAACTGTAACCTCTTCTCAAGAACTCATTATTTCCGATGGTTATGAACCACTCATCAAACTCAAGATTCCAGTGATGGTTGATGCGTGGCAGAATACTTTGGATATGACGGGGGGTGTAGCATAATGTCTACACCTCGAGTTGCCGTGTTGTTCGGTTTTGGTATCAATTGCGATCATGAAACCGCTGCTGTTTTCAATCTGGTAGGCGGAAATTCTGAACGCATACATGTGAATCATTTTGTGCAGGGAAATCGAGTTCTCGACGACTTTGATATTCTCGCAGTTCCGGGAGGTTTCTCATTCGGCGACCATCTTGGTAGTGGCCGTTTAATGGGGAACAGAATGCGTTTCGCTCTTCGCGAACAGCTTCATGCATTTGTTGCGGCAGGTAAACCAATTATTGGTATTTGCAATGGCTTTCAAGTACTTGTGAAAACCGGTCTTCTACCCGGTCCAAATACCTCCAACCCACTACCAGATTTTGTTCAGCGAGCGAGTCTAACGCTCAACGATTCCGGTCGATATGAAGACCGTTGGGTCACACTTGAATTTGATCCTGAAAGCCCGTGTATTTGGACCAAAGGAATCCGGCGGATGGATTGCCCAGTTCGCCACGGGGAAGGGAAATTTGTCATGCCCTCTTCAACTGATTTCGATGCATTGGCGGCGAACCACCAACTTGCAGTTCGCTATGTGGATCCATCAACCCCGTTAGGACAAGGTGTGACGGACGAACCTCTCCCATTCCCAATTTCCCCGAATGGGAGTATGCGAAATGTTGCTGGAGTATGCGATTCCACCGGACTTGTTTTCGGCCTAATGCCACACCCTGAAGCGGTCTATGCCAAATGGTTGCACCCACATCACACCAGAGGAACGGCACCAGGCCCACCGTCGAGCGAGGCATTGGGTGAATGGGAAGGCGAAGGGCTGCAAATGTTCCGCAATGCAATCGAATACGTCATCTCGAAGCGCTGATACAATGTCACAAACAGTGCGTATTCCACATATTGATTCACTCCGTGGACTCGCAGTACTTCTCATGGTGATGGTGCATGCAGCAGCCACATGGAATCCCTTTGAACATGTTCAACTGACACCATTAGCGTACGTCGTCTCAGGATTAGGCGGTCTAGCAGCTCCTTTGTTCGTCACTCTGTTTGGATGGGGTATTGCGAGAGGGCGGATGACTGGTAAACAGCGCTTTTTCCAAGCCACTTTTCTTTTGATTGCACAAGTCGGAGTCAACATAACCTCGCCGCATTTGTTTCATCCATTTACACCAGGCATTCTGTCGCTGATGGCCATTTTAACACTGGCACTCCCCCCGTTTATCGAGCGAGTGAACTTGTTGGATACACGCCCTTTATCCTTGTTGGCAGGAATCACATTCACATTACAGGTGACGATTCCGGGCCTTCAAGGCACAGGTGTTTGGTCAGATCACATTTCAGATGAATCGTTGTCCATCGTCCTCTCGAATCTCTTTTTCACAGGCACTTATCCGGTCTTCCCATGGTTTCTTTTCGCTCTTTTAGGAGCAACAGTTGCTCAAAAACCATCGACAGAGGGCGAATCATTAGCTCCAACATCACGCGTTTATTACTTCGTCGCTCTCGGCGTTTTGTTCTGCTTAGCCACTTTGCTTTATTCGGAAATGAACGACCTACTTTGGGCTCACCCTACGGCAAATGCAACCCTCACCTTCTTTCCAGCCAACCCTCCATTTCTGGTTGCGGGTCTGACTGGGGTTGTACTGCTGTGGTTGATTATCCAGCGTTTTGGACTTTCATTCTTGAACAGTGCAGGCAAGTTGTCATTGACGATTTACCTCGTTCACTTTGTACCCCTAACACTGATGCGTGACCTTGAGGCCACGCACCAGTGGGGATTACAAACGTCGACTGTGGCTGTGCTACTGTACACCGTTACCTGGATTCCTATCGCAACTTTATGGCTGCGTTATTGTCCAAGTGTGAGTGCAGAGAAACTACTGCGGGCGATTCGAAAATCACTCTGAAGCAGCAAGTACTTCAGTTGCTTTCTTAGCACCCATCCATGCAACAACACCGAAACCGATCTTGTTGATGATATCTGCAATGTTGTATGCAACGGCCATGTATTCTGCGCCGTTGTCAACTTCAATCAATGCAACTTCAGGGCTGAAGAGGTAGCCGAGTGGGTAGATGAACCAGCCAACGACGATGAACCAGCGGAGTGCGTTTGCGCTCCACATGAGTTCTGGAGCGATTTTACTGTTATCAACGCCGAGTCCGTCTGTCCAAGGAGTTCCAGTTGCAACGACAATCATTGCCCAACCCATGCCACCAAGCAAGAGTGCTGGGATAGCAGACATGAGACCAGCTTCTCCAGCGTAGCCAAATCCAATCATGATGAGTGCACCTGTGAAACAGATACCGGTAAATCCAAGGCCAGCGACCTTTTTGTCAGTGATTGCATCTTTGCCGATAAGCGTCGGGAATTTGAGGGCCATCAAAGGAACGGTAATGATCCAGTCCATGTATCGGTATTCAACGGAAACTTCCCCCCAATCTGCGTAAACTCCACGCATGTAGTAGTAGTGGAATGCAGCAATACCGACAATCAATGCTGAGATGGTCATTGTTGTTCGGTATTGAGGAGCAACATTATTTCGCTCACTCATGAAGAAGACGAAAGCAGCACCCATGGCGATGTATCCGACGAAGAAGAGGAAGAAGGTCATTGTCTTCAGCGTGTCACCTTCGATGAACTCAGGGAGCCCATTGTCACCAGTTGGAAGCGGTTCAGCTGCACTGACCGTTCCCGCCATTGCGAGGGCAAAGGTTGCGATTAAAAGCAGGCTCGTTGTTTTTGAGAATTTCTGACTCAGCATGTTACTCATTTAGTTACTCTTCAACACTATACTTATAAAACAATGTAAATATCCACGCTTAAAAATGCAAAAATGCCACTTTATTGAACTTAGCCGACCTGCCCTGTTTGAACGCCCCACATTCGAGCATATATCTCGCCCTTTTCTAGTAAGTCTTCATGCACCCCATCTTCAACTATGGTGCCTTGGTCAAGCACCAAGATTCTGTCAGCATTTCGGACGGTCGATAAACGGTGGGCGATAATGACGGCAGTTCTGTCTTTCGAAATTTTATTTATTGAACGCTGAAGCGCGGCTTCAGTTTCATTATCAACAGCAGATGTCGCTTCATCGAGAATAAGCAAAGGCGCATTCTTTAGAACTGCTCTTGCGATGGCTAGCCGCTGTCTTTGCCCTCCTGAGAGCCTATGCCCCCCCTCCCCGACTAAAGTGCCCCAATGTTCGGGCAACTCTTCTACAAAGTCGGAAACTTCTGCCAATCGAGCAGCTTCATGGACGGATTCATCACTTGCTGAAGGGTCTCCATATCGGATATTCTCAAGAATGCTCGTGGGAAAGAGCGTGATATGCTGGTCGACTAGAGCCATTGAAGAGCGCAACCGTTCGAGCCTCCACTCGTCCAATGGATTACCTGCCCATTCAATTGAGCCCTTGGTCGGTTCTGCAAAACGTAATAGTAACCGAATCAGCGTCGTTTTTCCCGCCCCAGTAGAACCGACTACACCTACAGTTTCTCCAGGGCGCAATTCGAGGTTTAATTTTGAAAACACCGGCTCTCGGCCAGGATAGGCGAAATCAACATTTGAGAAAACAATTGAAGATTGTTCAATGGTTTTTTCATCCGGCGAATATTCTCCCTGCTTAACTTCTGTTGGCGAAGTTAACACATCGAGAACTCGGGTCGAACTCGCCATTGCTCTTTGGTACAAATCAAAAGTTTCTCCGAGTCTTGTGAGTGGCCAAAGGAGACGTTGAGTCATGAAGACAAGAACAGAATATGCTCCAACGGCGAGTGTGTTGTCCAACGTCATCCATCCACCTAACAACAAGGTGGCAGTGAACCCACAAAGGATTGCCATCCTGATGAGTGGAGTAAAAGCAGCAGAAAGTCGGATAGCCTCTCTGTTCGCCTCACGGTAATCGTTACTTAACGCCTCAACACGCTTCATTTCCCTCTCTTCTGCGGTAAACGATTGAATAGTTGACATTCCCGAAAGATCGTTTTCGAGCAATGCATTCATTGCTCCTGCAGACTTTCTCACTTCCGCATATCTCGGTTCAAGGCTTCTTTGATACTTGAACGACCCCCAAAGAATGACCGGTATTGGTAGTACTGCAAACAAAGCGACTTGCCAAGATATGAACAGAAACACACCTCCGACGACGAGAACAGTCGTACTGACCTGAAGCAAATCGTTTGCTCCTTTATCTAAAAAGCGTTCAAGTTGATTGATATCGTCGTTAAGGATTGCTAAGATATCTCCTTTTTGTCGCTCATCAAACCACCCCATCCCCTGCTTCTGTACATGATTGAAGGTGTCCAATCGTAGTTCGTGTTGAACGGTTTGCGCCAAATTTCTCCACAGTATGCCGTAGAAGTATTCGAACAGCGACTCCAAACCCCATATAGCGAAGGTTAGAACCGAGAGCAAGATAAGTTGATGCCATGGGTCCACTAAGCCATAAGAGGCCAGAAACGATTCTTCTTTGAGGACCACAACATCTACTGCCAACCCTATGAGGAGAGGTGGGGCAAGATCCCAAATTTTGTTTGTGATTGAACAGGCCGATGCTAAGCGAATGGTGCCCTTGTGCGAACTCATGTGCCTAAGCAAGCGTCGAAATGGTCCAACCTCTGTCACAACTTGGCTACTCCGAGGAGGTATGAGAACCCTATGCCCATCATTTTCGAATGCATTTGATGCGCAACGCCTATGCTGTGCCCGTTGAACGGTGATTCGGGGATGACATGAGAAAGGCCGATGCTACCACGCTGGAGTATGTGACTTCAACAAATCAATCACCGCGCCACGTGACGCTCATTGACCCTGCCAAACAGGACGCCAATACGGCTGCTAATCGGGCCATGGTGGCCGTTGAATGCGGCAGCAGCATGATATTTGTAGGTGGTTCTACCGATACGCCCGACGAGGTCGTTCATTCAACCTGCAGGGCAATTCAAGAGGCTTTTGAGTTGAGGGCCTTTGCCGCAAGTCAAGATCCAGAATCCGACGAATCCCAATGGCATATTCCAGTTGTCTTGTTCCCTGGCGGTGCTCACGCATTGTCTCCGGCGGCCGATGCGATTACTTTCATGATGCTTATGAACTCAAAAACACGACGCTTCCTTGTCGGGGAACAAGTTCGTGGCGCTCCATATTTGGATAAGTTTGGAGTTGAAGCACTCCCAACAGGATATCTTGTATGTTCGCCAGGCGGCCGAGTCGGAGAAGTTGGAGATGCTGAATTGATTCAACCAGAGGATACTGATTTGACTCATGCTTATGCCCTCACAGCTCGAATGTTCGGATTCAAACTTCTCTATCTCGAAGCAGGAAGCGGTGCGCATACGCAAGTCAATCCCGCATTGATTGAAAGTGCACGTTCTGTTGAAGGTCTAACATTGGTTGTAGGAGGGGGAATACGCAGTCCAGAACAAGCAACTCTCGCAGCCAAAGCAGGGGCGGATTGGATTGTCACTGGCACACTCACTGAGGATGCAAGCGATTTGGAAGAACTTCGTCAACGGATCAGCGGAATCGTAAATGCGATTCAGCAAGATTAGTCTTCATCCTCAAAGACAACAGGGTCCCCAGAACCACCGGGTGAAGGCGGACGAGCACCATCGACATCCATACCAGGTTCGATAGCAGTCTCACTCACTTCAAGCGCAACTCTACCGCCATCGGCTAGTTTTGCCATATCTTCGGTAGCAGGTGTTGAAAGTTTTCGTTCCATGTCAGGTGCGTTACTGTAAGCATCCCTCTTTGCTTCTCGAGCATCGTGTGTACGTACCAGCGATAGAGAGTCAGCAAAGACTCTTCCAACGACTTCACGAGTTCTTTCTCCACGTCGGACCGAATCCAATTCGTGCACCATTGTTTCACGCTGCCCTTCAAGTTCACGCATTTCGGCAGTTCTGTCTTGAAGAGCTGCTTCCATATCTGTGAGTGTAAGTGTAATTTGTTGAATCCGTTCATCACGTTCAAAGACATCGTTGTGTAATCGACGTTCACGTCGGCGCAACGAGTCATATTCCCGGTTTCGCTCAAGCAGTCTGCGCTTGAGTTCATCGATTTGCTCAACTAAATAGTCGTGTTCCGCTGAAACAGAGCGTGGCCCTTGCATGACCCTCTCGAGTTGTTCTTCGAGTTCTCCCAAACGCCCGTCACGGGCATCAAGCAAGCCACGAAGACGGTCTGCAATGTCTCGTAATCTTTGGCGCTCTTCTTCCAAGGCTTTGTTTGCCGCTTGCTCCGCCTCATTTTGGGCTAAAACAGTGTCGAGTTGGGCTTTTAGTCGACGAACTTCTTCTGCAGTAACCGAGGTTAATCCTGCATCAGCAGCCCTTTCGAGGGCTTCGACCATCTGTGTGATTCGCCCCTCCATTTCACCAATGACTTCGTCTTGTTGAGTTGTAAGGTTTCTCAATTGTTCAACTTCGGCCGCAGATGCAGCACGTTCTTCGTGAGACAACGAAGATTGCTGTGAAGCCAATTCTTCCCGGACATCACCCAACAATCGTTCAAGGTGAATCACTTTTGCTTCGCTTTCTTGTAGAGCAGAGTCCGTTTCAGCCAGACGGGCTACTTCAGGTGCGACCATGTCTTCACGCTCTGCTAAATCGAGTTCAAGAACTCGCAACCGTTGTTTCACAGACACCATTTCTTCATTTCGAGCAGCAAGCTCATTCCAAGCGATGAGAACTTCTTCAACCAGTTGCTCTACAGGATACCCTTTGAGCATTCCTTCAAGCGCCGCCCGCTCATCTCCACTTGCATCACCGATACGGTTGATTCCACTTGTTCCGGAAGAGTCGAGCGTCATACAAGCGGCTATCGCCGCACAACCACACTTGAACTTTCGCCATCAAAAGGCGACTTAGATGGCTGGTTTTCCACCCTTGCACAATGTCCGGCAATCAGTTGATTGCAGTGAACATATCGTCTGGCATTTCGCCAGCGAGTTGAAGTGCGCCTGTAGCAACAGCATTGATTGGGTCGTCAACACACCAAACATTGACGTCTCCGATGTCCGAAATTTCGTCAGCCATACGGGCTGCGATACCTTCGATGAGAGAACCTCCGCCTGAAAGGATGATGTTGTTGCGGAGAATAGGTTGGTATTCTGGGTCAGCGCCAGCAACGATTCGCTTGATTGCGTTTCCAATCTTTGGGACAATGAGTTCACATGCCTTGTTGACCAGATCGCCAATGTCGACAACTTGTTTCTTACCTTCAACAGAAAGTTCGACCATTGCTTCACGGTCATCAGAGCCGACGTAAGACACTTCTTCCTTCCACTTTCGGACCATGTCCTTGGTGACTTGAGCGCCTGTGTACTTCTTTCGGATAAGGCCCATGAGTTCGTTATCGAGCCAATCACCTGCTTCTTGGATGGTGACTTGGTCTTCATCGGTTGGGAATGTGCCGTAGATACGGGCGATGTCTGTTGTTCCAGCACCGATGTCAACAACGATTGAACTCGCTATTTCACCAATCCCGAATGCGGTTGCGAACGGTTCTGTGACGACCATAATGGCGTTCACTTGGCCTCGTAGAGTAGCAACGAGATTTGATTTGTCAGTGAATGAAACGTGGCTTGGTGAGCAGATGACACCAAAAACTTCGTCGAATTCTTCAGGGTCTACAGTTTCCAACAGGTGGGAGACAAACGCCTTAGCAGCGGCGAGATTTGCTTCATCGTCTTGAGCAACACCAGCTGCCATTGGGCGGTAGAGGTTACAAGCGAGTTTGTTCTTCAAAGCATCGTTACCAAACAAAACATCTCTTCCGAGGAAGTTTCGCGCAACCGGGTCCTTTGGACGTCCGACGACGGTTTCGATTGTATGGCTGATTCCAGCGCTTGATGCAATTGTAGATTGGTAGGTACCCAGGTCGATTCCAACATATAGACGGTCACTCATATTCTTCACCTTCCGCATTGCGGATATGTCGCCGAGGATGCCACCACCCTTCAAGGTTCACCTTTGAATGCGTTGCCAGTTTATACGCGCTTAAACATGAAAATGTAACGCAATCACTCGTTTTCACTCATCAAACCATCACTGTGTTGATAGACCCCAATATCAAATGCCGGTCGGACCTTTTTATCACGCTCATCCCTTCGAATATTCCATCCGAGTTGGTACATGAGGACAAACCCTCCAATCACACCAAAGATGCCCCAAAGAAGCGCTCTGTTTTGTGAGGCTCCCCCTTCGGCTCGGACATCTTTATCCTTCGCTCCTCCGTCAAGTAAAGGGTTGTTCCATTGACTGGTGAAGATTGCATCATCTCGCAGTATGACGGTATCGCGCTTTGCTTCGGGTGAGTTGTTTCGAGATTGTACAAACAATTCAATTTGCAGGTCAAGCCCTCGAATATCCCATACGGGCAAGTCCCTTGGTATTTCCCAAGAGCATGAAAAATTACCATTTTCAACATTAACTTTCGTACAGCGAGTAATCGAGTATGAACCTCCATCGCTTGAGTTGTTTAGCACGTGAATTGCAGCACCAGTATCGAACGAATCACCATCATCGTCGAAAACCATCCATTCGACCACTAATTCATCATACCAAATCCCCCCGTCGTCTGGAGACAAGGTGAAATCGGCCGCCGGCAGAACATCAACAGGCCTACACCCGTCAGTGTCTACAGGCCAGAACACCGATACGACTTCTGTCAAACAGAGGTCGAGGTTATCGAGGACCCCATCGCCATCAGAATCATCGATACATCCGTCGCCGTCTGCATCGTAATTTCCAGAATTGATTTCTGGGCAATCATCGTTCGGATCATTCACAGAATCACCATCACTGTCATCAATACAGCCATTGAGATCACTGTCCCAACCCTGTGCGTTTTGGTTCGGGCATTCGTCTACCATATTGACAACCCCATCTCCATCACTGTCGCTCCATGCTTGTGAATCGCGTACAACGCCTTCGATGGCGAGTGCGAAACCCATTCTGTTTCCATCAACGCCAACGGAATCAACAGAATTTCCTGGGGCCACATATCGAGCACGAACTTCAACATCAATCCATTCTATGCCATCCAAGTCATCTTCAGAGAGGGTTATCGCGACCGTGGTCTCGTTTCGGTTAGGGAATGTTGTTGTGTTGGAGAAGTCGACAACATCGGTGAGGTACAGGGTTGAATCACCATCGTTTTGATACGAGCCCGCAACTGCATCTGTGCCGTCTGAAAGTCGTACGATAAGTTGCAAGTCTTCAACCAGGTGCGGTTCGGGTGCTGCTGGCCACGCAAGCCTCACTTCCAAACGTTCACCGTTCGGTTCAAATCGTTCAGTCCAAACCTCGCCTGTTGCAAGGAACGGACCTTTCGCACCCGTGCCGTTCCATGCAGCAGACATCAGATTCTCTAGCGCCTCATTATTTCCTTGACGTTGTGAAAGCCATTCACTTGGCGAGCCCTCATCCAAACGATACGAGTCGTGTACCCAAAGGTTGCTTGCAGGTGAAGCATTTCCTTGGTGAAGAGAGTTTTCAAGCGCTTCAAAATCAACGAGTTCAGAGAGATTGAGTTGCCCCCAACCATCGTATACGTTTTGAACCGCATAGCCGCCATTTCCGCCGTTCCTTTCATCTTGGGGGAGCTGGGTTGTCGATAGAGAAAGTAAAGCTCTCAACAATGAGCCTGAAGGGGTAAACCCTTCGGACAACTGAAGATAATTTGTAGAGTTGAGGGTTGCATCAGCCCACACTGGTCGCAGGGATTGAACCGCAACAGATGAGCGATTCTCGCTGCCGGAAATCCATCCATCCTCAACCATCTGTTGGATCAATGCAGCGGTTCCAGCAGCGGCCGGGGTCGACATACTCGTTCCCGAAGAAGAACGCAGGGCGTCGTTGTATGAATCAGGTATGCCATCCGCTCGTGCCGATTGAATAGCAGTCCCGGGAGCTAAAGCAAAGATGCCATTGGTTCCTGCTTCAGTTGGACCGATAGACGACGATGGCCAAACCGCCAGCGACTGAGATTTCATCGATGCGCCAACAGCAACTACATTTCTTCCGTTCGCCGGCTCCAACAACTGTGCGCCGTTGTTTCCAGGTGCGACAAAAGTCATCGACCATGGCATTTCTAATGCCCACGCATCGAAGTCAGCAGTTCGAGCTGTGTATTCTGTGGTTGCATCCCCCCAAGAATTAGAATGAATGACTGCACCATTCATACCTGCTTCGACGAACAACGAATCCACATCAGGTGGGACCCAACCATCGGCGGAAACAATGTCTTGGAAAACGAGTTTACTCTCATATGCCAGCGCTGAGCCGTTTTTTGGTTGTGAACCTGAGCGCATGTCGTACACATTGTAGCAAGCAAGTGTTCCTGCAACATGTGTGCCATGACGGTAATCAGAATGGCCGTTCGTATCCCCCGAATCGATGGAATGATTCACAGCCAAAATTTTCCGATGGTTTTCTCCTGGTGTGCCAACACCGTCAGTTCCGTTCGAACCAATCGCTGTTGCAGAGGTAGCGTTTCTGAAACACGCGTGATCGTAATCGATGCCGGAGTCGGCGGCTGCAACAACGATTCCGTCTCCACTAAGACCCAGTTCCCAAGCAGGATTTGCGGTTGTTTTACCGTGCTGAAGCAGAGAGCCAGAAAGCTCATTTCTTGCTTCAGCAGAGAACACCGGTTCGACCCACAGCACCCCATCGATGTCCTTTATTCCTGATTGTTGGCCAAAGACATTCCAATCGACGATTTCGATATGCGGTAAGGGCATCGAATATTTCTGCGGGTTTGATTCAATACTCAATCCCCAAGCGAGAAACTTTCGTACAAGCGATGACACAGCATCAGCAGGAAGTCGAGGCTCAAACACTATTTTTGCGTGTTCAACATCATGTTCCAAACCGAATTTGTATTCTGTATGTGGCGGCTCTTGAGTATGCACATCAGTGAGCGGAGTGAAATCTGTAGAACGCCAAACGAGAATGTGGCTTGGATTGATCATGCGGAGCGGAACGTGTCCCGTTGAATCTAAAGAATCCCAGAGCTCCTGACTCCATACTCCCCCCTCAATTTCAAGAACGTATTCCGCTCCATCTTGTGGCTGGACTGGTATCGTTGTGTTCAGGCCTTGAGCAAGAGGCAGCAACAACAGCATTGTGATGAACAAAGCAGGTCGCATAATTGGGCTTGAACCGTCAAACTTTGTCAATCTCGCGGTTGAAATCTTCACATTCCACGCGACGGCGCGTTTAAGTCGGGTTTGCGAGTCGCCCACTTTGATGAAGGCCTACCGAGTTTCAGGAATCGCCCCCTTTGGCAGCATGCGCCAAAAGTTTTCTTTGGATTTACCAGCATCTGATGCTGCAGATGCAGAACACCGAACATACTCAATCATGGGTTCCCGCCACAAGGCAAATCGCCGTTCAATCGAAATCAAATCCGTTTCCGAGATTGACCCAAGAACTTCTACTGAACCACGAATCATGGATCACTTCCGTGAAGACATTGCTGCTGCCGGGGGCTCAATTGCTACGGTTGCTGAAGAAGAGTGACCTTCGGGTAGTTCTTCAAGGACCACCTCTACGGATTGCGTGAGGCGCATGGTTGAACGCAGCGAGTTACAAAAAATGGCCCGCACCATCGATGCGCACAGAAAGCAATTGGACGATCTCCATTCACGCATCGACCAAATTACAGCAATCATCGATGAACACGACATCACCTCAAGCATTCTTCAAAGTCTGCAACAATCCGTTCAGACCGGGCGAGCAGGTGCGCGCTTGTCTATCGGTTCTGGGGTAACGCTTCATTACGAACACGAAAACGAAACTGAAGGTACAGCCTTGGTCGACCTCGGGAGCGGCGTCTATGGAGAAAAACCGTGGAGTGAAGCCCACGCAATGACCATTGAACGCAAGGAGGGTATCACACATTTGCATAAGGATTTGAGTGAACAAGCCACAAAATTAGAAGTCAAAATCACAGAATTAGCACAGGAATTTAACGATGCGGCAGCAACTCTCCAACCAACACAACCCACTCCAACCCCCCAACCTGCAACGACAGATACCCCTCAACCCTCGGCTGAAGACAAACCCCGACGCTCATCGCGTCGCGGTGGCCGTTTTGGCAATGAATTAACTCTGGATGACTGAGGGGAAGAGATGGGACTTTTCGACAGATTCAGGAAACGCGTAACTGAGGTTGCTTCCGAAGTCGATACCGACGAGTTATCTGCTGAAGAAGACTCTTTGGAAGCCAAAGAAGCATTGGTAGCCGCTGAAAGCCTCGTGCAACCTCCTGAGACGCCGCATTCAGAGCCAGAGGTTTTCAACGCCACAGCCGAGGACGAGGAATGGGAAGATCTCGACGAAATCAATGAAACTCCAAAACCTTCAGCACAAGAAGATGAATGGGATGATTTCGACGATGAAGAGGAAATCTCTCTACCGGTCGAAGTTTCTCGTAAAGAGAAAAAGCGACTTGAGAAAATTCGCCGTGCAGACGAAAAGCGCCTCGCAAAACAACGTAATGATTTGAAAAAACGAGGGGCAGTCGAAATTGCTCGTCCAAAAGGTTCGAATGTCGACCTTTCGGTCATGAGAACGACAACAGGACGGCAACTCGTCAGCGTTCAAAGTGCACCAAAAGGCTCGGTTAAAGAGGCTGAAATCGAGACAGAGGCTGGAACCAAAGTCAAAGTGGAACTTGGTGGCGGTGTTGTTTCGGAAGGCGGTCGAGTCATCAAGGCTGGCGGTGCTCTGGACAATCTTCTCGAAGAACTTGAGTGGGTATTACTCGAATCCGACATTTCCAGTGACGCAGTCACCGCAGTTACCCAAGCACTACGCGACAATTTGATTGGTGCTCGTCTAAGAAAGGGTGCAGACCTGGCCAAAGTACTGGAAGCAGCACTCAAGCGGGCGTTGCGCAACATCCTTTCTGCAGGATACTGGGATTTTGATGCCAGTGTTCAATCGTTTATCGATGCAGGTGACACGCCTGTTGTTGTCATGCTGGTTGGTGTGAACGGCACAGGCAAAACAACGACAGCAGCTAAAATTGCTCAACGCCTACTTGACCAAAACATCTCAGTTGTAGCCGCAGCAGGCGATACATTCAGAGCCGGCGCAATTCAGCAACTGGAAAGCCACTGCGAGAACCTTGGAATTCGTTGTATATCCAGCCAAAGAGGGGGCGACACCGCTGCCATCGCTCGAGACGCCATCGAATCTGCAAAGGCCAAAAACATCGATGTGGTTCTTGTTGATACCGCCGGCCGAATGCAAAACAAGGTCAATCTCATGAACGAACTGAACAAGGTCCGACGTGTCGCAAACCCCCACTTGACACTGTTCGTCGGCGACTCGCTTGCTGGTAATGATGCCGTAGAACAAGCAAGGATGTTCCAAGAAATCATGAAGTTTGATGGAGCCGTTCTTACAAAAGTGGATACGGATGCTAAGGGCGGCGCAGGCCTTTCAATTGCCTTCTCAACCGGCCGACCAATCGTATTTGCAGGCGTCGGTCAAGGCTATCACGACCTGAAACAATTCGACCCCGACTGGTTGTTAGAACAAATGTTCGATTGAATGCAAGCGATGAGGACTTAGACCTCAACTCCCTGGCAAGGGTATGGCGGGCACTTTCAAAGATGAAGAGACTGAACAGTTTTTCCAATTGATTCACATGTTTCAACGCTCATCCCTTTTGCACATGGGCCTCTTACCAGACCAAGAAGGAAACATGATGTTTAACCTCGGTGAAGCGAAAGCGGCTATCGATTTACTTCGGATGCTTCAATCAAAAACAAAGGGGAATATGACCGATCAAGAGGAACGAATGCTAAACGGAATCGTCAGCGAACTCCAACTCCAGTTTCTTAAAGCCCCAACGCGCCGTCGACAAGCAGAAAGCGACGCAGCACAATCTGAGACAATACGGGAAGCATTCGAAAACCCACAATCTGGGCCTGTTGAAGACCTCTCCTCCCCAGAAGACAGCGAAGAATGACCTCAATTGTGCGGTTGTTTGATGTGCAATAACCTCTTCAGCGGATTGATTCACATGGCCTATGTCACGGAGACTGCTGAAGAAACCGCTCCAACGGTTCTTCTTGTAGACAACAATCCGATGTCACTCATGCGGTTGCGTGAAGTGTTCAAGATTCGAGATTTCAATATCGAAGAATGCCAGGACGGTGACCAAGCAGTCGATGAATACATTCGCCTTGACCCAGAATTGGTTGTAATCGCTCTCGACATTCCTTCACTCGATGGCCATCTCGCAGCGTTAGAGATGCGTGAACACGGGGGAGAGAGCCGCATTGTTTTCATTGCTTCAAGACGCAATGCACAGTTGGCGGAAGACGCAAGCCATTCTGCAGGCGCCGTTGCGTGGCTCGAAAAGCCAGTATCATCGACCGCTGTCGGCGAACTCTGGGACCAAATTCTCGGCCCAATTCCGGACGCCCCGGGTCTTGAAGATCTCGACCAACTTTATCCTGAAGACCGCATTAAACCAGAACCGGATGTCGGGCTTATGCCACTTCCAGCGCTACCGGGAATGCCCCAACTACCACTTCCCACAGTAGGTATTGAACCGTTACCTGAACTCATTGTTGCAGACATCGACACGCCCGTTAAAGCAAAGCCAAAGCGCAGGGTATTCAAGTTCCTCGTTTTCCTTACCCTTACTGGCGCAGCAGTGTACGGCGCTTACGCTATGGGCTACTTGCAGGATTACATTTGAGGGCCGTTCTCAGGCGCCATAACGACGTAGGCATTTTTGGTGATTTGAGTACCTGGTGGAACTGCATTCATTTGGGTGATAATTACGCCATCTTCTGTGAGCAACGAACTGTCGTTTTGAGCCAATCGTAAATCTAACATTTTGGCTTTTCTTCCAGCGCGCCACAGAATCCAAATTGGGACTCCACTTGCTCCAAGAGCAAGAAACCACAAGACAACATCCATGATATGACCTCACTTATTACGTTCAATCAAAGCGTTCCATGAGGCTTCTGCGTAAGCTTGAGCTTGCTGTGCAGGATTTTCTGCCTTATGAATTCCCGAACCAACAATGATACAATCGGAGCCTGCAAGAACGGCTTCTCTAGGGTCACCGTACCTTTGCCCCATTTCACCGTCGCCGACTGCTAGATTTACCCCCGGAGTCCAGATGAGCTTCCCATCTCCAACCGCTTCACGAAGCAACGCAAGCTCCTCTGGGCGTGAACCGTTTCCAATGAAACCAAACACCCCTTCATGCGCTTTTCCTTTAGCGACGACTTGTGATGTGTATTCTGGTTTGAGCAAATTACCTCTGCTGGACATCTGTGCGAGCAACAACACGCCCCCATTTCGGCCTACATCAGACCATCCTGCTTGCAAACCGTCAACAATATCTGGTCCGGAGATTAAGTGCGCAGTCACCAGATCGGACCAAGCCCGGATGTTGTACACTCCTGCCATCTGTTTGCGACTGATGCCGCCGATATCGGCAAATTTACGGTCCTCGAAAATCAATAAATCAGCATCTTGTGCAGCTTTACAGAATCTATCCCAACTCTCTGCCGTCCAATCATCGACCAGATCAACATGCGTTTTGAGTGCTGCAATTGAAGAACCAACCTTTTCAATCAATTCAAACAACCCAGCCATGGTGTTCCGATCTGCTGCTAAGCAAACGAGGGTCTGTTTACGGCATGCAACTTCCATGTATTTTCGAGCCATTACGAGTGTGTTTTCACTCCAACGACGGCCCCACACGCGTTCTGCCTGCATGGTAGTTCCAGAGCGTCTCGCCCCTCATACCTTACGGCTTAATTCTTCGAGCGATTTCATCGAGTCTTCGAGCGTTTCATCGATGCCACGAAGTTTCATCTTAAGCATCTCCTCGGTGTTCTGGATGTCATAATTGACATGCCGACCGGTTGATGACCGAATCTGTTGCACTGTCAATTTGGGATGGAATGCAGCCATAAGTATGGCAAAGACAGTCGGCAACCGAGCAATTGGCCATTTCCGCTCAGGCAGTACATCTCTCAATTTTGCACCCAATTCGTTCATCCACAGTCCCGTTTTGTGAACAATATACCGTCCGCCATTTTCACCGAACTGTATTGCGTGAACGTGCGCTTGAGCAACATCTCGAACATCAACGAAATTGAGGTGGGCGTTGAGTACAAACGGCAATTTTCCGGTATAATGTTTGAGATAAGCCATCGAACCTCGAGTGTGGCGTTTGTGGAAGACCGGCCCAAAAACGATGGATGGGTGTACAGTAACCAGCCGTATATTTCTTGCCGAATGATGACATTCATCAACAAATGAGCGCATTTTTTGTTCCGCCTTAGCCTTTGCTAATCCGTAAGGATTCGATTTCAAAGTTGCATCGTCGCACCAATCTTTCGAAGTAAAGGTTTGACCATTCTCGTATTCAGTCCGGCGAATAGCCGCAACAGATGATGTGTGGACGATGGTGTGTATTGACTCATTTAGACGCACAGCCTCACACAAGTTTAGCGTACCCGTTACCGATGGGTCTACAACATCTCGCTGAGGGTCTTTAACGTCCACCATTAGGCTTGCTGCACAGTGAATAACCGTGCTACACCCATCAACTGCAGCGCGAACAGACTCGCTCTCAAGCAGATCCATCTGAACAATTTCGAGAGAAGAACGCTCATTTTTGGTAAACGACTCAAGGAATTGAGCGTTCTTGAGGTTGCGAACTGTTGCCCGAACATCGTTTCCTTCAGACAATAAAAGTTGAACAACATGAGAACCAATGAACCCAGCAGCTCCGGTAACCAAGACGACCATGGTTTGCGATGCGCGCCCATCACTTCATTGATGCCGTCAATCAAGCATCACATTGATGGCAAACCCCTGCTTGGCACAACCATGCGAATCGCAGTATTCCTGTCTATGCTGGTCCTTCTCGGTCCACTTTCGGGATGCTTTGGTAGCGATTCGTCACAAGACGACACATCAGCATCGGCCGGCTACCCATCGGAATGGGAACGGCATACACTGGACTGGAACTGGACGGACAGTTATTCTTACGTCCTTGAGCCTGGGCCCTACACCGCTCTCGATGTCCAGGAAGCAACGTTTGAGGTCGATACTTCTGATGTTTGGGAGACAGGCCCTGCAACTTCCAACATTCATCTCTCGTACTGGTTGCCTTCAAACACCGAACTCGGTGAAAAAGTCCCAGTTATCGCTGTAGTAAGCCCCTACTTTTCTTACGGCCAACCCGGAGATGAATCCGGCGCAACCTATGTTGTTGGTGCCGGACGTGGCGAATTCATTTACGACAACTACATTCCACACGGCTACGCCTTTGCTCAGGTTTCAGTTTTCGGCACGGAAGAATCGTCCGGTTGTTTCGATTATCGAGGTGAAGGCGAGGGTTGGGGGATTCACCAAGCAGTCGAATGGCTCGGAACGCAAAACTGGTCCAATGGAAAAGTCGGACTTTACGGCAAATCATACGAAGGCGCCACGCAATGGGAAGCCGCAGCACTGGGCAGCGAACATCTCGCAACAATTGTGCCGATTTCTGGTACAACCGGTCTTCACCCGCTTCTCTACAAAAACGGCAGTGCCGAAGCGCGAAGTCAAGTTATGCACATGAATTATTTCAGCAGCACCGTCGATTACAACGAAGACGACTTTGACAATATTTGCCCGGACATCATCGAGGGGTTCTTTGCCGGTCCTGTGACCTATGGCGCTGGCGAACTTGACCCGTATATGTCGAACTATTACGATGAACGGGAACATCTGACAAAAGCCTTCCAAAATTACAACGGCAGTGTTTACTGGGTACAAGGTATGCAAGATTGGAACGTCGATCCACACCAAGTGTTTCCTGGTTACCAGATGTTTGTTGACGGTGGTTTCGAAGTTCGCGGGATGCTGGGGCAATGGGAGCACAATTATCCAGACCAATGGTCAAAGCACAACGCCCAAGACAGCGGTTACGGCGGAGAAGCCATTCAAAACATGACGCGCTGGGACTGGGCTCAAGACCTGTTTGAATGGTTCGAATATTACCTTAAAGGGGTTGGTGAGAAGCCAGAACTCCATGCACAAATCCAGCGCAACGACGGTGAATGGCGAATCGAGCCGACGTGGCCGCCTGAAGACCGTGAGTGGAACATGGTCGCCCTTGACGGCTGCACAAAAAACGGCAACAGCGTGCAAGGCGTGTCAGGGGGCGGAGCGACATTAGCATCGGTGACATTCGAGTGTGAAGCGCTCGATGCATCGGCCGATGTGTTGATTTCTGGCCTCGCCACCCTTCATCTTGAAGTTCAAGCAGCCATGGATGGCGGGCAAATTTTCGCAGAATTACAAGACGCAGAAACTGGCCTCCGTCTTGGCCATGCCACAATGGACATCCGATACCATCAAGGCGGTTCGGATCCAACAACAGTGCTTCCTGGCCAATCACTGACGATGTTGATGGAGTTCCAAGCAATCGACGCTATTCTGCCGGCTGGCCACGGCGTCAGGCTTGTGTTAACCGAAACTGGTGAAGACTACCTCGCACCTGCCTGCGGAATCTCTTGTCCAATCACCGTCAATGGAGGGACCCTTTCCATTCCACACATCATGCGAGATGGAAGCAATGTCCTCATCACCCCCCAAGGCGAAGACGCTGCCAATAACCAGTGAGGTTCACTGGTCCTTGCCTAAGGCGCGAACCATATCAATGCGGCTAACAAGCCCACATAGCGCGCCTGAATCTGTAATCAATATCAATGTGGTTGTCCAAAACACCATCGAAACAACTGCCCGCGATTGCTGAATCCGGCAATATTGACGCATTATCATTTTCTTCAAGGTTTAACGAATACCGAACAATATATTTTTTCACCGCTTCTTTGGCTTACAAAGTACCCGTCTTTGCTTAATGATAATCGAGAGGTTGAGATCATTTAGGCCCTTCACTTCGAATATGATATACAGGGGCCAGGATGTTATCCTGAGTAACAGCTACACAACAATATTGATGTTCTATTACTGAAACCGACCAATATGGAAGATATGTTTCCTTCATGGAAACCACTGCGGATGATCGTAAATCTATACAACAACAAAGAGGCGTTTGAATGACAGAAATCAAAGATAATTTTGAGCACCGAATCAATCCGGCCTCGATTAATCTAACAACCTTAGAATTCCTAAAAGAATACATCGATAATAATGAGGTATCGAGCATTCTTGAATTCGGCAGTGGAGTTTCCACAGAATTTTGGTCCGAACAATTATCACAAGCTCACGTCATTTCCTACGAAAATAGTAGGAGATATCGAAAAATTACTGCCTCTCGAGTCAACAAACTAGCGGAT
>CALJHE010000006.1 GCA_938075675.1 Candidatus Poseidoniaceae archaeon | reverse complement strand
TCCAATGCTGCCAAGTCGATACCGGCATCAGCAAATGCTTGGTCGGTTGGAGCAAAGAGCGTGAACGGCCCTTCGCCTTGGAGCGTTGCCAAGAGTTCGGCTTGAATCACTGCTGCAACCAATGAGTTGTGAACGCCTGTGCATTGTGCTGTGCGAGCCAAATCATTCGGTGTATCGGTCGGTGAGAGAACCTTGTCGATGACATGGATTACACCGTTGCTGGTGTTGACGTCTGCCAAGGTGACGGTTGCTCCGTTAACCATGACGGAATCCCCAACGGTAAACGAGAGCGGTTGTCCGTTAACTGCTGTTGCAGACATACACTCGGTTACTGCCGAAGAAGGGACTGCCCCAGCTACAACGTGGTAGAGCAGAATATCGGCAAGTGCAGCCTTACCATCTGGCGTATCCAAAGCAGCCAAATCAATGCCTGCATCTGTGAACGCTTGGTCAGTCGGGGCAAACACAGTGAATGGGCCTGGACCTTGCAGTGTAGCGAGTAACTCAGCCTGTACAACAGCAGCAACCAAAGAATCGTGAATACCGGTGCATTGTGCTGTACGAGGGATGTCGTCTGGAGTGTCTGTCGGTGATAACACCTTGTCGATGACATGGATTACACCGTTACTGGTGCTGACATCTGCAAGTGTGACTGTGGCACCATTCACCATGACGGAGTCACCAACAGTGAACGAAAGCGGTTGTCCGTTGACTGCGGTAGCAGACATGCATTCGGTAACATTTGCTGCTGGAACTTCTCCAGATACAACGTGGTAGAGCAGAATGTCGGCAAGTGCAGCCTTACCATCTGGCGTATCCAAAGCAGCCAAATCAATGCCTGCATCTGTGAACGCTTGGTCGGTCGGGGCAAACACAGTGAATGGGCCTGGACCTTGCAGTGTCTCAAGTAAATCCGCTTGGATGACTGCAGCGACCAGTGAATCGTGAATACCCGTGCATTGCGCCGTACGTGGGATGTCGTTCGGAGTTTCTGTTGGAGACAGTACCTTATCGATAATGTGGATGATACCGTTACTTGTAGCAACATCCGTTGCAGTGACGGTTGCTCCGTTAACCATGACTGAGGATCCAACGGTAAACGAGAGAGGGTTTCCGTTCACAGCGGTTGCGGACATACAGTCTGTCACATTGGCTGCAGGAACTTCACCTGCAACGACGTGGTAGAGTAGAATATCGCTCAATGCTGCTTGACCATCCGGTGTGTCAAGCGCAGCCAAATCGATTCCTGCATCGGTGAATGCTTGGTCGGTTGGTGCAAAGACAGTGAATGGTCCTGGTCCTTGAAGTGTTTCAAGAAGACCTGCTTGGATGACACCCGCAACCAACGAGTCGTGAATACCGGTGCACTGTGCGGTGCGCGGCACATCGTTCGGCGTTGTAGTTGGAGTCAACACTTTGTCAATGACGTGGATGACACCGTTGCTGGTGTTTACATCAGCGAGTGTGACGGTTGCATCGTTAATCTTGACGCTGTCCCCAACGGTAAAGGAGACTGGATTTCCGTTGACGGTGTTCGCAGTGAGACATTCCGTAACCGCTGACGATGGAACTTGTCCAGCGATAACGTGGTAGAGCAAGATGTCGGTGAGTGCTGCCTTGCCTTCTGGGGTATCGAGAGATGCAAGGTCAATTCCAGCATCTGCGAAAGCTTGGTCAGTTGGAGCAAAGAGTGTGAACGGTCCAGTTCCTTGAAGGGTCTCGAGGAGTTCTGCTTGAATGACACCAGCAACAAGAGAATCATGTATCCCAGTGCATTGGGCCGTTCGTGGAATATCGTTCGGTGTATCGGTTGGAGTGAGTACTTGATCAATCACGTGGATGAATCCGTTGCTTGTACCGACATCTGCTTGGATGACGGTAGCGCCGTTGACCATGACGCTTGAGCCAACGGTGAACGAAAGCGGTTGTCCGTTTGCAGCTGTTGCAGACATACAATCTGTAACGTTCGATGCTGGGACCTCTCCTGCTACAACGTGGTAGAGGAGAATGTCTGCAAGCGTTGCCTTACCTTCTGGCGTATCGAGCGCTGCCAAGTCAATTCCAGCATCGACGAAGGCTTGGTCAGTCGGTGCAAATACAGTGAAAGGCCCTGGTCCTTGGAGAGTTTCCAGTAATTCTGCTTGGATAACGCCAGCGACCAACGAGTCGTGTATGCCAGTGCATTGAGCAGTTCGTGGTATGTCGTTTGGTGTCTCGCTTGGTGTCAAAACCTTATCGATGACGTGAATGAGGCCGTTACTGGTGATAACATCGGTCATGGTGACAGTGGCGTCGTTGACCATGACGCTGTCTCCTACAGTGAAGGCGAGTGTCTGCCCATTCGCAGCTTCTGCTTCCATACAATCGGTTACTGCAGAGGCAGCAACTTCAGACGAGACGACGTGATAGAGTAGAATGTCGGAAAGTGTTGCTTTGCCCTCTGGTGTGTCGAGCGCTGCCAAATCAATACCTGCATCCACAAACGCTTGGTCTGTTGGTGCAAAGACGGTGAACGGTCCTGGACCTTGGAGAGTAGTAAGGAGATCAGCCTGAATGACGGCAGCGACCAATGAGTCGTGAATGGTCGTGCTTTGAGCGGTTGCCGGTATATCGACAGGTGGCAACAAAACAGTGTCTATGACGTGAATAATTCCATTCGAAGACATGACATCAGCGGTTGTGACAGTGGCTGCGCCAACGGTTACTGTGCCTCCGTTAACACCGAACTTCACTTTATCGCCGTTGACCATTGTCGCCATCATGCCATCGGTGACCGCACTTGCTAGAACTTCGCCGGAATAGACGTGGTGCAGCAAGATGTCCGACAAAGTAGCGTTTTCTTCGGGTGTATCAAAATCAGCCAAATCGATACCTGCGGCGGCGAAAGCCTGGTCCGTAGGTGCGAAGACCGTGAACGGTCCAGTACCTTGGAGCGTGGCGACAAGACCCGCATGTGCAAGTGCTGCAACCAAAGAGTCATGTTCGCCCGTTCCTGCGGCATTTGTCGGGATGTCATCCATCGGCCCTGCGCTCGAATTAAGCGGAAGGCTGGCGGCTAAAAGCAGGGCCATCATCAAATACACAATCGTCTTTCTCATAGCGAGGATAAAAAAACGTATGAGTTATAATAGAATGTTTTTCACTTCATGATGCAAACAGAAGTCAAGAGATCAATTAAAAGAGACTGCTGCACTACAATTACAAAAAAAAGTTCGTGAGATTCTTCATCATGATACGGTATTCAAATGCATCGGAGCCATAAAAACATGTTTGCCTAGGTTCAAATCAGTAGGATGAACTTTCAACACAGAATCATGAAGCGTAGCACAGGATTAAATCCTATCGTACTGAGCGTAATTTGAATTCTATGACTTTTGATTCAGAATACGAACCTTTTTTCCAGCCACCAGGCTGGGTTGTCGCCCCGATTTGGGCTGTTCTGTACACCTGTATTGCCTTTAGTTTCAGTTCCGTATTGAATCACCGGGAGGAGTTGAAGCATTCCAATTCAATCATTGTCTTGTTCCTGATTCAACTTGCACTGAATCTAGCTTGGCCTTATGTCTTTAATTCCGAACGTTATCTCCTCTCTCTTGTAATGATTACCTTGATGATTGTCTTTACGTTCATCTATGCATACCTCACCTATGCACACCTCCCCACTGCATCGATGCTTGTTTGGCCTTACCTCGCATGGATTAGTTTTGCTGCTGCCATCAATACTGCCTATTACCTTCATGCGAACTGAAGAAAAGCGAGTCCTCAATTGCACTTCACATCTGTACTGCGTTTGGGGAGAGATCCCATGTTGGTTCATCAGCGATTGCATCGGCATGAAAAGGAAGAACATCTTGAAGCACTTTGGAAACGTCAACACTCCATAGCATCTCAAACAAGGGTGAGTCAGGCGTGCCTATTTTATCGGTCAATTTACTCCACATTTTGATGACACCCTGGGTTTTTTGCCGCTCGTATTGGAGCATCAGAGCTGTCGTTTGAATGAGTCCTTGGAGTCCCAAGATATAACGCTGCTCAACTCCCCTCGCCTTGAGAGACTTCCACATCTCCTCCCAGTCCTCGTGGGCGTGCCAATACTTACCTGTGTTGAATTTGCCAATACCGGCATCAAGCCACCTTTGCTCGAGTTGTGAAAGCGGGCAGTGAACCACCATGATATGCGATTTCCTTTTTTGCCTTCAAGTTACGCTTTCTACAGACATTTAGCGATGAAAATTATAATTGAACTTTCGTGTACACTGCATTATAATACGGTTTTGGAATACAGCGGCGCAATGAATACATGTTTACCATGGTTCAAACCAGTAGAATGGGATTATCCTGTGTTTTTAGCGCAGTGGAATGTATTCAATCATGGCATTTACACGAACTCCCAGAAAATCCCATAACCGGGAATACAGTCAAGTAAAAGATGTATGTAGAAAGCGTATGCGTAGCAGGTTAGTGGTGTTTTTCTTGCTTATTTTCGCACTCTCAGTCCCATTCATTGGGAATTCATCCGGCCAATCTGTTGTTGCCGCGGTGGATTTAGAATGTAATCCCGTTGATGGTGGCTCAGTTGATATCGAAGTAGGTCCAGGGGCTTCGTTGACAAGTTACACGATCTGCACAGTAAGCAATCCAACCATACACGTCGAGAAAATAGAAATTGAGGTTCAAGCAGATGGATTAGCTGTTGCAGCACCAGGTTCGGTCACAGTTGCCGCAGGCGGTGAAGAAGAGTTTCAGGTCAATGTCCGAGCCTCTTCCCGAATGAATGCACAAGCGAGGACTTTGACTGTGACCGCAACCGTACAAGAAATAAGTGGATTGCCACCTCCAAATATTGCTTCATCTGAATCGAATAATATTGTAAATATTATGCAATTTGCAGAATTCAATGTCGAGATGGATTCGCCCATTATTGAGGTAAAAACAGGTACTAATTTAGATCTAGAAATTCTGCTTTTTAACACCGGAAACGGAGTGGACAAATTCAATGTTCGACTTGATTATCCACAAATGAACGGTGCCGATTTTTCCTTACCATCAAGCACCATACAAGTCGATTCAGTTCCAACGCCTGAACGATTTAGAATGACGGTCTACAGTCCCAGTGATGGCTCGGATTGGCAAGTAGATTTGAGTGGGAGACACATTTTCGAAATAGAAGTCAACGTCATTGTGGAAAGTGAATTAGGGTGCCAAAACGGTGATTGTTTGACGACAACAAGTGTTCAAAAAGTCATATTTTACCAAAACCAATCGTTGCTTGGAAGTTCAACACCCGATTTCATATCGAACTCAATCGGCAGCCAAGCCCTTCTGTGCGGTGGGATTGGGGGTGTTGTCCTACTTGTCGTCATACTCATGGTCACTCTGCGTAAAAAGAATTGAATGGAAAGCAAATCCTGATGATTTCAATCCATGCAATGGACATCAATCCTAACCGCCCAGAGCGAATCAGCAGTGGATAGCACTCACAACGCAGGTATACCGCAAAGAGTAACCGCTGTATGAGTAAGAGTTTATTGGGACGCGTATGAGAAAGGTCCATGGGTGAAGAAGTAAATTCGGAAGAGTCGGCCGTACTCGAGAGTTACAAGGATTTTGTGTCGATCAAAGAAGAGCCAACCTCTGGAATTCTAGTCACTGTATCCAGTTTAACATTCTTAATTATCATACCAGTTTTCTCGATTGAAGACGCCTTTTTTAATGACGGTTCGTTGTGTTGCGGTAGTATGATTGTTGGATGTATACTCTTGGTTGTGGGTACTGCTCAAAGTACTACACAGCATAACAGATTGAAGAAAGCGACAAAACATTTAGCCGAGACCGCAGGCATACCCAAAAAAGTCGCTTACCCATTTTTCAGCTTGCAGGCAGCAGATAAGAGAATACATGCTCTTGTCATCCAGAAGTATCCCTTCTTGAAGGAATCAAAACAAAACCTACACTGCCCAAAACCTTCGCAGATTGTAATTTCACAGCATGAAGAAGAGTGATTCTTTCGGCCTGAAGTTCAACCGATGACGATGAACATCACATACGAAGATTCGCAACTTTCTGACGGCCAAATGCTCGTTTATGCATCAGAGCTAAATTATCCTTGTGAGTCTGTTACTCTTGATTAGTACGTAATAAATTTCAATTTCTCTTACGCCAAATTAATACAGAAATGAACAATAGTATCATCATTAGTGCGTAAGGAGAAAACACTGATTGCGAAGATACCAGTTCAAAATCCTCCAATTGTGCCCCAGGGCCACCTCCACCACAGCCATCTGGAGGAGGACCTATTCCAGGCCCCCAAGTTTCGCCGTATCCTGCACAAGGATCGTCTTCACCTCCACTTTCGTCAAGGAATGTCTCACCGTGATAGCATAGCAGGAAATATGGGAAACCCATATCATCTTCACCATTCATCATTGTTGAATGATAGTGGTAGATGCCATCGGGAAATTCTGGTGTTGGGCCAAAGTGTCCGTTACATACATCAAGGTGACCGAGGCCTTGGACGTAGACGTAATCATCGATTCCGTTGTAACCAGTCTCCCCTTGTTTGAGTTTGTATGAACTCTTCATCTCTACGACATTCATCTGGTCGTCATAGCCCCAAAGTCCGTAGATAGGATAACCATCCATTGCGACACCAATAACTGCTGAATGCGATCCATTTGCTGTATTCTGGGCCACTGCTGCGGGGGTACTAATATCGTAATCTAGCATAGTTTCACCCTCTTCTGGGTGCCAATGAAGGCAATTGGCATCGGCGTGATAGTGGAAGGTGCCGCCCATTCCATTGTGAGCATGACACACGCCGAGTTCAATCGGTTGTCGGTCTTCCTCATAGGCTCCATGTTGACTGGCCACTGCATCACCACCAGGTCCATCCTCTGGCCCATAGAATGGTACACCATTGATTGCTATGGCGACTTCACCAAGTGCAGCAGCGCATTCATAGTCGCCGTTTGCTTCTGGGCAGTTAGTTGAGTCGTGGCCGCCTGTAGTGTCGTTGACTGGCGAACGAGGAATTGCCCACTCGTAGTTCTGCGCTCGTGTACAATCATTGCCCACTGAGCAAGCCAAAGTAGATTCGAAGTCGTGGTCTGGTAAACCATTGGTAACGATGGTGATGTGAGTCTCATTCATAGTGATACTAACCGAGCATTCATGGGTTTCTACCTCAGTGGTTGTTAAATCATCAACTGGAGTGATGTTTTGTCCTGGCTGACAACGGAATACGTCAAGCCAAAATTGCCCCATGTCAGAAGAATCGTATGTTGGTTGGGTTGGGCCCGTAGGTTCATCGGTACCGTTGTCCGTTTCGTTTCCAGTATTGTTGCCTGTTTGATTGCCTGTGTTGTTATCAGTACCATTATCGGTAATGTTGTCCGTTTCGTTTCCAGTATTGTTGTCTGTGCTATTGTCAATGCCGTCGTTAGTGTTGTTATTGCTTTCGTTAGTTTCATCAGAAGTAGTTCGATTAATTTCAACTAGTGTCGTTTCGGAAAATGTTTGTTCTAAATCATGTGAGGCTGTTATGTTAATGTAGACTTTCTCAGCTGTACTTTGTAAAGTCAAAGACCATTCTCCGTTTAGGTTGGGTTGTGTAGTGGCCGGAGACATGCTTTCTCCTTGATCGGCACGAACAGTTATTTCATCCGGATGCAGGTGATCTACGTTTCCTGTGACTACTACCAATGTACCACCATCGACAACATCTGTCACGGTTAGAACAGGAACGGGATGAGTGTGAGAAATGGTGTGAGGGTCGAATGGAATGCACTCATATCCCTCTACTAGCGAGGTATTACTAACAAGTATCTCGCCTAGAGGACAGGTTAATTCTTCGATGTCGATGAGGTTGGAGTTATCTTCTTCTGAATAAAGCAGAGCGAGGACACTACCTCCTAAGATTAAAACAACTACCAGCCATGCAACGTCTCTATTCATATGCAATATCAACTTTATATAACATATAAATTTTTATTGATGATGCTCTATTATGAATCAGAGCTAAATTAATCCTTGTGAGTCCAAACCGTTAATTGAATTAATCAGAATCAAAATGTTGATAGCAAGTATGCTATAGCCATTGTTAAAATTATTATCACTACGAAATCGATTAACTCACGTGGAATTGAACTTTTTGGTTCGTTTAATTCTTCTAGTTCCTCTACATCTTCAGTGTTCGCCAGATCGATGGCGTTTTTTGCATTATCGAGTTCTTTTTGATGTGCCAATCTCGATTCGATACCACTTTTAGTAGTTAAATCTGAGATCCTATTAACTCCTCTATAAACTTCAATTAAACCGTAAATGGGTATTGAATATTTTAGAATCTGAATAAGGTTGAGTATTATCGCAGCCGATTTTAATTCCTCAAAACATTTCTCACCATCATAATCCTCACCGACGGCGCAGGAACTAGGATTTTCGTCTTGGTCTAATCCATCCGCATACGTTGAATCATCATCGTAATCGGTTGTTGTTGTACCCACAAACGTGACTATGTGAGGTGTTAGAACGATAATTGAGAACACGATCAAAGCAATAATACCACGCAGAATACTATTGTATGCATCTCGTTTCTCAAGTTCATCCACTGGTTCCATAATCCAATTATTTCACCTAAGACTAAAATCATTTCATTATCCTTGTGAGTTGAAACCCATGTCATCCGGAAGTTAATCACCCAACAGTGGCAAGCCAGTGTGTTCAGCAGAATTCTATCCGGATGAAAATAAACGATTAGGAAGGTGATTTCAAAACATCCCTTTAAGAGGGAATGATGTTAGAACATAAATTAGGTGAAAAAAATATGAGTGGAAATATAGCAAAAATTGGATTAATCGCAAGCATGTTGTCAGTGGTATTGTCGTTGTACATTTACTTCCTTGGTACCGATGAAATGTTGGGTGTCTTTGTTGGCCTTTGGGCCCCAACACTCATCCTCGCAACCAAAGAGTTCGAGGCTTTGATGGACAATTCGTCGGCAGAGTGATTCACAAACACTGCAGTGATGCGTTCGCGGGGTTTGAATCCGTGAGGGGTGGTGGACGTTGTGGGATTTGAACCCACGACATCTTGGTTGCAAACCAAGCACTCTTCCAACTGAGCTAAACGCCCCTGTATTCACGGCGTCGAGTCAATCCTTTTTGAGTCTTCACCTCAGAGAGACTCAAATCAAACAGCATCAATGGTTGCATCGCGGTCCGGACCTACACCAACACTGGTGCAAGGAACGCCGACAATTGCTTCGATTTTCTTGATGTATTGTTGGGCCGCTGCAGGAAGGGCAGAATAGCCGAGACCTCGGTCGTTGGCCATCTTCGCAATTCCAAGCCATTCTTCAAGCGAATGCGACGGGAATCCCGGCATAGAGACATAGATTGGCTTGCATCGTGCAAGCGCTGTAGCGCTGGCAGGCATCTCGAGAATCTCTTGTCCATCCAATTCGTAGGCAACGCAGATGTTGATCTCGTCAAGCCCACCCAAAACATCCAACTTCGTAAGTGCGAGTCCAGTGAAACCGTTGATTCGGTTTGCATGCCGCATGACAACTGCATCAAACCATCCGCATCGGCGCTTTCGCCCAGTGGTGGTTCCGAACTCATGGCCTACTGTCCCGAGGTGCTCTCCGGCTTCATCTTCCAGTTCAGTTGGCATAGCACCGTTACCGACTCGAGTGATGTAGGCTTTGGTTATTCCAATAACTTCCTCAACGTGTCCAGGATGAATGCCTGCACCGTGCGAAGCATTTCCACGAGAAGTTACCGATGAAGTGACGAACGGGAATGTGCCTTGGTCAATATCTAAGAGGCATCCTTGAGCGCCTTCAAGGATCACGTGTTCTCCCAGTTTAAGTGCATTATCAAGCATCAAGCCAGTATTACGGATAGAAGTATTGTAAGCGTCCCAAATCCATTCAATATCCGACTGCAATCCGGAGACTGTTATTCGTTCGTCCGAGCCAGCAGCTTCGAGGGTCGCATTCATTCGTTCAGTTGTCGAAGTGGCCCAGTCTGCATCGTTCATGACTTCAGCAACATCACCAAATCTCAGTCCAATACGATTGATTTTGTCCGCATAGGTAGGTCCAATGCCGCGACCGGTGGTTCCGATTTTCTTGTCCAATCCGTCAAGGAATCGATGGTATGGAAGAATCACATGAGCACGCTCACTGATGTAAAGCCGCTCACCACGCGGGTCTTCGCCTGTGGAATCCTTCCAACCGGTCAATTCGGAATCGAGGACCCATGGGTCAACCACCATGCCATCACCCAAGACAAGGTTGCATTCCTTACGCGTGATTCCAGACGGCAAGAGATGGAATTTGAGGATTTGATCGCCTAGAACAACTGTATGTCCTGCATTGTTGCCGCCTTGGAAGCGAGCAACCCATGTGGCTTGTTCGGCAATTCGGTCGACAAGTTTCCCTTTTCCTTCATCTCCCCATTGGGCTCCAAGAACAACTGTGGCTGGCATTCAACTCTCCTCACCCCATTGCCCTCGCGTACCGTCTTTGAACTATCCGTTCCAAATTTGCTGATTTGTAAAGCAAGAACCTGTGTTGAGACCGAAGTATAACAAATGAAACCTTTGAGTTCATACACTCACCCTAACAAAGGGATTCATGGTAGGTCGAAAGGTTCCAATGCTGAATGAAAAACAACCTTTTATAATCAGTACTGAGATATTCCTACTTGTTGCCAACCACGGACACCACAGTGTAAAACCGCTCCATGCAGTTTCAGCCACGGCGAGCATCCCCTCGTGGGATTTATATACCTCGGATGACAACTATGTAACATGAGGTTAACAAGATGAAGATTTATTCCGAAGGAAATGCTGGTGAAGAGCCAAACAGAAGACAGAAAGGCGATACAAACCGCAGCGGTACAGGCATTATCCGTCGTACCCTCGAAGGTCACACGCGGCCATGTGAAGACTGTGGAGTGACCGACTGGCAGATGGACGACAGCCGTGGTGAAATCACCTGCAACAGCTGTGGTCTCGTCGTTGAAGAAAACGTGATTGATCCAGGAGCTGAATGGACCAACCGTGACCGAAGCCAAGACCGCTCGAGAGTTGGCCAACCGCTGACCTACACGCTCGCTGATAAGGGACTCAACACGACAATCGATGTTCGTGACTTGAACACTGGCAGTGCAGGACGGCACGGTATCTCTTCGCAGTCGCGAAGAGAATGGCGACGACGTCGAGTTATCGATGAACGTTCAAAAACACGTAAGAGTCGAGAAAGAAACTTGGTTCGTGCGAACCAGTTTATTCGAGACCACTCAGGACTACCGAAGCCACTGCAAGAAGAATCTGCAAGACTGTACCGTCGCCTCTCGGGCGAAGGTTTCGTCACTGGACGATCCATCGCCGGAGTTACTGCTGCGTGCACGTACCTTGTTGCACGGCAGGAAAACTTACCTCGACAAATCAGCGAAATCTGTGAAGCCTTTGATGTAAAAGAAAAGGAACTGTCGAGATTAATTCGACAGGTTTCGAGAAAACTCAATCTCCACAAAATCTCTTCACCCGACCAATACTTTGACAAATTCATCTCCGACCTACAACTACCACCAAGTATCCACACACAACTTGACCACCTTTGGAATGTCATTCAACCACACGATGAACTGTGGCAAGGAAAGAAACCTATGGGTGTCGCTGCAGCATTGCTGTACAAGGTCGCAAACGAATCAAGCTCACCTCGTACCCAATCTGAAGTTTGTCAAGTCGCTAATGTGTCTGAAGTAACACTTCGGGGCCTACTACGGCTCATCGAAGGTTTACTCGGGCAACTCGGTGAAGTTTCAAAGCAGTAATTCCCCTTCAAACGAAGCAGAACCTTGAAGGACGATATCGGTTGGCGATTAAACATGGGATTCAAAGCAAAGGCGCGAAAGCACAAGTCTGAATCTGGTGAAGAAACCGGTACAAAAAAGAAATCATCTGCTAAAGTTGGAGAAATACCTTGCGGTGTCAAATCTTGTGATGGATTTGCCGACAAGAGTTTTGGTGGCCGTTCACTCTCAATTGACAACGCTATCGATGTCTGGGGCGACAGCGGATACACCGAACGCAAAGGTCGTGTTCGTGTCTGCAAAGGTTGCTACCGAAAGTGGAAGAAGGACAACAAGTCCGAAGACACGTACTGATTCTTTCACTTTCAGTTTCACCCAAGGGGTGTTGCGAAAGAAAGTATACCGACGGCTCTGCTTTCGTATGTATGAACAACAGAGTAGTCATCCGTAGCCTCGTCACAGCTGAAGGTAGCCTTGTAGCAATGGACGATGGAGCCATCGTTTGGCGGCCTATACTTGGAACGAAAGTTCAAATCAAACTCGAAGCGATTGCAACTGTACTTTTGGCTGTCAAAGGTCCGACAGGAAGTTATGACGTGGTAGCAGTCGGCGATTCAACAGGTGGAGTTAGTATCCTTTCGTTGCCTCGCCTCGATACCATCGACAAATTCAACATCCAAGGTGGGATTGTAAGATCGGTTAATGCCGTCAGTGATTCATCAGGGAAGTTCCTTGCGGCTGCTCAAGACGGCAGTGTTTGGGTCATTGGCAACGAAGTACCAGGAAGAGTCGTCCACCTGTTCACACATACAGGGCCAATTACCAGCCTTCGTGTGCAAGGTGAATCGATACACATCCAAAGTGGATGGAATCGACGAACCTATGACTGGACTGGCGAGACAACCAACGTGTTTGATGGTACTGAAAAGTTCCAAGTCAAGGAGAATCAGAGAGCAAACAGGCGTGCGAGAATTCTCGAATCCGAACAGTTGCGAAAAGAAAAATCACAACCATTGATGCTGGATTTACCCGTTCTCGGTTAGAGACTCTCATTCTCTTTTAACGGCCAAGGCGGGTGCGGGGTGTACCATAGCGCAGTCTGAGCGGGTCGCGGTACTGAGCGTGGCACCTTACCTTCATTGTCCAAGCACTTCTGAAAAAAATCAATGTGCTGTTCAATGACTTCACGAATGTGTTGCTCCCCTTTGATTGCCGGGCCCTGAAGCGGAATCAAAGATTTGGGTTGAAACGATAAAATCCTTCGAAGACTCGTGATTAAATCCGGCAGACAGCCACCAGGCAAGTCCCATCGAGTCGGACGATCGGCTCGAGGAATCAACGTCCCAACGACCATCATTTTCTGATCTGGAATCCAGTAACCCATTCCGTCTGAAGAATGCCCCGGAAAGGAAATGGCCTCAACTTGACCGTTTCCAAGCGCAAAAACTTCACCATCATCGACTCTTTCTGCCATGACTGGTGGCATATCTGAATCGAAACGGTTTGCCCATGTGGTGAAGAAATCACCTGTTTCCAACGCACCTTGACCATCAGGATGGACGTGCACTGCACAGCCGTTGAAAGACTGAGACAGATGGAGAGCTCCACCTGAACACGGATAGCGTTTGCTTGTGAGAAGAATTCGGTCGAGTTCTGCATCTCCACCCAGAACACCCTTGATACGTTCGACTTGCAAACCTTGGTACCATGATGTACCAGCATCAATCAAGAGATTGCCCATTGAGCCATCAATGACAACCAAATTGGCGTCGTGATGTATCGCTGGCAGGCGTAAGACACGCATGCCCTTGCGAAGTGCTGATACGCTTTGAACCATACTCTTCCTCACAAAGGTACGAAGACTGCAATACCATCTCCATTTTATGACGCTCGGTTGCGATTAAATAGGGGAAGTGAGTCGCAAAGGCATGGCACGATTCCCAGAGGCAGAAGTCCGCTTGCTTCACCGCAAGATTTGCATGCGCTGCAACGCACGCAACGCAGTCCGTGCTACACGCTGCAGAAAGTGCAGTTACAAGGGACTACGTCCTAAGAACATCGAGCGCAAGGGCGCATGATGAACACTTTTTTGAGATTCTTCTCAATTCAATCCAAGCAACGGCATGAGTATTGCCATTGGGTCACCGAGTAAAAACAACGGAAAGATTGCTGGAAAGAGGAAAACAAGCAGAGGAAGTTTCTGACTGACCCAAACTTGTTCTACACTGGCATCCTTTAACTCCATGAGCGCAATCTCAACTTCCTCACTTGTCGGTGATTTGCGTGGTGCACGCTTACGATGGTAGACAACCACTGAGCCATCAGGTTTCTCCACAAGCGTTGTGAGGAGCCATACATGTCGGTTGCGAACTTCATCCCTCGGCATCCGAATAGCATGCCATGCTAAGAAAAGATCTCCAAAGCCACGGACATGACCTCGAACGAGATTCAGCCCCATGAGTATGAACGGAATCACGAGGAATGACAGACCACCCCACATCAACAAGGCAAACGCTGGAGGTAAAGCGAATAACGCCTCGGATGTGGCGGTGCCGAACGTCAATGGCATTGTTGACCAACTCGGGACAAGTATGGCGACCCACATCAGTGCTTTCGCATCTGCTCCACCGTGGAGCATTCGAACTCGCCAAGCAAGGTCAATCAACAGAATCAGTGGAAGTACCGCTAATGTCGTCCACCAAAGAGCTCCGAGGCCTTGTTCGTCTCCGAGCAGAACATCAATTGGGTGAACAGATTGGTAAATCATCGCTCCAGATATCAATCCGAAAAGGCTGACAAGGTACCAAAGTGCGACGATTTGGTCAAGTCGAGACCCGGCTCGAATATCTGAAAAAGTCGGTCGACCTATTACAGCCCCACTGGCGTAAGCAACCGACGCTGATGCTGTGAGGTAAATCGTCCAATCCGCTCCTTGAATCATCAAATCCAAAGCCCATAGGAACAATGCTGGTTTAATCCATACAAGCCAGTGTTCATTTTTCACTCGGCGTTCTTTGTGGTCCATCCATGCAGCCCAGCCCATGCCAAGTAAGAGTGTAAAAATCCGAGCCCATCCAAGAATATCCGATTCGGAGAGGGACATAACCTGCGGATGGCGGCAATGGACTTAAAGACGGCCTCCACACACGACACAATACGACCAGTGGTGAACATAAATGGATATTGAAAGCCGACTTCAACAAGTAGCCACTGTCATCAACCAAATTGACGACCCAAAAGTACCCCGGAATATTCGCCGTCAAGCCAAAGAGGCTTGCGAACAATGGCTTCTCAACAAAGCGAAGAAGTTAGATGTTCGAATCGCAATGGCTCAATCAAAATTAGAAGAACTGTATGAAGACCCGAACATCCCACCGGAATTCGGAACACTCATATTGATGATTAACACCGAACTCGAGAAGATTCTCACTGAAGTTCTTTGATTACTCTTCTTCCATCACACGGATGAACTTGGACAACACTGGTCGCAACTCCTTGTCGAGTTTACCCTCAGAAAGCAACGTCACGACCTCGGTCATGACGGGATGGTCTCCAACTGCGTCTGCAGCTAACGAGATAATGTCCATTTGGTCGTCGGAAATTTTGTTTCTCTTCAAAGCTCGCTGTGCGGCAATTCTGCCGGCAATGAGTTTGACTTTGAAATCTGAATAGCCCAACAAAACTTGCAACTGGTTGAGGGATTGACTCTCAAAGTTAGAAATCTTCCCATCACGCATAGCGTCATCCCATGCTTCATCGATGGAAGGAGCCCGTTCTGACATCAAAATCGCAAACGGTTGGGTTGCATCAATATTTTCAAGCACAATCTTGACAATCACTGCAAACGGTACGGCAAGAACCATTCCAAGAATCCCCCAACCCGCAAACGAGATCGAAGTGACAAGAAGCAAAAGAACCGGTGAGAGGTCAAGAGCCCGGCCTGCCCATTTTGTTTCGATGATTTGACCCCACACTTGTTGGTTTGCGAGAAGCAGGAGAATCAGAAGCATGAGGGAATTTGGTTCCAGAAGGATTACTCCCAAGATGATTGGTGGCATAGTCGCAATCAAAGAACCGATGTATGGAACATAGTTCAACAAGAAAGTAATGAGTGCCCAAGTAAACCACAAGTCAATGCCGAACAGAAGCATGACTACACCGGCACAGAGCGCTGTACCGGCACCAACACCTGTTTTCACGATGATGTAGGTATTGACACTGGCTTCAATCTTTGAACGAACAATCTGAACTTTTTGACTGCCACCGTCTGGCCATGCACGTTCGATTCTCCCCGGGAGTAAACTGGCTTCGAAGATGATAAAGATGAGGAAAAACATGACGGTTACGCTAGTTGCCAACAATCCCCCAACATTCGTAAGCATACTTAACCCCGCATCAGAGACTTGCTGATCATCTTCAAGCAAGCCCAAGGAGGAGAGATCGTCAACGAGTGTAGAATTCGCAGAGTCTGAATCGGCACTGAAAGCTGAGTTAATCAAGGGTGATTGTTTCAGGTCACTCCATCGTTCTTCTAATTTCAAATTGTACAAATCCATTTTTTCTTGATCTTGGACCAAATCATTCGCCTGTTGATACGCAATAAATGAGGCTGCGGAGACGATCAGTAATGTGAGCAAAACCATAGTTAGGTACGATAGAATAACTGGAAATCCGTTGCTTGAGAGATAATCCGAACCTGGTTTAAGAACGAAGTAAATGCCTAAAGCAATGAAGAAAGGCTGGAGAACTCCTTTCAGTACAATGAGCCAAATGACAAGTAATGTCACTAACAAAGAAATGTGTGCAAATGTCGATACGCGACGGTTGAATCGACCAGAATCCCATGCTGGACCTACGGAACCCACACTCTCCATACGATGCCATAAACACCTTCACTTCTTGAGTGTTTAGGATTCTTCACCGATTCCAGTTGCGGCGTCACTTCCTTCATCAACAAGGGGAAGCCGTAATGAGAGAAGGGCCGCAAGAAGCATCATCAATCCACAGATGTGGAAGGCAGTGTGGTAATCCAATGGCCATTCTCGAGTTGCGGTTAAAGTCCATACGAGGCCCCCAGTCAGTGGACCAAGAATTCGGGCAAACGCACCAAGTGATTCCTGAGCACCCATGACGACTCCAAGTTCATAGCCGTTCGATTTGGCTACCCGGGTCAGGAAAGAAGACGAGGATGGCTGGAAGATTCCGTTGCCTAAGGCGATTATAACCGACACAATCAGGATGTGAAACCAACTGCTCTCAGCCTCAGTATAGGGGATGAGAACAAGACCAATTCCAGTCAAAATACTCGCCATCGGGATAAGATTTCGTGAACCGAACTTCCGAGTTAAAGGCCCAATAAAAAGCCCCTGAGTGAGTATGCCAGTAATGCCAATCATGGCAAACACTCGTCCATTGTCTGCTTCGGAAAATGCCAGACCTCCGTTTTCGGGAGACATTTCGGTGTAAAGGATGAACACTGCATGCATTATCGTAAATCCAAACGTAAACAGCATAGAAACCCAAATGACAAGGGAAACACTAGGTGCACGTAGCATTGAAACGGAACTTTTCATGATGTTCGCCATGTTTGTCAGCCATGGAACTGACTCTTTCTGCGTCCGTGACTCAATTGGCAATGACTCTGGCAGAGAACGATACGCAATGACGAGAGAAAAGACCGATAACACACTCGCTACTAAGCATGGAAGCAAGTATGGATGGGTCTCAAAGAGAGTTCCTACGAACCAGCCCCAGCGTGCTGCAGGGTCGGAAAGTTCACCGCCAATAAATGGACCAAATGTGAAGCCGAGACCAAACGCTGCCCCGATGATGCCCATACGGGTTGCGAGCTGTTGAGGTGTGCTCACATCACCAATGTAGGCGCGTGCAACGGCGATGTTGCCGTTAAACACACCTGCCATGAATCGTGCCACAAAGGCAATGACGAGGGTGTTAGCGAGACCGAACATTGTGAAGAACACGGTATTACCGACAAGACCGACCATCAACACTGGGCGGCGACCGATTCGGTCGGAAACTGAACCCCAAAACGGTGAAAACAAGAATTGAGCAGCAGAATACGAAGTCATGAGTAGGCCGACCCAAAGACCAATGTTTGCCGTTTGACCTTCGGGGGTCAAATCTTCGACAAGATATGTGAGAAACGGAATGACAATTCCGAAACCAATCATGTCAATCATGGTGACGAGAAAGAGTACGAAGAGAGCACCTTTGCTTGCATCACGGACGGTAATGCCTGTCGTTGCTGACTCAGTCATGTTACCGCCAAGCCTTGGCCTTTTAGTAACCCTCGCTCAGCGAATATGAGAGGGAGTTGGTTCAATCGTTTTCACGCTGATGTCAATGTGCTTGCAGCAGGAGTGAGTCTGTCAATGACTGCACCGAGGCGCTCAACCAGACTTTCCTTTTGATCATGCATGATAAGCGCGTATTCCATGACTTCGTCGAGGGTATCGACTGGGACAACTTCGACCATCTTTTCGAATTTCTCATCCAAGAGAACATCTTGCATATTTGCCCGTGGGATGACGATGGTTTTGATTCCGGAACGTGCTGCAGCCTCAATCTTGGCAGTGACGCCACCGATTGGGAGTACTTCACCACGGACTGACAAGGAACCAGTCATTGCCAAGTCCTGTCGAATTGGAATGTTTTCCAGTGCCGAGATGATTGCGGTAGCGATGGTAATGGACGCTGAATCCCCGTCAACTCCGTGCGTATCTACAAACTGAATGTGGATATCGTAGTCTGAGATGTCTTTTCCGGTTAACTTCTTGATAACTGCACTTACATTGGTGACGCTTTCCTTTGCGAGGTCGGACAAACCACCAGTAGCGTGAATCTTACCGCCGCCACCCTGAGATGGTGTCACCAAGGCTTCGACAGGTAGCATAATGCCACTGAAATCGGAGAGTCCAGAGTTGGCTCCGAGAACTGCCAAACCGTTGACACGGCCGATTCTTTCTCCAGAATTGACAATCATCGCATAGTCAAGACGACGTTCAATCATTCGGTCTGCCACCTGTTGTTCAAGTGGTTTAGCAATGTTGCGTGCACCGAGCACGTGCGCTGCAGTGGTAAGAGGTGCACCCTCTTCCATAGCCAAGTCGCCGGCAATTCGTACCAGTCCGCCCAGTTCACGGAGACGTAGCGAGAGTTTTCCACGGCGGCCAGCACGGCGTTGAGCTTCTCTTAGAATGATTCCGACTGCGGACTTTTCAAAGTGGGGAATCTCACGAGAAGTTCCCAAATCTCTGCGCACTTCCTGTGCGATGAAACGGATAAGGCGACGTCGGTTGCGTGCTGTATCCGGCATTTCTGAATTGACATACACTTCGTAACCGTATCCACGAATACGACTGCGAAGAGCAGGGTGCATCCCCTGAATTGCATCGAGGTTTCCTGCTGCGATGAGAATAAAGTCACAAGGCACAGGCTCAGTCTTGGTCAATGCTCCAGAGGAACGTTCTGAGCGTCCAGAGATAGGGAAAGCACGCTCCTGCATTGCGGTGAGGAGTGCTTGTTGTTCTTCAAGACGAAGCAAATTGACCTCGTCGATGTAAAGAACGCCCTTGTGAGCACGGTGAATAGCACCTGGTTCGACTCTGTCATGAGCTGGTGTTTCCATTCCACCAGATTGGAAGGGATCGTGACGGACATCGCCCAAGAGAGAACCGGAAAGTGTTGCGGTTGCATCCACGAACGGTGGCATGTCTTTGCTGGCATGTTTAACTAAGACCTTTGGAATTCTACTTTCATCACCTGAACCAAGACGGCCACGAATAAACATGTAACCAAACATGAGCAAAAATCCACCAAACAAGAGCGTGAGTATGTCACCGTTTTGGATTGTAGCGATGACAAGAAGGAAACCAACCGCTGCGAAAGCGATTAACAGCATCTTTTGAGAGCGTTCCCGTTGGGTGCGCATGGATTCCTTTTGCAACTTAACAATACGGTCACCACGACCGGCAGGAACTGAGCGAACTCGAGGTTCGTTTTCGTCGTCCTCATTCGGGTAAACCAGAAGATCTTCAAGAGCGTCTTTGGGCAAAAGGTCAGTCATTGAGCGAGCCAACATCGACTTACCAGTGCCTGGATCTCCAATCATGAGCATGTGACGGCGCTGTTCTGCCGCCTTTTTGATAACAACAGAGCCGGCTTCTTGCCCAATCACTTGGTCGACCAAACGGTCAGGAATTGGTACATCCTCGGTCGATGAGAAATTGACGGATTCAATCCATTCATCGATGCTGGTGCCGAGAACATCATCCGAGTCCGGTCCGGGCTCGGGAGCCCAGATTGTCATCTCTTCGACATCTGCAGTTCCATCAACCATGTCGATTGATTCTTCGACGTCCGAAGACGAATCTGATGTCGTGTCGATGTCGGTCATAATGTACCCTCCGCGTCGCTCCCCTTTATGGGTTTACAATCAACCATGTATGAACTTGTGTTAAGTTCATAGTGTACCATCGAGGTATTGTTGGCCGTAGTAGGCCCATTGTTCGGGGGTCCATCCTGCCGGCAAACCGCCAGGTGGCAATGGGGGACCAGGTATGGCTTGAGGCACTGGAGCAGGGGCGACTGCCACTGGTTGTTGGAAGATGGCTTGAGCACCTCCATACATCGAGTTAGCGACTGTATCGTGAGCAGGAACCGTGTTTGGGTTCCATGCTGTGTCGTTCCAGACATCCTTTGGCATTGAGTCGCCGTTACGGCGAGAGAACATGAGTCCGATGAGAAGACCTGCGAGGATGATTCCACCAATGAGACCAATCATCTGGAGGTTCAGTTCATTGTCAGCTGTGTCAAGAGTTGTTCCGGCAACTGTTTCCTCTGTGCAAGAGGCACGAGGGTCGTTGCATGCGAGTTCAAGTTCGACGTTCAGTTCGGAGAGTTCAAGTTCAAGAGCACTGGAGTCCTCTCCCTCTGCTAAGGCCTCAATCTGTGCAACAAGTTCTTCCTTGTCAGCAGCGAGATCTTCAAGATAGTCGGAGAACATTGTATCATCCATTTCGTCGATGCTCGGCATTGTTTCGGTAATGTCCCATTTCAAATCCGACATCATCTTGTAATCGTCACCATTACTGTCGACTGCGGTAATGACCAGTTGGTAGTAGTCCTTGTACTGCGAGCCGTCTTCACGTGCAAGCTCGCCTGGTACCAAAACCGAAGGAACAAGAAGTTTGTCGGTCCAACCAACATTTGATTTCGAAGTATCAAGGTTGTATTGCATTATTCCATCACAAGTTCCAGTGAGTTGGTTGCATATGTTCCATGAGACGGAAATGAAGGTGAACGTTGGAGAGTTTTCAGTGAGCAGCATTGTCACAGTCGGGATTTGGCCAATATACGTATCCTCAAGAGTGACAAACATGTAACTGGTGTCGGATTCTTCCTTCGAAATCAAGAATGGAAATGCATCAAAGACATCCACATTGAGTGTGTAAGACTGTGAATCGAATTTGTCTTGCAAAAGAATGGTGACCGTCTGCATGCCGATTTGTTCGAATTCAAGAGTAAGGCTTCCATCAATGAAACTGTAACGTGCAGCGCCCGACTCAGAGGAGGATACAGTGATGAAGGCTTCTTCTGATGGGTTATCAACATCGACAACACGGCTGGCTAAGTCAATCACCATTTGTGAATTGCGCTTCAGAGTAAGGTTTGTAATGTCGTCAACTGGAACAAGACGAGGTGCGTCATTGATTGGTTGGATGTTAATCGTGATGGTCGCATCTGATGTCTTAACCCCGTCGCTTGCACGCAGAGTGAGAATCGCTTGTCCGTTTGAGTCATCATCCACAGTTTGGAAGCCGATCGTATTTCCGTCGAGGGAAGCGATTATTGCCTCTTCGTTGGAATTGCTGATGAGTTGGATGGAGAGGTCTTCGACAGGCGTTGGGTTTCCTAAGTCATCAGTATCAGACAAATACGGGAGGAGCGCTAGGATACCGCTGCTACCTTCATCGACGGACTGCGAAGGCAATCCATTCCATCGGGGTTGTCCGTTTTCAGTGACTCTAAACAACATTGTACCGTATGGAAGTTCTCCAGTTTCGGAGTAATCGCCACCATCGTCGATGGTAAGTTCCATTCCTTGTTGCCCGAGAGGGCAACCGTTGACTTCTGACCATGCAAAGTGGACTTCGAGTTCCTCAGTAAGAGGATGCCATGCGATGAACGATGAATCGGATGATGTGATAACAAGGTCGCTAAGTGGTGTCTCGGGGTCAACAATATGTCCGGCCATCGAAACCTTTGATGGAGTGTCACACATTACCGAAGGAATTGGGTCGGCAATCACGACTGGAACGCCGTTTTTGAGTTCAAAGCCAGATTGACCGTCGATAACTTTCCAGTCGCCTACTTGTCCACGTGAATCGACTGCTTGCGAACGGACATCATACCATCCTGCAGCCATTGACGCCGACGGCGTGATGACGTATTCACGGCCTTCATTGGCTGTTCCGGCATAGACAACGTTTTGCCCACCAGAAATGACTGAACTGGACCATTGGTTGAGACCAGCAGGGGATATTTCGACATTGAAAGACATGGTCGCAGTCGTATCGACGGTGTCATCGGCATCGGCCTTTGCCAGAACCATTGCGTGATTTCCACGCTCGATAAGTTGGTCTCCTTGAATTTGTGGATTCTTCGACACTGGAGGGCGGTCTTGGTTGTATTGTTGCAGAGCAACATTGTTCATACCACTTACATCGCCTATTATGCCTGTGATTTTAGCGCCAAACGTAGTTTTCCAACCAGATGGGAGGGAGGAAGAATCGAAAGTGTATTGCTCAGTCTGAGTTCCTTGGATGTTGAGATTGTTCAGCGAGTATGAGGAGAGTGTGACTTCTGAAGCCCCGTCCTTGTAATAGAATACGAGAGAACCACCGTCAGAGTAATCCAAGTCGCCAACATTCTTCACTGTAGCATCAATCGTCATCGAATCGCCAATGACGAAGCCTGAGTTTGTGGATTCAGCAGAATTCACTGCAAAGTTGGAAACTGAGATATCCAATTTTGGACCCATGTTGGAATCAGCAGCAACATACACATCGTTCCAAGAGGTGTGTGGGCCGCCCATAACTGCACCAATTGAGATAAAGTTGTCAGCCGCTGAGGTAGCGCCGTTTGCCCGTACAGTATTCACAGGCATTGTCCATGTCTTTGTGATTGGGTTGCTTGGAGTGAGGGTAAAGGATTCGAAGCCATTGTTGTTCGAATTGAGCAACCAAGCGCGGATGACATTGTGAGGATGAGTTTGGCCGTTGTTGTAGGTATCTGGGCTGGTCTCTTCCGCCACAACAGCAAGAAGGTACACCGTCTTACTCGACGAACTGCCGAGGTATTCGAGAGTGTAGGTGATGTCCATGTTTGAACCCGTTTGAGATTGGCTGACTGAGAGTTTGAAATCATTCACTGACTTCATATTTCCACCGTTTGAGAATTCAGTGTCGTATGCTGTGGTTCCGGTGGCTGCACCAAGTTTGTGGTATGAAGTACCTGCTCGGGCATCACCAAAGGACGCCGCAGGAATCGAACCGGTACCATCTCGAACGTGGCTAAGTCGATTCAATGGATCGCTAACACCCTGGCCGTTCGACTCGAAGTAAGAAATGTAGACATAATCGTCAGGGAAATTACTCTTCAGAGCGTGATGAGAGGGGGAACCACCGTTTTGGCAGGGTGGGCACCAGTCTGCCCCGTAGTATTCAGCAAAGACGGTGTGTCCGGGAGAGGTTGCAGCACGGGAGATAACACGCTCGTCGTCAAGCGAATAGTCATCGTTTTCGTATTGGAGTGGAGCGACAAAATGTGTCATCGTACTACCGATGAACAGAGCCGTAATCGTCAGAGCCATGAGGCGGGCAAGCATCTTCATGCATGTGCCACTGTCAAGACAGTATATGAAACACTCCCTTTCCAGTGACAAAATAAACACTATGAAATCAACACACATATAGATTTCTCCGGACAACAAGATTTAGACACAAGGGGGAGTGGCAGGGCCATGAACCCAGTCAAATGGTCAGCGTTTGTTGAAGCAGACGGTCGAGTTCATGTCATTGAAATGCTGGATGGAGTTCGAAAAATCAAAGGACTTGGAGTCATCGATACAAATGAACTCTTTTCCAGCATTGAAATTGGAGAGGAAGTTCTTGTTGGTCAGAAGGTATTGACTCGTGTACCTCTACGGTTACCTGAGATGAGCAAAGGCATGCTTCGACGAGCCCAAACAATCTCTGCCAAAGATGCTGGGTTCATGACTTCACGGATGGGAATTGGACCGGGCGACCGTGTGCTTGAAGCTGGAATAGGCAGCGGAGGTCTATCGATGTATATCGCCCGCATTCTTGGCAGCAGTGGAATCCATGTCACTGTTGAGCCACGCAATGAGCATGCTGATGTTGCGCTCGAGAACTTGCGACGTTGTGAGGAAAGCTGGTCAGAGTTTCCAGCGCACCACCACATAGAGGGTGCAATCGAAGAAGTCGGCAATGAAATAACGACAATAAGCCCGTCCTTCGATGCAATCATTCTCGACCTACCAGAACATCCTTCTGCGATACATTCAGTAGCATCAATGCTCAACATTGGCGGCCGTATGGTTTGTTACTGTCCAGTAACAAGTCAACTCGAAAATGCATGGATTGCTTGTGAAGAACAGGGCCTTGAAGTTGAATGGGCTGGCGAACTCATACAGCGCCAGTGGGGTAAAGCCTCCAAAGGTGGCGTTCGACCAGTTAATGGTCCATTTGGACACACTGCATTTTTACTTCTCGCATATCGGCGCGAGTGATCATTCAATGACTCGTATGAGCGTCGAACATTTCGGACATGTGAATCTAAACGGCGGCTCACTACCTCGAGGAACACCAAGTCGAGCATCGCATGAAGGACAGGAAACCTTGTCACCTTCCAAACGGCATTCATTGTAGCCAAGTTCTGCAGACTCCTCTTCGACAACTTCTGCTTCATCGTATTCAGACAAGTCTTCCTCTGCTGAAAGAACTGAGTCCTTCTTGCCTCGCCTTAGGTAGAGCACTGAAAGGATAAGCAATGACAATCCCCAACCGCCAAGCATTGCGTTGAGTGAATCGGATTGACTGAGTGCAACATCGAACGGCAGTTGAATGCCATTAGGTGGCAATTCGGGGCCAACAATGCGAACAGCAACATCATCAGAGGTATCTGAAGAGGTCGTATCGCCGATGAGGTATGTGGCCCGGGCTCGAAGCGTCGCCTCTTCGTTGGTGGAAACCAGAGAGGTCAAACTGAGTGTGAACTGCATAGAAGAGCCCGGTGAAAGCGTCATTTGGTTTGTTGTTGAGTTATCAGAAAGTCGTGTCCATTCGCTGACCATGAGACCGTCACCGATTCCATCAAGCGATAATGTTCCAGTGACTTGGGCATTGGCGAGATTCGTAACGGTGAGGACCATTGATGAGCCACCGGACGAAGGAACGGAGAGTGAGGCTTCATCGAACGCCAGTTGAAGTACACCAGAATCACCCCAAACTGGTTCAACCGTGTAGATTTCGACACTGCTGTCTGAAAACGAGGTTCGTGAAGAACTGGTAACTCGGAATCTTAATTCTTTCAAGCCAGCCTCAGCATCTTCAGGCAAGATGCACGACCATGGTAGAGCTGTTGAGGATTCACCGGCACCGAGAGAAAGTACTGTCGAAACACCACAATCAATTCCCACGGTACTGAGAAGCAATTGGTCCGAGCCAGAACCACTGTTTGTTACAACCACGGTCCCGTGAATAACACCGGAAGGTGGAGCAGAATCATCATCTGAAAGGACGACAATTTCAGCGCCGGCGACAAGAGCCTCAACAGTGAGGTTCAGTTGTGTGAAGATGGAGTCATCGCTTGAGGAGCGCAGTTGAACGGCCACGTCGACACCATTGGCTGGAGCGCCGGAAGAAATTTCTCGGACGTTGAGTGTGACGGACATGGATTCGCCTGGTTCAAGAAGCAGAGAAGTTGCTGAGAGTTCAAATTCAAACCAGTCCGAAGCTCCGTTATCGACCAAACTTACGTACAGTGTGTCAGTGGAAGTACCGAGGTTGGTTGCATCAAATGTGAACACAGCGTCAGTACTCGGCCCAGCCACTACACGGGTGCTTGTGGAACCGAGCAGAACTGCGATTCGTTCTTGAACTTGGAGAGAGAGTGTCAAATGTGCTGAAACTTCCGAATCCATATATCCAAATGTGATTTCATTGGTGCTGGCTGATGCGGAATTCGAAACGGTGAGGGTTAGTTGAACTTCTCTCAGTTCCCCAACATTGAGGGCCACTGAATCATTGCTCAATGTCGCCTCGACCTCGGCAGGCAATCCAAGGAGAGCTGCGTTCAGTGAAAGCGTCGTAGTCCCGGTGTTTTCAAGTGTGAAATTGGTAGTGACGGATTGACCCGGTCGGACCTGAATTCTCCCATCAAGGGGACCTGTGATGGTTGCTTGACTCACGCCCAAGATCTCAATATCAATGGCCGCAGTAGATGATACATCGGAATAACTTACCGAAAACATCTGCATGAGAGAGCCGGACTGGCCCGAGTCAGCATCGGTAGTCAGACTCCATAGCCCCGATTCACCAGGTGCTACCGTGACCCCCGAACCTGAAGAAATGGCCGTCGTCAAACCCGATGTAGAAAGTACGTCAAGATAGAAGGTAACTGTCTCGCTACCGTTGTTGAGAATACGCATTTCGTATTCAACAGGAGTTCCCGGTGTAACCTTCAAGTTCGTCGAGGGGCCGACCAATTCAAATTCGACCAATTCATCAACATCAATTGTGAACATATACGGTTCAGCAGAATGTTGCTCAGAATTCGAGGAACCTGTTCCTTCGAATTTCAAATCACAGTTCTCAGACTTTGTTGCTTCTTCATGAACGGATAATTGGAAATCGACATCCACGACATCATTCGGCGCCAAAGAAGATGTTGCCGTAGCAAGCATGACTTCACAAGGTCCGTCTTCAACCGAGAGTTCCCAATCATAGTCAACCATGGCGTTCCCCGTGTTCGTCACTTGAATTGAAGAATCGGTTGCAAGACCTGGAGTGAATTCGTCGTTCTGGCCAAGGAAGGCTACGCTGAGTTGGTGGTCTTCGTTAACATGTACCACGAGCAAAGTCGATGTCGATACATTACCGCCAGTGGAAGCGCTAAACAATCTGAATCCGTAGTAATCCGGTGCGGCATTACTTGGAACAGAAATGTGAAGATTTGCGGTTTGTGAACTGCCTGCAGGCATGTTCGAATACTCGTCGTTGGCCCAATGCACATTCCAACCACTTGGGATACCTCCACCGAGTCCACGGGGAGATGACATCATCATGCTCGATGGAGATGGAGAGGATTCCCAAGGGTAATCGATGTGCGAAGTTTCGTTGAAGACTGTTGCAGCAGCGGCTTGTTGGAGTTCAAGTTTGAGTGCTGCACTAAGCGACACTGTATCGTTGGAACCAACAGGTGAATTGCCAGTCATGGTCGCATAGAGTACACAAGCAGCGAGATAACTGCCTGATGCGGAGGGGTGACTTCCGTCTGCGTCGTACAAATTGTAGAACGTATTGCCCGATGCGGTTGGGTCGACTCCACCTGCGACGATGTAGTCGTGTATGTGTTCAAAGGCAAGACCTACCGGTGCAATCCATACCGTATTTCCAGCAGCACTCATGTTCTCTGCATAGTGATAGTATCCATCGGCTAACCGGTTTTGCATATCCGTAAAGTTTTGATTGATGTTGTTGTATTGGTGCCATTGGTTCGGTGATTCGCCGCTGCGTCGCCCCCAAGTCATGAAAAGCACGGAGTCTCCACCTTCAACTTCGATTTCGGTAGCGAGATGGACTGAACCGTTCTTACTTGCCTGCCAATTGGAATCGTTTGTTGGCAATGAGGGAATTTGGCTTTGGTCTTGTAAGACGACGAAGTCCCAATCGATATTTGGGTCACGCAGTGTAGTGTTCGAATTGCTTCCTGAAAAATTGACATTGGCCCAGTGATCTGCCAGGTCATTACCGCCAGCAGCAACAACATCAGCGTTGGTAACACCCATTGCTTCGACCATAGAGCCGAGTGAGTTGAAGAAAGTATAACTGTTGCCAAACATCAATACATTGTCTACGGTCAAAGTCGTGTTACTGCCGGTGCCATTTCCGGTTCCGTTTCCGGTTCCGTTCCCAGTACCGGTTCCATTGCCGCCCGTTCCGTTTCCAGTACCGGTGCCATTGCCGCCTGTCCCGTTGCCGTTACCGGTTCCATTGCCGCCTGTTCCGTTACCGCCTGTCCCGTTGCCGTTACCGGTTCCATTGCCGCCCGTTCCGTTTCCAGTACCGTTGCCGCCGGTGTTGTTGCCGGTGTTATTTCCAGAATTGTTGCTTGAGCCATTGGTGTAATTTGCCCACCATGCTGCCAAATCAGGCTCAAATCCTACATCGAGGAGTAATGTGTCTTCAACTGAGCCGAGGTTTTCGACTCCAATCGAATACGTATTGTTTGAACCTGCCTCCATCGAGGTCAGCGGCCCTCCCATTTGCGAGAGATCCAGCGACGGATTATACGATGGGGCAACTGAAACATAAATCGTAATTGAACTGCTGAAGTTTTGATCAGGTTCAGTAACATGAATATCAAAAGAGCCACTGTCGGTTGAGAGAGCACCTTCACTCAGCCGGACAACAATGGTTGTGTTTTTGCTCCATGTTGGAAAGACATTTTCAACTGTACTCTCGCTTGGGATAACTTGCCAAACGGATGAGAGCCCTGAAGTGTCGACAGTGACATTGAATGATTCAATAGCAGTAGCATTGTTTCCGATGGTCAAGGTGACATTGCCGGATTCGCCTCCAATGAGGACGACATGAGATGTGTCTGTTGACAAGAGGATGCTCTGGTGAGCGCTAACTTGCATTGCAAGTGGAGACATGCTTGCGAACAGCAGCACGAGCACAAAGGCGACGGCACGAGTTGGACGATTCGACATAAGACCAAGTCAAGCCACCCGTGCATACCACTTGAGTGAATCGGCCCTACGGGCCGTTCAAAACTGGCTTTTTCAGTTGAGTAACGAGTTGATTCGACTTTCCTCAATTTGCTCCCATGGGAAACTTCCATCGGAACCGGGGTTGCGACCAAAGTGACCGCCGGACGCAGTAACTGAATAAATTGGGTTGAGGAGTTTGAGATCTCGAGCAATCGCTCCCGGACGGAAGTCAAACGTCGATTTAACACGCTCAGCAATTTCACGTGCTGGAACGGTGGATGTTCCAAAGGTTTCAACACGAACGCTCACAGGCTCTGCGATTCCGATCACATAAGCCAGTTGGATTTCACAGCGTAATGCGAGGCCAGATGCAACAACGTGCTTGGCTGCCCAGCGAGATGCATACGCTGCAGAGCGGTCGACCTTCGAAGGGTCTTTTCCTGAGAAAGCGCCACCGCCGTGACGACCCATGCCGCCGTAAGTGTCAACGATGATTTTACGCCCGGTTAGACCTGCGTCAGCGTATGGACCTCCAGGGTCTGCAAAACGGCCAGTACCGTTGACCACTACTTTGCAATCTTCGTCAAGAAGTTGAGCGGGTATGACTTCTTTCACGACATGTTCAACCACTTGCGAACGTACGTATTCCAATTCCTCCTCTTCAGAGCCATCGAATTGGTCTTTCAGTTTGTCATCGTGCTGGATAGCAATGATGACTGTATGGACTCGTGAAACATCACCATTTTCGTCGTATTCAACAGTTACTTGTGACTTTCCATCAGGCCTCGACCAAGGTAGAACTCCTTGTTCTCGAACTTGAGTTAGGCGACGGGTCAGGCGCTGAGAAAGCGCTGCTGCGAGTGGAAAATATCGGCCTTTGAGTTGCTCGAAATCCTCGGTTTCTGTGCAAGCATAGCCAAACATCAAACCCTGGTCTCCTGCTCCTTGAGCGAGCAAGTCTTGATTGACACCTTGTGCAATGTACGATGATTGGGTCGTGATGTGGACTTGAACTTCGGTATATTGCGAAGTGGTTGCATCCATGCCGATAGCGTGTGAGGTATAGCCAACTTGAGCTGCTGCTTCACGGGCCACTGCTTCATAATCCGGTGCTTCGCCAGTGAGTGAAACTTCACCTGCAAGCACAATGAGCCCCATATCTTCCTTTCCTTTGACGCATGTTTCAACAGCGACTCGGGCATTGCTGTCAATTGCCAAACAGGCATCAACAATAGCGTCGGAAATGGTATCACATAGTTTATCAGGATGGCCGCGTGTTACTGATTCGGATGAAAACAGGTCTCCAGTCATGGCAGTGGCGCTTTGCCCGGTATATATGAATAAACCGCTTATTCTTGGCCAACAATATTCTGTAAAGGAATATTCAGTAAGAATATACACAATTACTCTACTGTTGACAACCGAAAAGAAACGAATGGTTGATGTCCTCAACCCTTACCCCCCGTATTATGAGCACTTGGGTTCCGACTGCATACCGTACGCACACACTTGGTGAAATTCAAAGCAAAGGCGCTGAACTCATCGACCAAGAAGTAACCGTATCCGGATTCATGGAAGCAAACAGAGGCAAAGGCGCCATCTGTTTTGTCGACCTGCGTGACGGAACTGGAATTACTCAAATTTTCCTAAAGAAAGACAACGTTGGTGAAGAAGAACTCGATATGGTTCAACGCATGACCCGTGAATCAACCTTACAATTCACCGGCACTGTTTCTGAAAAGCGCCCACCGAAGACCAAAGAAGGCGAGCCTGTTCCACCCCCTGCATACGAAGTCATTGCAACCTCAGTGAACGTCATCGCCCGTGCCGAAGCCCCTCTTCCTCTCGGCGTCACAGACACCGTCCACGTCGCACTTGACACCCGTCTGGACAATCGATTCCTTGACCTGCGACGCTCGCATGTCAACGCCATGTTCCATTTGCGAGGAAAGATACTCCAATACGGCCGTGAAGCACTGATTAATGAGGGATTTTTTGAAACACATACACCCAAAATTGTGGCTACTGCAACAGAAGGCGGCACTGACTTGTTTCCGATGATGTACTTCGACACTCCTGCATTCCTCAACCAATCACCGCAGTTGTTCAAACAACTGTGCATGTCCGGCGGACTCGAAAGAGTGTTTGAAATTGGACCCGCATTCCGTGCCGAAAAGCACGATACATATCGACACTTGAACGAATTTATATCGTTTGATATTGAATGCTCTTGGGCAAACGACGATGACGTTATGGGCGTTCTTGAGCGCATGATCCACCACATGTGGAAATCGGTTTCCGAAGACCCTGAATCCCAACAACACATCGCTACAATCAACACTTACCGAGCAACTCAAGACGAAGAACCAATCGAAGTCATCGTTCCTGAACTGCCATTCCCGAGACTTTCCTACTGTGACGCCATTGCAACGATTCAACGAAAAGGTGGAGAAATCGAATGGGGTGACGATATTGACGCGGAGAACTCTGACCTCCTGGCTGAAGATTTGCCCCAATTTTACTTCCTCCCACGCTGGCCAATGGACCTCAAGCCGTTTTACATCCACCATGTCGAAGGTGAGGATGGGAGCACTGGCCGTCAGCTTAGCCGTGGATTCGACCTTAATTTCGGCCGTGATGAACTTACATCCGGTGGGCAAAGAGAGCACCGAATGGATGTGCTCATTGAAAACCTAAAGGCAATGGAACTTGACCCAGAAGAATTTGAATTCTATGTCGCTGGATTCCGACATGGAGTTCCGCCTCATGCTGGATGGGGACTCGGTGTTGAGCGCATTTTGATGAAACTCACTGGCTCAAAGAATGTTCGAGAAACGGTCTTGTTCCCACGCGACCGACGAAGAGTAAGCCCCTGATTGGTTTGGCGAAGTCTTCTTGAACCTCGGCTTTGAGCCGACTCTATGCACGAACTGATTTACTTCAACTCGCCAGGATATGCCGAGCCGACCCGCCTTTGTTTAGAAATTTCAGAACTGCCTTGGAAGAATACGACCGTCGATTGGGAGGGTTACCAAGCCCTCAAGGAAAGCGGAGAACTGCCATGGGGATTCCTACCTGTGCTCAAGACACCTCAAGGCACAATCGCTGAATCCAGTGCGCTAATGAGATACGCTGCTGCAGTCGCTGGACTCGAACCTGAAGACCTCTTTGTTCGAGGAAAGGTTGATGAAATCCTCGAACTCATTCAAGGGTGGAGAACTGAGTTCACTCCGACATTTAGAATCGAAGACCTCGATGAGCGCATCGCAGCACGTAAGGCCCTGTTCGTTGAAGGAACAAAACTGGACCTCGGCTTGAAGGACTTAGAATCACTGTTCAACAAATCAACAACTGGATGGTTGGCAGATACTGAAGACATGACACTCGCTGATGTCAAAGCCTTCCTCAACATTTTTATGATGTTTTCAGGGCAGTTTGACGGAATTGATTCAGCAATGGCTCATGCATACCCGACCCTCTTGAAGTATCACGACAAAGTAGCAAATGACCCACGAGTGAAGGCATACTATGATCGAGAGGATGAGTACCGATGGGTGTTCAAGCCCGGCGCATTTGACCTCGAGTGAACATCAGAGTAGCTCTTCAGGCTCATCACTGCTTGTGAATCTCGAAACATTGCCGTCAGCGTTGATGACGAATTTTGCAAAGTTCCAGCGAATGTCACCCGTGTATCCTGAAGCATCTGTTGAAGTAGAAAGAGCCTGAAACAATGGCGTGGATGCGTCCCCTTTGACATCAATCTTAGCCATCAGTGGAAAATCAACTTCAAACTTCTCTGCTGTGAAATCACAGATTTCTTGGTGCGTTCCAGGTTCTTGAGCACCGAATTGATTGCAGGGAAAACCTACGACTGTAACTCCATCTTGCTGAGAAAGCGTCTGTAGACCAGCGTATTGACGAGTAAAACCACATGCACTTGCGACATTAACAACAACCCAATGCTCAGTTCCTTCGTCACCCAAAGCCTTCAATGTAGTGTTCTCGCCGTCCATGGTCTCAATCTCAATGTCTAATGGGTTGTCCATAATTGCCAGTACAGGGTTCGGCACTTCAATTCTTGTATTCGTTTCGAAGAGCAAGGGTGATAGACGACATGCGGTGTGAGAACCATATGGCCGTTGACCGTATGCAATGGGGCGCTGAAGAGTGGCAATTTGCGGACTTGTATATGCCAGACGATCCTTCACCTTACCAGAAGGGACCTGGCATCCCTTGTGTAATGCTCATCCACGGTGGCTTCTGGAAAACGAAGTGGACCAGTGAACTGATGAAACCTATTGCTGAAGACCTTGCAGAGGCTGGAGTTGCAGCATGGAACATAGAATTCAAGGGTTGGAGTGAAGGCGACGAGGGCGTTTGGATGGACACCCTATCTGATGTAATGCGTGCTTGGGGTCAGTTGGCTTTGTTACCAGGCATCGATGTGACCCGCTCTATGGTGATGGGCCATTCTGCTGGAGGTCACCTCGCCCTTTTGTTGGCATCTAAGGCAGAGAGAAAGCCTTGGCTCGCCATCGCTCAAGCGCCTCTAACGGACTTGGTGAGTGCCGACAGAGCACAACTCTCAGACGAGGGTGATGCTGTGCGAAAATGGATTGGATGCAGTCCAGAGGAAGACCCAACACTATGGAGCCAACTGAATCCTGTGGACCATTCCCCGGTTGCACCGGTGTTATTGATTCACGGAGAAAAGGATGTAGATGTGCCGAAAGAACAGTCTGAGACGTACGCCCGAGTAATGTCGGCGAAGGGTACGGATGTGCAGAAGTTGTGGCTACCTGGTGACCATTATTCCATCATCGATGTCGCTTCAGACGATTGGTTGGTCGAATTGGACGCCATCCTCGACTGGCTTTAATGAACAGAAGAGCCTTTGAAGAGCACCCTCTGCCGAGTACATGGACCTCCTCGGTAACGACTACCCCTATTCGACCAGCGCTCTCACTGGCAAGCATGCCTTGGTATGCGGAGCAAGCAAAGGAATCGGTGCTGCAACAGCAAAAATGCTCGCTAAAGCCGGCGCTGATGTAACCGTATGCGCCCGAAATGAAGAGGCTTTGAATCAACTTTGTCAAGAACTGAAAACGCTTGGCAGCGGCAATCACCATGCTCTACCACTTGATCTCGAAGATACTGAATCAATACGAACTGCAGTTACTGATTTACTCCAGCAAAGGGGCAATGTACACATCCTCATCAACAATGCTGGAGGACCTCCTGGAGGCCCGCTTCTTGCAAATACAGTGAGCGACTTTGAGGCTCCATTCAAACGCCATCTCCACGCAGCCCATACGCTGACACAAATCATCAGTCCTGGCATGGAGCAAGAAGGCTATGGACGGATTGTCCAAATAATTTCGACTTCCGTAAAAGAGCCAATCCCGAACATTGGCCTTTCCAATACCCTACGGGGAGCTATGGCTTCATGGGCCAAGAGTTTGTCCAGAGAATTGCCCCCTTGCATTACCATCAACAATGTACTTCCTGGATTCACCAACACCGAACGCTTGGGTTCGTTGGCATCGTCCATCAACCAACGTACAGGAAAAACGGTCGAAGAAGTCCACGACGGTTGGATGAGCCAAGTTCCAATTGAGCGGTTAATCGAGCCTCTTGAAACTGCATCCGCAATCACCTTCCTCACCCTACCTGCATCGGGTGGCATTCGAGGTGTCAGTCTCGCCGTTGATGGTGGACGTTTGCGCGGAATATGATCATCTTTTGATGTCAAACCAAACTGGATAATGGTCAGATATATCGCTGTCAGAGAAGGATGTATCAACGCCCCAAGTGCCGACCAAGCGACCATCTAAGTCACCGTTCGTAACGATACGGTCATAGGCACAATAACTGTCCGAAACGGTTGTATCAACGTTGTTTTCAATGATCCAAGTGTAATTCGAATGAGCGAGAGGTGAATTGGATAATTCGTTTGATGAAACATAGGAGCATGCAGCGTTAAAATCACCGAGGATAACCACTTCCTCCTCTTCAGTGTTGTTTTCAAGATAGGTGTTCACTACATTGTGAAGGGCATTGATTTCTCCAATGGTCGCTTCGCCTGGCTTCGTGTGAATTGTGATGAGGCTCAGATTAAAGCCAGTGCCGGTACCGTTTTCATCGAGCAGTTCGAACTGTCCGATGAAGGGCTCCCGCTGGAAGTCATCGTTGACGCTGTCATTGTGCAATGTTCCGTTTCCCATCGCATGAAACACTGAGGTGTTGTAGTAAAACGCATATTGCTCTTGCGAAGATTGGTCGTCGTCTTGAAGCCCACTACGCGGGCTGAGAAGCATTTCCCATGCGGTTGAGGATTTGGCGTTAATTGCATCAAGGAAATCGTAAGGGACCGTTTGGTCAATATCCTTGATTTCTTGGACGGCAACCAAATCATAGGTCAGAACGATATCGACCAACGCATCAACGACTGCTGGTTTACCCATCTTGGTTTCCCCGAACACTTTGATGTTGAACGAAGCGATTCGAGCGACCTCTGAGCGATTAAGTTCCGGCGCACGGGCATCGTTCGTCGAAGTGTTGTTTTCGATGTATATCGTTGTCGTCTCCTCTTCGCCTGGAATCAACACATAGACGACATCCGAATCGTCGGACAAAATGGATTGCAGGGCAATTGGGGCGAGGATGAGAATTGCTGCAAGGCTCAACCCTTGTAGATACCCATCGTAATTACCCATACAAGGTCCATGATTGAACTCTGTTATCAAGGTTTAACTTTGAAGAAGAGAAACACATAGGTTCTTGACGCGTGGTGACTGCGACGAGGCATGAACGGAGAAGTCAATGCTGAGCAAGCCCGTAAAATTCTGGACATGCTCACTGCTGGTGGGGCAATGGACGACATCAATACTCCTCTAGCCCTTCGACTCATTCCATTGGCGCAGGAGTTGGATGACATTGAATTGTCTGAACGCTTGTTGCACCATGCCAAACAAAACGCTGCTGATGAAATTGAGCAAGGTTGGGCAGACTTTGAAGGTCATAAATATTCAGTTGCAGAAGTTGATATCTTTGCAGAGTTGGCTGTCAAATCTGAACTGATGGAGGGCGGCGCTCCACTCGCAGCTGCAGTATTCCATCATACCGCACTCCTGCATTTAGGAAAAGAGGAGTATGAGGAAGCACAAGCCTTCGCAAACCGCTCCATCAGGCTACGAGAATCCATTGAGGACTCATCTGGCATTGCTTACGGACTCGCAGTATTGGAAACATGTGCCAAGAGAATGAACGACCACGACACTGCGATTGTCCACGGCACACGCCGCATCGAATTAGCCATGAAGATGAAAGATGAAGAAGCACAAATCGAAGCGATGGCTGATCTTGCGCATTCGCAGGCCACCATCGGAAACTTCGCTGCGGCCAAAGATTTGTATGAACAATCTTTGGAACTCGCCGGTGAGTTGGAGGACCTCTCAGGACAACTCGTTGCACGGTGGGGACTCGCCGACATCGCTGAGATTGCGGAGGACTACGAAACAGCAATGCTGCAACTCTCGGATTGCCTCCACACATTCATCAATGCAGGATTACCAACCCCCATAGCGGTTCGTCAAAGAATAGAGGACCTCGCTGATTTCAACAACCGCAATTCAAATCAAAATCAAGATTGAAATCCAGACTGTTTACCCACACTCGTTATGATGTGGTTTCGACTGGGGCGTAACGGTGCCCCCATGGACCATGACATTTTTTTCTCAATCAGTCAGACACCTGACGCCAATGGACATGTACCAACAGAACAAGATATGTTCCGAAACTACTTCCAACAACTCAAGGTTGCCGATTCACTTGGCTTCGGTGTTGGATGGATTGCTCAAGCCCATTTATCGACGGTAACTCAACAATTAAATTCGAAACCAGTCGTACCTCACTGGAAAGGTGAAGTCGGTCTTTGTACCGACTTCCCACAACTGGCGATGGAATCCTTTCGACAAACAAAGAACATCGAAATTGGAAGCGCTGTCGTCTCGATTCTAGCATCCGGTGGCCCGATTGCTCAGGCCGAACGCATAGCAAACACGCTCCAGTTGCACGGACTCAACCCCGATGAGAATCGTAAATTGCACATCGGATTCTCCGCTGGGCGATTTGAATTTATGGCAAGACCCTATGGCATAGTACCACGCAATTCGATTGAAGAGGCTGCGTGGCCCGCACTCCGTGGACAGATTTTCATGGAAGCAAGTGACATTTTCTTGAAACTCCTACGTGGCGATGTCGTTCATTCAAACTCCACCTATGAAACCGTCCTCACTCGTGCGAATTTCCGCAGCGATGAAGATTGGGAGAAAGTGCAGAATGCTGCAATAGAGTTTGAACAATTGAACGAGGCTCCTGAGAAAATTGAAATCCCAAAACGATACGTTTTCGAAGAATTGAAAATTATTCCGTGCACCTTCCGAAGAGAATTGTTGAGTCTTATAGCAGGTACTCATGACCCACGCGCTCAAGAATATTTGAACACGATATTGCCGGTTAAAGTGTTCAACCTTTCAATAACCAAACCGGAGGTTATCGATTCAACTCACGCAAGGATGAGTGAAGTATTCCATCCCGATGGAGGCTCTTGGAAGCGAAGTGATATGCCACGGACATCGTTTGTGTTCTTGAACGCAGAAGAAGGCCTTACACCTGAAGAACAGAGTTTGGCTGCTCATCGTGAAGCCAAAGCTGCCTTGGGTGCATACTGGAACGCACTTGAAGGGACAATCGACCCGTCGAAAGTCGAGAATGCTGCACAAAATGCACTCATTGGAAACGCAGAAGAGATTGCCCAGCAAATCGTTGAACGTTTCCATCCAGAGGATCGAATCATGGCCTGGTTCGATTTCTTCAACCACGACTCGGAAAGAGTATGTCGAGACATGACCGCCTACATGGAACAGGTCGCACCTCGGGTCGAAAACATCCTTACAGGAGCGTGAAAGCGTGGCAATCGAGCATGACACACCATCCGCAGTTGAACCCGGCAAGCCAGGCAGTTCGCTTTACCCCGAATCACCTCTCGGCGAGAAAATCGAAGGTATTCCAACCGGTCGAGAAGTGGCTTGGGAGCCCTTGGTCGATTATCGAAGAAACGGTGTATCTGAGACGACCATTCACGGAGCAATTGCTTGGTCACACGGCGATGAAGTCATCCATTCCTTTGGAGGAAATGTATTGTGCTACGGTCGTTCGATGATGAAACCGTTCATGCTCAAGGCATTCACTGAAGAACTGGCAGACACCAGTTGGGAACAGAAAGCGATAGCTGTGGCATCTCACAACGGCGACACAGAGCACGTTGCTGCCGCTCAATCGCTTCTAGCGCAGGAGGAATGGCCTCTCATGCTCACTCCGCTTGATGTACCATTGATTCAATTTGGCCGACAGGTTCGAAGGCCTCGCCGATGGTACCACACTTGCTCGGGAGAACACGCCGCAATCTTACTCGGTTGCCGGAAAAAAGGATGGAATCGTGCAGGATATACGCTTCCAACTCACGAAGTCTTCGACGCCTACATGGTTGAATTGAGAACCTACCTCGGCGAAGAATGGAAACCCCTTCGTATTGCAAAAGACGGATGTGGACTTCCTACGGTGTCCAACACCGTTGCTGAACTGGCTCAAATCTATGCTGGACTTGTGCGAGACAAGGACAAAGATTGGATATGGGAGGCAATGGTTCGTCATCCTGACCTCGTTGGAGGTTTCAATCGCCTCGACTCAACCGTTCTCAAGGCAGGTGAAGGAAAAGTCATCGCTAAGGAAGGCGCTGATGGACTACTTGGACTTGCCATAGAACACCCTGATTATCCAAAAGGACTCGGTATTGTTGTCAAAATCGCACACGGCTGGAACTCTCAAGCCATGTGGTATGTTGCCCGTGCAGTTCTCGGAGTACTCGGGATAAACTTGCGTAACCCGTACCCACTTCACAGACAAAAAGCATTCATTGTCCCAGGAATTGTACCCGAACATTACCTTCCTCATCTGGAAAAGTTACCGACTTGGGATGAATGGGATCCAGATCAAGACAGATGGCTGTACGATGTGGAGATGTGAGCATGCTCGAAATCAAGAACTACATCGGCGGAGTCTTTCAAGCCGCATTGGATGGAGAGACTCTTGAGGATTACAACCCAGCAACCGCTGAATGTATTGCAACGATTCCCCGCTCAAAGGTGAACGATGTCCAAATGGCTGTTGATGCTGCGCATTCAGCCCAGTCGGAATGGGGGGCTCTTTCAATGCTTGAACGCGCAGATTGGCTCGACCGCATCGCAGACGCACTGGAAAAGAAACATGAACACATTGCTCAGACTGAATCGATGGATACTGGAAAACCAATTTCACTTGCTCGCCGCGTGGATGCTTCGCGCTCAGTCAGTAACTTTCGATTTTTTGCTGGTTTCAGTCGAGAACAATCTGAAATGACGTTTGAAATGGCTGATGCAATGAACTATGTCCACCGTTCGCCGGTTGGAACAGTTGGTCTCATCACACCGTGGAATCTACCTCTGTATCTCCTTAGTTGGAAAGTAGCACCTGCACTGCTGATGGGGAATACAATTGTAGCCAAACCGAGTGAAATCACACCGCTCACAGCCAACATTTTGGCTGAAACCTTGCATGAATTGGACTTACCTTCTGGAGTGTTTAACCTCGTGCATGGGCTCGGGCCTGAGGTTGGCCAGTCTATCCTTGAAGCACCCGGTATCAAGGGTATTTCCTTTACCGGTGGCACAGCGACCGGCAGAATTGTGGCACGAACTGCTGCGCCTATGTTCAAGAAATTGTCATTGGAACTGGGCGGAAAAAACGCAACAATCGTGCTCAAAGATGCCGACCTCTCACTGGCCGTCGACGGTGCGGTACGTGCTGCCTTCACAAATTCGGGGCAAGTGTGCCTCTGTGGTTCACGAATTTTAGTCGACTCGGCAATAGCAGAAGAGTTCACCAAGCGTTTTATCGAAAAGGTCAATTCAATCTCGATTGGTAATCCATCTCTCGATGAGACGGTTATGGGGTCTGTTATCTCACCCGAGCATCTCGAAAAAGTCGAGTCGTACATTGAATTAGGACTTGCCGAAGGGGGTACTGTGCTGACGGGTGGAACTCGGGCAATGACTGGTTTCACGGGTCCTGATGGGGTTGGAGCCTTTTTGCGACCGACGGTTGTATCTGGCTTATCCTACACTTCCCGATGTGCGACTGAGGAAATCTTTGGTCCAATGGTAACGCTTCATACATTTGATTCAGAAGAGGAAGCCATTGTCATGGCCAATCATTCCGAATACGGCCTAGCTGGTTCTGTTTGGACCAAGGACCTGGAACGTGGTCGTAACTTTGCTACGAAAATAGATACTGGAATCGTATGGGTGAATACCTGGCTACACAGAGACCTAAGAACACCTTTCGGCGGTGTTAAGAATTCAGGCGTAGGGAGAGAAGGCGGTAAATGGTCGATGGAATTCTTCTCGGAAATGACCAACATTTGCGTCAAAAACCCAGATTCTCCTGAGTAAACATATCTTCAAAAGGTAAACGCCGATTTTCGAAATATGTCTCAACTACCGCTGTTCGTTCTCCCGATGGTACTGATGCCAGGAGAAATTCAAGAATTACGAATCTTCGAACCAAGATACAGACAAATGCTCGATGACTGTCTGCTTGATGAGAATAATTTCGGCGTGGTGTTGAACGACCCGTTCTCACCAACAAATGCTTGGGATGGACCAAGAACGCATGGTTGTGAGGCTGAAATTCTTCATCACGAAACCAAAGGCAGCAATCATTTCGTGCAAATCATTGGTAGGAGGCGATTCACGGTTACAGACGTCACTGCTCCTGCATTGCCCCCATTCAGTGCTCCGATGTTTGAGGAAGTGGTTGAAGACGATGGAATCTTACCCGATGTCCAACAACTGCTTGACATGATTCCAGACGATGCTGAACATTCAAAACTCTACATCAGTGCTAATGTGGAGTTCCACACAATGGATTCAAACATTACCGCAGAACAGCAATCCATTCTCAAAGGTATGATGAAACATGTCCTCACCCGTATTGGAACGGTCTTGCGTATTGAAGACGATGTTTTGGAAATGTGGGTAAGGGAGCGGGTCAATCGAACAATCGACGAGGATTCGGACTCCATTTACGCTGTTGCTGGCCTTATGCTCTCTACTTTAGAAGCGAAACAGCAAATCCTTGCATCCTCTACCATTGACGAGGCGATTGAAGAATTGATTCATAATGTGGCCATGGTGCAAGACGACGAGGAATGAAGTCCTGCGAGGGTTTCAAATCAAACTTAACTGTGGCACATCCATGTCGGTTCACAAGGAAGCGCGCAAGATTACCACCCACACACTTCAGGAGATGAAGCGTGCTGGTGAAAAAATCACCATGCTGACCGCTTACGATTACTCTCTGGCTAAACTTGTTGACAAAGCAGGTGTCGATGTCATCTTGGTCGGAGACTCTGCGTCAAATGTTATGGCGGGACAGGTCACAACCGTACCGATTACTCTTGAACACATGATTTATCACGCGCAATGTGTCCAAAGAGCAGTCGATCGTGCCTTGATTGTCGTCGATATGCCCTTTGGTACATACCAAGGAAACTCTGCTATCGCACTGGAATCAGCAATTCGAATCATGAAAGAATCTGAAGGCCATGCTGTCAAGCTTGAAGGTGGTGCTGAAATACTGCAATCCATCGAGCGAATCCTTACCGCCGGAATACCCGTAATGGGTCACCTCGGCCTGACACCTCAATCAATCTACAAGTTTGGAACATACACAGTCCGTGCGAAGGAAGATGAAGAGGCTGAGAAACTTATTGAGGATGCAAAGTTACTCGAAAAGGCCGGCTGCTTTGCAATCGTCTTGGAGAAAATACCTCGCGAACTTGCTCAAAAAGTCAGTGAAGCCATCTCCATACCGACGATTGGAATTGGAGCAGGACCAGATTGCGATGGACAAGTGTTGGTTCTTCATGACCTACTTGGAATCACAATGGACTTCTCACCACGTTTCCTCCGACGTTACCTCAATCTCGCTGATGAGATTGATGGTGCTATCAAGAGTTACTGCTCGGATGTCCGCTCGGGAGATTTCCCGAACAACGATGAAAGTTACACTTCGTGATCACAGTTGTGCGTATACCAGGACACTACCAGCAAATGCACCTAAATCAATGGCGAAGGCGTGCCACAAGCCATACCGGAATGGAGGGAGGTCATATCTCCCCCAATCCGTACTGATCCAAACCCAAACCAGCAAGGCACCGTATCCACCGCAAAATACTGCGCCCCAGCCGGAGAGCCATATCATCGAAAAAATGAGCCCAAGTAGAGTGAGACCGAGCGTGTATTCCTTCCACCGGGACATTTCGTCACCGACCAAAACCCGATACAAAACGGGAGACAACAGTATGCTAATCAAAAACGCGCCGTGAATGGGATTTGGAAGATTGATTTCACCGATGTTTGGCATAACACTGTATTGCCAGAAACCACCGAAAACCGCGCCAAGTAGCGCAGGGGCGATGATATGCCGCAATCCTGTATCAAAATCAAAGACTCGAAGTAAGAAACGATTTTCAATCGGCACCTCGGTGCCCACCTCATCTTGCTCCATAGCACCCCCAAAAGTCCGTGTTGTTTGAGGGTTCGGTTGGAAGAGCGAGAGAAGCGGCATTCTCCGATGCCGATATAATCCCCCGATGTATGGGTTTGTTCATGTCGAAGGGCGAAATCGTCGCAGGCTGCTTAGCACCGCACCCACCGCACTTGGTTTATGCAGAGAATCCTGAGCAAAATGAGCCCACTGCGGAAGGCGGCTGGGAACAATTGCGTTGGGGGTATGAGCGCTTGCGTGAGTCGCTTGCGGATGTTGAATACGATGCAATCGTTTTGCTTTCACCCCATTGGCAGACCTACATCGGCACGCACTTCCTTGGCCTGCCCAAATTCAAGAGTCTCTCAGTCGACCCAGTCTTCCCGAACTTATTCCGATACCACTACGACTTGAGCATCGATGTTGACTTGGCTCGCCAGATACATGACAAGGCTGCGGATGCTGGACTCGCCGTCAAAATGATGGAGAACCCAGACTTCCGAGTGGACTATGGAACAATAACGACCGGGCACATGTTCAATCCGCAATGGGATAAGCCACTGGTGGTTTTGTCGAGCAACCGTTCGAGAGATTACTATTCCGTCGAAGTTATGCAAGAAATGATGATGGAACTCGGCCGAGTCACACGCGAAGCAATCCTTGCCAGTGGGAAGAAAGTAGTTGTACTTGCGAGTAATTCACTTTCACACCGACATTTCACAACGGAATCAGCCATCCCTGAAGACATGAGCAAGGAACATATTACCAGCCATGCAATGCATCTATGGGACATGCGAATGATCGAATACTTCCGAACTGGACAATCACAACGCATACTTGACGAAATGCCAGAGTTTACCGAACAAGCAATCGCAGAAAGCGACGGAGGCGGTTTGTCTTGGCTTCTCTCAACGCTTGATATTCCGAATTACCCCGGGATATTGCACGGTTACGGTACCATCATTGGAACAGGGAATGCAATCGTTGAATGGCCCGAGCGGAACCACAAGGAGGGGAGCGAATGAGTGATGGGGAATTAGTGGGGTCATACATCGTACCTGTCCACCCGCATACCGTTTTGGCAGCAGACCAAAACGAGGGTTGGGGTCGCCTAAGAGATGCTTTTGGAGAAGCTGCTCAGCGAATTAAAGACAGTGGTGCAGACCTTCTCATCATTTACTCAACCACGTGGCCTAGCATCATTGGCCATCAAATCATTGCCGACCCGAATCCTGAATGGGTTATGGTTGACAATGACTTCCATGACTTAGGGTCAATACCCTATTCGTTCAACATCGATGATAAATTTGCACACGCATGGAATCAGGCCAATGAAAACCGCGGACTCAAGAGCCGTACTGTAGCATACCATGGATTCCCAATCGATGTTGGTTCAGTTGTCGCGCTCAAGTTACTGAATCCCGACAATGCCATTCCTGCCGTTATCGTTTCATCCAATGTATATGCGAACCGTGCTGAAACGACTGTTCTTGCTAAAGCGTGTATGGATGTGATCAAGGCGACTGGACGAAAAGCCGTTGCAGTTACTGCAATGTCCCTATCGAACAGAATGTTCACAAAACCCATAGATCCAAAAGACGACAAAATTCACTCTCTCAAAGACGATGAATGGAATCGTAAAATTCTGGAGTTCTTGGGAGAAGGTCGGCTCGAAGATGTTGGTCAACTTTCTCGCACCATACACCGACAAATACGTGTCAACAAAGTGGTTGCTTTCAAACCAATGTGGTGGCTTTCTGGAATGAACCAAAACAGGAATAATCTCACAGGTGAAGTCTTGGCATACGAAGCAATTCACGGTGCTGGAGGCGCTGTAGTTCACCTCGACCCTGCTGCATCCGGTGCTGGGGACAAAGAATACGATGAAGACGATGTCGAATATTTCTTAGGAGAAAGAAATGTTCTCGATGCTCAAAGCGACGAAACTGAGATTGTAAGTGAAATTGTATCGGCTAAGCCCTCAAACTCAAACGGCCCGGCATTGTGGGAACCAACTGAGAGTAAAGACTCAGTCAACAGTGCTGCTGCACCTAAACCTGTGGGCGCCTACCCTCATGCTCGACGAGTTGGTGACCTCTTGTATCTCTCTGGAGTTGGCCCGCGTCAACCTGGGACCAATTCCATACCGGGTGGACCCATACATGACGCAGATGGCAAACCCCTTGAATATGACATCAAGGCTCAAACACATGCTGTTGTCCAAAACATCACCCGTATTCTTGAAGAAGCAGGTGGTTCGATTGATGACGTACTGGATGTCACTTCTTTCCTGGTCGATATGGACCGGGATTTCAAAGGATACAACGAAGTTTGGGCAGAAACACTGGGTAAAGTCGGACCAACTCGAACAACACTCGCCATCCGTGCCTTGCCTACGCCTATCGCTGTGGAAATGAAAGTAATTGCAAAGGCTCCGAGTCTTGAATAATTACCGTTTTCCAACAGACTTGAACAACATTCAATACAACATAATAAGGAGTGCCGTTGCTTGAAGTCGAATACGGGTCGTCTAATGGCCGGAAAGCGGGGGTTGACATGTCGGGTTCAAAACCAAAAACCATTATCGTAAATGCAACTGATGAGTTGAAGAATACTCTGAAGCGATCTACTGGCCTTGCAGGCGTTGTAATCATCTCGCTCTCAGCAATGCTACCCGGCATCTTCGTGACACCAACATTCGCTGCTGAAATCATGGGTTCAGGAATATGGCTTGCCTATCTCCTCGCTGCATCAGTAGTTCTTCCTGGTGCCTTGTCGAAATCGGAGTTGTCATCAGGCATGCCTTCCAGCGGTGGATCGTATGTGTACTTAGAGCGTACATATGGGCCGCTTATTGGAACCATTAGCGGTCTAGGATTGTGGGCATCATTCCTTCTCAAATCGGCTTTTGCACTGATTGGGTTCTCTGCTTACCTTATTACCGTCACCACATATTTTGACGTCGAAATTAGTATAATGGTGCTCTCAATGAGTGCTCTGGTCCTCATCACGATGATCAATATTTTCGGGGTATCGAAGGTGAAAGCCATACAAGCTCCAATTGTCGTCTCCACGGTCGGACTGCTGGTGGTTATCTGTATAGGTGCATTTTTTGTCGATGATTTCGATGCCAAGAGGCCAATAGCGGACGCCTTTGATGCGAGTGTTTGGTCGCTGGCCGAAGCAGCGGCGTTTGTGTTCGTAGCCTATGCTGGCGTCACCAAAGTCGCTGCTATCGGTGGAGAAGTGAAGAATCCTGAGCGGAATCTACCCGCTGGAATAATGCTCTCACTCCTCATCGCAACTGTACTCTACTCTGCCATTGCTTACCTTATGATGGCGGCAATACCGGGCACATGGTGGATTCAAGACGGCGCCGTGGTTGAAAACCCAATATTCGTTTTCGCTGAAAAGGTAGCGGGGACTGAATTTGGAATCTTTGCGGCGATTCTCTCCGTTCTCACCATGATCTCGATGGCACTCGCAGGAATCTTGGCTTCATCACGATTTTTGTTCGCAATGTCAAGAGACAACCTACTGCCACAAGCTCTCGAAGAAGTCAATGTCCGGTTTGAAACCCCTCACTGGCCTATAATCGTCACTGGCTTAGCTATGGGGCTGGCCATTCTATTCGTGCCGTTGAAGGACGTCGTCAAACTCGCATCAGGATTTAAGATTATGATTTTCATCATGATAAATAGCTGCGTCATCATTCTACGAAGAACCAGTAAAGAGCACGGTTGGAATCCAAAGTACAAGGCTCCGTTGTACCCCTACATTCACATCTGGGGAATACTTGCTGGAGCAGTGCTGATTAGTTTCATCGGTTCAAAGGCATTCATCGGCGGTGGCGCTGCGATTCTTTCGGGTGCAGCCACATACTATCTCTACGGGAAGAAACACGCAGTGACTCAAACAACTCCGATCCAGTCGTTTCGAAAGCAATTTCAATTCACGACTGCTGCCGAGCATGAGCGTCGCCTTGCTGCGTTCCACGCTGCAGACTTCGGCGGCAAGAACCACCTCACCTTACGAGAGTTCCAAAACGCATTGAAAGCCCTCGGCTTCGAGTATACATCGGATGAGGTCCGATGCATATTCCATAACGCTGACATGGATGAAAACGGCGTCATTGATATCGATGAGTTCTTCCTTGCCTTCGAGGCGGAAAGTGAAGAATAACTATCCGAGAGCCAAGCCCGCCAGCGGTTCGACAACTCTGGTTAGAATGAGTGCGATGACCGTTTCACCTTTCCAACAAAGGAAAGCAGAGAGAAGCCATATCAATTCGTAGAACTCGCTGGTAGCGTCAAGAGGTTGTTCGAGAGGCATCTCATTCAACCCGAGTCCATGAACCATCGTCGCCGACGTTCCAGTACTGGATTTCACCGCTAACGTCCACATACCAACCACTCGATCCTTGTTCTGTCCCAGTAATGGCTTGCATTACTCCGACTTCTGCAGCTTTTCCTGCAAGAGTATTACGCTCATCATCAGATAATGTTGGCTGTGTGGATTTAGCATCTACACTTTCACTGCTCGATTTATCTCCATCACCGTATGAGTCATCAGATGCACCTTCATCAGCGGATTCACGCGTAGTATCGTGCATTTCGCCGTTGTCCTCATCATCTTCAGACTCATATTCATCGGTCTCGTCGAATGCATCATCGGTCCAGTCAACTTCTTCTTGGTTGGCTTTACGAACCAAAACCACAAGAGTTACCAAAATCAATGTCAAGAAAAAGATACCAAGACCCATGGCCGTATTGGTCGAACCAACTGCACCTCCGAGCAGAACAGACTCCACATCGAAATAGTTCTGAGAAAGTAAACCATTCCATAGAATATTGCAAGAACGGTCGTTTCCGGAGGAAGAAATATCCAATTCCCATGTGTCTGAAGTAACGTGTTCCGAAGATCCTGAAGTGCAACTGACCGTTGTGTTCGACGGAACGACGTCAACAGGATTGCCGTAAACATCTACCGATTCAACACGTAGAAGGACAGTATCGCCTTGTGCGATGTTCTCAATTTCCATGGTTGAGAAGATTCGTACTGGTGCACCGGACTCAATTGTTAATGGAAGAATGTGGGTTGCGTTGTCCTGTATGAGTTCAAGCGAATATGTGCCTTTCATTCGGCCAGTAAAGTCCCAGTAACCGTCACCAGATGAGGAGGCAACAAGTGAGCCAAACTCTTCATCAAGCGTTGAGAGAACGGCCGTCGATGGTGCCAAGTTACCATGTGCGTCGATGGTTTGAATAAATAATTCAGTCGGAACACCTGCTTGAACAGTAAGCCCATCCTCAAAATTGGTGACAAGGTTCCGAGCATCACCTGCAACGACGGTTAATCGAACCGTAGCAAAGACTCCAGCGGCATTTGCGCGGATCTCGTGCCCTCCAACTGTCGTCGGTATCCAATGCAGATCTGAAAGTAAAATGTCGACGGTGGAATCAATGCCATCAACGGTCCAGTTCAATCCAATTTCATCAAGTTGATTCGAATACGCATCATAGAAAACCGGATTAAGTGCGAGTAAGGTGTCAGCAGGGAGTATTGACCCTTCACCGTTGAGAAGGATGAAAGCAAGTTGCCCCGGCGTGGACTGCATTTGGAATACCGGTTCAAAACGAGTGCCTGTCGACACGTCATACCAGTTCCCTTCAATCCTCCAGATGAGCGTTTCTTCCGGTGTTACCACAGCGTACCCTGTTGAGACTGAATATTGTGAACTGTTGCCGTTGACGAGTGTCATCGAGCCGTTGACAAGCCATTCATTGCCAATAACGTCGGATGCGATGAAAGCAATGGTACTTTGTCCACCTGCTGAAAAGTCCGGGGAAGTAAGTGTCAGTACTGCGTCGATAGCAGGACCATGCACGACTTCGACAGACAACGTCGAAAGAACTCCTTCATCATTCACTCGCACTTCATGCGTACCCACTGAGCCAGGAGTCCAGTAGACCGCTCCACTGATGTTCGAAAGACCTCCACTTGACACAGTGAAATTCGCCAAAGGCGGGGTGATTGTACCTGTATAACCGAGAGAATCGGTACGCATTGCTACAAGCTCGTAGGCCACACCTGCGGTAAATTGTTGACTTCCTTGCTCACCTTCAGAGAGCACAGTTACTTGCGAGATGGTCGCATCTGCTGGAACAACTCGAATCATTCCCGTACCGGTAATGTTGCCAGCCGATATATTGACTGCCCAGAGTCCAGGTTGGGTTGCAGTAAACCATCCTGACGGAAGAATCGTGCCGTTCTCCACCTCCCATATGCGGTTACCTGCAGTAGTAATGTTCATTTCAAAGCCATTCACATCCACCAAGCGAGGAGTCATCAAGAATGCTGAGCCGCTGCGTACTTGCATACCCTCGTCAAAAATGAACTCGTGAGGAGCTCCTGCCAAAACCTCGATTGTATCGACATGCTCCATTTGGTAGAGCCGTGCACGAATCGCGTATTCACCAATATCTTGGGCAGTCCAAGTCGGTGAACCGACTCCAGCATATGAACCATCAATGGACCAAACCACATTGGATGCGGGTTGAGCATTTCCACGAGCATCTAAAACTTCAGCCGTGAGAGATACTGGCAGGAGCGCATGTGCAGTCAAACTTGTAATTCGAAGGGATTGTCCTACGCCAGGTGTAACGGTGATATTGATGGAGCCAACTAATCCATTGTGTGATGCTTCAATCTGAATCAAGCCAGAAGACCACGGATAGAAGATCCCATCTTCGGTGATTGAGCCGTTTGCGCAACTCCATACCACCTCTCCAGTGACGATATTGTTGAGATTGTCGTAAAGTTGTGCCGTAAGCATGACTACTTCATCTGCGGTAATCGAGACAAATTCTGCTGAGAGTTCAACACGAACGGGTTGGGCGCCGCCTTGGTTCGAAACAATGCTCTCGTCTTCAAGGGAAGAAAACTGAGGTTCTGAGATGGAAAAGCCGTGGAAGCCAAAAAGCAGGACGCAAACGCAACTCAAGATCATGCTCTTGTACTGATTTGCATCTTTCATGTGCTCAACTTCCTCGTCAATGTGTATCAATGATTTGCTGTTCAATCCTTCCATTCGCCCCAATCGGTGTCGCCTTCTTGGCGATACCACCATGTGCCATTTTCATCCTCTGCCCATTCCGTGCCTTCATCGTCGACTCGATGATCAACTTGCCATGCCGTGTCTTCTTGCACAATTTCTGGCACTTCTTTCTGTTCTGGAGCGGGGCCTGATGGTCCAGGTGCAGGGCCTGTTGGACCTGAAGTTGCAGCCCGAGGGGTGTTTGAATCGTCGTCATCGTCGTACTCATCATCGTCGTCGTCGTACTCATCATCGTCGTCATCGTAACCGGATTCGCCTCCGCGAAGCATTGAGAATAATAGCCCGACAATGACGATACTAACAATTCCGAGAAGTCCTGCTCCAACATAGTAGAGTGGTCCACCTGCCTTGAAGAAACCAGCAAAGTTGCCTTCAACTTCGATGTTTCTTTCTTCTGAGACTTTACCTGCGGTAATCGTCACCGTTACTGTGCCATCATCAAGCGTGATAACGTTCCAAACACCAGGCCCTTGCTGCGATACTTCTGCTCGACCTGTGGCGTCTACATCCGCACTCGGTGGGACTTCAATTTGATTGAGATACACGTCAAAGGCTTTGACGGTCACCGTAAAGTTCGAGAGTTGGTCCACTGATTGTGAGGATATTTGGATATCCAATGAATCAACGATACGTTGTGCTTCAACAGTGATTACAAGCGTAGAGTCTGTGGACCCTGTCGTGTACTTCAGCGTATGTTCACCGGCTGTGGTCGCCAAGTAGACATATGTCCCTTCGTTTTCCCCGGCTGTGATGTTCTCAACTGTTACATCGTTTTCCAACCATTCTACAATTTGTGGGAATGTGTTGCCATCTGAATCAGTTCCAGTAACAACCATGGTGATTTCTTCTCCTGCTGTTTGGGTCGTGGTATCGAGATCTGCATTCACATTGACAGCCTCTCCATGAACGACTGAAACGGCAACAGCGTCGCTGATGTTGTATCCTGAGTCGCTGATAGCAGATGCTGAAATCGACCAATTGCCAACCGCAGAAGCATCCCAGCGCATGTTGTTCGCAACCAATTCATCGGTGATTACGGTAGAGACACCGGTGTCGGTGTTCTTGAGATACCATTCAAGAATTGAAGGGTCGATTGGGTTCATGTCCAAATCGGCGAGAGCCGATGTAAAGTCGATGTGTTCATCAGAAGTAATGTCGAAGACAGTGTTTGCTAAGCCATCGCTGCCGGTTGCAGTAAGTGTGACTGAATTCAAATCGCCGTGTGCAACTGTAACATTGATGCTCACCTCATGGAAAGTGACTCCATCGTAATATTCGGCGGTAATGGTGTAGTGTTCAGTTGAAGCGAGGTATGGAACAAATGTGGTCTCGTCTCCTTGCAACTGCTCCAGAGCAGATTGTGAGGTCCATTCCGGATGAGCCAAACTCCAATTCGCAGACACAATCCAACGGTTGTCTTTTTGGTCGTACGCTTTGACCTTCACATCGAAGAGATCGTCTGCGGTGATATCGAAATTTTCCCAAGTTGCTACATCATTATCGACAAGAAGGATAAGAGAAACAATTGCACCTTCTTCAACGGTGATGGTTATTTCAGAAGAGATTGTTTCGTACGTGGCCTGGATAATCTTAGCACCTCGAGAGGTCGGTGACCAAATAGCTGGAGCACCTGGTAACAATTGGCTGTCCTGTGGAGTAATCCAGTTGTCGAGTTCAAGAAGAACTGGCAGTCGGTTTCCACGAATGTCAATGCGAGTCGTGTTAATCCAAACTTGTTCATCTGCTGTGATGGATGTTGACGAAGCATCCAATTCGAGACTTGCCATTTGGCCATGACCGACGCTGATTGCCAGTGAGCCGTATGCACCGGAAGTCGATGTCAAGTTGAGGTACCAATCACCGACGTGGTCTGGGAAGTACTCATCCGTTGTCTCGCTGTAATTACCATTCGTGGTTGTCCACGTGAAGTCTCCAGCCTCCGAGTCATCGATGATTTCGTTTCCAAATTGGTCGTAAAGCGTATGCGTGACTGCACAAAGAATTCCAGCGGGTACCGTACCTTGGCAACCCTCGAGAACGAAATAGGCCGGAATACCAGTCTCAACAAGAACAGACACTGAGATGGTCTGTGGTGTCATCATGACACCGTTCCAAGTCACATCGACGGTTTGAGTTCCAGCCCCTACCGGCAAGAACAAACCTTCTGTTGACGAGTCCATGCTTCCGTTGCTTGGAAGATAGGCAATGGTCTGACCGGGCACAGTATTACCAAATTGATCGATAACATATGCCATGATTTGCAAGGATTGATCTGCGGTAATTGTTGCAGTCTCAGGTGTCACAACCAATTCAACAGGCGCACCGGGTGTGACCGTTACTGTTTCACTGGCACAAATGATGCCAAAGCATGCAGAGACGGTGTGTTGGCCTGTTGCATACGGCGTGAATACGCCAGCTTGTGTGATCGAGCCGTTGCTTGCACTCCAGACGATTGGAGCACCTGCTGCCATGTTAAGATGGTCGTACACAACATTCGAGAACGATACACTTGTGTCAGCGTCCGTCGTAGGTGCGGTCGGAGAAACTGAAATTGTCGTTACATTCGTGTGGTTGAGCAGAATCTTAGGACGCATGTCGGAAATCGAATATTCGCTTGAATAGAACTCTCCTAAGAGAGTCCCCTGATTTGGAGTTCCGATGATAATCCAAGAGTTGTCGTTATCGATGAGCATACCGCTCACACCAATATCAAACCAAATCCATCGGTTCTCATTCAAGTTCGTCTCAACAAACGTTGAGATTGGCGTGGCATCGTAATCAACGCCCGCCTGCATCCCAGGTGCACCCCATGCGCCAGAAGCAGAACTTGATGACGCGTTCCAAGTTGACGAGTATTGTGCCCATTGAGAGTTGATAATTCGATGGACGCTGAATGTCATCTCTGTTGCACCACCGGTTGGCGTCCAAGAATCAAGGTAGAATCCTGCGCTTGCTGAATGAATGTTTGAATACGCAGCGAGAGGAACTTGTCCATTATCCAAAGCAAAGGTGAGATGAGACTGCATCCCAGAGTTTGGTCCAAAGCCAGTTCCAATCTCAACAATGCTGGAATCACCGAAATTCATCGTTGGTTCTGCCTCGTTGAGATGTGTTTCGCGAATGTTGGTGTGCCCAAACTGTGAGACTTCACTGCCCGTTTGGAAGGTGTATGTGAAAGTCAAATCACCATTATCGACATGGTTTGGAGCGCCGATAGCGAAGGTCCATCGTGATGAAGACGGACCAGGTATGGATTGATTAATGCCTTGAACCCACCATGTAAACACTTCACCGCTCGGTAGTGAGTTGGCAAAGCGGAAGGTCGTTCCGGTAATTTCCGAGGAATCCAATGAATTGTATTTGACGACACCAGTTTCATTAGCGATGGTCAGAATGTAGCCAGTGGCGCCCGATACTGGAGACCACACAAGAACTGGACGGTCGTTCGATTCGAGAACTGAGCCAGACACATTGTAGAGTACTGAACCATCTTGAGGCGTGTTAAGTGTTGGCTGAGCAGGTGGTAATACGCCGTTAACATTGTCCACATAATCGATAACGAGCTTCGGTCTTAGGAGTGAATTACTTCCATCTGACGAGTAGAAAGCATGGTTTGTCGCAGGTGCACCAACAGTCTTCAGCAAGATGGTCATGGTGAGGTTTCCATTGGCGATGTTGCTCTGCGCTAGACTTGTCAGATCCCAAGAAGCCCAACCAGAAGCAGGGCTCAAAGTGAGAGTCGAACGAGTAATTTCACTGTTTTGACACGATACATTCGTGCTCCAGTTGACGGTTGCTTCAACAAACGGTGAACATGCATGTACTGACACTGTTGTTGCTGAAGTACCAGTCACGCTGGTTCGGTACAAACTGAGAAGCATCGATGTTGGCGTTATTGCAGCGGGCCATGGAAGCGAACTCAAATCGAATTCAAGCAGAACTTGACTTTCACCGGTTCCAGATGCAGAAGTCCCTATATTCAGTTGGCTCGATAAACCGAGAGAGGTTGTAGCCGAGGATGAGATCTCAGCATCTGGAACTGCTGGAAGGAGGCCAGTTTCACTAAAGAGCGAGCCACGTGAGAGCGTTACCGAGTAATTTCCGAGTCCATCAGATGAAGCATCAGAAGTTTTTACATCGGGAATACGGAACTTATGAACCGTTGACCAATGACCAATCCGGTCGTCTTGGTCGCCACGGACTCGCCAATACTTCCATTCGTCAGCCTGCTCAAGACCTTCAACGAAAACAGAGAGGTTTTGGGCATCCCAAGTGATGTCGAGGTCCGAATCATAGGAGAGTGCGGTGGAATTGAAGCATTCAAGGCCTTCTGTCATTCTCGAATTGAACGCACCGCAAAGAACCCACTGCGTTTGATTTGAAGATGATGAGGTCCAATTGCTTTCCACAGTCTCTGCTCCAGCGGGTATCGGAGAGGAAAGGTTCCAAAGTGTGGATCCATCCAGAGGTTCGAGGTTTGAGGGACTTGTTGGACTCCATGGTGATGTGAGTTCGTATCCAATCGTGAGTTTTGGACGCTCATCGATGGCCGAGTTCTCGCTGCTGGCGATATAGTATGTTCCTGCAACGGTTCCGAAAGCGTCTTCAGCTTGCAATAGAATATTGAGGCTCTCTTGGCCTCTTTCAACAGCATGTTGAAGCATGGAAGTAACATTGATTTCAAAATCCGCCGTTTCATTCATCCAAAAGCCGTGAGTCTCTGGAATCATAGAGTCAGCGGATTGGTATGCGCCTACACCAACCCATGAGGTAGAATTGTTACCTGGATAAGCCCAACTCGATGACTCATTCCAGTTGGTAATCATCTCTGAAACGGTCACATACACTTCACCGCTTCCAGAAAAAGCAGTAAGTGTCAAAGTCGCATTCGTAATTTCGTAAACTGCTGGCAGTGGGAAAGACGAGAAATCTATTTCGATAAGTGAACTGGTCCGAAGCAAACTGTTCGATGGGCTACGGCCCACAAGAAGACCCGCTGAGGCCCCGTTGTTGTTGAATACATTGCCACCGTCAAGTGTTGTGTCCGATGTAATCATTGGATATCCTTCTCCTTCGACCATCGCCCCTTCTTGGAGAGAGACCCATGCATGTGTAGCGTCAACTTCTGCTGAATCAACATCTGGAACGTGGAAAAGAGTGGAGGTGCTTTGAGGACCAATCATACCGAGCTTAATTGGTTGAACGGTCCACCGAACCGTTTGAGAGTAGTCAACTGGGGAAGTCGGTTGGAACGTCTTGTTTGGCAAATCGAACAAGTCTGGATCATCACGAGAATCGAAAGTGTAGCGACCTGCCATATCATCCGTAGAGTCAGCAAAAATGTGTATTCGCCATGCGTCAGCAGCGACCGATGAAGGATAATTCCATGAGAACAGAGGCATTTCCTCTGCGAGCAATGCATGCGAACTTGAATCCCATGAGATGGAATCGTTCGATGGACCAGCGTTTATGCCGGGTGTGGCTGGAACAGTTCCCGTACCGTTCGACCATGTGAGGTTCAGCCAAGGATGCTGAGCAGATGTTCCGTCCGTCGAAGTGAACGTCACCACATTGGGTCCATTGGAGTACGATGTGATGTCGTTTGAAGCGTAAATGGCTAAGGAAAGCGTCGATGAGCCGGCATCCAGTGCTGCTTGAACGGCCTCAGTGATATCCCAATTCATCCATCCGGAAGCAACCGAATCCTGCAGGTCGACGTACGGACCTAGGTCGGTTCCAAGGCCACGCCCTCCTGCTTGCGACCAGTTGTTCACGCCGTCAAACATAAGTCCATTCGCCGAAGTATTCCACGCTTGGAGTACTGGCCGGATAGCGATTGGTTCACCGACCGCTGATGAAAACTCAGAATACAAATTCAATTCAGCACCAGTAACGCGAGCATTCGTTGGCTGAGGAAGAGAATTCAATGGGATTCGAAGAAGAGAGAGCGCTTGCACATTGTTGCTGGTTGCGCCAACTTTCAGTTGAGTTGATGTGTCGTAAGTATTGGATGAACCTGAACCAGACTGTATGACATAGGTGTCAACAAAATTCGGCAAATTCAAATCAGGCATGGCCTCTCTGTGATGCAATTCTACAGATGCACACGAGCCGTCAACACAGGTTTGCCAAGTTGTAAGGTCTGGCACTGAAAAGGTGAATATGTTGGACCAGTTACCGATTTGGTTGGTTGCGGAAATTGCACGAACTCGCCAGTACCATGTTGCACCATCGTCCAAATCAGAGGTTGGCGTGTAGGTGAAGTTGGTTGAGTCAAAGCCACCATCGTTCCATGAGGTGCGCGTGAGAAGAGATGCTGAATCGAATGAATCAGTGGTATCGAGTTGAACTGCCCAGCCAGCAACACCAGCGGCGTTTCCAAAGGACCATTCCAGCGTTGGTCGCTTAATCGGTGTTTGGTCAACACCCGTGCCCATGGACCATGAGCCGTTGAGCGGTGAGACTGGAGATGGGTCGACAGGTACAACGTTTGAACCTGGGACATAAACGAAGGTCAATTCCGGTTTGCGAACATCCGCAGCAAATCCTGGATAAAGTTGGACTTCACGGTTTGAACCCGAGCCGACTCCGAGTATACCAATCATGAAGTCTGCACTGCTGTTTTGCCGCATTGCGTTTTGAACGCCCAATGTAACGTTCCAAGAGATACGGTCGCCGTTTGAATACGATGAATCGAGTTGAATTGAATCGAGCAGTGAAGAGCGCTCGGAGCCTTTCGCTCCAGCGGTAGCCCAAGAGTTTGTGCCATCGTAAGAATTCCAAGTGGCACCGCTATCGGTCCAATTGCTTTGGGTGTTTTCCCATACGGCGACTCGAGGTGAATTTGAGGGGGTATTGGCGACGACCATAGAGAGTTGAGCCGATTCAACAGCGTAGCCAGCGGGCAGCAGATTGGAACGCAGGTTGCAATTAAGTAGAGCCATTGCTTCAATCGGATAGGTGTTGTAAGAAACGAGAAGTTTCGATTCTTCATCGTAATTTTGGTTTGGAGTGCCGCTGTCAATGTACGTATCGAGACATTCGGGGTACAGGCCATCCGTTGTCCCATTACCGTGCTTCATTCTAAATTCTGAGCGCTCACCACCAAGCCATGTACTTTCGAGTGAACTCACCAAGAAGTTGGAAGAGGACCATGGCCCGTATCTTCCGTCAGAATCCAAGTAAGCCATCCTCCAGAAATACATATTTCCTGCAGCAAGGGTGTTTACACCTGTCATGTTGAGGATGCCATCGGATGGAGAGAAGTCGCTTTCTATGCCGGTATTGGATGTCAAAACTACATTTCGGAATTGTTCATCGGTCGCCATCTGCAAGATCATTTCATTGTTGGAAGTCGGCGGAGTCCAAGTTATCGAAGGGGTGAGGTTTGCGGTGAAGTTGTGACCTGACTGGTTCCAAACTGCTGCATCTTCGGCCGGCCCAGTGAGTACAACTGATGAGAGTTGATTGCCCGAGTTCAATCCGTAGTGAATGTAGACATAGGGTTGGTCGTCTTCAAGAGATGCTTCGGTGCTGAAAAACGAGATACTCTTGGTACCTGTCGTCGAGTATGCTTCGTCCTTACCACGTGCCGTAATCAAGAACTCGGAAGCATTGGTATCGCCGCTTTCAAGCCAAGACTGCGCAACATCGGTGAATCCAAATCCATAGTCATCACTGGTCTGCGTACCGTTGAATCCAGTCGCAGAAGCAATCGATGAATAGACACGCCCTCCATCAGACCAGCCGTTTGCGTTTGATTCACGGTTCCATGTCAACTCGGACTCGACCCAAGATGTCGACTCCATTTCGTGCATCGAAAGCATCGGGTCGTTGGATGACGAATCACGAGTCAAGTTCAGTTGAGCATCAATGATGGTTGCGTTTGATGGGAGCCCAAGAAGGCTCAAATCCATTCGAAGATGGATGAGTGACTCCTTGTTCGAAGTTACGCTGGTTTGGAGTGTGCTGTCAGAACCGTATTTGGTATTCTTGCTCAGTTCGTTCGAGTACGAGTCTTCAATGAATGTACCGATATCACCCAACTGATTACGGGAGACTTCGATACTGGCCGTACCGTCGCCGTTGTCAGTCACAGTGTGAGACGGCAGAAGGAAACTTTCGGTTGACGACCATTCGCTGAGTGTATCGGTTGTATCAACGCTGCGAACTCGGTAGAATATACGAGTTCCGTTGTCGAAACGGTCAGATGATGGAACGGTGTATGTTCCGCTGGAACTTGTGGTTGAGAAACTGTTCCTGAGTGTTGAATAATGCCAATCCAAATCGTTGTAATCTTTGAAAGTAGAATCGAGGGAAAGTTGGAATTCCACATGTGCCCCAATGAGTGACTCATAGGACAGAGTAGGAGCTGTATCTGCCGCCAAGACGAGGCCGCCGGCCATCAATGGCATTCCATCTGTAGCAAAGTTGGAGGTAACTGAGCCACCGTTTCCTGCTGCAGTTGAGGAGGTAACCATGACGAGTTCGGGACGGTCAGTTACGGGGAATGATTCTGACATCTTGCACTCAAAGTGTGAACCAAGGCCAGAAAGCAGAACGCCAAAATGGGATTCGTTGTTCGAGGCAGCTTCCTGTGCGAACGCTGTGACGTTGAGCGAATATGTGCCATTGGTCATCGCTCTAAAAGGCGGTTCCCAAGAACTTCGGTCGTTTGCGCCATCAGCACCTGCTTCGCCCCATGGCATACCCATGTCGAACTGATACCAGGAGACTGTGCTCGAATTCCATGAATTCGATGATGCCGCATAAATGTTCATTGTTGCTGCAGATGAAGAACTTGCATCACAAACAATGTTCAAAGTTGCCGACTGTATCGAGTCTGCCGACGAAAAATTCATTGCAAAATCAAGTAGTATTCTTGATTCGTATCCATCCATAGAAGTTCCAAGAAAACCTGTTGCGGATGCATTGTAGTTGTTTGAAGGGTTTGCCTCCATGATGTAGGTATCAGACAGTACTGTATCCGTTGAAGTAACGTAAGATATACGAGGTTCATCGTCAAGTTCCTTTTCAAAATCGATAGACTGAGGCAGAAGTAAATCTGCGAAAAGGAACATCAAAACAAGGAAGACGGTTAAAGCGGTTCGGCGGGGGGCTGTCTCGCGTAGCATGGGGCTCAGAGCCTTCAAGCCCACCTCCATATACTGTCTTTTCGCTTGAGCATCATGAAAACACATTACGCATCACTGTTGAGAGAATGAAAAAGTTGGGCAAATGCAATCGGAATCTCTTCGCTGGCGAGGAGAATGTTCAAGGAGGCTCGGCAACGACACCAGTCCATGAGTGAACTGTGGGTTGAAAGGCACCGACCTCAGTCCGTAACTGAAATCCGTGGCCAAGCAGCGGTAGTACAGCGATTGACAATCTACTCCGAGAAAAAGGAATTCCCACACCTGCTGTTTGCAGGCCCACCGGGAACAGGTAAGACAACCGCCGCAATGGCTCTCACCAAGGACGTATTCGGGCCAGAGTATCGTCGTAATCTGCTGGAAATGAACGCTTCGGATGAACGGAAATTAGAAAGTATCCGAACAAAGGTGAAGCAGTTTGCACGAACGGCACCGTACGGCCAAGCGAGTTTCAAAATTATCTTCCTTGATGAAGCCGATGCACTCACCAATGACGCTCAAGGCGCTCTGCGACGTATTATGGAACAGTACGCCGAAACATGCCGGTTTATTCTCTCGTGTAATTACTCCTCGAAGATCATCGAACCCATTCAATCACGATGTGCTGTGTTTCGATTTAGGCCGTTGGCTGACGCTGATGTAAATGCTCAAATCCACCATGTCGCAGAAGCAGAGGGTGTGGAACTTGCCGATGATGCTGGTGAGGCTTTGACTCGTATCTCACAGGGTGATTTGCGAAAGGCATTGACAGGACTACAGGTTGCTGCAGCCTTGGACATGAAAATCAGTCGCGACCTCATCTATGAGACTTCAGCAACCGCTCCACCAGAATCGCTCCACCAATATCTCATGGCTTGTCGAGACGACGGATTCCATGCTGCACGGCGGCGATTGAGGGAACTGCTTGACAAGTATGGACTTGCTGGGACTGACTTTGTCAATCAACTCCACCGTGAACTGTACACTGCAGACTTCCTCACAGAGGATGCCAAACTGGACATGACAGAGTGGATGGCTGAAGTCGATTACAGATTGGTCGAAGGCGGGGGCGAGCAGATTCAGTTGGATGCGCTCACAGCACGCTTAGTCATTCATCTGCGTGATTGATTTCACTTTCACTTTCACATTACGGGCGTGAAGAAATCACACCATGGGCGCTCCTTCACCCAGCATCATGACCAACCTACTGAACCGTTCTCTGGACTTGATGTGCTGGACCGCTGCTGCCCCGCTCGTGAGGCATTTACGAGTTCGACAACTACAGAAACAAACGCAAGAGCAGCGTGACATTCACAGAATCAGCCGTCTGTTAAACAGAATACTCGTTGCCCACAGCGACATGCTGTCATGAAGCTTCGGCTTCAGGCAACTTTTCGACGACAAGTAAGTTCCAAACATACTTCCGAGTGTTTTCCCAAGGGTCGCCTTGTTCAATGATGTTCACGGTGATTTGATGTTCCCCTACTGCCAAGTTCGTGCCAAGCAAGAGAGCGAATCGTTGGTCTAGGTCCCCATGAGGAATCAATTTGGAAATGGATTTGCTTGACGTCGTATTGTTCTCGATGGATTCAGCGTGAGTGTCCCAAAAGTTGAGGTCGTTCGTCTTCTGAAGGTCGTTACCGGCGTTGTTGGTAAGTTCAATGGAAACATTTGCTCCTTCTACATTGAGATTGTCGGCGAGACCGAACAACAGCCAAATATCCCCCGAAAGTCCCGTGCTCGAGTCGACTTCCCAAGTGAGTGACGAAGAAGCACCTTTCATATCAGAAAAGTTGAGTTCACCGTTATCGTCCTGCACCAGCACCCACTTGTCAGCAAGTTGTGGCGCAACAATATCACCCAGCGGCGGATTAACGAGTAAAAATGCCATTGCCAAAAAAGTGAATGTGTGAAGGAAACCTGCCTTGAACCAGGTACCTTTCGTGTACACTTCATTCAGAGATTCAGGCAACACAATACGATGAACTTGAGGAATAAGGACGATTGCTGCTAAAGGAGCTAGATAGAGAATATCTGATTTCTCAACGGTAGTGCGAGGCATGAGTACATATCGCATTAACAAGGAAACGAGAACGGAGAAACCGATAACCAGCCACATTGATACCGTTTCGGCTTTTTCCTTCGTGACGTGCTTGACGGGGTCGAAGGCCTCGAGACCAAGGTCGCTGCCACTTCGACGTTTTTTACGCTCCTTGCCCTCATCCGCCATACGCTTTTGCCGATCGCCAGCAGCGGCGGCCATAGCAGTATTGAGGTCTACCATGGCCCTCCGTGAGGCGTAGAGTGCATGAAGGCTACGGTGATTTTACATCACTTTTCATCCGTATGGTTGAAATGGGGTACGCGACAGGCGAGAGATAAGCCGGGGTGGCGTAGTTGGTGGCGCGTCGGACTCATAGGGCAGCCTACAAGGCAATCGTATGACGTGCAAACCCCTTGCGGTGTCTGAGACATCCGAAGGTCGCGGGTTCAAGCCCCGCTCCCGGCACCATACAATTCACAAGGCGTCGGCACGAACAAGTTTTGTTCGCACCAAGATGGCGAACCCTTGATGTGCCGCCCTCTTTTAGCCGAGTCATGGTTGATGTCCCCCCAGCAGGCCAGAGGGTCAAAATCGAAGTGGAATCCCGTAACGGGAAAACACTCATCGAAGGCGTAGTGCTGCATCCTGCCGCAAAAAATCACTTGACAATCAAACTTGTCAACGGATACAACGCAAGTTATCCTCTCGATGAGGTCACTTCCATTGAGTTGCTTCCAAGTAAAGCAGTCAAAAATACGACTGAATCTGTGCAACAAGATATTGAGACAAACGAATCACTTCCACGCGTGCGCATCCTCCACACCGGAGGGACTATTGCATCCAAAGTCGACTACACCACTGGCGCTGTAGTAGCTCGATTTGAGCCCGAAGAAATGATTGCAAGCCTACCAGAATTGGCTCATATCGCTCACATTGAAGCGGTCAAACTTGGCAATATGTTCAGTGACGATATTCGCCCACAGCACTGGAATACCATGATTCAAGCATCAAAGCAAGCATTCGATGACGGATGCGATGGCGTAGTCGTCACGCATGGAACCGACACATTGCACATCTCTTCTGCAGCCATGAGTTTCGCATGGGGTGGCAAGGGTGAAATCCCTCCGGGGCGTATTGCCTTTGTCGGCTCTCAACGCTCTTCTGACAGAGGCTCTTCTGACGCTGCGGAAAACCTACTCTCTGCCGTCCACTGGGCAGCCAATGGTCCAGAGCCATGTGGCGATGCAGGTGATGGAGTTGTTCTGGTTATGCATTCGACCAATAACGATGGAGAATGTGCCGTCTATCCCGGCACTGGAGTTCGCAAACTGCACTCGTCGCGACGCGACGCATTCCAACCGGTTAACTGTGAAGCCTTGGCACACATCACCATCGACAACGGTGATTTAAGTCATGCCAGCACCGAACATTACGAAGCACTTCGCCTCAGCAGCTCCAAGCGCCCAGTTTGCATGCGCCCGACAACCTACGAAAGAAGTACGAGAATTGCTCAATTCATTGCTGGCCCTTGGCTTCACTCAGAAGAAATTGAAGCCATTGTCCAAACCGGTGTCCAAGCCATTGTCATCCAAGGAACTGGACTGGGCCATTTGCCGATCGATGACCCAGGTAAGGACGCACCTGAAAACACCAAAGTTTGGCGAGCACTCACGCGTTGCATCAACAGAGAAATTCCAATCATTGTCACCAACCAATGTATTCACGGCCCAGTCGACATGAACGTCTACTCAAAAGGCCGAAAGCAAATGGAAATGGGGATTATGGGCCATGGAAGTGTGGCTGCTCCAGACACGGTTGTGGTCAAGGTCCATTGGGCGCTCTCGAACAATGTGAAACTCGAGGATGCAATCGGAATGAATCTTTGTGGAGAAGGTAACAATCTCCTCATGAATTAGGCGCTTGAATCAAAAACCGAGAAGTGGTGGAGAAGTTATGGCAGGCAATTCGAGTGAACGTCTCGAGGAACTCCAATACAAGCGTGAGCAGGCCCGCCTTGGGGGCGGCTTAAAGCGCCAAGAAGCCATTCGCAGCAGCGGGAGAGGCACTGCCCGTGACCGAATCGGAATGTTGCTCGATGAGAATTCATTCATCGAAATTGATTCTTTTGTCACCCATCGTTCAACCGACAATGGAATGTTCCTCCACCATACGCTTGGCGACGGAGTCGTTGCAGGACACGGCACTGTCAATGGCCGACGAATCTACTGTTTCGCACAAGATTTCAGTGTCCACGGGGGCAGCATGGGTGAGATGCATGCGAAGAAAATCTCCAAGATCATTGAAATGGCTGAGCGAGCAAAAGTTCCAATCATCTGTATGTGGGATGGCGGAGGGCAGCGAGCACATGACGGCATTTCAGCACTTGCCGGTACGGGGGAACTCCTCGACAGGTTGGTCCAATGCAGTGGAAGAATACCAATGATTAGTTTGGTCCTTGGACCGGTCGTTGGCGTGTCGGCACTCGCAGCAAGCCTAGCGGATTTCACAATCCTTGGGGAAGACCATGGGCAACTCTTCCTCTCATCACCTCTTGAAACCCCGGAAGTTATCGAAGGCGAGATCGACGCTGCAGGTCTCGGCGGCGCCTCACTTCACGCATCACGCTCCGGAATCGCTTGCCTCATTGCAGAGGACGAAGAAGACGCTTGCACATTGGCAACAGAAATCCTGTCCTATCTACCCGACCACAATATGGCGGATGCCCCGTTTGAAGAAACTGCAGATCCTGCGAACAGACTAAACCCAGACTTGGAAACCTTCGTACCCGATAACCCAAACAAGCCATACGACATGGTCAAAGTGGTTGAAGAAATTGTAGACGATGGAATCTTCATGGAACTCTTCGAATCGTATGCTGATAACATCATTATCGGATTTGCCCGACTCGAAGGCAAGACGATTGGAGTCGTTGGCAACCAACCAAAAGTTCTGGCAGGTTGCCTTGATATCGACGCCTCGATAAAGGCGGCACGTTTCATTCGGACCTGTGATTCATTCAACATTCCATTGGTCACATTTGAGGATGTACCTGGATTCCTTCCTGGAGTAGTCCAGGAATGGGGTGGAATTATTCGCCACGGTGCAAAATTACTGTTTGCCTATGCTGAAGCAACCGTCCCGAAACTCACTCTTGTCACTCGTAAAGCATACGGTGGTGCTTATTTGGCAATGTCATGCAAACACTTGCAGAGCGATTACAACATTGCTTGGCCAACCGCAGAGTTGGCTGTGATGGGTGCTGAAGGTGCAGTGAATGTCATTCACAGAACAGAAATCAAAAAGGCGCCTGAAGAAAAGCGTGAAGAGATTCGCCAGCAACTCATTTCAGAATACAAAGCAAAATTCGGCGACCCATACGTCGCCGCTCGGAACGGATGGCTCGATGATGTCATCGAACCGAGTGAAAGTCGACTACGCCTTTGCCGCGCCCTCAACATACTCCAATCAAAGCGGGAATGGAGTCCTCCCAAGAAGCACGGCAATATACCTTTGTGAGCAACACTACTGCTGTTTAGCACGTGCAAGTAAGCCTACGGAAGCTGGTGCAGGACCTTCGAGTTCTACTTCCGGAGTCACATTCGTCTCCGTGGTCGGTTTCGACGGTGAAGTCGCATCGCGCAGTACGACAAACAAGACAATAAGAATCACAAAAGCCACTGCGCCGAATCCAAGGATGTAGAAACTCAAACTTTCCAAATTTGACTCCTCAGAATCGCCCGTAACCACTGGTTCATTTACAGATGGAGTCATGTTAACGGTGATGAAAGCAACCGTATTGGCTCCAATCTCGGCGTCAAACACCGACACGCGCACTTCAACGCTCCCGTTATGTGAACTTGGAAGTGGAAGCATGGAGAGGCATCGGTTGGTCAAATCTGTGCTGTCGTAAACGCATGAGTGAGTGAGATTCTCAATTGTAGTTCCGTTCACTTGAACTTCGGTTTGCTCAGGAATAACGCCATCGGCATCGTAAACCCACCACTGTAAACTGCCAGCCGTTGAATCGATGAGGTTCAATTCTTGCAACGACAAAACAGGAGCATCGGGGATAGAGGTTACGTTGATGGTTAATACTCGGTTCACGGTCATCGTCTGGTCTGTAACATTGATCGATGTAAGAGCGTCTTGCCCAGAGTAATCGAGAATTGGTGTTATGATGAGTTGTCCGGTAGAGCGCACAACACTGACCGACTGGGATGAACTGTCTATGGTCCAAAACAAATTGTCACCGTCCAAATCCCATGCTAAATCGGAAAGGTTGACTGAAACGCTTCCATCCTCTGCTACAGTGATTTCCCAATTGGATTCATTGACGATGATGTCGTCATTTACGGGCTCAACATACAACGGTACGTCAAGTTCGACGGGGAGAGTCGTTCCGTCGCTCACCAGTAGGTGCATGACTGTAGCACCGTTTTGATCAGGAAGAGGAGATATACTGAGCAAGCCGTTGGACATCGAGAAACTCACTGGCCCGTATACACCTTCAGTATCACCTCCAACTGTTCCGAACAAGACTTCGCCTTCGGGGTCACTCACATATTGCGAGAGATTGACCGTAACAGAAGCACCGTCCTCAACCAGATTCTGCATGGGTACATCTGAAATCTTGCTAACAGGGTCATCAACAGGAACCACGCGTATCATTGCTGTGGTGTTTGCTTCATCGACAACGCCTTCTCCGCCGGCCCTCAGCACCATGGTAATCTCTGTACCATTGACTTCTTCACCGTCGACGTTATGGTAGATTTGGATTCCTTTTTGGTCTTGGTCAATGGTGAAGGTGAAGTCTTCAGTCGAGCCTGCTGAAAATTCTGCCGACTCAACAAACACCTCTTGACCGTCAGGGTCGTAAGCGTAAGAGGCAGCATCGATGTGAATACTGCTGCGTTGCTCGACATCAATCATTGGGGGTGGAGAGATCAAGACCAATGGGGCATCAGTACGAATGAAAGAAAAGGTGAGAGTCGAGGATGCACCTTCGACATATATTCGAATGGTAGCAGTTTGGGGTCCAGGCGCAACATCTTGCATAGGGAACAAACATGTTGCCGTTCCATTGGAATTGAACTGACCTTCCGTGAGTTCCATGCCAGAAACAGAGCATTCAATGTTCAAATCCCATCCACTGGGCAAATCCGAGTAAGTACGTCCGTCTCTCATGGTCCATTCGGCAAAGAAATTCACCGTAACTTGAGGTCCGAAAGTCGTTGTTCCGTTTGGCGAGAGAGTTGTATTTTGAACCAAAAGGAAATCACTCTCAAGGAGGTTTTCAACGATGTAAGCATTTGAATCACTCACGACATGAGGACCCATAGGCCGATTGAAAGCGTCTCGGAAATGTTCATGTGAACCACGCAATGTGACATCCAAATAATCATTGATATGTTCTGCAGCAATTGCATTTTGTTCTTCTTGTGATATCGATGCATCACCGTCATTAAATCCTTCAATGATAGAAGTTGATTCCTGATACTGGTAATGGTTTGCACCCAGCACTTCCATCAACTGCCAACCGAATCCACTCCCGGCAGATAACGTATTTTCGACCTCTGACGAAGAAAACACTTCGTCTGCTGAACCGGTAAGAAACAGACCTGCAGAAGGCGATGCCGGAGAATGTATCCAATCATCAGGTGCCAATTCATCCCAATGGTCATCATCCCAATCTTCGAAATCAGCCCCTAACCCAAAAACGGCTCTTGGAGGTTGAACTTGACCTTCAAGTGTGGAATTCATCCAATATGGATAGATACCGTAGGCTGCAGCAGCACCAACACCATGCCCGCCAACACCCCAATGGTTGAGATCAAATTGGCCGAAGGTGCCTGCTATTGAACTGCTGCTGGTGTTGTTTAGTTGCTCCAATTCACTTTGTACACCAGTCACATGCCGAAGGATTGTAGGAAAGTTAGTGGAGTCTAAAACGTCATCGTGAACGGCCACCATGAATCCTCTTTGGACCAGGCGCGATGCGAAATCCATGTAGGAAGAGGAAGATTCACCCGTATCTATGAGAAACTGTACGTTTGGAAATGGACCATTCCCTGCCATGTCAGCCCCTTCGCCGGACGTCATAGCCGGATAGAGCAGCCTGTAGTCGCGCTGTACGGTCGTGAATCCAGATCCAGTAAAGTAGGTGAGGTCTTCCCAACCTACTGGGAAATCGACACCCGAGTGCGGTGTTGTGAACGATTGGTCTTCGGGAGGATGGTTCGCAGACACGAGTCCTGTTAGACTCGGAAACAAAAGTCCGAGGAGCACCAACAAGCACATTGTGCGCAACTTCATATCCATGTGAACCGTTCTCTCCTTCACTTCCTCATTCTAATCGCTTTGGGCTTCATGCGTATTTTGCAAGCAGATTTTCAGCATGAACCAATTGTGTGAGGAGAAGTTCCAATGAGGGAAGAAAATGAGCATACTGAGGAGTCCAGAGCCGTTTCCACGCTTCTAAATGCTGAGCGACGAGCATCCATCGACCATCGAGCGGTTGACTCATCAATGCGGAGAAGCGAGTCTCCAGGTCACCGGATTGAAGGCCGTATGTAGGGTTTAGCCGTAGTCTACACTTTGGAAACTGTGAATCATCCGAATCGCTGCCTTCAAAGTCCACAGAGAAATCAACAGTTCCGGTCGATGATTGCGATTCGAACTCGTACGGCAATTCGAGGTGACGTCGCCCCGGAAGGGCAGAGATTTTCCCACCTGCCTTAATCCAGGCATCCGCTGTTGAACGTGCGGCTCCCCCTCCGCCAATGATGCCAAGAACCGCGCCTGATTTGATGTCGACGCCATGATGATGGGCCAATGCAACTACGCCAGAACCATCGACACTCGCACACCACCATGCTTGACCGTCCCACCGCAATGTGTTAACGGATTGAAGGCGCATCGAGTCATCAATTGTCGAAATTGCGTCGCTTGCAAGTTGGTGTTTGAGAGGTGAGGTAAGGTTCATCCAAACTTCATTTTCGAGGCATTGCGTTGGCAGATGCCTGCGGGCAGCTTCCTCAAGGTATCGGTTTTCAGATGTTAACGGCACGACGGGATTCGAATCAGAAACAGAGACAAGTCGCTGTTCTGCGTCTTCGATTGCCATTGCTGCATCAATTGCCTTCTTCAGCAAAGCATCGGTACGGAACTTACCGAACGGAGCGCCCGTGTACTCCCAGTCCGGAGCATCGGGTGCGTGCCCAGCATACCCCCACCCCAATGCGTCCTCAATCGCACGTGTATCGACCAAGTGCACTGATGAGTTTTTACTTTTCAATTCAACATCATCACCAAACTTTTCGAGGTTGGCCAGGACCAAACCGTGAAGTAAAGGTGAGAGAGAATGGGTCACAGGGCTGCCCGATATCGCATACCGAACTTGTGCCATGGAACCTCTTACGTGGCGTAGTTCTTCAACATCATGGACGAATGACTTGAACCGGGGCAGGATTGAAAAAGGGTGGCATTTTACAAATACCCATGGACGGGTTTAATTTATCGAGTCAAAAACGTGGTAAAGGACTTATTTCTATGCTAACTGCTGGGTTGAGTCTTTATTTCACTGCAGCAATGTGGACTGAATTCAATTCAGCCCTCAGCGGATTCCTCGGCCCAAGTCTAGGTGTAATTATTGGAACACTCGTGTTTTTGGTATTCCAAAGCAGCAAAAAAAATCACAAAGAGTTCACACAAGGTGGCAACTACATCACTTCGGAAGCGACAACGATTATTCGCGATGAAAATGGACAATTGCGTCAAGTTGAAAGCCTCGTTGAAAAAGGTCGGAATCCGGCATTTTTTATTGGTTTCATCTATCTCATGATTGTCATCATGAGTGAGTTGTCATGGTCTGACCTTCTCTCGTGAGGGTTCAGATGTCGAATCTTAGAGAAGTCTTTGCGATGAAGGATCGCGTCAACGAGGGTTCAGCACCGATTCTAATCATCCTTGAAAAAGCCTCAATGCTCGTCTGTCTCCTTATCGTCGTGGCAATAGGCCTCGCACTCGATCTCCCATCTTGGGGCATAGGACTAATGTTTGGCCTCTCACTTGGACCAATCGTTTTTGGGCATTATTACTTCATCTACATCCGACCAATTAAACGAAGACAACAGGCGAAGGTTGAAGAGTAGAAGCCAACAGTATAGGCCAGTGATAAAATGTCCTTGATTTCAAATGTTCTTGACCTTGTAGGACTCGGGTCCATCTCCGGCGTGGATGTATTGTTCGCCGTAATGGCGATTGTTGGCACCTTTTTATTCCTGATTTATTTCATACTCATCTTACTCGGCGGAGTCGCTGATGGCGCTCTCGAGTTCGCTGGTTTTGAGACCGACTTTGACATGGGGGCTGAAGGGATATTCCACATGCTCACTATTCAAGGCATACTGAGTTTCATCATGATGTTTGGAATTGCTGGCCTTGCCGTAACGCAGAGCGGTGGAGCAGACCTCATCGCAATTTTTGTCGCAGCAGTGTCAGGGTTTTTCTCGATGTACATCATCGGAAAGGTATTCCAAATCATGAAGTCTCTCGAAGTGGATGGCACAGTCAAGCATTCACTCGCCATTGGCGCTCAGGGTAAGGTCTACATGGAAATCCGTGCGGGCGAAACTGGCCAAGTCCAAGTCGAATTTCAAAACGCCATGAGGACGTGTGACGCCGTCCTTGAAGATGAAACTGCGAGCCTAAAGACAGGTAAATTTATTGAAGTAGTCAAGGCAATTGGTGAGACATTAATCGTTGTGCCCCTTTCTGTCAATACCTACGCCGCTGAAGAAGAATGAGGATTGTCGGGCTATTTTGGTCGGGTGAACACTCATAAAGGACGCCCTGTATGTTACGCCATGGCAGACGCAGGAACCTCAATCGCAGTTATCGGACTCTTTTTGTTCACCCTCGCAGTATTCGGCACAATTTATGTTGCTACAAGCAGATACAAGCTCGCACCATCCGACAAAATTCTGGTCGTTTACGGTAACGTGAAAGATGCAGGAGCGGCAAAATGTTACCACGGAGGTGGAAAGATTGTTTGGCCACTCATACAACACTACGCCTATCTTGACCTCAAGCCGATGACCATTCCGATTCAACTTGAACACGCTCTATCACAACAGAACATTCGTATTAACGTCCCATCGACGTTCGTCATCGGTATCTCCACATCCCCTATGATTATGCAAAATGCAGCCGAGCGTCTTCTTGGTCTGTCCAATGTTCAAATTGAAGAGATGGCCCGTGAAATTATCTTCGGTCAACTTCGTCTTACCGTTGCCACGCTCACAATCGAGCAAATCAACCAGGACCGTGATGCGTTCCTACGCATGGTCTCAAACAACGTCGATTCCGAACTTCACAAACTTGGACTGGTTCTTCTCAACGTCAACATCACTGACATCACTGACGAGGCTGAATACATCAACTCGATTGGTGCAAAGGCAGCTGCAGAAGCAATTGCATCCGCAGAGGGTGACCGTGCTAAGGCTCTCGAGATGGGACAAATCCGGGTTGCAGAAGCAGACCGAAACCGTATCATTGAAGTTCAGAAGCAACAATCTGAAACAAAGACTGGACAAGCAAACGCCATCATGACTGAAGAAATCTCAGTTCAAGAAGCAAAGTCCGCTACCGAACAAGGTAAGGCATCTGCAATCAGTCGCCAGAGAGTTTTCGTCCAAGAGCAAGAGAAGAACGCCATTGAAGGTGAGAACTTGAGCCGTGCTGCTATCGCAATCTCCAATGCAACACTTGCTGAGAAAGAAGCCGAAGCACGTCAACGTGCTGAAGTTGCTCAACGCCGTGCTCAAGAAGAAATCGAAAAGGCTCAGTATTCGCTTGAGAGCGAACGTCTTCGTGCTGCAGACATCGCACGTGAGATCGTCGCCAAGGAACAAATCGAGATTTCTGCTGATGCAGAGGCTGAGCGCCAACGCCGTATCGCACAAGGTCAAGCAGATGCAATCCTTGCACGCTACCAAGCAGAAGCGGTTGGACAACAAGCCGTCCTCGAAGCAAAGGCTGCAGGTTACAAGTCACTGGTTGCAAGCGCAGGCGGAGACACCAAGGCTGCTGCAACGTTACTGATGGTTGAGAAGATTGAAGAATTGGTCTCTCGTCAAACTGAAGCAATATCCAATCTCAAGATCGACAAGATTACCGTTTGGGATTCTGGCAACGGCGGAAACAATGGAGAAGGTGGCTCAACATCGAACTTCATCTCCTCTCTCATGCAAAGCCTACCACCTGTTCATGATGTTGCGAAGATGGCTGGAATTGAATTGCCAGCCTATCTTGGCGAAATGAAAGACGAGTGAGTCATTCGGCGCAGTTTCTCAGGTGTTGAAACAGTCGTTTCTGGCCAAACATGACCCGAGGGTTTCAAAGCCATATCGTACCGCATACATGCTCATGGCAAGTGATTTGAATATCGCACGTGAAGCAACCCTTGAACCAATTGAGACCATTGCGTGGAAACTTGGTATTTCATCACATGAATTGATGCCAATGGGCAGAGGCATGGCAAAAATAACGTGGGATGCCCTCAGCCAACGCTTTTCTAAACCTCAAGGTAGCCTTGTGCTGGTCACTTCAGTTAATCCAACACCGTTTGGAGAAGGCAAGACTGTAACCACAATTGGACTTACCCAAGCACTGTGCGCCATTGGACAGAGCGCCACTTGCGTCATTCGCGAACCTTCAATGGGCCCCGTCTTTGGAATCAAAGGTGGCGCTGCTGGCGGAGGACATTCTCAAGTCATCCCCATGGAAGACATTAACTTGCATTTTACTGGCGACCTTCACGCTGTTACCTCCGCTCACAACCTCCTCTCTGCCCTAATTGACAATCACATCAAACAAGGCAATGAATCACAGTTAGACCCGACCCGGGTATTCTGGCCACGTGTCATCGACATGAACGACCGTTCGCTGCGCAATATCGTCATCGGGCTGGGTGGCCCTGCAAATGGAAATCCGAGACAAGACCGATTTGACATAACTGCTGCGAGCGAAGTGATGGCGATTTTGGTACTTGCGAACGATTATGCAGACTTGAGAAAGCGAATCGGGGAGATAGTGGTCGGTCAGTCCATCAGTGGAAATCCCGTTAAAGCGGAAGATATCGGTGCTGCGGGTTCGATGGCATTACTGCTACGGAACGCCTTTTTACCAAACTTAGTCCAAACTCTTGAAGGAAATCCTGCCTTTATTCACGGTGGCCCGTTTGCAAACATCGCTCACGGAAATTCGAGTATTATCGCTGATCGCCTCGCATTGGGGGCTGCTGATATCGTCGTAACCGAAGCTGGCTTTGGTTCGGACATGGGTGCTGAAAAGTTCATGCACATCAAAGCGGCAAATTCTGGAAAGGCACCGGACTGTGTCGTCATGAACGTCACAGTTCGTTCGATGAAACTCCATGGTGGAGCATTTGGCAGCCGTGGTGGTTACCGCCCGACAAAGGAAGAATTGGAAACGGAAGATGTAGATGCCGTGATGCGAGGGGCCCAGGGGAATCTTGACCGCCACATCAAGAACATGGCTGGTTTTGGAATGCCTGTCATCGTATCCATCAACAGATTTGCATCGGATACAGATGCTGAACTCGACGCTCTTCGAACAGCTGCTCGAAAGAGCGGAGCAGCAGACGTGACGCTTACCGAAGTGCATGCAAACGGTGGCAAAGGCGGTGAACAACTGGCGAAAGCCGTCGTTGCTGCAGTACACGACCATGTTGCAAACGGTCGGCCTTTCACACCGCTCTTTACTGCCGATACGCCGGTTTTGGAAAAAATGGAATCAATTGCAAAACGCATCTACAAAGCAGATGGAATTGACGTCAGCAGTGCAGCAATGAAGCAATTGAGCAAGTTGCAATCGTGGGGATATGGGCATTTACCCGTTTGCATGGCTAAAACCCAGTATTCGTTCTCCCATGACCCTGGGCAACTCGGAGCACCCGTTGGATTTACACTGCCTGTAGGCGAATTCAGATTGAATGCTGGAGCAGGGTTCATCGTTGCCGTACTTGGAAACATGATGACGATGCCCGGTCTTCCGAAGCGACCGGCTGCACTTGACATGGACATGGATGAAAATGGAAAACTCACCGGCGTTTTTGGGTGAAGTGAATGAAAATCTTGAAGCGTGAAACACAAGTTTGGCGACTCCGTTTGGAGACTGAAGATGACTTGTGGGCTCTCGCCCGAATGACTCGAAAGGGGATGCAATTCGCCATGCTCGGCGAACGCCGTGACCAAACGACCGGAGGAGAGGAAGGCGGGCGTGCAAAATCTGCTGAAAGAAAGAAAATGTGGATTCGCCTACGAGTCGAATCTACCGAATACCAAACATTTAGCGAGCATCTTCGTGTTCATGGCACCATCGAAGAAGCGCACTTTGACATTGGCATGCATCATACACACCTGGTTGAGATACGAGATGAAATCGAAATTTCATCGCACAATGTGTTCACTCCAGCAGACGTCGAACTCCTGTTGCAATCGGAAAAAGCATCAGGCCAATCTCAAGTGGTGTTGGCCGTCGTCGAAACCGATGAAGTGGTAATCTTCCATGTCACTGCACGTGGACTACGCGAAGGAGCAACTTGGACAATGCGAGGCGGTGGAAAGCGTGGTGAAATTCGTCACTCGGAAAGCATTGCTAGCACGTTCCGTTCCAATGTCATCAAAGCTCTCGTGGATACCCTCGGCAGCGATACACCATTGATTGTCTGTGGACCTGGGCATGCAAGAGATGCACTGCTATCGGACCTGAAATCAACGGGAGAAACACGAATCATGAAGTCGATAGCAACATCGATGGGTGGACGAGCAGGTGCAAACGAAGTACTCCGGGAAGGACTCGCTGGTAATCTTTTGAGCGAATACGCAATTTCCAAAGAAATCGCACTGATTGAGGAGGCGTGGAAGCGCCTCTCAACCGGTGGAGCGGTCGCTTATGGTGAAGACGCACTCGTTCGTGCCATGGAGGAAGGGGCAATTGAAACCCTCTTGATTTCAGCGGACTTGCTACGCTCTGAAACCGATCGTATTGCCGGCAAGACATGGCTGGAATGGACCAAAGGGCTCGCTGACATCGGCGCAGAAATGGTACAATGCTCAATAGACCATGACGGTGGACAGCAGTTGATGGGGCTTGGTGGAGTTATGGCCATGCTGCGCTATTCGATGGAGGGATGAACGTCCGAGTCGTCACACTGCAGGATTTAGGCGATGATGTTCGTGCATCAATGCATGGGGCGCGATGGCTGCTTCTCGATGCCAAAGATATCGAAGACTCTACACCATTGCTAATGTTCACAGAATTAGACGACATCTTAGTTGCTGTCGACCACAGAGGCTCAACACCCCTCCCCGGCCTATGGCAAAGAGCGGTGCACCTCATACTCGTTGATGGAACTGAACAACAGGCGTTAGAGTTCCGACGCCAGTCTGGAATCACGAAAGTGATTGCGAACGCTGAAGAGGATATTCGTACTTACCTTTGGTAGTGGGTCTGGAGGGATTTGAACCCTCGATCAACGCCGTGTAAGGGCGGTGTCATAACCACTAGACCACAGACCCAACCGTTCCTGTAAGAAGGTGTTATTGAAGGCATTGATGCAGGCGTTAACCTCAAAGCGGGTGAACTCTGCGATTGACTCGCATGGATGAAGACGTTCAAGCCGCTGCGGCTCGCCTTGTTCGGCGTATCAAGGAAGGTGGCCACACCATCACCGTTGCAGAATCATGTACTGGAGGCTTGCTCTCGAGTGCATTTACCGATATTGCAGGTGCGTCAAGTTGGTACAATCAAGGATGGGTCACCTATTCAAACGATGCAAAAATCCGTGAACTCGGTGTCAAACCAGCATCCTTGGAAAAGAAAGGGGCTGTATCTGCGGAAGTAGCCATCCAAATGGCTCAAGGAGCTCTCAAGAACGCCAATGCAGACATTGCCATCTCAATTACGGGTATTGCCGGACCAAAGAATGACGGTTCAAACAAGAAAGTTGGACTGGTTTACGTGGGTATTGCCTCTCGATATTGGGCAAATGCAGAATCAACTCAAATTGGAGGAAACCGTGCAGAAAACAAAATCGGTTTCGTTCATTTCGCACTCAACTCAACCATCAAAAGATGGGACGAGGCAATGACGATGGCTGAAGAACAGCGCAAAGAAGAACTGAGGATACTGGCGGATGAAGAAGCGGTCAAAGTGCAATTTGAATTGGAGCGGCAAAAGCGAGAAGAAGCGGCACGTGAATCTGCACCTTGGCAAGATGATGCCTGGGATGGAGAAGCCGACCCTGCCGAAGAATCGACACTTGACACTCAAGTCGAATGGGACTAGACATCACCTTTTCTCAACCAGACCAGCCGATGTGCTTTTGCACTGAATGCGTCACCTCTCATCATGGGTGCCACCGAGGAGGAGATGACGGGGCTTCTACGCACCCGTGGAATCCTCCCTGCGGCTTCAGTTCGTCCACGGCTTCTCGAACTCGAGGACCTCAATGGCGTGTTGGATTGTGCAGAAATCGTCGGATTCAGCAAGGGATATCTCACTCAAGAAATATTGGAGTCCATGCTTGAAGTATGGAATGGGAAAAAGAGCGCACGACAGCCTCCGCAAACACCGATTGTTGCCCAACCTGTTGTGAAACCGCCAGCTGCTGAACTCGGTCGCACCATTGCTCCAATAAAAGCACCAGAACCACTCGATATTCGATTCCGGAACAACTTGCCAGACTGGAATACCTCTGACTTTAGCGAACATGCATCGGATGCTCCCACAGATATTTTGGTCCACTATGACATCACTGGCAACAGTGTAACCGAGGGAAAAATGGCAGACATTACATCGTGCTTTGGAGACCGGTTGCAAAGTATACGCAAAATGATCATTCAAAATTCTAGATTACCACGAACTCCGACTGAAATCTCAAGGCTTCATGCGGAAAGCAGTCGGTATCAGGGGTATGAAAACAAAGCAGTAGCGATTGGGCTAGTGAATGAACCTCGCTACACAAAAAACGGCCACCTCATGTGGAACCTTGAGGATGAAACCGGTGAACTCACCTGCTTGCTTACCAAGAGAAAGGGTGACGACAGAGACCGAGCCCAAGAGCAGATTTTGGAAGCTGGACTCATGCCTGACGATGTCCTTGGCGTTTCAGGGACGTTCAGTCAAACAGGAGATATGTTCTATGTGGATGACTTGCATTTCCCGATGGAAGCAAGCCACAAGAAGGCCTCAGCAGAGCACGGGGTTAGTGTAGCATTTCTCTCGGACATTCATGTTGGCTCGAAGACATTTTTGGAGGCTCAATGGCATAAAATGGTTCGATGGTTCCATACCGACCCGTTAGCAAAGACAATCAAATATCTTATTCTGTCTGGAGATTGTGTCGATGGAGTCGGTATTTATCCAGGCCAAGACAGTGAATTGTCGATTCCTGACCTGTTTGGCCAATACTCAGAATTTGCTCGCTTATTGGAATTATTACCGGAATGGGTGGAATGTGTCATGCTTCCTGGAAACCACGATGCAGTACGACCTGCTGAGCCTCAGCCCACATTCGAAAAAGACATTCAGCAGGATTACAATACAACGACCTTCGTAGGTAACCCGTGTGATTTCTCGCTCCATGGCGTTCGCCTCTTGTCCTATCACGGCAAGTCAATTGACGACTTTGTGGCAGGTCTAAGGACGGTTACATACGCAGACCCTGTGGAAGCGATGCGACAAATGCTCAGACGCCGACACTTAGCCCCCCAATGGGGTGGGAAAACTCCACTTTCTCCCGAACCAGAAGATGGGCTCGTGATTCGTGAAGTACCTGACATATTTGTAACAGGACACGTTCATGGTCACGCTTGCATTGATTTCAAGGGTACGACGCTGATTTGTTCGAGTACTTGGCAAGACCAAACATCCTACCAAAGAATGCTGGGGTTCCAGCCTAAACCATGTATGCTCACCATTGTTAATTTGAAGAGTCACGCTACAACAGCAATACCGTTTGCATGATTATTGCAAACGCAGGAACGGAAGTATTGCACGCAAATCCTTACCGTGGACTACGTCGATGTCCGCATCGTTGAATGCTGCAATGGAAGAGTCGCGTGTCGGATTAAAACCGATGAACCTGCTGCCATCGACGTGCATCGACAAATCCATTTCAGAGTCACCAACTGAAACACATGTTTCAACCTCTAAGTTATTCATCTGTAACAAACGATGGACGACATCCCCCTTACCAGTTGCATGAAGTCGACATACTCCCTCGTCTGAAAGTGAATCATCATCATTGAAAACAAAACCATTTGCAATCCAATCGTCGACTTTGAGCATTGCAGCAATCGATGAGACAAACAAATCTACACCGGCACTAACTATTGCTACGAACACACCGTTCGACTGCAATTCCTCAACAACTTCGCGTGCTCCATCCATAAGTTTCACACCCGAATAGGCTCGAAACAATTCATCACGATAGATTGGGTCTTGGACAGCCTTCCACATCTGGATATCCGAACGCATAAACTCAACGTCAGTGATTTCTCCACGGATAAAACGTTGGAGATGAAGAGAGTTATCTGTACCAAAATGGTCATGCAAGGTTCTCCACGAACTTACGGCGTCAACAAGGACTCCATCACAATCGAAAACAACGCACTTTGTAAGGGGGATTTCTGAGGCATTTGACATGAGTATCAATATCCTGTTAGACTCATCACTTGAAAGGGTTCGCTCGGAACCGTAGTAAGAATAAAAATAAAAAAAAGGACGAAGGCAGGGGGCCCCGTAAGGAAACCCCCTGCGATCGTGTAGCTCTCTACCTCGAAAGGTAGTCATCCCATCAAAGGGATGCGGGAGACAAAGGGGAGGGGATCAAACCCCTCCCCAATGCGTCCGTTTTCTCATCACTTAAGCGATTAAACTCAAGCGCTGATGTCGTAAGACAAGCCAGACCATGTACGAAGTTGCGCACCTTGACCAGCACTTGGTGCGTAGTTCAAGGAGATGGTCACATCTTCAAGTGGTGTTCCGTCAGTGTCATGCGTGCGCACAAAGATTGTGTCACCGGTGTTAAAGGTCGAAACCTTGTCATCACCTTCAGAATTCACTTGGTCCACGAACGTAACCATAGAGTCACTGTTCTGAGGATTGAACCCATAAACGCCTGCAGTATCTGCTAGATTGGTTGTCTTTACTTGTGCCTCACCGTTGGCATCAACATAGAACACACGAACCTCGACTGCTTGGGTTGCCAAGTCAGTTTCGGACGCTTGAACTGTAATTCTCCAGTGGCCTTCGTCGACATCAAAGCTGTTGACATCATCGATAGCAAAGGTGACTCGAGGTACACCCTTGACATCAGTTTCTGCGAGGCTGCTTGCCCACACATAGATGACACCAGAAAGAACCACTGTGATTGCAACCATAAGGATGGTAGCAATAACTGGGCTCACAGCCATTTCGTCGTCTTCGAGTTTGTTCTCAACAACTTCTTCTTCATCGTCAGCACGGCGGCTGGAGAAGGCAAGAGCGCTGACAAACAAGCCAGTTAGACTGACCACAACGATGCTTGGTGCGAACGATGGAACAGAACTTGCTCCAATGGTTCGGACAACGATCGGTAGGTTCTGTCCAGTTGCTCCGAAGGAACCTGAGCCAGATGCGTATTCGTTACACTTGCCCCAATCGCTGTTTGCTTCAGCTGTTGCAAGGTCCAAGGTCGTCATTCGGTTGTTACACCAGAAACTGTCTTCGAGCATTGGTCGGCGTTCCGAGGTCTGCGATGCATTCTGTCCATATTGACCAGGAGAGGACCAAAGAGCACCTTGGGAACCGCCGTTGTTTGCACGGTGGGACTCAGGGTCATCGGATTGGAATCGCTCGCTGGATGAAACAGTGAGGTCACATGGGTTGTTCAAACATGTTAGAACATCCATTGAAACTTCTACCTTGGTCGTGTCCTTGGTCATGAAGATGTATTCCTCAACAGTCAACGTTGTTCCGTAATCAGGAACGTTGTAGTATCGTGTGGTTTCTTCTTCAGTGTGTCCATCTGTGTGGAAGGTCACTGCCAACATGTGGTCGTACGTGTATGGTCCTTCATCGCCACCAGCATCGATGTTCACTGAAACAGGAACATAGGTGCCAGTCATGATGTTGGTAATGCCGTTGAAGTTCACTCCAGATGTTGTGTCAAGTGAGTAGTCTGCGACGTTCTCTGCAACACGATCAATTGTGACATACATCACAACATCATCTTGGCCTTGAGCGTACGGTGCCAGTTGCTCAGTGAATGCTGAGTTGAGGACAGTCGTGTCGTAGTTAGGCGTGTGTGATGGTGCGGTAGCAGTATCCTTGAGAACCAAGTTGATGGCACAGAAAGTTTGGCCAGCAGGTCGTAGTTGGTGGATACCGTTGTCGTTCATGTAATCAACTTCCCAATCGTAACCGTTTGTGGTTGCGTCTGGAATCAGTGTGAAGACCAAATCAGTTCCGACGATTGCCGTTGTGAAGTAGTTGGTGTATGCACACTGTGCAGTTGGCTCAACAGTCCAAGTAAGGTCTGCAGGAACATCGTGGTCGATATCGTTCATCAATGGTAGAAGATCCCAAGTGAGGTTGTCAACATTGGTGTCGTCTTCCGTCATGGTGATGAATTCACCTTCACCGTTTGCACGGCTTCCAGCATCACTGACCAACAAGTTCTGTCCGTCAACATCTTGCAAGGTAATCACAGGTGCGTCGTTCACTGGAGCGACTGAGAAGTCGACTGTGTACGGTATAGCATCGGTGTTTTCGTTGCCGTCATCAGAGAGTTCAAGCGTAACTGTGCATGAACCGCCCTTTTCGTTGGAAGTGTTCTCGGTAATGATAAGCGAGTTGAGTGTGTTCACTTCAACACTGAACGCGATACAAGTCGAGTCAACAGATGCATCCCAATCGTAGACTTGGCGAACAGGTGATTGTTCGTTTGCCATGTCACGGATGTAGGACTTGGAAGCGTTTGAAACGTCTCCGAGATCCTTGGTATGTGTTCCAAATCCTTCTGCAAGGATGTTGTCGAAGTTATCATCAGAGGAGAAGATAGGCATACATCCTGCGTCTTCAACGTTGCAGATTACCGGGGCATCGTTCACGTTGGTGACAATGAAGGAGATGTTCTTCTTGTCTGTCAAACCATTGCTGTCAGTGACTTCAAACTCGTAATCGAGAGTACCGAATTGGTCATCGAGCGGAGTAATGGTCACAGTTTGTCCATTTTGGTTCCAATCAACAAGCACATTGTCGTATGCGACAAGGTTGCCAGCTGCTGAGGTCCATGTGAGGTCAGCTTCGAGGTCTTGCACGTCGTCTGCCATGTTGGTCAGGCTGAATGTGTAAGCGCCAGAATCTTCCGCAACTGTGATGTCTTGTAGAGTCGATTGAATCTCAGGACAAGCACGAGCCATGTCGAGTGTGATTGCGACATTGGTAGCAAGAGACAAGTCTGTTGCAGTTTCCCAATCGTATTCACAATCTGCTTCGGTCTTGATGAGAACATCGTAGTTCTTAGCAACACTCGGAGTGGTTGTACCCTTGAATGAGCGGTAAACAAGCACTTCATCATTAATCTCTCCAGTCAACAAATCATCGTGGTTGAGTTCCACAGTGATGTATTCAGAGAAGTCCTGAAGCGTGTTCAAAGCATCGATCGTTTGAGTTGGGTGAACTGTGCTGACATCAGCGGTCGATTCACCTTGAACGATTGCGACGATGTCAATCTGACTTGGTGTTCCACCAATTCGTGAGAACGGTATGGAAATTTCAGTCAATCCAGATGTGGATGCGATATCAACGGTAGCCGAGCTGAGTGAGGTTGCACCCCATCCGAGGAAACCGTAGCTGTACAGGTCATAGGATGTCTCGCTGTCTGCCCAAAGCACGTAGTTTGCTTGGAATGGCAGTTCGTGAGATCCGCCGAGGTTGTATCCTGTGCTGCTTCCGCTGCCATCAACGCTGAGGTAGATGAGAACATCGCTTGCTGCAAGATCTTCACCGGTTAGACCAATGTAGAGATCATCGCCTTCGATGTACGTTACAAGCATGTCGTTTGTTCCATTACCGCTCATGAGACCTGGCATTGCATAGCCAGATGGGTTGAGGGCGTTTCCACCAACCCAGTCATCGTTTGAACCATCAACGTTCATGATTTCTGGTTGGAAGGTTGTCGAAACATAGGATGCACGTGTACCGTCAGTAGACTTAATCATCATTGCAACTTCATTTGTTGGAGCAGCGTTCAAGTGGGTTGAATCCATCGAGAACAAGTTTGCTTCATCAATAGTTGCAGATGAGTCGACAATCAGCTTGTTTTCATCAATTGTGTTACCAATCGATGTAACGTAGGCGTTGCTTCCTGCATCAATCTGAGTCGAGGAGGTGGTCCAAGTCATGTTTTCAACACTACCTTGTGATTCAACGACTTCGATGGTTGTCGTAGCAGTCGATGTTCCTCCATCCCAACGGAATGGTGAGTTTTCGACGTACATTCCGACCAATCCGGAAGCGTTCATTGGGTATACCCATACATCATCACTGTCAACGACATAGAGACCGGTACCGGTTGCTCCACCATCTACTGCAGCGTTAATCGCTACAACAGTTGCGTCATCAACATAGACACCGTAGTCGTCACCAGAGATGGATGCATCACCTGTAAGGATGAGTTCTCCGCTGGTCTTCTCGACACCTGTTGCGTATCCAGAGATTGTCGTACCGCTGAGGGTAAGTGTGTCTCCGCTAGCATCGTCAGAATCAATTCCAACAGTTGTGGAATCATCGTTACCGGTAAGCACCGAGGATTGATCAGTAACGTCACAGTTGTCGATGTCCATTGCCATGTCAGACAAAGTAATGGTGTTACGAGCGGTATTAATGCTCACTCCATCACAGTCTTCCAGTACAAGTCCAACAGCGCTTGGTGCTGTGCGTCCAGCAGATATGCTGATCGAGTTGTCAGCAAGAGTTGGTCCGGTGTATCCAGCAGCAATTCCGCCTTCGACCATGAATACATCTGTACCACCGTCACCGTACGAGTCTGTCAGAGCAAGAAGGTAAACGCCTGGAGCAGTGTATGTTGCAAGTGGCGTATACGCAGTGTTGCTCGCAAAGGTCGAACTTGTTCCACGGCCGAATGAATCGGTTGTTCCGTCAGGCTTGGTAATCTGAATAGCTGCTTCATAGCCCCAAGAGTCTGTTCTGATGTTGATATCGAGCGTCTTACCGACACCGAGGGTTGCAGTACATGATGCGGAGTAACGATAGGAATTACTCGAGATACTGCACAACGAAGTTGTTGGCGCAGGAGGAGATGTCGGACTGTCGACGACAATACCGCCATCTGAATCAACGATGGTATTGTTGTCAATATCACCGTAGCCTTCCACGGTACTGATTGCAGTATATGCAGAATCTCCAGCTCCGTTGATGGTGTTGCCAGTTACACGGTAATCCAATGCATTATCAATGTAAATTCCATCGGTCACTGAATTGATCGTGTTTCCAGTAATCATTGTACCAGTGTGTCCACCGTCGTAAATCCCAATTGCTGCAACTGCTGCACCACCGTTGTTCATTATGTTACCCGAAATCAATGCGTTTTCGCTCGAACCGTCACGGTAGAGCCAGATATCAGCAATTTCTCCACCGTCATTGAAGACGTTGTTCGAGATTGTGACATTGTCTACTCCTACATTCGTTCCGTGTCGATTCCAATAAGGTGAACGTGTGAGTTCAACACCGACGCCACAGTCGTTGAATATGTTATCACTCACGACTGAACCTTCGCCACCGGATAGAACCATACACATGTCCGTGTTCTGGATTGCATTGTTAAGTGCAGTATAGCCCTTGAAGTGAGTAATTGTTGAATTCGTGACAGAGAATTCTTCAATTTCCCAAATGTATTGGTTGCTCGAACCCCATGTGTATCCGTTCTGTGACTCAATCTTCGCAATGTTGGAGAAGATGGAATTGTTTGCCACGAATGTGGTAATAGGAGAACCATAATAACCAAGTTCGATACCGTACATGCCACCGGTGTCATCGTTGACAGTGACACCATATAGAGCAGCATCGTTCATGTAAACTTCGCCACCGTATGGGTAATTTGTGTACCAACGTTGTGAGTCATAGAAATCGTATGCACCAGTGGATAGAATAGTCGATCCGTTGAAGTTGTAAGGTGTGTTTGACTTCAGGTAGATGTATGGCACGTCCATCATGATGGTGTTGCCTTGTTGGTTGATCGTCAAGGAATTCGAGTATGCGTATTCATTGACCGTTCCACCGTTACCATCGTCGTAGGTACGTGTTCCACTCGTAAAGAATGAACCCGCACAAGGAGTCACGGTTGTGTAAGCAGAACTGGTTGAGTACCAGCATACACGCTCAGAAATCTGAGTGGTAAGTGGCACCGTTGCACTGTTCCCTGAAACGTCAGTAAGTGTTACGCCTTGGGTGGCATAGCGGAAGTCAGCCTTGTTGTTCGTACTGGTTGTGTAGAAGTAGTCGATTTCTGCAACACTCATTACTTCGTATCCTGCGAGGGAAGGAATTGTCAATCCATTGCTATCAACGACAGCAGTGATGAAGTTCAATCCTTCTGCGATACCGTTGGAGTCCGTAGTTCCAGATCCAGCAGCACCACCATCAGCGTCAATCAATGTGACCGTTGCGCCGGAGACAGCAAATGTGTCGGCGAGCAACTCAACTTCCATAGATCGCTTTCGAGTGAACTCACCAACGCCAGTGACATCGACGGTTGTCGAATCCACAGTACCTTCGATGAACTCAATGTTCGATTGACCGGTTATTGAGAAATCCTTCGTGTTACCCATTGTCACATTGGTAAAGGTGAAATCACCAGTACCGCTTGCTTCAACACCAACAGCGTTGGTCGAGATGGTGACATCCGAGAAGGAGACATCATTTGCAGTGTTTGCACCGTACTTGAATGCAGTTCCACTGTTTTCAACGGTTCCAGACATATCACCTGCGAGATCTTTCGTGTAGTAGATACCTGCATTGGTATTTCCATCGAAATCAATGTTCATGAAGTCCATGGAACCAGATGCTGAGTTACCAACTAGAATACCGTAATCTCCACCAGTAACGGTTAATCCGTCGCTTGTAGCTGCAGTTTGACCTGAGACTTCCATACCTGAATCGGTTGGGTTTGTAACGGTAACATCTTGGATGTGTCCGGCAGCGAATGCGCCACCAATGGACACTCCAGTGTCTGCACCAGTAATCGTTCCATCCTTGAAGAGCGGAGTACCGGATTCACGAGCGTAGGCACCAAGTAGTGCTGCGTTGTCACCCGAGCGGGCAACGATTTCCAAACGGTCTTGGTAGTTGTCTGCACGGTTGTGAAGAACGTCCATGTACAACGAAACCTTGCTGAGGTTAGAAGCAGAGATGTCGATGGTCGGCATGGTCATTCGAGCACCTTGTCCAGGACTCATGTAGTAAGTGTAAGCACGGTCGTAACAAATGTTGTAGCTTCCTTGCATTCCTTCAGGAGGATAGAAGACTGGGTTGTACATTGCGTGGTAAGTAGTGTAGTAAGCACCCCAATAGTGGTAAGGGTAGTATGCGTAGTAACCTGTTGGTGAGACATCTTCGATGTTTTCCCAGTCGAAACCGAACTCAAGAGGCTTGGATTCATAGTAAGCAGGATATCCAGGGGTGGAACCTGCCCATTGTGACCAGATCTGGTAGTAATAACCAATCGAGCTTGATGGATAATTTGGCCCGTAAGCGTATCCGTTGGTGTTACAATCCAAACTTGGGACACCACCGACTGCACCAGGCGCATAGGTTGCGTAACCAGGCGTACCAGACTTCGGATCAGCGGCGCTGATTGGGTAGTAACCAAGGTCATCTGCATCAGTGATGTTCCACGTGTTTCCATTGTCGTCTTCCAATTCGATGTTGTATCGATCGGTAATCATGTAGTACTTTGTGGTACCGTAATTGTATCTTGGGTGAGCGTTTCCACCGCCAAAGATACTGTTCATACCGACTTGCAAGAAATCCTCACCGAGGAAGGTCGACAAGTCAATCTTGTAGGTCGTCCATCCTGTGCTTTCACCGCTAAGCAATGTGCTTCGGTAAATTGTAGGTAGGGACATTCCACCGTAGATATCAACACCCACGGTGTTGTCTGTTGATGTGAAGCCGTCAACCTGTGGAGCACCGTTGAAAGATTGAATACCAACAGCAGCGTTCTTGACAACGACATTGTCGATGAATCCGCCAGATGCTTCAACCCAAAGAGCTGTTCCGGATTGACCGGTGTTTACGATTGAAGAATCAGCAATGTTAACTGTTCCACCGTCGATTTTCACAGTAGCCATATCGTCAGAGTTTGCAGATGCGCCGAAAATCGATGCACCATCCATCATCTTGAGAGTGGCCCCATCACCGATGTACAATGCGGAGTCTGTGGTTGAATCTTGAGCGAGATCACGTACTATTCCGCCGTCGAGTTCTAGAGTTCCTGCAACAATGTCCAAGTTGAGTCCATATGAAGGTGAAACTGCACTAATAGCTCCGACTGCACCGGTATCTGGTGAAACAGATACGATTACTTTGCCACCGTTCGTGAGTGTAAGAACAGGACTGCTGGTTGCAGTGCTCTTCACCTTAAGCGATGAACCCTTGAGAATCATGACACAACCGTCGAGCGTTAGGTCGGCCGAAAGTGTCATCGGTGTTCCGTCAAATTCGAAGATTGTGTTTCCGTTAGCAGTTGTACCGTTTGTTGGCAATTGTCCTCCGTTCGATGGGTCAACATAGGCATCCATCCAAGCACAGTCCATACCTGCTTGATCGAAATCTACAGGAGCAGGTTCGAGCAAGAGGTCAATCGTACTACCAATGGTAAATCCAGCTGTTGGATACCAGGAAGCGGAAGTCATTGTTTCGTTTTGACCTGCAGGTCCGAATGCACGGATGTTGTGGTCCGAGTAGGTGTTTCCGCCAGATTCGTCGCCGGTGATAACCCAAACACTTGCAGTTCCAAGGTTGGACGAGGCTGTGTCAGTGATGTGACTTCCAACTTCAAAGAGTTCAGAACCAGAACTGTCCGTAACTGCAGCAGTTACGGTATGTCCAGACTTGTAGATGTTCGTTGGCACGTTGTTGACAAGAGCAATTCGATATGTTCGAACTGTTGACAATCCACCGTACCAAATCTCAGAGGATGAAGATGCGACATCAACGTCACAATCTCCAGTTCCACCGTTTACATTTGCGCAATCGTCACCGTTTTGGGTAACTTCAATGAGACGAATGTTTGAGTTCGTGTCTGCTTGTGCGAGGTAAATGCTTCCAGTTCCTGCTGTCGTCGATGTCATGGTAGTTTCACCAATTGTGACATCAGAATATCGTGCATAAACGGCTGAATCAAGTGCTGAGGTGTGTGCAATAGTCGAGTCGGCAATGAGAACCGAGTTCTTTGCTGCGGAACATCCGTTTGTGGTAACGCGTTCTGCAGTCATGGAATTGATTCCTACATTCCAGCCACTGCAACCAGTCACTTCGAAATGCGCAACATCAAGGTTGTTGATGAAGACCATGTCGGAGTTCGTAGTGTCACCTTCAATCTTCAAATCATCAACACTGATATCATCAAAGGTTCCAGGTTGCAAGTTGCGCATGATCATGTTGCCTGCGGTAACTGTATCGAAGACTGCATTGTCTCCGAACGCACCGGTTGTCGAGGAGGTGGTACTACCACCAGGGAAGAAGTTCATTGAAGCGCTTCCTACATCGACATCAGTCATCAAGATTGAGCCCATTGCATCGATAGAGACAGAGGCATAGTTTGTTGCATCAAAGTTGAAGATTTCAACTTCTGCACCAGCGCCTGCATCTGAATTGAGGGCAGACCCGGACTGGGCGTTTGTTGCCGTAGCGGTGACGTTGGAAATGGTAACCATGTCCAGATCAACACTGATCAAGTTCACATATGCGTTGGTAATTGTCGTGTTTTCCAAGAAGAGAGAACCGCCTGTTGAACCCGCAACGTTAACGATTGCGCCGTTGTTGGCACCACCGTCTTTGTTACAGTTCGCAATGGTTCCTTCTGTCAAAGTTGCAACAGTGTCTTCAGCGAAGTCGAAACATGAATCATCAGTTCCGTCGACACTGAATTCGGTCATCGACACAACTGTTCCTTGGCCGCTACCGTGTTCGAAAGCTGCACCAACATCCGTGAAAGTCACGTGGTTCATTGTGAAGTTACCTACGTTTGCATTGCTGATTGGGCTCGAGCCGTGGCGAGAACCTGCAGCGATTGCAGCATCGGTTGTGTTCTTGAAGTCAACATAGGAGAAGACGTGGCGGTTATCGGTACTTGTCGAACAAGCTCCGGTGAATGCCATACCCTTCCAATCTGCGCCACCAAGCCCTTCGAAGAGAACGTGGTCGGTGCTGTTACCGTTGATTGTCATCTTGTCACAAGCGCCGTCAAAGGAAATTCCCTTACCTGCGCCGACTTGAATAACTGTACCTGGTTGGATGGTGAGGTCAGCAGAGATCGTCAAATAGTCACCAGCCGGGTTGATTCGAACTGGACTGTCTTCAACATCCCACGTTGTGTCGGATGTGATATCTGATGTGACATCAGTACCCTTGCCTTCGAATGGCATTGTTCGGTAGTAAACACCACAATCGACTGCAGTGTTTTGGTAGCAGTAGTATGATCCATAGTACGACCAATACGGGGCAATCAATCCTGCAGGTGCAGCAACGTTCGACGAGTATGGTAACTTAGGCATGTTGCCGTACCAGGTCGTCATAGCACGGACATTTGCTGTTGAGCCGCTGCTAACGAAATGCATGTTTCCATGTCGCTCGATGTTAATGCGGTCATTGCTGTCCGTGTAGTTGTAATCGGTTCCGAAGTAGGTGAAGTTGAATCCATTTGGCATTGCAATGTTATCAGCACATTGAGAGCCGTAAGTTCGGAAGTAGTAACTCGATGAACAGTAGTATCCAGATGGAGTTCCTCCGCTGGTACCCATGATATCCGTTTCAATACCGTTAACCATTGGATTCATTCCTCTGTCGAAGGATTCCCAAGCGCCGTCTGTACTGTCCGTAGTAATACGGTAGTTGTTGGTGTGAGGGTTTGCTCCGTTGAGGTACGAAGTACTCGTTCTGTGACGAATTGTCTGTCCATGTGATCGTGTTTGATCCATGAATCCGACAGTGGCTGCGTCGTAAGAGTTCTTACAAGCATCGTCGTAGTGGTATTCAATCTCATTCGTGACGTCGTAGAAGACGGCTTGGAATGTACAACGGAAGTTGTTGTTGGTGTATTGCATGTCTCTCCATTCAACAATGAACATCTTGTTTGGGTCTCCAACACTGAATGTTTCGGTGCTGGTTGTCAAACTGTTAACGGTTGATGCCACTTGAGATGTGTCCTCAGCGTAAAGGTAGTATTCGACTGAGTCTTCGCGTTCCAGGTCTTCAAGATCTGCAGACCAAGTACATGCGGACAGAACACATTGGGCTCGAGTTGAACTACCTTGTGGAGTCAGAAGTTTACTGGTCCATGAACCGGTGGTGCCGTCTGCACTGGTGATTCTGTAATACAGAGTTGGCCCAACACCAGCAGTTGTGCTGACGTTCAAACCGGTCGGTGGGTCTCCACCATCAGACAAAACCACCGATATGGTTCGGTCCTTGCTGTGGGAGTCCGAAAGTGCGGAGTGATCTGCGATTGGCGCAAAGGTGTCAGGAATTGGAGCAACGCCGCCAATCTTGTATGTTTGCGTACCGCTTGCAGCCTGGGAACCGTAGTATCCCATTGCGTGTACCCATCCCGACCAAACATATGATGGGAGAGCTCGTTCGTCGGTTGTACCGCCGCTGAAGTACGAACCACCGTAGTAGTAGGCACCTGAACATTGGTCGCGGCTAGCGAATGGACTTCGGAAGAAGTGAACGAAACCGTTTGTAGTTACGCACAGTCGGTTTGCGTTAATTCCCGCTCCACCAGTTGCGTTACCAAACGAGAAGAGGCCCATTTGTCCACCGTATGTTTCTTCACCTGCTGCAGTCATTGCTGAGTCAGAACCCAGTGTGATCTTGTAAGCAGGGGAGTTACCATAGGCATAACTTGCATCCATTTGGCTTCCACCTGACAATTTGCTGTCGATTGAAGGAGAGCTTCCGATACCAACCATGGCAAAGGCATTCTTACCTGAATCATAGAGGTAAAGCAAGTTCATGCCTGGCCCTTTGTCAGCAGAGATTGTTAGATATCCGCCGTCGTTAGTCATGTGCTCAAAGGTGTTCGAGCGGGTTGAAGATGAACCCATTCCGTTTGACCCTGAACCAGCAACAGTTGCGTGTTGACCCATCCAGTTGTTGTAGAAGTAGTAGTTAGGAGCATCCCAGTTTGAACCAGTGAAGAAACACTGACTGGACCCAGTTCCACAAGTAGAAACATCGAATTCAAAGTAGAATTCATCGCTTCCGTCAAAGTGTGTGAATTGTCGATCGATGAGTTGATTTGCTGATGGGCTCGAATAACTGCCTGCGTGAACATCAGTCATGAGCACTGTGAGTTTTTTGTCATCTCCTGCATCTTCGACATCTTCGACGGTGAAGTTGTACGGTGTTGGGACCGTTTGTGCGCCGCTCAATGCCGGATCGAATCCAATGTTCGGATTGGAGTTTAGGTCTTGGAACTTCCAGTAATATTCGACGTAGTCGCCTGCAGATATCGTCGGAGTTGTTGCTCGGAACTGACAGGTCGCGTCAGTTGTTGAACATGTTCCAATGCTTGTTGCACTCACGCTCGTGAACGAACCGTTATTGAGTGCGTAATTGAGCGTAGGTTTGTTGTTTGCAGTCGTATCGATGTTTGACAGGTCAGACAGCGTGGTGAAGAAGGTTCGTGAACCTTCGATGTACGAGGTGACGTTGTGGTAAGGAATGAAATCTGAAGACGGTGCATCAGTGTCAACTCCACCAGAGTAGGTGATACTTAGGTAAGAGTTCGTGGTTCCTCCATTGGAGTGGTATGCGCGAGTATAACCAGTGTTTCCTGGGACTTTGTATCCAATAGCAATGGTTGAACTACCGTTCTGCGCATCTGTGATGTAACTTGCTTGAGTGCTTGTAGCACATGTAGCGTTCGTAGTACAAACGTCAGCAGTAGTTGACGAGTAGTATGCTGGAGTCACTGTATCAAAGGAATCACTGTTCCACATCGAAGCGATGAGTTTTCGTGAGTTGCCGTTGTTGTACATTGTACTGGTAGATGCGTAAGCACTGGATGCAAGGGTGTTTGAACAACCGTTTGTAGGTGCCGCAGGCATAGTCCAGCCGTAAGGCATACCGGAGGAGGTCGGAGAGCCACAGTCTTGTAGAACTGTTGCAGCAACGGAGTTTGCCGTAGTCGCACCTGTTTGGTACGTCCATGTCTGGTAATGTGAAATCGACTCAACGACTGCCTGGTTTGGCAGTTGGTTTGAGGTCGTAAATGTAAACGAATTGAACGGCAGGTAGTAGTTAACGTTGGCGTTGTAAGACGACCATGAAGATTGTCCCTTTTGTAGGTATGTGGTCGTACGAGCCATGTAACATCGGTTGTAGTTCTTGTAACAGTAACCACTGTTTACGTTAGAGACTTGAATGGTTGGGTCAATGGCCAGCGGGAATGCGCGGTCATCAGACATAATCCAGTCCGACTCAACGAGAGTGGAAATGATAATTTGCGAATCAATGACTTGAATGAAGTATGTTGCCGTATATGGCTCAGCTGCATTGCCTTCTTCTACAACAACTGGAACTGGGATTTGTGCGAGCAATTGTCCAGTTTCAGTGTTTCGAATGTCAAGAGGTTCTTGTGTTTGAGTCATTTCTTCCCCAAGCATTGTTTCTCCGAGGAAGAGTGCGAATCCAGAAGGAAGTTGCACCAGTTCCGAGAATCCAAACCAAGCATCGGTTTCCTTGAGAATTGGACGTTCATTGACAATCAAATTCTGCTTGAGTTGGTTGCTCTGAACAGTATAGTCGAGAGAAAACCCTTCTGCGACAGGATAGCGAACCATGTTCCCACCTACTTGCACTTCATCGGTTGATGGAGCAGCATCGTAGATTTCAGGAGTCGTCATTGTTTCATCGAGAGTAATCAACATTGGATTCATTCCCATGACGATTGGGTCGACCGATGGGTTGACTTGAATAGCCACACCATTTGCTGTTTCAGGAGCGAATTGAGTCGTGTATGTGTTATCAGCCACTTCCCAACCATTGGCAGTAGCGACAACGTTGAGATCGATGTCTGCCCATTCTCCATTCTCGCCCATGTAGTGAACTGGCGCATCGTGCAGAAGTTGCACGAATTTGCCGTCATCAAGGACGAAGGTCTTGCTCGTTTGGTCTCTCATGCCGATGAGTTCATCGGATGGTTCGTATTCGTATTCAATACCTGTCTCTTTCGAAGTTGGCAAAGCGAGGAGGTCATCCCCTGCTGTGTCGTTTGTAGCTACAAACTCCACATCGCCTGCGTTGTTATCGACGAACCCAGCCATAGGCATGAGGGCCATCAATGCGCACAACAACAGTGCTATGCCAATTCCGTTAAAGACAGATGCTTTCTTGGTATTCTTTATTCCCAACATGTCATTCACCTATACGGATTGTATGCAAAGCATCCCACGCCTTGCTCCCCTTATAGGAGTTGGGGTGCAAAATGTTTGATTTCCACAGTTGAAAATGTTGCGCCATATGGAGTATTGAATGGATATAGTCTCCGAGAATGGTGCAAACGATTTGTAAAAGTAACACTTCTGAAATCTTACAAGATCATACCTGAGATATTGTGAGGTTTGACCACTGAAATCGAAGCAAAAATTTTCGGATTTCTACCATCAACATAACTTGGCATGTCGCGTAGATTTGTAAAAGAGTAAGGAGGCCGAGAGGGCCGTCGAAACGGCCCTCTCAGCGGCTCTTCCCTCTCGCAAGAGGGATGTTTCATCACCGTCAAAGGAAAAATCAGTAATCCCAATCTTTGCCTTCGTCGCCTTCTCCACCACGGGAGAGGATGAATGCACCAACGATGAATGCTACGACAACGACGCCACCAATGACGCCCCAAGTCCAAGTAGGCACACCGCCTTCAACATCATCGCCAATGATTGTAGTTCCGTCATCAGTGTTGGTGTTGTCGGAATCTCGCTGGTAATCGATACTGTTCATCGAAGCTGCTGCCATGGAGTTGCCCAGAGCATCCACTGGTACTGCAGTGAAATGATAGGTGTACGTTCCTGCAGACCATGTCGAGATATCGACATCGAGTGTGGTACCGGTTGCGTCAAGACATGTCTCAGGCATGTTTGCTGCATCAAAGGAGCCACGTTGGTAGCAAACCTTCCAAGATGCGACATCGTCTTGAGCACCTGCAGCTGTCCATGAAACTGTCCATGTGTTCTCAACTGCTGCAATTGTGAGGTCTGTTGCTGCTGCTTCACCATCAACTGCACTGTCTGCAACGACTGTGCCAGTTCCGACTGGGCTGCTGCATCCAACTTCATTGCAAACGGCAACAGTAACGGTGTACTCTACACCATGGGTCGTCGATTGTCCAGAGTATGGGTAAGAGGTGTTACCTGCTCCAAGAGAGATCTCAAATGCTGTTGTGCAGTCTACGGTTTCACAAACGGTGACATCAATACTGTCTCCGGAAAGCATGGTCCCGTCGACGTTCCAGTTGATCTGGATTGCTCCACCCTTTGCGGCTGCCGCGTTGAATCCAGTGATACTTGCAGACGGCACCTCTGCTTGAGCGAGAGAGCCTCCCATGAGTACAAGTTGTCCGTTCGATAGAATCGGCGAGTTCGCTGGGAAAGTGTAGGCAAATTGCCCTGTTGTTGCATCAACATCGGTTGGAGCATCACTGAGCATTGTCCAAGATGCACCATTCACATACCAGAGAGACGTGGCACCCAAACTCTTAGCGTATTGAATACTCATTGATTGTTGCAATACATCGTTTGCAGAGTAAGTTGTCGAAGGAGAATAGTCAATGACACCTACTGAGTCGTATCGGCCGGTGAAACCTGGAAGTTCCAGATTTGTCAGAGCGTCTCCGTCGGTAGCGGTAACGGTGAATGGAGTTGTTCCCCAGTAGAGAAGGTCATAATTGAGTCCTAGACCGCTTGTGGTTGAAGCGAAATAACTTCCATCGTTCCAAACTTGAAGCATCAATTCTTTCGAGGTTTCTCCACCGTTAGCGTCGTAAACGTTCACAGAGATCGGGAAGTTTGTCACATAGTCCGCCTGTACAAGAACCGAGCAGACTGTGAGCATGTTAGCACGCTCGCAACCCGGTAGCGCAACGCCGTTGTACATCCATTCAATTTCGAGGTTTGAAGAACTTGGGTCGTCAACATCGAAGACTTGAACAGCCATCGAAATGAGGTCATCTTGACCCATGTAAAGATCACCTTCGTTCAACAAGTCCAAAGCGATAATCAATGGGGCATTGTTTCGAACATTCAAGGTCATGCTCATATCGTTGTTCGATGGTTTTGCATCTGACATCTTTGAATCATTGATAAGCTCTGCAGAGAATGTGTATTCGCCGTCCATAGACAGGGAAACCATTGTGCAAGCATACCCGGTCATCGACATTCCTTGTCCGACTCCGAGAGGAGCATACATTGGGTATGATGGCTCGACTTCCTCACATGTAGTGGAATCGATAACATCAACGACTCCACCGTCTGGATCGGTAATTTGGAAGTTGACTGACCAATTATAAGTCGATTCAGCCTCGCTTCCACGATGTTCTACTTCGACGTGAAGGTATGAAGTACCAACGTTCAAGTCGCCGGTATCTGCGTTAGTGTAGAAGGAGGTGCCTTGCCCGGTTCCGTCAGCATTGTAGCCTTGGACCACAGTCATCTGAGAGATTCGAATGTCGTTAAAGACGCTCGCAAATCCTTCAACAGTGCTGGAATCAGTCGCAGGGTATGCGTCCCGAGTGAATGTTTCCTCACAGAAGTTGTCGAAAGAGTTGTTGTCTGCATCAACGTAAACACAGCTTGTCCATTGGTCGTATTGAACATAATCTATCAAGGAGGCTTTCAAACCATACGACGCTGAGTCAGTATTATCGACATCGACTGTGAGACTTCCGGAGAGCGTCCATGTTGAGAGTACAGTACGGGTGTCAGTTGTAACAACCGAAGGTTCTTGTGAAAGGTTTTCGTAAACGTCAACAGTTGTTGATGTTCCTGCAGTAAATACATTTGTTCCTGAACTGTCGATGGTTGTGCCGTCGGTTGTTTGAGCAGCACTGACTTCACCGGTGGTTTGGAGACGAACTCGAACTTCACGTGGATCGAAAGTGTCAGATCCTGTAGCGTTGACAGTGAGTGTCCAGTCTTTTGTACCGGAACCACTTTCCATTTCGTTGCCACTGTCCCAGACGAGTGCGACATCAATATCGTACCAATCTTCGACGGTCACAAATATCTGTTCAACATCGTTCCCAACGTCATCATCTGGGTTTGCGTTGACAACCATTTCAACGACGTAAAGCCCTTTTGCAGGAGTCCAGGTAATTGGGTTGCCATTAACAGACATCGTGTGCTTTCCGCCACCAAGGACGGCTCCAGCAGACAGAGACTGGAAGTCGCAGACTGAGACAGATGCGCACATGACATCATTGTTCGTCCAAGAAAGATCATTGCCAGAGGCATCCTTAGCAAGCATGCTCGGGTTGCCATTCGCGTCAGAAAGCCAGACATTTACAGTGTAGGCCATCTCAGTGATGTCTGCATCGCCGCTGTTCTTGATGTAAGCGGAGAATGTAGTCTCATCGCCCACTTTCAGGACATTTCGGCATTCTGCCCCAAGAGGGCAAACGGTTTCTTTTGGTGTGGTGATAGCAACCAAGTCTGCATCAGCGCCAGCACGGGCGCCTGTGTCTTCAATTACTTCATTATCTTCTAACTCGGCGAAGTCAAAACTTGAGAGAGCACTCACAAGCATCAACATGACGAGAATCATAGGGGTTGTTTTTCGCATATCTATACCTCCGATGGTTCGGTATTACTCACCACGGAAAGCGTCGTATTTATACTATAGGAGAACCAAAGTATGAGTTTTTTATAAAGGAATAGACCTATTTATCGAGTTAGAGGCTCGCAGTGAACCGAATTAGATACGACTGGAGTGTCTTGTTTGTAAAACTGCTTATTTTAGGTTAAAAACGAACATCTCAAACTGCAGTTTGAACAATGTTACAATCTACACCGCACGAAGAGAAGCCGAGGCAGGTACGTTTGAAGCCTTGCGTATCGGTAGATACGTAGCCAAGAGAACCAAGAACCAACCCCCTATGAAGACCATGAGGATGGAATCAACAGGCAGGGTGAAGCTGGCGCCTTGGTCTTTCCAAAACGCCGTGTAGAGCGCACGGTGAAAACCAATCGCAACGAGAATTCCATTGACCATGCCAAGAACGCTCACCCAGGAGACTTCAATGAAGAACGATAGAAACACCATGCTTTTCCGGTAACCAAGAGCCCTGAGTATACCGATTGAGGTGCTGCGTTCTGACACTGAGCGCACCGTCACCACCCCAATGCCTGCAATTCCCACGATGAGGCCGAGCGCAAGATATCCTTCGAAAATTCCCAACAATGCCAGAACAAGCGACTGGAGAACCAACACTTCGTCCGATATGACAGAAACTTGAACGCCTTTGCCGTTTAAGATGGGTGTCATTTCAGATTCCATTTCAGCTGCAGCCAAACGCACATCCCGGCTCTTGCCAGCAGGTGAGAAATCGGCGATGCTTTCACCATCAAATTCGGCAGATGGTTGGGCATCATCGGAGACGCTAACATACATCCGAGTAAGTCTCCCATCGAATTGGTCGATCACGACATCGTCGCTCATCCAAACACCCGCTGAAAACAAATATGAAGATTGTTCAAGGAATCCCGCAACTTGCACATTTCGAGTATTTCCTGGATTGGAAATATCAATTAGCGAAATCGAATCTCCAATTGAAAAACTTAACATCGAAATACCGCTGCCATCGGTTATAGATTCAAGCCCAAATGATGCATCGAGGATAACCAAATCATCGCGACTTCCAACCGTTGTCCATACTTCCGTTTCACTCGAACCCAGTGAAGAATCCCAGATGTAAAGTGGCAATCCACCGTGAGTTGAGAAGGCTTCGTCAAAGCCACGAACAACGTATGGCATTCGCTCACCAGAATCGTCTTCAAGGAAGACTTCACCTCGATGTACACGAGCGACAGAATCAATCTGTGATTCAAGGTTTGAAGAGAGATTCCATTCCGTTACATTTTCAGATAAAACGATTGGACTCGAGCGTGAACCAGTGAGCAGCAATTCATACTCACCTTCCGCCTCTTCAACAAACGAACTTGTGTAGTTGTCAAATTGTTCAGCATACCCTCCAAGAACGATGACAGAAAATACCGTGATAGAAAACATACCCATGACAACAGCAGTTCGAACTGGAGTTGCAAGAGGATAAGCGAGAGAGACCGGGAGAACAGGACCCCACCTTTTGGTGAGCAGTTTTGATTTGCCCAACCGTCGAACAACCATCGGCGCAGCACTTGTCAGTAAAAGCACGCCAGCGAAGACTTCAACCAATCCCAAAGCAATGAAAGAAACCTCATCAGGCTCCATACCCTTCCGTACGGGATCAATACTTGCAAGCCCAACTGTCCAGATCAGCAGCGAGATGCCGAGCCAAGCCAGTGTATTTCTGTTTGCGTGCCTCCATAGACCTTTCCATAAACGATTTTTTCCACGTAAGAAAACCGGTAGCTCCCATGTGAGAATTGGAACGACACATACGAGAACGAACACTCCTGTAAGCATCCAAAGAAAATATGACATTGAAGAATCAAAACCAAAAATCAGTAACAAAGAAAGGGTGAGCAAACCTCCTCCGAGTGCGAAAATTTGAATCAGTACAAGGGACATTGGAATACCTTCACTGCGAGGTACTTTACCACCCTTGAGCGCGAGGAGAATATTCAATCGTGAAGTCCAAAGAGCAGAAAACCAAAGTGTTGTCAAAGCCAAAAGGAATCCCCAAACAGCGCCTGAAAACAAGGAATTCCATTCCCATGCGAAACTGAATTGGTTCGAACCAACCGATGCAAACATGTTCTTGAAACCGATACTGATGAACCATGCTAAAACGATTCCAACCAAACTTCCAACCGCGCTGGCGAGTGCTGAAAGAAGAACCCCTTCTTGCACTGCAAGCGCTCTTGCATCGGATTGAGATACGCCGAGTGCACGCATGGTTCCGAGTTCTGATCGCCGCGATTCTGCAAGCATCATTACAATGGTCAATACAAGGAGAATACCTGCAACAATTGTAAATGTTCCAAACACCAAGAACATGGCAGCTAAGACTCCCGATGATTCCTCAGCAATTGCTGCCGCTTCCACTTTAACCGCCCGAATATCGAGGTTAGCGACCGTTGCGTTAGCATAATCATCGAGCCACTGAATGATGTTGTCTGAGGATTCGTTCAAACTCCCATCTTGGGAAAGAACGACCAGAGAACGTTCATCTTCACCGCCAGAAGCAAGCATTTCACCGTCTTCGAGGGAAACCAGGCCAAGAACAACTGAATCAAGTTCAGAAAGGGTCTCAAATCCATCGATGTCAGCATACGAGCCTGAATAGGCGAGTTGGTGGGCAGTATCATCGCCAAATGCGTAGGGAATAAGGCCCTTCACCCAAAACTCACTTTGATTTGCCTCAAGAGATAACGCCGATAATCTCTGACTGAGCAAAACCTCACCCGGCTCAACCATCAAAGGAGAATTGCCGCCGCCAAAGGCGAGATACAACTGAGGGAGTACGCCAAAACCACCCGCAGTCGACACAATAGGGATGCGAAGTGAGAGAACGTTGTTGTTCGTAGAATCCCATCGGATGAGCCCCTCTGGTACAGAGCACCAGTGCTCAGATGGAGAAAACAGTGTCACTGATGCCACACCGTTACACATTGGGTGCAAATCGACATCTGCATCAGAAGAGGCTTCTCCTGGCCACGATGAATTTGAATCAACTTCAGTGAATTGAACGGTTGGAATCGGAGAGGTGTATCGAGAGGATGAAAGCAACCCTTCGACTTCAAGAAACAAAGAATCGCCACTGAGGAGTTGAGTTGAAAGGATGGTTGACGGCAAATCAATATTAAGAACAGTACTGTCATGAAGGCTCAAATCAAGATTAAATGAATGAAGAATGAGACTTGCATTGTTTTCTTCTAAGGCCCACCAGCCTTCGCTGGCCTGAGCAACAGAAAGGAAGTTACCCGTTGATGAATAGGATGCCCATTCCTCGTCATCAAGTTCACCTTCATAACCGACGATGAGTTCTCCGTCGGTCGCAATGAGGCCGTACTGACCAGTATGATCAAGAGTGAAATCGTTGGCAATTCCAGAACCAGTGACACGCCAGACCCACGCTGCACCGTCGCCTTCAATCTGGAAACCAGCACCGCTTGGCGTGAAATGCCAAAGCCCGCGTTGCCCAGACCAAAGTTCTGTGATTTCGGAATCGGCAAGTGTAAGAATTTGTTGATTTTCGTGTTCCATTTCAACCATCGGTACTTGGAGAACTTCCATCATCGAGGCGTTCGGTGAAAGGGCAGTCATGTTCTCACGGAGACCTCGAACCAACTCACCAGAAAGCCGGCCTAGGCCTTGTGAAGATGAAAGTGTCATCGAATTGCTGGAGGTATCAAGGTCCAATGAAAGGCCTACATCCTCGGAACGGATGTATTGGTCCAATACTGTTTGCAGTTCATCAAGCACCGGTTGAATCTGCTCTGCCTGTTCGTGTTTGTCATCAACGGCGTAGTAAATGGTGTTGATTTTCCCAACCATTTTCTGCATGGATTGTGCTGTTTCTAAGTCGGTAAAAAGAGCCGGTGCTTGAGTTCCAGCCGATGCACCTTGTCCCTGATTGGCGACGACTGAATGGACTTCCACTTGTGCGTCAATACGTTTGCGTTGCCCGTCGTCAGTCACATACCATCCCAAATCAAAACGGTCACCTTTCTCTAGATTCAATTCATCTGCGAGAACTTGATTGACAGCGACTTGGTATTGTTGAGAAAAAAAGTTGGCTTCATTGAGGGTTGAATATCGAATACCATCTGCGGATGTGCCTATTTTGGGCCAGTACTCGAGAGAATCTATCGAACTGTTCATTGCCATCCAAGTTACTCCGGTAAGAGATGAATCACTTGATGAAGTACTTACGGAGGCGACAATACCTTGTTGCTGAGCTTCAACTGATGAAGCAAGAACATCGTTCGATTGTATCCCATCCCAAACCTCATTGGCTAATACTTCAGAAAGGGTGACTCTCTCACCTTTCGAAAGGTCAAAACCTGAAACGGTTATGTCGGTTTGGCCCCATGCACCTTCGACCTCGTTTCGTACAGTAGCGTCCAATGAATCGCCAACAATCATCGATGAAGTAATGATGGCCGAAGCAACGATTAATCCAACCATCAGTAATGCTGCTTGGCGTTTACGGCGAACGATGTTCTTGGTTGCCAACCTCCAGACCACCAGCCTTTGAGGAACCAACAAAGGCTGAAGCAAGATATGGCTCATCAGACCGAGTGCGAGCGAACCCGCCCACAGTGTGGCGCCTGACACAGAAATCCAGTTAAGGAAATAGTAAGCGATGTAGGCATCGACAATCGGCCCGACAATGAGCAAAAGTACTTTCAATGCCCCAAGTTGCTTCCATCTTCCGATACCAAAAGTCGATACTGCACTCAACAGACCAACCATGACAAAAAGTGAAAGCAATTCAAGAAACAGTGTCATTCCTCCTCATTGCGACGATCTTCAACGATCGTCCCGTCCAACATCTGCAAAGTTCGAGTGCATCGTTTTGCAATCATCGCATCGTGAGTCACGATAAGGAAAGTCGTGTTGCGTTCACGGTTCAATTTGTGGAGCAACTCAAGAACTTCTGCGGAGGTAACAGAGTCAAGATTACCGGTGGGCTCATCACAGAGAATTACCGTTGGGTTGTGGACAAGCGCACGTGCTACTGCAACTCGTTGTTGTTGACCGCCTGAAAGTTCCGAAGGGAGGTGTTCCGACCTTTGGGAGAGACCAACCGATTGGAGTGCCTCAAGTGCCCCTTTACGCGCCTCAGAAGCAGATTTCCCGAGTAAGAGGAGAGGCAACTCGACATTTTCAACGGCGGAAAGAACTGGTAGCAGATTGAAGTCTTGAAAAATGAAGCCCAGATATTCTGCCCTCATGCGGGTGCGCTTGTTGTCTGAGATTCCGAACAGAGGTTCTCCGTTGACATGCACATCACCCGAATTAGGTTCATCGATTCCGGATAGAATGTTGAGAAGGGTTGTTTTACCGCAACCCGAAGCGCCCATGATTGCTACCATCTCACCGGCATCAATACTGACATCTACACCTTTTACAGCCTGAACAGTAGACTCCCCTGATGGATAGATTTTCCAAACACCTGTCGCTTTCATCACGGGGCCCATACATTGAGGACAACCGAATGCGTTGATAAACTACCGCTTCAAAGCATCAACATGAACGATGAAGAGCCACTCAGCATCACCGTTCTCACCTTTGGCCCGCTTGCAGAAAAACTCGGTTGGAAAAGAAAGAAGCACTCGGTTCGACAACACGCATCGGTTTCTGAAGTGGTAGAATCAATCGGGCTTACTTCAATCCAGCAGAAAGGGCTTCTTTTTGCCGTGAATGGCTTACAGTGTACAAGCGATGTAAAACTACAATCAGGAGATGAATTAGCATTACTACCTCCTGTATCTGGCGGATAATGGGGGAAAACGGGAATGTTTGGCCGAAGAGTTCAACACTATCCCCGTTGTGCACAGACTGAGGAAGAAGCATGATTGGCGGCTTGGGACCACTTGAACTGACGATTTTAGTCGGCTTGTTCTTCGTACTGTTTGGTGCAGAACGGTTGCCGAAAATGGCAAACGCACTCGGGCGCTCTAAGGGTGAGTTCCAAAAAGGACTAACAGACACATCTCGAACTATAACCGACCTGGAAGCAGGAGGTAAGACTCCAAACCAAATCCTCAGCGAAAGGGCTCGTGCAGTTGGCATTGACCCAGCAGGAATGGATATTGAAGAACTGGAACGCAAGACTTCTGCACTTGAGAAACTCAACTCCGGTAGTGAAGAATAATCAGCGTTTTCTCTTGAGAACAAGCGCTGCACCACATCGGTCGCAGTCACCGACATCGCCCTTTTTCGAACGAGCCACGTCTTCTGGAACTTCTGTTGTGTGCCTGCAACCCGTACATCGTCGAATCCAAGTCCATACCTGCTGCGCCCCTTTGGTATCAACAGAACTGGATTGATAACCTGAAAATTTCATGGTGTTTTGAAGACGATAATCGTCCGTAACAAGCGGCAACTTGAGACCAAGAGCCAACGCTAAGACTTCTAAATCAACATCCGAAAGTCGGGGTAAATCACCGCTTTGAGCCGCACATTCCTTGGCACGCGCAATCCAAGCAGCATCAGCATCACGCCAATCGATATCCAAGGCTTGAACCAACATCCACCTTTGAGGGCTTACGCGTTCCAGTTCCGCCTGTTGAGCAACCGAACAAATGTTGCCGTTCAATTCATCAGCCGGCCAGTGAAGTAAAGCGGCTGTATCGAGTACTCGCATCACAGCCAATACCGACGAATGTACTCCTTGAAGTCACCGCACACCCACACCTTCATGGCTATGAGTGTGAAGCGAACGACATGTCATGGAAGCAGTCAATACTCGACTTCTTCGACATCTTTGGCCCTGCGAGTTTGGCTGTACTCTCTTTTACCGAATCCATAGTTCAGCCAATACCACCTGATTTGTTGTATATCCCAATGCTTGCAGATGCCATCGGCGACACACCACTTGTCGTGTGGTTGTGGCTCACCGTCACCCTTTCATCAGTTGCAGGCTCGCTTGTAGGGTACTGGATTGGAAAGCGATGGGGACGCTTATTCATAGGGAAGTTCTCGAAACAGTCTCACCTCAATAAAATAGAGGCTCTCACCATTCGTTACGGAAAATGGGGAATATTCATTGCAGCCTTTTCACCTATACCATACAAGGTGTTTGGGTGGGTTGCAGGAATGGGTGAAATGGAAAAGAAACCTTTTCTCATCGCCGGATTGCTCGGCAGAGGACTGCGTTTTGGACTTGAAGCCATTTTGATCGGAATTTACGGCAATGCTGCAATTGATTCGATCAATTGGTTTCTCGACAACGAAATCGTTCTCGGAGTGGGCATGATACTCTCTGCAATTCCTATGTGGTACATCTGGAAATGGTGGGCAGGAATTGAACTAGAATCAATTCACACCGATTCTGACTCCGTGGAGTGAAACATTGCCACTTTTCATGGTGCGAATCATTATCAAGGGGTGGTCGGTGGGCAGGCTGTCGCTCGTGTGGTGTAGCTAGGTCCATCATAGTGGGTTTTCATCCCGCCGACCCGGGTTCGAATCCCGGCACGAGCACTTTACAGATTTTATGGGCTGCAGCAAGGCGTTCACAGCATCTGGCGAAGACAGAATCTGCCGTCAAAACCTCTCTAAATTGCTAGGTTCGGGTGCTGAGCACACTTAGACCGAAAGGGTTTGAACCCAAGTACGAGCCTCTTTCGAACACTACAGTAAGGGCAACGCCAAAAACTGTTCAAGACAATGCCTCTAGAGGTCAAATCATAGCCAAAGCACTGTGTAACAGAACCGAAACCTGGCAGCGTCCTGAGTATGGAGCAAAGTAATTGCTGCTTTGCTCAATCATCATCGGTGTCAAACATTGTAAGCGTCTTCGACAACTCGATTGCTCGGTTATCCAGTTCAGCACGCTCATCCTTGCTGAGTCCAGTATCACGTAGCATTTCTTGGATGCCTTCAAGTTCCTCTCGAGCATCATCACGTTGCTTACGAAGGTTTCTGTCTTCACGAGTCATCTGGCGCTTAGCAGCACGCTGACGGCTCTCCTTGGAGCGGGCGTCACCTGTGAGCATCTCATCATCTTCTCCTGAGAGTTCGACCGCCGTTGGGAACGGTATGCGGATGTGCTCTTGCTCAAACCGTTCATCTAACGACTTAAGCAACCAGTCACGAGTCACCCATTCATCGCTGTAATCAGCGACCCAAGTATACAAGCGGAGAATCTTAGCGAAGTCCCCGAGTTCGACAAGGAGAACACGAGGTTCTGGTGAATCAATGGTGTACGGACAGTCTCGAGCTAATTGGAGCATTGTTACCTTGACGTGGTCGATACTCTCGCGGTAATCGACACCAATGTCAACAACTACCGAAATTCTTCTTGCTAGACCATCACCGCCACCACGAGCGTGATTTACCAGTGTTGAGGAAATAAGTGAATTGTTTGGAATCACGACCAACTTCTCATCTCGATCCAAAACCTTGGTTGAGAGGATGCCCATGGAGATGACCGTTCCAATCATCCCTTCCACTTCGATACGGTCTCCAACTTCAAACGGCCGGTCTACTGCAAGCATGAACGAATTAACAATATTCCCGAGGGTTTGCTGAACAGCGAGCCCGATAATGAGGGAGAATACGGCCAATGAAGCAAAAAGACCGAGCAGTTCGATATTGAGTTCATTTAGTGCAAGGTTGAGGCCGACAAAATAGGTAACTGCGCGTAAAAGGAATACAATGAGAGGATTACCACCAGATACTGTAACGCTTGATTTTGCAGTAAATCGTCCAAGTATTACTGGCACAAGATGTTTGATACCGGTGCTCAAGATTGATGTTGTCGTCATAATGTAAATCACGCTGAAGTACGGATACATTGACTCAAGTAATTCGGAATCAGAATCCGTCACCCAAGCTCCGGATAGCTGCAGTCCAGCAACGATAACGAAAAAGTAGAGTCGATTTGACAAAGGTTGAATGAGGGCATCATCCCATTGCGCTTTTGAACGAGTGACGAGATTACGAAAAGGACGTACGATAAAATACTTGCAAAAAGCAAGTCCAAAAAACAATAATCCTACACAGATGCCAACCTTAGGAAGCGTTTCCAATGCATCAATTTGCTCAAGATACTCGTCTATGGTGGACATGTCACTCAGTCCGTTGGTTGGCGAGCCCTTTACAAAACTACCCCAAGAGGACTCATCGATATGCTATCAAGAATGGTATAAACTATATCTGCAGACCGTGAGTCCTGTCATAACGGGGTATAGATGGTGGACGGACTGAAATTTTTCCAACTCCAAATGTCCCTCGAAAGGGGCTCTCATCTCCCCGGAGTAAGTATCATGAATTACTTCACAAAAGTAGAATACATCAGCACGGTGAACACATCCAAGATACCTGCAAGTTATGTATTCCTTGTCGAGTTTGAGAACCCGGGAGTATTTGACAAAGGAATGAACCTTGATCTAAGTTTTCAAATCGATGAAATTTTGATCCAACACGAATCACATGCCTATATCGTCGCTAAATTGCCTGGTCCGTTGGGTTCATTGGTTCAAGGTGTCAAGGGTTGTTGGTTTACTGCACCGACTTCTTTATCGCTCGAAAATGGTTTGTTATGGACGGTTCAAGGAACCCCTCTCGGACTAAAAAAAGCACGAGATTTACTCGTGAAAATCGTACCAGGTGACCTGAAGATGCGAATTAGTAAAACGGTGGCTTCAGATTGGATTAGCGCACCTCGACTCCCCCCACGCCGACACGAAGTCATGAAAAAGGCTGTTGAATTAGGATACTACTCAACCCCTCGCGGGTGTACTCAGCGAGACATAGCAGACGCGCTTGGAATTCGTCAGGGGACAGTCGCTGAGCACCTTCAATCGGCAGAAGGTTCCATCATCAATTCATGGTCGAAGCAAGCCACTGACTCGTCTTTCAGTTGAGCGAGAGAAGGACTACATGTTCATGTCTTGGTCTCAATTGACGAATAATCAAGCAAGCGTACCGTTTTGATAGTCAAGGAGTGCTTGGTGGATTTCTTCTCGTGTGTTCATTACAAATGGCCCATAACGCGCGATAGGCTCGTTTAATTCGGGGCCGGCTAGAATCAAGAATTCTGCATCCTCTTCAACGGCTTCCAAGACGACTTCATCGCCGTCGTTCATCAGCCCAAGTTGCCCATCCTGGACAGGCTTCCCACCAAGATGGAGCGTGCCACCAAAGACGTAGACCATTCCATTGAGACCGGATTCAATCGGTTGCTTGTGAACGCCACCTCGTTGAATTTTCATGTGAATGTAAGTGATCGGTATCACGGTGTCGATTACGGCGTTAACACCTAGTGTTGATCCTGCGATGACGTTCGCCCAAACTTTGCCATCCTGGGAGGTTACTTTCGGAATTTTTGATGAATCAATGTCCTGATACCGAGGCATCATCATTTTATCCTTGGCTGGGAGGTTTACCCAAATTTGGAATCCGTGGGAGACCCCACCCGTTTTCAAGAACTCGTCTTGTGGTAATTCTGAATGAATGATTCCCCGACCTGCAGTCATCCATTGCACGTCTCCAGGATTCAAGTCGCCCTTATTGCCAGCACTGTCTTCGTGTTGCATGGCTCCTTGAATCATGTACGTAACGGTTTCAAAACCTCGGTGTGGATGTGCTGGTGCCCCAATCGCTTGCCCTGGATCCCAATGAACTGGTCCCATTTCGTCAAGAAGCAAAAACGGACTCATCAAGGTACCCATGGCGGAGGGACGTCGTACTGGAAACCCTCCACCTTCGAGTACGGTGTGAGTTGGAGCTGTCATTTTCAAGGTTCGTTCTTGTTTCATTGTACCACCTGCTGGATGAGAACGTCAATCGAGGATTGTTTGAATGGATTAGATTTGTTGATGATTACAGGTCGGCCAATGACATTTGAACCGAGGTAAGAAAATTGCATTCGCATGCTCATCACAGCATAATGACCACCGCCACCACTCACAGAGGCGAGGCCAACTTTCCTCTGATTGAAGAGCATTCGGAAGTTCTTCGATTGAACAGACATCCATGCAATAATGTTATTCAAAACCGGTGGAATTAAGCCGTTGTATTCTGGTGCGCAAACAATCATTGCATCGCACTCGAGAACAAGTTCCATCACCTGTTCCACCTGAGAAAGGTCAGTCAATTCTTTCTCTGCTTGTGGAGTGTACATTGGAGCGTTGAGAGAACACAGGTCAAGCACTGTACCTTTGTGCCCTAATTCCTCCAAGGATTCCTTAAACGATACGGCAAGTTGAAGGTTCTTACCAGTCGATGCTGCGAGAATAAGAACACGAGACACATTTGTCTGAGGAGGGCATACTCTTTCAACCTATGAGTCTCTCCGTAGAGACTACCATTTCATCCGATACGCAATGTAAAGCACACCAATGACTGTTGGAATGATGGCTAAAGCAAGAATAGTCAGTAACAATTGTTTGACTTCAGTCTCAGATTGTGCATCAACAGTGTTGACTTTGTCTTCTGCTTCTTCATTCTCACAATTTTGCAGCATTGGGTTGCATATGGAGTCCTCCTCCGTATCTGTGTCATCATCCTCGACAAGTATGTAGTCTGTATCTTCGAAACCATCTCGGCAACCGTCGGCATCTGAGTCTGTATTCGGAGCAGAAATCCAATGCTTCTCACCGAGCGGGCAGGTATCGAGAAGGTCACTCACACCGTCTTCATCATCATCGAGGTCTTCACTGGAATCAAGGCAACCATCTTGATCGTAATCATTCACTTCATCCGAAATCCAATCGAGAAGTCCTCGATTGCAATCATCGGGACCGTCAAGTAGGCCATCGTTATCATCGTCAGGGTCTTCAATCGACTCATCTCTGCAGCCATCACCATCGTAATCAGTTGACGGTGAAGTCAACCAATCCAGTTCACCGGTTGAACACAAGTCGTCGATGTCTTTCACACCATCGTTGTCGTCATCCTCGTCTTCGGAGGAATCACGGCAGCCGTCAATATCGTGATCTTTGGATTTCGTGGATGACCATAGGAGTTCACCTGTCGGGCATTGGTCGTTAACATCCAAGACTCTGTCGTTGTCATCATCGAGGTCCTCAGAGCTGTCCTGGCATCCGTCACCGTCGTAATCGGTTGATGAACTCGAAGTCCAGCCGGTTGCACCAATAGCACACGCATCTTCTGCATCCACAATTCCATCGCCATCAGAATCAGAGTCTTCAGATGTGAAATCTTTACAACCGTTTTCATCGAGATCTTGAAGTGGATTTGTAGAATCCCAATTTGATTCTCCCAGAGGACACTCGTCATCGGTGTCAAGACGGTTATCGTTATCGTCATCATCATCCTCAGAGAAATCACGGCAACCATCGCCATCGTAGTCCGTTAGCACACTGGAAAACCAACTTAATTCGCCAACCGGACAATCGTCTTGCCAATCACTAATCTTGTCGTTGTCATCATCACTGTCTTCGCTTGAATCCTGACAACCGTCGGAATCATAGTCGTTTGATGGAAGAGATGTCCAGTTACGAGTTCCACGGTTGCAAATATCTTGAACGTCCAAGACACCGTCGTTATCGTCATCTTTGTCTTCAGTTCCGTCATAGCATCCATCGAAATCATAGTCGATGTTTTCAGATGGTGCGCTCCACCCCATGCGCCCAGTTGAGCAGTTGTCGACATCGTCGAGTACGTTGTCGTTATCGTCATCATCATCTTCAGATGAGTCTCGGCAGCCATCGCTGTCGTAATCTTCAGAACCGGAGGAGGTCCATCCTAATTCTCCCGTCTGACACAAATCAGCAAAATCAATCACTCCGTCGTTATCATCGTCCAAATCCTCGGACACGTCAAGGCAACCGTCGCTGTCGTAGTCTGTGAGGTTGGAGGGAATCCAGCCAAACTCTCCTCGCGGACAATTATCATCAATGTCTTCAATACCATCGTTATCATCATCAGAATCTTCATTCGAGTCTCGACAACCGTCACCATCGTTATCCGATATTGGCTCTGAAATCCAACCGAGGTCACCCACCTGGCAGTCATCATCAACGTCTAAAACACCGTCATTGTCATCATCCAAATCTTCCTCAAGACTGAAGAATCCATTGTTGTAGAAATCGTCCATGCATCCATCGCCGTCATGGTCGCCAAAGTTTGTCGATGACCAATTCCAATGATGGCCGTACTTCGGACATGAATCGGAACCGTCATGGACACCGTCGTTATCATCATCAAAGTCCTCACCAACATCCCGGCAACCGTCACCGTCCCAATCAGTGATCAGAGTTTGGTCAACAGTGGAAGTGAATACCGAAATCCAACCTACATCACCGGTTGGACATGCATCGAGATTGTCAGGTACGCCGTCATTATCGTCGTCATTGTCTTCGGAGAAATCATTGCACCCATCTGCATCCCAATCGGTTGTGGAATCTGAGATCCATCCTAAATCTGCAGGCCAGCATTGATCATCGTCATCCAAAATGAGGTCATTGTCATCATCGAGGTCTTCAGTTAAGTCGCGGCAACCATCAGAATCATAATCGGTCGTTGCGTTTGAAATCCAACCCAATTCGCCGATTCTGCAATCATCATCTACATCTGCTCTGGTGTCATTGTCGTCATCAAGGTCTTCTCCTGCATCACGACATCCATCGGCATCGTGGTCTGTTGCAGGGCCTGAAATCCATCCAAGGTCACCCTTTTGGCAGAGGACATCTATGGAATCAATAATTCCGTCGTTATCATCATCTGGATCTTCGGAAATATCCCTGCAACCATCGGAGTCGTAGTCTGTAAGAAGAGTCGGTGTCCAGCCCATCTCTCCAGTTTGACAGCGGTCATTGACATCAGGAACACCATCGTTATCGTCATCGATGTCCTCACCAAGGTCTTGGCAACCATCGCCATCGTAATCCGAAGTAGGGTTTGAAACCCAACCTACAAGGCCGAGTTGGCAGGCATCACCAACATCTGGCACTGTATCGTTATCATCATCAACGTCTTCCGAAGTAGAATCTTGACATCCATCGCCGTCGTGGTCAGTAAAACTCGTTGAAGTCCAGCCTTTGTCACCCTGGAAACAACTGTCGTCAGGGTCGTTGACACCGTCATTGTCATCATCGTCATCACAGACATCACCTTCAGAGTCGCCATCATAGTTGGCCTGGTCCGCATTCGGAGTGAGTTGGCAATTGTCAATGTTATCAGCGACTCCATCGTTATCGTCGTCAGGATCGTTCACACCGTCTTCACAACCGTCGCCATCATTATCGGTCGTAGGATTAGAAATCCAGCCTACCGTGCTTGTTAGGCAACTGTCTGCTGAATCTGCGACGGTATCTCCATCATCGTCGTTGTCTTCACCGGCATCACGGCAACCGTCGCCATCATAGTCGGTCGTCGGCGATGAAATCCATCCTAAATCGCCAATCCGGCAGGAATCAGGTGCATTGTCGGCAAGACCGTCGTTGTCATCGTCGAGGTCCTCGCCTACTCCCGGAGAAGGCAGGCTATCTTGGCAACCATCACCATCGTGGTCGGTGAAACCGTTCGATATCCAGCCAGTTTGGCCGGGCGTACAGTCGTCGGATGTGTCAGATATACCATCTCCATCGTCATCGGCATCCTCATCCGCATCTCTACAACCGTCTGCATCGAGGTCGTTAGCCAACGTGGATGTCCACCCAATGGCACCACGGATACAGTTATCCGGTGCGTCATCATTGATTCCATCGTTATCGTCATCGTCATCGCAAGCATCGCCTTCTGAATCTGAATCGTGATTTTCTTGCCCGGTATTCACTGTAAGTTGGCAATTGTCCGAGGTATCGGTTATTCCGTCGTTATCATCATCGATGTCTTCAGTTGAATCACGGCAACCGTCGCCATCAAAGTCTGTTGTGCTGTCAGAAATCCAACCGAGATTACCTGTATCACAGGTGTCACTTGAATCGCCAACACCGTCGTTATCATCGTCAATATCCTCGTCAGCATCACGGCAACCGTCAGAATCGTAATCGTTTGCTGACGTGGGTACCCAACCAATAATCCCAGTGGGGCATTGGTCAGGGGCTAAATCGGGAATTCCGTCGTTATCATCGTCAAGGTCTTCGGTAGAATCGTCCTTGCAACCATCAGAATCATGATCAGTGGTGGAGGATGAAATCCATCCTGTCTCCATGAAATTACAATCGTCAGATGCATCGTTGATACCATCGTTATCGGTATCCGAATCTTCGGTCGAGTCTCGACAACCATCGCCATCATAATCGTTTGAAGGAGTCGAAATCCAGCCCAACTCGCCTTTATCGCAAACATCTGGGTGGTCGTCGTTAACGCCATCGTTATCATCATCAAGGTCTTCGTTAGAATCCTGGCAACCATCAGAGTCGTAATCGGTTGATGAAGAAGGAGACCAACCAACATCTCCAGCTTGGCAATCGTCAAGACCGTCCATGATTCCATCGTTGTCATCGTCTGGATCTTCGGTTGAACTGTCTTGGCAGCCATCCCCATCGTTGTCAGTGGCACTGGTTGAAGTCCATCCCATGTCTCCAAAATGACACAAATCGGGTTCTAAGTCCTCTACTCCATCGTTATCATCGTCGAGATCTTCAGTTGAATCACGGCAACCGTCCGAGTCATAGTCGGTCGAGGGCGACGGCGTCCATGCACCTTCGCCAAACTGACAGTCATCAAGACCGTCTGCGACTCCATCGTTGTCATCATCCAAATCCTCTGAAGAATCATCCTTGCAGCCATCGTTATCTGAATCTGTGGAGGGGGTAGAGGTCCAATCAGTGAGACCGAATTGACAGGCATCTGGATGTAAATCGGTAACAGAATCGTTGTCATCATCCATATCTTCAAGAGAATCTTGACAACCGTCACTATCGTGGTCAGTGCTGGAACTGGAAGTCCAGTTAAGGTCTCCAATTTGACAATCATCGAATGCATCAACTACGCCGTCGTTGTCATCGTCGATGTCAAACAGTGTGTCGTCCTTACATCCGTCAGAATCATAATCATTGTTTGCATTTGGAGTCCAGCCTATTGTCCCAGTAGGGCACAAATCGTTCCCGTCGGTAATTCCATCGTTGTCATCATCGACGTCTTCAGCCGACAAGTCCTTGCAACCATCGCTGTCGTAGTCTGTAGAGGAGGTCGATGACCAACCAGTAATGCCTTGAGGGCATGAGTCAAGGTCATCTGTGACTCCGTCATTGTCTGAATCAAAATCCTCGGTTGCATCCCGGCAACCGTCTTGGTCGTTGTCGTTAAGGATGGTGGAAGTCCATCCTAAATCTCCTGTAGCACAGGCGTCATTCGAATCAATAATGCCGTCGTTGTCATCATCGTTGTCTTCAACATTGTCTTTGCATCCATCAGAATCGTAATCCGTCAGCGTAGTCGGAGTCCATCCAATGGCACCTATCTGGCATGTATCCGAGGCATCGAGGACCGAATCGTTGTCATCATCGGTATCTTCCGTGGATGCATCTCGGCAACCGTCGGAATCATGGTCGGTTGTCGGAGATGAGGTCCAACCCATGTCTCCGTTCGGGCACGAATCAATCGAATCTGCAATACTGTCGTTATCGTCATCCGAGTCCTCATCTGAGTCTCGGCAGCCATCTCCATCTCGGTCTGTTGCGGATGAAGAGGTCCAACCGAGTGAACCTGTTTGACATGTATCTGATAAATCAAAAACCCCATCGTTGTCATCGTCGGGATCTTCGAGAGAATCTTGGCAACCGTCAGAATCATGGTCTGTCGAGGTTCCAGAAATCCATCCAAGGTCACCTTGAGGGCAGGCATCGAATCCATCGAGAACAAGGTCATTATCTCGGTCTGAATCTTCAGTCGAATCTTTACATCCGTCGCTGTCGTAATCATTACTGGAACTGGAAATCCAGCCCAAGTCGCCGGTTTGGCAGGAATCAGAGCCATCGCCGACTCCGTCGTTGTCGTCATCCAAATCTTCGTCCGAATCACGACATCCATCAGAATCGTAGTCGGTAATCGAAGATGGAGACCATCCGATTACACCTGTTTGGCAGGTGTCAAGAAGGTCATTGATGCCATCGTTGTCATCGTCGTTATCTTCGGTCGATGCATCTTGGCAACCGTCTGTATCGTGGTCTGTGGTGGAACTCGAAAGCCAGCCAGTGTTGCCATTAACACAGTCATCGTTGTTATCGAGAATACCGTCGTTATCGGAGTCAAAATCTTCTGTTGAATCACGGCAACCATCGCCATCAAAATCTGTAGATGGGGAAGAGGTCCAGCCCATATCACCCTTTTGACAGAGGTCAGGCGCCAAGTCGGCAACTCCGTCGTTATCGTCGTCAAGGTCTTCTAAGGAATCTTGGCAACCATCGGAATCATAATCGGTTGAGATGGCTGCAGAAGTCCAGCCAAGATCACCTGTTGAACAATCATCAGCTGTATCCGAAACACCATCGTTATCGTCATCAGTGTCTTCATTTGAAGCATCCTGGCAACCGTCTGAGTCATGGTCTGTGATGGATGTTGAAGTCCAGCCAAGATTACCGAACTGGCAGTCATCCGAGGTATCAAGAACGAGATCATCATCGTCATCAGTGTCTTCGACAGAATCTTGGCAACCGTCTGAATCGTAATCAGTCGATGAATCAGGCGTCCAGCCCATGTTGCCAAATTGGCAAGAATCGGCAGAATCACTAATGCCATCGTTATCATCATCAACATCTTCACTTGAAGCGTCTTGACAACCGTCTGAATCGTGGTCTGTTGCGGATGTCGAGGTCCACCCAGTATCACCCGTTGGACAATCATCATCGCCATCTTCAACTCCATCGCCGTCATCATCGCTGTCTTCAGTAGAATCTCGGCATCCATCGCTATCAACGTCGGTTAACGCAGAAGAAGTCCAACCCAAATCGCCAAATTGGCACGAATCGGAGTTGTCTAAAATTAAATCATTGTCGTCGTCATTATCTTCAGAAATATCTTGGCAGCCATCTGAATCATAGTCGTTGAGACTTGTTGAACTCCAACCCTTATCTCCCAGTTGGCATGTATCTAATGTGTCAATGACACCATCGTTGTCATCATCATCATCCTCGGTTGAATCGAGACATCCATCCGAATCGTAATCATTGATTGATGTCGGAGTCCACCCTATTGCCCCGGTAGAACAATCATCGAAATTATCAGCAATTGTGTCGTTATCGTCATCGGTATCTTCGTTCGAGTCTTGACAGCCATCGGAGTCGTGATCAGTGGTGGAATTGGACGTCCATCCCGTATTTCCAGTGGCGCAAGCATCATCGGCATCGGGTATTCCATCGGAGTCAGAATCCGTAAAACGTGAAGATGAATACAATGCTGAAAATTCACTGCTGTTCTCGAGTTCCAAGAACATCAGTTGTGAAGTTGATACCGAAGCGAAGAAAAACATCAGCAGCGCGGCGAAAGCACCGAATCTGCTCATACGCTCCGCTAGCATAATTCGTTGTACGCCTCCGGTCTTTTTATCCTTCCGTTCAAAACCCTCCAAATCGGAGCCCATACATCAATTATGTACCCTTTATGAATTAATTCTATTGACGGTTTGTCCTAAGGAAAGAAGGGGAAAGAACATGATGAAGAATCTCCTGGGAGTTACATGGCCAAACTGCGGTACTTCGGCCGTAACCAAATTGTTTCTCAATACATCGAAACATTGGGCTGGGACATCGCAGAGAACGATGAGGAAGTAGATGCAATCATTGTCGACACATTCGACAACCAAAGTGCACAGCACCTGCAGCGACTCGAAGGAACCGTTGCACTCATGAGATCGGCATTGGACATCGTCGAGGCAGGTAATGTAAAATTGTTCGTCGCTCTAACCGACCAATCGGCTGAAAATGGGAAGAAAAGGCCCAATGTTCCGGACGGCTCAGAACAAGGGACAAGACCCGATGGCGTTCATGGATTTGGTGCTCTAACCGTTGAAGTGTTGGGCCGCCTGGCTGCGAAGAAAGGCGCTATCACTCGGATTGTGAAGCACGCCGGAACATCAGATGATGCAGTATGTAACGCTGTTCAGCACGCCATACAAACATTGGATACCGACGAAATGTATCAAGTGATTCGGCTTGATATATAGGTTCAAGTAGGACGCTGAAAAGTTCACGCTATGTCCGAAGAGATTCTGCTTGAGCACGCGAAAACTCACTCCACCGACTTTCTCATGTACACCGGCCAATTTTGTGGATATTGCTCTGCCGCCAAGCGTTTGCTCAACAGCAAGAAACTCACTTTCACTGAAATCAGCTTTGACGAACAACCCGACATGAGAAAGCCTGTTGTTGAAGCAACAGGACACCGAACTGTGCCCGTAATTCTCGATATCAGAGGAGAACAACCCGTCTTCGTTGGTGGTTTTGACCAGTTACAACCTTATCTGCGACAGAGCAGTTAACCACTCTTTCAACGAGTCGTGGTGCTCCATTGGGATCATATGCCCCTTCGGATGTTCAATCAACTCCATGGCCCAACCCGCCGATTCAAAAACATGGGCTACTGCCCAGCCATCTTGGATGGAAACTCTCAAATCTCTTTCTCCATGCATCCAAAAAAGATGCTTTGGCTCTAACTCAGCTAAACGAAGCCTAAGTTCCATCTCTCGAACCAGACGAGTACCCATGGCCACAACACCGACGATTCGGTCAGCAAGTGGAAGTTGTAGCATCTCTTGAGCCATTGCGCCACCTTGAGAAAAACCTCCGACAACAAGCGGACCAAGTGGCGCTTGTTCAGATATAAGCTGTTCCAATTGTGAAAGAGAGGAATCTACATCGATGAGTTCTCTCCGAGAAAGCGTCATTCGCCGAGTTGCATCAGCATCTTCGTCCTCGTATCTCCACCATGTACGTCCACGTCGAGGATGCGCATAGCGGGCCTCAGGGACAATGAGCGTCCAACCTTCTGGAAGTATCTTTTCGGCAAAAGGACGCATCATACTGGCATCACCAGTCATCCCATGCATCATGACGAGCGTCGGCAAAAAAATTCCTCACAATTCCCACTGGAACACGAGTGCGCCAGCAACACGCAAGTGAATGAAGGAATCCGGCCCTCGAACTGTTGCCGTCAACGAGTATTCACCGGTGTTCGAAGGAATCGTTCCAATTGCTCCTTTTTCAGTTGCACCGGAGCCCCAGGCACGGGTGAGAGGGGAGGCTCCAGCATGGTCTTTCATTGTGAGAGAGCCTGAACCTCCTTGGCTTATCTCGACATCGAGATACCAAACAAGAGTGTTCCAATCGCCCTCAGATGGATGCCCTTCATCAAGGAAGGTGTCGTACACTTCTTGGTCGCTGTTCTCGTAGCGGTTATCCAGTAAATCACGTGCTCGATAGAAGAAAACATCTCCGGAATAACCATCACGGGCGGAGTTGAGGTCCATTCGTAACTGCCGTACGCCTTCACCATCACGCCAAACAAAGTTTTCCATGAATTCTTTGTCACCACTGAAGGTATAGGATATCTCGTGCCCTTCTGCAGAAGTCGCCGAAACGCGGGCGTTTCCATTGTTGATCGAATCGGTAGTCGCAGTCCAATCTTGCCCGAACAAAGTGAATGTCCAAGTGTCACCGACCGTCCAAGGGAACGAAAATACGGATTGCGGTTCTCCGTTTTCATACACGGACAATCCATCCAGAGTCATTCGACCGAGGAATGGATTGTGATTGATGACTGCGTGGCGCTGTGCTTCACGCTCAGAAGAAATTCCAACTTGGTATACGCCTTCTTCATCGTCAATTTCTGCAACGACCAATCGTGCACTATCTTCGCCAAATTGTGGTGTAATGAAGGTGTAGAGCCACTGATCGCCAACTTCCCATTCGGGAAGTAAGGTCTGTTCAACGGTCGTTGAATCGGAATCGTTCGAGTCGATGGAACTGGTTGTGCATCCTGCCAAAATGCTGGTGCACAGCAGCAGCAACAGCATTGTTGCAGCTTCGAACACCTTGCTCATGATGTTGTCCAACATGACTCTGTTCAAGAGCCTAACGCTTGGAGTGGACTCAGAGTTGTCCTGTACCAGCCAAGACAACTGCAACAATGGACATCAACTTGATGAGGATGTTGAGTGATGGACCGGATGTGTCCTTGAACGGGTCTCCAATGGTGTCGCCAATGACGGCTGCTTCATGAGCATCGTCGCCTTTCTTGGCGCCTTCAATGTGACCTTGTTCAATTGCTTTCTTGGCGTTGTCCCATGCACCGCCAGCATTTGCCATGAACAGAGCCATGAGAACACCGGTGACAAGAGAACCTGCTAGAAGTCCGCCGAGAGCATCTGCACCAAGTGCGAGTCCAACTGCGACTGGAGCCACAACTGCAACAACACCGGGACCAACCATCTCTCGTAGGGCAGCCTTTGTTGAAATGTCAACACAGGTTTGGGAATCTGGATACGTCATGTCTCCTGCAACGACCTTTTCTGGCCATGTCGTGGCGTCTTCAAGATCGCCATCAAACGATTTATCATTTGACAAAGCTTCTCGCATGATAGCAAATTGTCGTCGGATTTCGACAACCATGTCACCAGCAGCCTTGCCGACAGAAGTCATGGTCATAGCAGCAACAACGAACGGTAGACTGCCACCTATGAGAAGGCCGATAACGACAACAGGATTGGTTAGAGTCAAATCAAGTTCGCCAGGAACTGCTGCTGTGTACGCTGCGAAGAGAGCAAGGGCTGTCAAAGCTGCGGAGCCGATTGCAAATCCTTTTCCAACTGCAGCAGTTGTGTTTCCGATTGAATCAAGTTCATCGGTAATTGCTCGAACATCAGAGCCAAGTCCGCTCATCTCTGCAATTCCGCCTGCGTTGTCAGCAACTGGCCCGTAAGCATCGACAGTCATGGTCACACCGACTGTAGCAAGCATGCCCATTGCCGCCATTGCAATGCAATAGAGACCAAAGTCGTCTCCACCAAAGTGATTTGCTCCAAAGATTCCTGCAGCAATCAAAAGAATCGGAATGAATGTTGACATCATTCCAACTGAAAGTCCGGCAATAGCATTGGTTGCTGGTCCAGTCTTGGACATTTCACCGATGTGAGGGATGGCCTTGGTAGGGATTCCAAAGACGGGTTCAATACCGGTGTAGTATTCTGTAATGAGGCCGATTGCGATTCCAACAACACTACCCAGTACAACTGAGTGCATAACACCCATTTCAACATCAATAAGGCCTTGCTGGATGGAAAGGTACCCACCTGCCCAAAACAGAAGTGCGGCAATGAATGTCGTGTTACGAAGTGCTGCTGCTGCGTCTTTGCCGTTCTTGAGAACGAACATTGAGAAAACACCAACAATGGATGCAACATAACCAATGAGGCCAAGCATAATTGGCATCATGATGTAGTTTGAAGCCCCAGTGAAACCTTCACCGCCAAAGTCATCTGAACTTGCGATAATCATTGCTGCAATGATTGAACCCACAAAGGATTCGAAGATGTCTGCACCCATTCCTGCAACGTCACCGACATTGTCTCCGACGTTATCTGCGATAACACCTGGATTACGAGGGTCGTCTTCAGGGATACCTGCTTCGACTTTACCAACAAGATCAGCACCGACGTCAGCAGCCTTGGTGTAGATACCGCCACCAACACGAGCGAAGAGAGCAATGGAAGATGCACCCATTCCGAATCCTGCAGCAGCAGAAAGGTCTGGATTTGCATCGCCTGCTCCTAGCCAGTATGCAATAAGAGAGATGCCGAGAAGACCAAGGCCACCAACGGAAAGGCCCATGACTGCACCACCGTTGTATGAAACTGCAAGAGCGCCGGCCTTACCGTCGTTCTTAGCAGCCATGGTGGTTCGGCCGTTGGCCGAGGTTGCAGCACGCATTCCGGAGAATCCTGCAGCCACAGATGCAAGTGCACCTGCGAAGAAAGCAATGGCGGTGTTCGTATCATTGAGTTGTGAAAGAGCTGCTCCGACAACCACTACGAAAATGGCAAGTACTCGGTATTCTGCAAAGAGGAACGCCATAGCGCCTTTTTGAATTTCTTCAGTGATACTGGCAACCTTTTCGTTGTCAATTTTCACTTTGTTTACTTGTTGATACAGCAAAAAAGCCACAATAAGTCCGACAAGACCTGCTGCAGCGGCAATCATTGGTATATTATCCATCATTATAGAACACCTGTACCCTCGGCGACCAAAGAACCCCTCATAAGGAGTTCCCTCGGAAAAACACCTCTTATAGGCCTTTAATGAGAACTGAGCGGTATTCAACGCAATATCATCGGTGCAACTGTTCAAGCAATTGTTGAAAGAGGAGAGGCCTGCAGGGTAGTAGCATGAGCATCACCGCCGAGGAGATCTTGGCAGAGATTGGACCAGTTCAAGAGATACTGGATGAGCACGATGGGGTCGTGAATGTCCTTGATACAACAGACGGCAACATCATGCTCTCACTTGATGGCGGATGCAACGGCTGTTCATCCACTCCAATGACTGCAATGCAAATCTACTATTCCCTCAAAAAACTCGACCACATCCACGATGTCATTTTCGTGAACGGCGAACTTCCAGAATACATGCGTACATTCATTGACCAAAAAATGGCAAAGGAAGCAGCCCAGCCTGCAACAGCAGCAGAAGAAACAAGTCAACCTCGTGGCGAAATTGTTTGATTACTCTGCCTCATTCTTACCGATCGTATGAGGGTTGGCTCCAAATGAAACATTTTCGCCCTTTATGTTCATCCGAGCTGCAATGGCAATTACGATGCAAACCAATGAGAGAGGTTTTGGGAGGTAATTCGATCCCCAAAGCATCCCACCTGATAGCGAAAGCCACCAAAGTACGCCTGCAGCGGCGATTAAGACGATGGCAATAATGTTCTGAACAATGTGTTCAGCCCGAGGTGAGCGGGAAAAAGTCGCAATAAACGTGAACAATACTGCCGAAATACCACACAGTGCTTCGGCGAGATGTTCGATGAAGATCACGCTGACCATGAACAATGCTACAGGCCGTGGTTCTTCAACATGAAGTCCGAACGGTAAGGGCAAGAGCAACGTTTGAGAAGGGTCGCCGTCATCACGAACCATGGCAGGCGGAGGATTCACACTACCAAAGGCACGACCGAGCGGCCCACCGTATTTCTCTCGCAACCAAATCGCTTCAGTCATGCATCAAGTGGCTGTTCTCCTGGAACTGAACGGTGCCAATGTGTTTCGTGTCCGCTCGTATCAAAATGCCAGTCGAATGCTCGGCGGCTTGACCGAAGACCTCGGTGAATTGGTTTCTACCGGGAGGCTATTCGAGATGAAAGGAATCGGCAAGGGCTTGGGTTCAGCACTTACTCAAGCAATCATGGATGGTGAGTGGCCGAGCGATTGGGTGGAGTTGCATAACACGACACCTCAAGGTCTCATTGAGATGCTCGGAATCCCTGGACTCGGACCGAAGCGCATCAAACTGATGAACGAAGAACTTGGAGTTGATTCTGTCGCATCCCTAAAGGAAGCGGCAATGGATGGATTAATTGCGCCAATGAAAGGATTTGGCAAGAAATCTCAGCAACGAATGCTTGACGGAATCGAACTGTTGGCACGATTCAGAGCTCGTCGGAGATTGGATGTTGGCCTGATGTACGGAGAAGCATTCCAATCGAAGATTGCCTCCATTGATGGTGTAATTAAGGCGCAATTGGCCGGAAGTGCTCGCCGACGAAAAGAAACCATAGGCGACTTAGATCTCGTTGTTGCTGTTGAGGATGAGCACCATGAAAACGTGGCACAAGCCATTCTATCGCTACCAGGAATCGCTGATGTGAAAGGTGCAGGAGATTCAAAGATTAGTCTCATTCTTGACACCAGCATTTTCGATGGTGGATTTACCGTGGGACACATCGACCAAAACGTGTTGGATGCAATCGGTGGAGATGATTACGAACAACTTGAGAGCGGTGGAACAATCGATGCTCAAGTACGGCTCGTCACTCCAGAAGTCTTCCCATTCACCTTAGCCTACTTCACCGGAAGTAAGGAACACAATATTGCCATGCGGCAACGAGCCATAGACCGTGGATTGAAATTGAACGAGTTCGGACTCATTCCGGATGCAAAAGCTGGCGATTTGAAAGGTATGGCTGCAGCCAAGTTCTCCCTCAAAGCATCCACTGAAGAAGACATCTACCGTCACTTAGAACTCGATTGGGTTACGCCAGAACTTCGTGAAGACACCGGTGAAATCGTTGCTGCAGAGTCATCCAGCCTTCCCCAGTTACTGTCGGGACAAGACATTCGTGGCGCACTGCATAACCACACTACACTTTCAGATGGTGAAGCCACGCTGGAAGAGATGGCTGATACAGCGCGGAAAATGGGTTGGAATTGGTTGGGAATCGCTGACCATTCACCGACGCTTAAAATCGCAAATGGAGCAAGTGCTGCAGATTTATTGGAACAGGGAGAAACAATCCAACGCTACAATTCAGCATGGGCAAAAGAAGGCACAGACTTCCGACTCTTCCACGGTGTCGAATCGGATATCCTTGAAGGTGGCAAACTCGACCACCCCGATGAGGTTTTGTCCCAACTTGATTACACGGTAGCCTCCGTACACGCACTCTCCAAATGGAAAGCTCGTGATGAGTTGCAAAACACCGAGGAATTAATGCAATGCATTGACCATCCGTCAACAACCGTTCTCGGGCATCCTACCGGTCGTATTCTACAAGGAAGGGATGGATACGATGTTGACTTGTTTGCAGTGCTTGAACACATGGCAGAACACAACGAAGATGGTCGACTCAAAGCGGTCGAGTTGAATGCAAGCCCTTACAGACTCGATTTGGACTGGAGATTGTGCAAGCATGCGAAAGGTCTGGGCGTACCGGTCATCATAAATCCTGATGCACATTCAATTCGAGGACTTGCCGATATCAGTTACGGTGTCATGGCAGCACGTAAAGGTTGGATTGAGCCACATGATGTTCTCAACTCGCTCAGTGGTGAAGAACTCGAACGCCGTCTTTCGTAAGCGTGAAGAAACCACACATTCATGACATCCCCCCCACTCGGTTTACCATGCGTCTGCTACGGACCTTGATTATGGGAGGAGTCATGTTGATTCCCGGACTGTTGTTAGCGATGATCGTTTGGTACATCATGGGTCAACCATCAACAGAACCGATGGAATCGTTAATCTGTAACGGCATTCCTCTGTTTTCAGTCTCCTTTGGTCTGTTCTTTGGTTGGGTAACTGGAGAAGCATACTCCGTCAAAATGGAGTCTTGAGGCGGTTGTATGCCCCGTTTCAATATCAATCAATGGGATGAGTTGAGCACGTTCTTTACATCCTTTTTCAGACATGTGTCTGGCAATATCGAACAAACTGGAGACAGCATTCGATTCAAATCCCCAGTAACTTTGGTCGAAACCAGTCTCCATTTGTTTCGGGACGGTACATTCGGTGCAAATATGCCGCTTCACGGTATCGAGTCAAAGGTAGAAACAGTGGATTTTCAAACCGAACCGCACCGTATCACCTTTATTGGCAAGGGTCTTGAATACATCTATCAGATTCCAACCCAATTAATCGTAACGGAGAGAGATGAATGAAACGCAAAGACAAGGCAATAAAAATCGCCGCCATGCTTGAGGAATACTATCCGGAAACTCCAGTACCTCTCGACCACGAGAACGATTTCCAATTACTCATCGCTGTTCTCATGAGCGCTCAAACAACAGACCTCAAAGTGAATGAAGTGACCCCTGCTTTGTTTGCAAAAGCTCCAACTGCTGAAACCATGGCACAATTGAGCGTCGAAACCATACTCAATGATATCCGGCAAGTTGGACTTGCTCCCACGAAAGCAAAGAACATACATCGCCTTTCCGAACTGGTTATCGAACGGCATGGAGGTACAATACCTCAAACATTTGAGGAACTTGAAGCGTTACCTGGTGTAGGACACAAGACTGCTGGAGTGGTCATGGCACAATCCTTTGGCGTACCCGCATTTCCAATAGACACTCATATCCATCGACTTGCCGCACGGTGGGGCCTGTCCAATGATACCACTGTTCAACGAACTGAGCGGGACTTGAAAGCCATATTCCCAAAGAATTTGTGGAACAAGTTACACTTGCAAATCATCTTCTTTGGAAGAGAATACTGTCCTGCACGCAACCATGACCTTGAACAATGCCCAATCTGTTCTTGGGCAGCCACGAAGAAACGTATTGCGCAGGAAAAGAAACGCTGAAATCAAACGATTGAGATGCTACGGGATGCGACATTCAGCAATACAAGCACACCGATGATAACCGCAGTCACTCGAAGTGCAGTATGATCGTATTTTTCATCATACGATTCGCGCAGCATAGCATAGCCGATCAAACCTAATCCAAAGGACTGAAGTATGGTTCCAACTGAACCAATAACTCGATTTAGGTCATTGTGCGCTTCTGTGTCTTCGGCTATTTTTTCTGTAACACCTTCCGCTTCAAGGTCATAATCGACGACCGATGGAGGACCAAACATTTCGACGATTTCGACAAAAGCAACAGATGCGAGTATCAAAATGACGCCGAGCATCAACCAGCGGTGGAATGAATAACTCAGCGGTGAGGTTTGAAACCCGGCAGCAGGCAGGTACGGCGAGGGTGCAGGAGGGTTCTGAGCAGCGGATGCAGCAGGTGGAGGCGGGGCTTGCATGGCAACCAATCACTGACTGGGATTATGATTGTTGGGTCGTTAAACGCCAAACACAGCAGATGCGGCTTCCAGCACCATAGAAGTGATGTATGAAGTGATGCCTGCAACCCAAAGCAGTTGAATTCCTTGACCCATAGCGGTTGTCCAGATTCCTCCTCGCAACCGATTCGAAATAATGGAGACTGCGATAACTTGGAAGAGGATGAGAATGGAAACGATAACCTTGAACATTCGAATATTTTCTCCAACTCCTGAAGCATCTTCCATGACTGGAAGAGCCAACCCGGCGCCGAATTCAGCCAAAGCACTGACATCCGTATCAGTGAAGTTTTCAGCAACACCTGCAATAGAATCGCCGAGCTTGAGGACAATAGCAATGGTAACGTTGAGACTGGTCACTGAAGCAATGAGCAGACCAAGTGCGACACCGCGCATGGTATTGGCTGAGAGGGACCTTCTCCTTCGTAATGAAAGCAAACTTCCTACTGAGCGGGAAACCATCTCAGCGGTGTCTGCTGGCTTACCTGACGATTGTGAACCTTCGATGTAGATGCGTGTGTAGCGGGAGATAACAGCAGAATTGGTATCTGCGTTGAAGTAGTCCCAAGCTCGATCGGAATCAATACGAGTGGACAGACGCTTTTCCAATCGGTCGATAGAACGGTCGAGCATACCAAAGTCAATCCCTCGCAAGGCTTTGATGGTGGCTGATGGTTCAGATGAACGAGCCTGTGCCGTACCACCCAAGGCCCGAATAAAGTCGGGATACGTCTCGTCTCTTCGCAGCACTTGGCGTTCTTCTCTTCCAATCATAATAGCTGGAATCAGCATGGGTGAAAGAGGGGCGGCTATGAAAATGAGACCGTATCGGTCCCATTGATTGGTAACTGCCTCCCACGATGCAGCAAGTAGGATGACCATAATGACGGTTAAGAAACTGGTGAGAATACTGGCTCCGACAAGTGCTCGGAAGAAATTAAGTCGGAACGGCGTATCCATTTCATCACGAGCAAAAGTTGGATCTTCGGGTACTGTCGCTCTAAACGCAAAGACTGCAGCGACTTGGATAATCGTAAAGACGAGTGATGCCAAAAGAATGAATCTCAGTCGACTGGCCACCATAATCGGAGTATCAGTGGCTGAGCCAACTTCGAACAGGACCAAGTGGATTCCGGCAATAACGAGCCCAAACAATCCTGCTGAAACCAATGAAACGTAGATTTCCTTCATGGTATCTACAGATTCAAGGCGAGTATCGTAGAGAGTGGTGTATTGTTCAGCGACGGTCTCTTGCTCAGAACGCATGAACTCATCGATGGCTTGGCCTGCTTCAATGGAAAACGCCATCCTATCGAGGAAATCTGCCCATAGCGGACTAGGGCTTTGTTGTGCCACAATACGAGATGCCTCTGGGAGAGAAGTGTGCCATTTGTCAACAAGTGTTTCAATTCGTTTGACTTCATTCGCCAACTCACCGTAATCACTCATTTGTTTGAGAATATCGAAAATAGATTGAGCACCTACTTCACCGAGCGATAAAATACCCATTCGAGTGATGAACATGTGCATCTCTTTCTCAATCAAGGTTGCAGACCGTTGAACATCGAGCAATGGATATGCTGCTGCTGCACCACCTGCCAGAATGGGTAAAAGAAGAATGAGAAGAATTCCAGCAGCACCAGAAAACAGTGCACCTTCTGCAAGACCACCGGTGAGGAAAATAAGAAGGAAAGAAAACAAGAATCCGGCAATGGCTGCGCCACCGACGTAAAAGAGAAGGAATTGACCGACAGGAATCTCAACGCGACGAAGGGCGATTTGCCAGTAAGACATTCGCTGCATTCGACATCACCTCACGTATGGTTTACTCCAGTCCATGTATCTACGGCTTTGTCAAAGTGTTCCCATCCGTTGTTGTAGTAGATGCCAATCAAATCGAAGACGTCATCATAATGCGTCAATTCTCGTTCCACCATTCTGTCAAGTGCAGCGGCTCTCTTCAGCATTTCATCGTAAATGTCACGCTTGTTCGAGAACCCAGCCATTGCTGCAATTTTATTTTCCAGCAGGTGGCTTTGGAACATACCACGGAAATAGTGCTTGTCCTTGACAGGATCCCATTCGAACATTCCACGGGTGAGTACACCATCGCTGTGCTTGTTGTAACCGATAACCTCGTCGATTCCAGTAACACGTCGAGCAATTCCGCCACCAGGTGCTTCAACAACTTCTTGGAAAATTGCAAAGTTCAGGTTGTCGAAAAAGCGAATTGGAACGTTAATCGGGTCACCAGTAAATCTTTGAATCATTTTGACAATGGATGAAGCGTGGAATGTTGCAATAACTGGGTGGCCTGTCTGCATAGCCTGGAAAGCAGTTGCACCTTCAACACCACGAATTTCACCGATGATGATGTACCGTGGGCGGCTACGTAGAGCTGCCTTGAGCAAATCGAACATTTCGACACGAGATTCCTCGTTCTTCGATGAACGAGTAACGAGTCGTTGCCAAATCTTGTGTCGCACCTTCACTTCAGGCGTATCTTCTGCAGAGTAAATCTTAACGTTGTGGTCTATGAACGGCAGAATAGCATTGAGTGTAGTGGTTTTACCGGATGCTGTTTCTCCAGACACAAGTACAGACATACCGTATTCAAGGCAAATCCAAATGTAAGCAGCAACCTGTGAAGATAATGTACCCCAAGCAATGAGTTGTGTAATCGAGATGGTTTCTTCAGCGAACTTACGGATAGTAAACGACGGACCGAGCATTGAAACGTCGTCAGAGAAAATAATGTTTATACGTGAACCGTCGAGCAGTGCACCATCAATAATCGGTTTGTTGTCTGAAACAGGTCGCCCAATTCTTTCAGACATTGCGCGTAAAAAGCGGGAAAGAAGTTCTCGATCACGGAACCGAATGTTGGATGTTACCATTCCAAACACTTTGTGGTCCATGTGTACGTGCTTCAATCCAATCGAGTGAATATCTTCCAGCATCTCATCGGAGAGAAGTGGTTCAAGTGGGCCGTTACGGATTAAATCTCGAACGACAATGTAGCGTAGTCGTTCTCGTTGGGCTTCAGTGACAATGAGACGCTTGTCATCCATACCCAGCATTTCCCAGAAGCGCCCTTGGCGGCGTACATTGGTAAGTGCTTCAGTATCGAGGAGCGTGTATCGTTCAATCATCTGAGAGAGTATGTTTTCGAATTCGTCATCGGTAGTGAATGAAGGCGCGGTTGGAGCCTCTTGGAGTAGTGTTTCAATTAGACCACGGCGGATGTTTTCTTCTTCTTCGGAAAGTTGAGGTTCGAGCCCAAACCAAAGAATCTGACCTCCACCTTCTTCATCTGCCGGAGGTTCGTAAATGTGTACAAAAATTGGTTCTTTGGTGATATAAATGAGATTGTATGGCCGTTCTTTTTTCGCCCCGCGGTCCAAAGGACCGTAATAAATTGGGCGTGAACCATGGCTTGATTCAAAGTCACGCACCCATTCAGCGACGTGAGGATGTGCATTCATGACCCCGTTGAGGTCGCCACGAGCAAACTTGAGTTCTTCATCGACCATCATAACACCTCATCAGCTAACCGCCGTAATGTCAACGATGAAGCCCATTCCTGGTTCAACTCGCCATCCAATGGATGTTTGAATAGGACCGGCTGCTCTCAAAAACCGAGTGATGACGATGTTTCGCTTAATCTCGCCACCAATCATTGCCGTTTGCAAGTCGAGAACGACTTCAGCAGAGGCACGCAATGTGTGCATCAGTTTGTGGTCCATTTCTTCTGGATCTACGCAAAGCATTAACGAACGACCTTTTGAACACACCTGCCGTAGCCGCTGCATGAGTTGGAATCGACTCGTATCGTCCAGATCACTTGGCATAATCGAGCTGGCAGAGTCGACGATAACAACATCTGCGAGTTCTATTGCTTCGGATTGAAGAACTTCTTCGAGTCCGACATCCGGCAATGATTCAGCAATTGTTCCAAATCGGCTGAACACCAAGAGGCGTCCTTCTCGAATGGCGTCAGTAACGCCATAGCCAAGAGATTCCATTTGCTCAACCCATCCACGGGTTGTTAATTCAGTCGTGATGACCAGAACTTTGACTCCATTTTCAGCAAGCCCGTAAGCAAGACGTTGAGATATGAGTGACTTTCCGCCACCGACAGTACCTTGCAACACATACAGAGAGCGGTTCGGCATTCGAAGCCCCATCGAGTCTGCAAGAGAGTCGGTTTCCAATTCGTATGGGAATCCGTCTTCCTTTGGCTTGTGTGCCGCAGTAAAAGGGTCATCCTTGACATGCTCATCCATTGATACGCACCTCTTGATTGAAACTCGCACTTGAAGTAAGTCCGGAGACATATTCTGAGGTAACGGTCACGAACACACTGATGTCGGTGTTATCTGCATATGAGTTGAACGTGTTGTTCGATACAGCCACTTCAAGCAAAACATTGGGATTCCAAACCGTAGGCGTGGGTGTTCCCAAAAACGAGGTAGTAACGCCTGTAGCAGGCACAGAAAGGCCGTCAATGAGAACTTGCATTTTGGTTTCATCCATTGGATGTTCTCCAGTGTTGAGGATGTAAAAGGTGATTTCATGGTCCGTTCCAGACCTGTCAATGTGGACGTTCATGGGGTCACCTGCAAAATCAATAGCGACTTCTTCTGAAAGTTGTAAACCTCTTTGTTGTTTTTGGATAACTTGAGAAGTCGACGACCATTCTTGAATCAAGACTGCACTGGCAGAACTCGAAATCAGCAAGGCGCTGATGAGCATAATGTATGTCGAAGCTCCTCCGTCTGCCATAGTAACACCTCAAGATGTTGACCGCACCAAAGTCGTGGGACCAACTGTCATTGCCAAACGTTCGTATTCGGTATTTGTACTGAGTTCGTCGTTCCAAAACAACTGCAATGTTTCACCAGAATACCAATTGGTATTGACTCCTGCAAGAATTGATTGTGGAGAGTCTTGTGATTCGGTAAGTGTTTCTGGCTCTTCGCCGTCATAAAACACCCACACTTCATCACTTTTCAGCGTTTCAGAGCCTTGGTTCGTTATGTTCGCATAGATGTATTGATGGAAGACAGGTGCATCGAAAGTAGCAGGAGTTGTCGGTGTTTGAATCACATTGGACATGTTGTATATTGTCCATGTTGGGGTAGAAGAACTTGGGCAGAAACCGTGGTTGGTGATAACCACGTTTCCTACATCAATCTCGCCACCTGTTGTCGTGAATGTAGCAGAAAATCCGCCGCATTCATCCGAACCAACATTTGCTTTCAAAATCCCGTCAAAGTATCCAGTTCCTTGGTTGCCTGCAGACATTGACACTTCGTGTATGACATGCTGAGCAATGTTCACATCGTCAATGGTAAAACTTGGGTCTGGAACTGAGGCGCTTTCGATTGCATCCAAACCGGTTGCAACCTGTGCGTCCAAAGCTGAAATGGCCATTGAAAAGACCACCAGCATTGAGATCCCAACAATGAGACCTCCAATTCCGACCGAAGCGCCCATATCAGAGTTCACCTCGAAGCGACTGAACTTGACGCCATGAACTAATCAATGACGAAAAGACCAGCAATTCCTTGTGCGACAAATGGTCGTCTAACGCTGCTTCTGATTCACCAGGTTCTGCCAATTGAACAATAGCAAGGACTGCACGCCCTTCCTGTTCAGTCAACATACCGGAAGACATTGCTTTCTGAGCAAAACTAACCGCAGCCATTCCCGACATACTGTCAAGAAGTAAGGCTGAAACGGTTGGCGCACCGACTTGGTTCGCATTCGCTGTCGCACCGGTTGAGGGGGCGTGCAAGAATGGATTTGCAGCGAGTGCTTGTGCTTCATACAATTCGACCAATGGGGCTTCATCAACGCTCTTGAGACGGTCCATGCCGGCCGCAGAGATGACTTCGCCACTTGCAGTGACAATGGTGTCTCCGCTCATCATGGATTCATCTCTAGCCAGTTCAGACATGGCGACTGGATTTCCTTCAGCATCCACAGTAGGGGTTGCTTGCGGGGTATCCAACCGAACTTCCACCATCCTCAGAACGTCCTCGACCATGTCGAGGCGACTGCTGATGAGACGTTCTAATCCAGAAGTGTCGACGGTTGTGCTCGTTGGAACAGGTGATGAAGGGGCAAGAGTTGCCGCTACTGTTGGAACACTCCCAACGCTGTTCATACGAGCTCGAGTCGGACTTGGACTGATTGTCCATGCATCGTCTTCGCTGAGCTCTCCTTCTTCGGGAAGAGGGACTTGTTCAATGGCGATGTTCGCCATAATCTTCAGTCGTTCCTCCGTAAGGTCTGCATCTGCATCTCTGTTTTTATCTGCGTTACCGCTAAATGGCCATGCCATGATAAATCCTCCCAAGGGCTGTAACGCCTTTCAGCATTGGCGCCCTTAGATGCAATCAGATGACTTCGCTTCCAGCAGCTGTGTTTCCGATGTCCAAGGTTTGGAAGGTTGTACCGCCGCTACCGACGTGAAGGTAAAGTTGAACCGTCGAATCTCCGCCTGCAGCACTGCAATCAACAGCGTTTGCGTTGTCGTTAGCATCGATCCACATAGTGTATCCAGTCCCTGGATTCATGATTCCAGTTGCGGAATCTAAAGCATTGTTATCTGGCTCATCTTCGTCCATATCAGCAACAGCACCGCTTGCGGTGAACGCAACTCCAGCACCATCAGGGTCTCCAATGAATCCTTCAACAACACCATCGTCACAGAAGAACTGGAACGAAATTTCGTCGAGAGGTGCAGGTTCGCTACCAGGAGCGAGACGGACGTGGAACATGTATGCTTCAGTTAATGAGAAAGCATTATCGACGTCGTTTCCGGCACCTCCGTTTGCAACAAAGCCAGCTGAAATGAGGACCTTTCCTGCCATGTTGTCGGCAGTGTCATCACCAGTGGTTTGAGCATTTTGTTGGAGTTTTTCTGCTGTTTGAATGATGACAGCTGCAGCGACTGCAGCAACCAAAATCAAAGCAATAAAGACAATCATTGCACCGATACCGATAGCAGCGATTTTGTCTTCTTGAATATCGTTACGAGTATTTGACTTCATATGACTTTCGCCCCCGGTTGAACATCAGCACCATAATTCAAGGTTTCAAACGTGAAACCTCCAGCGCCAGATTGGATAATCAATGTGTGGTCTGCGTTTGCCGCAGGAGCACAGTCATCGAGTGTTGCAGTTGGAAGTGTAACATCGTACGTTGAACCTGGAACAAGAGTGGCACTCAAAGTAGCCACTCCAACGAGGCTTGAAGACGTAAAGTCTCCAGCATCTACACCACCAGTACAGACAATGTTCCAGTCAATGTTTGCTGGGTTGATTGTATCCGATCCTGGAGCCAGTTCGTAGGTAATGTACAATTCACCAGCAGTAGGAATCATGACGTTCTTGATGACCACTTTCGAGGACAGCAAGGAAGTCGTTTCTTCACCGGTTGTTTGTGCATTCTGTTGCAACTTTTCAGCAGTTTGAATAATAACTGCTGCTGCAACCGCTGCAACCAGAATCAATGCAATGAATACAATCATTGCACCAATACCAATAGCAGCGATATTATCGCTTTTTTCGTTCGTATTTTCTTTCATATTTTTCACCATTTTTTAATTTTTATCCCCCATGTAGGGTGGAAAAGGATTGAGTTAGGAAGAACCTCCAGAACTCATTGTGATGCGAAGTGGGATTCGAATGATTGCCACTTCGTCGGGAGCGAGGCGTTCCACAAATGGAACTGCGTCAGCGGTATAGCCTGGCGGGAACCAAGGCGAGAGAAGGATATCAGCAAGGGGCTCCATCGAGCGGTTTTGTGCACGTATGGTGACAAATACTTCCCCAGTACGGATTTCATAACCTGTCGTAATCGCCAATTTACGTGACAACGGTATTTCGTCTGCACCGTAACGGCGGTTGGCAGACACATTGAATCGAACTGGCAAGTTTCCACCTGGAGCAATTGTTGGCAGGTCAACCGATGAAGGCGTAGAAACCCAGCCCTCTGGCACCGGTGGAGAGAGCCGCATTGGCGGCATTGCCACGGGGCCATCGTTGATGATGCGGACGACCAAGACACCTTCGTCGCCTCCAGCGGGCCATCGTGTTTCAAGGCCCATCCAGAAATGACGGAACAAGAACGGGTTAAGCGTCGATGTGTTTCCACCGATTAAATCGTCTACAAGGTATTCAACTTCACCCGCAGCGCCACCCACATCTCCGATTTCTGCTGCACCTGTTGCGCTCCTCAATCGAAGGAGAATAGTTTCAATATCGTTCTCGCTGATTTTCTTTTCATTGAGTAAACGGTGGAGCATAGCGATGTTTCTGCGTAAATACAGCACGTCTTCTTCCAAAACAGCAAGCGATGACTCCGCCTTATCGACACTTGACAGAGCACGGCGTAGCTTGTGCGTTTGCAAGAAACTCTTTGCTTCACTGATTTCAAGTTCAGTACCGGCAAGTGAATTTGTATCGTCCTGAGCAATTCCGAGAACCATCGTCTCTAAATCTCGAGGAAGAGGCCGCTCTGGACTCGATGTCGAAGGCATTGGTGGGAACGGAGGTATTTCCTCGCCAACGTCTGCTTGCCCGTCAACGGGAGCGGCATTCGAGGATTGACCGGTGACTTCATCCTCAAACTGAGGCATTTCATCAAGGGTTTTTTCCTCAACTGAGGGGTCGATGAGTTCTTCATCAAGCATCATCGTTCACCTCCTCGTTTGAAAATAAGTTCTCAGGATTCAAGGCTTGTGAGGCTTCAGCAGAACCGAAGATGTCCTCAAGGTTGAGTCCATCTCCTGCGAGTTCATTGAACAACCGAGCTGGGTCGCTCAAGTCACGCTCGATTCGAATGGCCTTCACCTCGATGTCCGTGAGACGACCGTAAAGAGCGCCGTACATGTTGTTTGCACGGTTAATCAAGAACCAAACACCTGCCATGACCACGATGACATAGGCCGCTATACTGACGACATTCGTCCGATCCTCGGTGAGCATTGGAGGGATGCCCAGAATGATAGCAAGCATACCAAGTACCGGCATGCCAAGAATTGTGCGGAGTTGGCGACGGCTGCTGGCAAGTTCTTCGAAATGGTCTGCATACAGTGTCGAAATACCTCGGCGAGCGCGTTGATAGTCTTCGTGGAGGAGACGGAATTCGTCGGTGCTCTTCCACGTCATTCTCCAAATCCATAACGCAGCCAGTGTGAGAACAACAAAGCCCCACCAAGCAAATTGGAATACGTGGAAGGAGAAACCGAAACCAACAACACCAGCATAGACTGCTAAGAGTCGGAAATTATCGTTTTGAGAAGTTAAGCGGAAGAGGATAATCGAAACGAGTAAGCATGTAACTGCTGCTACGAAGCTGGCTGAAACACCTGGTGACCATGAAATGACGTCTTCCTTCAAGGTCTTTTTATCGTTTAAAACGACGTTGTTTTCCATAAATGAAGCATCGAGTGACGCTACACATGATGCTTCAGAGCGCTGAGTCCACCAATCGATAGAATCGGCAGTGACCACCCATGTGAGCGTTCGTTCTTGAGTAGCGAAGAAGAACGGAATCATTGAGTAATTGAGCCCGGAATTGACTGAGCGATTTAACATGGTTGGAGTTTCTGAAGGCAAGGTTGAGACGGTGAGGCCCTCGCATTGCAGGTCAACGACTACATCAAGGGCCGTAGCGGAACCAACGTTTTGGACAACGACTGTAATCGTGCTTTGAGTGCCTTCTTGGAATTGGCCCTCGTCCGAAGAGATACTCTTAATCATTGGATCGGCAAACACTGCCAAAACCAGCGAGAATGTTTCCTCATCATACACCGAGTAGCCGTTGTTTTCATCGGGGTGGTAGAGTCTAAACGTCAAGTCCCAACCGTCGCCGGGAAGAATAAATCCTTTCGTAGGCGTCTCAGCTTGAATTCGAATGGTGGAAGGGTTCCATGCTTCAAGCTCTACCAAGTTGTATCTCGAAGTCGGGCCAAGTGAAGTCGGGCCACATTCTTGGTCGAGGTTTAGAGGATGGGCATCGGAAGTTCCGTCAAATTTGTCGACATAGAGCGTGAAGTTCCAAGAATACTCGAACTCGGAAAGGCCCATCGATTCGAGATTCAACAGACGTTCGGAGTTACAAAGTTCAATCATGTAGGCCACTTCACTGCCGTTCCCAGTTGGGATGTTTGTGTACGGAAGGAAAACATCGACAAAGTCGCTGTTAATGTCAGGTTCAATACCAATATCGCCCGTCGAAAAGAATCGAGACATAACCAGTTGTGTTGTGAATTGACCGCTGCCTTCCACTTCAGTTTCAGTAGGGTCAAGGAACAGTGTCAAATCTGCAGTCAGTGAAAGAAGCGGCAGGTCGACGGTTCCGACGGCAGTGAACGAGTGAACAACAGGCGTGTTGATTGGAAGAACAATCAAAGACGGTTGAGTCACCATTTCCCAATCGGTTGAGAGATTGGAGAGGCCGGGCCGAGTTATTGCATATACGGCATTGACAGTGACATCCTTGTTACCTGTGTTCAAGAGCGTGACTTCCCAAGTGCGAGTGGATTTTGGTTGGAACTCCATAACATCAGGCCAATCCGAAGATTCAACGATGAAAAGTGGCTGTATCAACAATTGAACTATGTGCGTACTGTAGACAATACCGGTCGTCGAATTAACGGCCGTAATGGTAAGATTGTAAACTGAGCCCTGGACAAGCGTATCGGTTCCGCCAAGGCTTGGGATAGCAACATTTACGCTGTCAGAATAAGTTTGGTCGATGGAGAGTACTTCCGTGAGTTCCGTCATTGAGAGTGTAAGATTGCCTTCAACGGCCAACGTGACTTTGACTGTTTCCTTGAGGTTGCCGTAATTGATGATGTCAAAATCGACTTGTTCCATTTGACCAGGAGTTACTGCCATCTGCTCAGGCGCGGTTATTCCAATCGAATGGTTTTCAGTGATGTTGGCCACTACATTTGAGGAAAGGAGGATTTGACCGTTGTTGGTCGAGACCCATACAGTGGTCATGTAGAATCCGTCGGAGTCAGCATTATCGTTAGCATTCATCTCGATTCGGATTGTTTCTTCATATCCTGCTGCTATGAAGAGACTCGAAGATGTTGGAGATTCGATGTTGAAATCGACATCGCCGGCCAGGGAATTATCCAACCAAATCTCGTAATCGGCAGGCGCATTGCCCGTGTTTTTGACAACAATAGAAGTAAAGGTCGAATCTGTGACGTCGAGTTCAAGTGACTGATTTGTTGGTGTGAGGCTGCCGTTGAAAATCTGCCCTACGACCACATAGAACACGTGTTCGCTGCCGATCAGTTGGCCTGAAACTGGATCTTCAATTCGCACCGTTATAGGTTGGTTTAATCCTGCAGGTGCGAGAGGGTCGGTTCGGATGTTAAACGTCACGACTTGGATGTGTGCGGCGTTACCTGAGGAGCCATCGAGCGTACCGTCTGCAATGTCAGCGGTCAAATTGGAAATATTTTGGTCGTTTTCAGAGAAGTTCGCAGTCCAGTTTTCAGGTAGATTATCTACGACTCGCAAGCGATATGAACCCACATCGTTGCCGGTGTTAGCAAAACGCATTGGAATCGAATAATCGACTCCAACAGGTACATCGTATGGACCTGAGTCAAGGAAATCGCCATCGATGACCTGCGGAATGATAAGTGTGTAATTCCGAGTAAGAGGGACTGCATTCACGCCACTACCAACCAGTGCTGCGCTGAGTGTAGGCGTGATGGTCAATGAAGCGGCAAAGGTGCCGGCAACCGGATATTGATTCGCTTGAGGGCCGATAATGTCCAAGGTGGTGTTCATACTGTCGCCGGGCAGGAGGCCGGAATAGAGCGGGTTTGATACGGAAACCGACCAACGGTCAGCCTCTCCAAAGCCACCTTCATTCAACGCCGTGAAGGTCTTTGAAGTCGTGAGTGTCGCATCCAAGGTCTCAGTGAGCAATGTTGGAAGGTTGTGAATCACACGCAAATTCAAATCGATGTTTTGAACAAGTTGAGAGCCGGTGAGTGTTTGCTCAATTTCTTCGACCGAGAGGTGTTGCGGTTCAGTATCCAGACCTGGGTCAACAACGATTACGGGTGATACTTTGATCGGGGCGGTATCTTGCGAAGGTACACCGCCACCAATAGGTTGGCATTGAATCCAGACATCGAGTTCATCGCCCGCCATGTTGTACTCGCTGGTAACGATTGGGTTTTGGATTGCAGGAGCGGTCAGCGTCACCACGACTTGGGTTGTAGCGCCGGATGCAACTGGAGGTGTGATGGAAGGGCTGACCTCCCAAGTCCAGTTGAGTGTCGCAACCGATAACCCAGTCGTCAACGTGTAGGTCGTTGTGACACTTCCATTGTTTGTGATTTGAGCGATGTACTGAGCTTGGCCACCCGGATTGATGGTCTTGATTGTAGAATCTTCGATCAGAGTGACATTGCCTTTGAAGAAATCACCAACCATCACACGGCCTACTCCCGAAATTTGGTAATTGTCTGGAGAGTTAACTGAGGTGAACGTAATGGTAATTTTGTCCGTTTCCGAACGAACTGCATTCGCTGGAACATTGACATCGAGGGTAACGAGGCGTATGGACCCCGCAGGAAGCGTGGCGCCAAAAGAAGCGGAAGTAACGTCAGCCCATGGCTTGTTTTGTGTAACTGAAATTGTGAAGAGGTCGGTTTCGACACCGGTGTTTTTGACAACGAACGTGATTGCAGTCGTGTCACCCGGTTCGACAACAAGTGTCGCTGGTTCAATGACGATTGCATTGTAATCAGAAAACTTCACCCATGATTCGCGAACGACAACGGTTTCAGTCCAAGATGTACCATCGAACTTTACCGTTGCGGAGATATTCCAAACGCCAGTGAGAGTGGTGCCATCGACATCAGCGCTTAGAACACCAGATTCCTGGAGAGTCCCTGATGAGGCAGGGTATGATCCTGGTTGGAGTGTAACTGTGCCCGAAGTGAAGGTGATAACTGTGGGAGTCGGTGTCGAGTTGTCGGTAAGGACAATCGTCATCGTAGCAGAGATTGGCTTGACTCCAGAATTGGTAACCGATGTGTTGAGCGTTGAAATAGCGTTGGGCAGTGCCATTCTGTTGGTAGAGGGGGAGTCAGCAGGGAATGTATTGCCCATTGCTTCTCCAAGGTGCTTATTCTCGACAGAGAAAGCAAACCCAACATCTTGAATGTTGTTGAGGAGGTCGTTTCCTGACTCCTTGGTGGAGACCAATTTAATTCGAAGTTCTTGCCCCGCACCGTTCGTTGCAGTCCATGAAAACGAGATGGGTGTGAGGTCAACTTGCCCTGATGCACCGCTCACGCTGCCCATGGCGATGCTATCGACATCCGTAAATCCAAGGGATGGAGAGCCTTTGTGCTGCAAGACCAACCAAAGCTCATCGTTACCGGAACCAACTGCTGAAATGTTTGCAGTGACGACGTGTTCACCTGGTTCAAGGAAAAGGCTCGAACCGATCACAGCGGAACCGGAATTGCTGAGTTGCAGTGGGTTTCGGAAGTAAAAGTCAAGCGTTGCACGTCCGGATGTGCTCGATGAGTTGTTGGAATCCTCTGCATTGGCGAATGGCAAGTACATTGGCAACACAAACAGTGCCACAAGCAACGCTGCCAACAAGGATTGACGGCTCACAGATTCACGCAGAAGGGTCACCTCCTGGTGAATCGAAACGAGCGATGGTGACCTTCTTACCTTGACGACGCCACTGCATCAGAAGTTGTTCAAGAAGGCGTTCGTGATCGATGTCTGAGATGCCAAGCCGGCGGCGTTCCTCCCAGAGGAGCATTTGTTCCGTCTTCGTAAGAAGGGCGTCTCGGAGATACAATTCCAGCGTACGACGATATGCATCACGGTCAGATACAGCGTAAACAATAGTATCTCCAGGGAGTTGGTCCGCTCGGTTTTGAATGAGGTTGCCGAGGGTGAGGGCTTCGTCATAGGTAATGTCCCGCTTGTCCAAGTCTGTTTGGACTGCGCTAGCGATGGTTTGCAAATCAAATCGAGTGTTAGTACGCTGTATTCGTTTGGAATAACGGCGGCTCCTACGAGACAATCGGACCGCCACCATGCAACTCCTTGTTACCTGCCGGTTATTGAAAGAATCGGTCACCACACCCTCATCAACCCAAAGTGAAGGAATTTCTACCCATTACGCATAAAAAGGAGACTGTGTCATACTTCATGTCACTTCGGGATTTGAAAGATACGCGTTCAGGGACATGGAGAAAAGCAATGTTTCATGTCCTGTGAGCCGCACCGCTGCCCCATGAGCGACGCAATAACGCACGAAGTCGGCAACCCAGCACCTGCATTTGAATGTCAAGATTCCAGTGGTAATGTCCACAGTTCTGCTTCCTATCAAGCGGACGGAAAAACAGTCATTCTGTACTTCTACCCTCGTGATTCCACTCCGGGTTGCACAACACAGGCATGTGACTTTCGAGACAATCTTGCGCGTTTAACGACAGAAGGTTACGTCGTCCTTGGCGTCTCTAAAGACTCAGAAGGCTCACATGAAAAGTTCATTTCAAAACAAGAACTGAATTTCCCACTCCTCATGGATCGTGACGGTGAACTGCATGAAAAGTTCGGAACCTGGCGATTGAAAAAGAACTACGGCCGAGAGTACATGGGATGTTCTCGCTCGACATTTGTTGTCTCACCCGATGGAACGTTCGCTTGGCTTCGATACAATGTCAAGGCCAAGGGGCACGTTGGTATGCTCATGAGAGAACTCGGTCTCGGAGAATGAGGGATTCGATGCCAATTGAGGCCACATTGAGCGGAACCCGAATCGATTTGGGTAACGAATCAGTGGCTTGGTCTCCCTGCCACATCGGCAAAGGCACAGAAATTGGTTCATCCTGCTCGATCGGCTCGTTGGCCCATATCGGTCGAAACGTCACACTCGGCGACGGATGCCGAATACAGGGTGGCGCTTACATCGCCGACGGTTGCAATCTTGCCGATGGCGTATTCATCGGACCGAATGCAACTCTGTTAAACGATAAATATCCACCTTCACAGAATCCACAACAATGGCAGTCGATTAATGTTGGGAAAAATGCTGTCATAGGAGGAGGTGCAACGGTCTTACCCGGGTGTCATGTTGGTGAAGGAGCGGTGCTCGGTGCAGGTTCTACCCTCACCAAGCATTTACCGGAAAACCAAGTGTGGGCAGGCCAGCCTGCAGCGTATCTCATGATGCGAAAAGCATACGATGAAAAACAACAGCAGCTCAAACACGAATTAGGCACAGGAGGCGATTGAATGGACAGAAAAGCAGTGGTTCTCGATTATCTAAAGAAATGCAACTCATACGCTGAAAAATCCATTGCCCGTAAACTCGAACGCGGGGAGGAAGAGGAGACATCGTCATGGAAGTCCTACATTGAGTTCAACAATCACGCTATCGAAGAAATCCAAAACGGCACACTCAACAAATGGTTTTCACCAATGCCGACGACCAACATGGACCATGCAAGGCGAATGGACGCCGAATCGATTGAACATGCTCAACGTGCTGGATGGTTGTCCGGACTGCTTTCGCCAAGACCTCTGGTTCTTGCTTCGACTCAAGACGAAGACGGCAACAGGAATCTTGCACCTTACACATCCGTGATGGCTGTATCAACCGGGCCACCTTTGCTGGTTGCATCGTTTAGTTGCAACCGTGAAGGTCGATATCGAGACACACTCCACAACCTTCGCTCAACTAAACGAGCCATTCTCCATCTGATGCCGAGTAGCATAGAGATGGTGAAAGCGATTGATGAAACTGCAGCACCATTGCCACAAGGCGAAAGCGAGTGGAACCTCTCTGGACTTACTGAAAGTCCTCTTGACCCGCTGCTCATCAACGAAGCGGTTGCAGCACTCGAAGTCGAATACATCGAAGATAGATCGCTGCCGGATGCGGTAGCACGGCTTGCAGTCCTGCGAGTTACAGGGTTATGGACTTCTGAATCAACGATTCCACCAAACGGACTGGACATACTGTGTCAGCACGGTCACGACCGCCTCTCTCCTGCTCCAAGCGATTGGGGCGAGAAGGTCGTCAAGCACTACGGTGGACGTAAACTATCGTAACGAATTCCACATCATTGTCAATCCTTGATTGAGTGAGGTCGTGGGTTTCCAACCAAGTCGAGCCTCTGCCTCGGAACAATTTGGTAATCGCCGGCTTACATCTCCATGATATCCGTCTTCATGTTGGACTTCTGGCATTGCCTGACTCCAAGTCGAATCGGCCGCTACGGCTTCAAAAACTGCCTGTTGAAGCGATTGAATAGAGACCTCTTCTGTCGAACCAATGTTGAAAGCGCCACCGGTAAGCGGCGTACCATCCAATGCAGCATCCATGAGACCTGCGCGGTAAAAACCGTCTACAGTGTCCGTAATCCAGGTGAAGGATCGTGTTTGTTTACCACCGTTATGCATTTTGAGAGGCGTATTGTTGAGGACTGAAGAGAAAAACATGGCAACAACTTGACCGTATTCGTCACCGAGCAGACGCGGTCCATAGGCGTTAAACGGCCGAACAATTCGAACATCTAAGCCGTCACGCGCAGCGTGTTGACAAGCAATTTCATCAAGATATTTGCTGGCACCATAGGAGTGCCTCTGATGAAGTGAAGGGTCGGTAAACGTCATTTCATTGCCGTTTTGAATCGGTTGTTGTTTGGCTTCGCCAAAGGCTTCAGGAGATGAAGCAAGAACATATCTTGCCTCGCAGGACATCGCCAATTCCAGCGTTCTCAGTGTTCCATTGATGTTTACATCGATCACCGAATGTGCAGCCTCATGAAACCATTTTGTACCGTTTACTGCCGCCAAATGGTACACAATATCCACGCCGCCTAAGACCTCCAGTGCATCGTCAAGGCGGTCGACATCACGAACATCGCCTTGCATAAAGTGAAAACGAGAGTTCCCTTCAATCGAAGCCAGATTCGACTTCTTTCCTCTGAAAAGTGAGTCGTATGCAAGAACAGTATGACCCTCTTCAATCAATCTCTCGCACAATGAAGAGCCGATGAATCCGGCACCACCGGTGACAAGAATTCGTTGCAAGGCCATAACGACACCTCATTTGCTGCGCTCAAGGACGGTGAGAGTCACCACTCCTTGTTCCGATTTCAATTCGACAATATCGCCATCATTGACTTCCATGCATGGGTCCAAGTCAAACCCGTGTCCATAGGGCAAATCCAACAATGAACACGCGGGAAGAGTGAGTGGACATACGTCTCGGTTGATGATGGCCTTCGGACCCTTTCCCGTGTACAGTAAACCCATCAGGACATACGGAGCTACCGTTGAGCCCGAACCCTTAGGATAGATGAGAATCGAATTCTCAATGGCTCGTCCGTCGAGCGGGTGACCGGTTTCTTCGATGACACCGGTGTCTCGATGAACATAGCCGAGATAGGTAATAGGGACATCGGTAACCATTGCCGGGCCTTTCAAATAAAAGTCTCCCTGACTCTCAAGTGGAGAACCTGTGAGCACTGCATCGCCGGTTTGAACGGTTTTGGCACTGGCATGTTGAGGTTGTGACTTCGCTTCCAGTACGGGCCGAGGGCCTGCTGAAAGGGATGCATCAAAGGCATGGGACACACAGTCATGAATTGACATCACGCTTGTTGGCAGCCGGTTGAGACCACTGGTAAGGTAGTGTTCGGCCTTGAGGGAATTGGTGAGTAAATGGTTGTAATGTGCACGGTTGTACGGTGTGACTTCAGGACATGTGTCTTGCAAAAGTACAGCGCCCGCACTTTCCAGAAGGTCAATGCTACCATCGGCCAAAGCGAGTTCGTAGTTTTCACCGCTGGTGAAGACCCACAGTCGCTGATTGGGAATTTTGGCACCCATCTCTGCATGCGAGCGAACGGCTGCAGCCGTGATTCTAATTTCCTCTAAACTTGCTTGAGGGCAGCCAATGACGACCAAATCAACTTGCCCAGTGGGTGCAAGGTCAGCATAACGAGCATCGAGATCGGCTTGGGTAAACACCAGTTCACCCTGCCACCCAGCATCTGGAGCCATCCAATTGCCTTGCTCGTCTTTCAAAAGTGGAGGTTCTGCAGACAGGCCTTCTGCCCATAACATTGGAGTTCCGTAATTCGCTGCTGCCGCAGTAAGAGCCTTTTTCCGAGCGAAACTGGCACGAGACGGAAGGCCTTGGATGAAGGGCATGGGACCCCACGGCACATCCCAGTCTGGTCGGACTTGCTTTCCAATCCAATCTCCAAGAATCGACCAATCGGAAAGCGTTTCAAGTTCGCAATCGATGCGAACAAGGATATTTGGAATTCGATTCTCTTGCAAGTGAAGTCCCCAACGCGGGGCATATCCCGTGAGTGCAGTCGCTAAAGCCGAAAGGCCGGATTCACGGTTTGTAATGAGGGATGTCCACGTGTTCGAGAAACATACTGCATTGGACTCTGCCCATGAGGCAATGCCGCTTTCATCGTCAACTCCACGGTCGTAGGGTGTGCACGACAGCGTCGCTTGAATGCCAAGTTCCGAATAAGCCTCAACAATTTCGAATTGCTGTTCAAGGAAATCGGGCCAATCAATGTCCATTTCCTTCATTTTTTCTTTGTCGCAACCTGCTGAATTGAGCGTAGTAGGAATTGTTACTTTGCCATCTCCGGAACTTGAAAGGTCGGATAAGAAACGACGAAGACCATGGCCACCTGTAATGACTGAAACGCCTGAGACGTGAGCGTGGTCGACTTCAACAAAGCCACTGGCTCCAGCCGTACCCGCAAGGTCAACAACCAATCGAGCCGCTTTCTGACGGGTTGGACCTTCTTCCCCTGCCAACTGGGATGCGAGACGTTTTGGGAGTTCCATACCTTTGTGCAGTTCAAGGACGCTCATGAACTCACCCCTTACTTCGCGTCACCCATTAAGACAGAATATGAGAAATTTGCCAATGACCGAAGGTTTTGATACCTTTGACGAGATTTGCTGTAAACATGTCATCCCCCCCAACGATGAATGTCGACGCCGCTATTTCAGGAGAACCTGTGCCGAATACAAAGCCTCATCATCTGCAACCATCACCTGCAGCTCACAAGGCAAAAAGCGCCCCTCCACAACCCCAATCACGGCGAAAAACGGTGCTTACTGTCGTTCAAACGTTGATGTTGGTTCTTGCCCTTTCACTATCGACCTATTCGTACGCTTCCTTGGATTCAATGGATATGGAAGTTGGAAGCGATGGCAAAAACGCCAGCGAGATGCTCGTGCGTACCGAAGGTCGAAGTGCAGATTCAATTTGTACTGAAGGCGGCGCTGAAATATTCCTTGGAAACGATCTCAACGAAAACGGTTACCTTGACGATGAAGAAGTGACATCTTCGACGAAAGTCTGCCACGGAAAAGAAGGGCTCTCTGGCCCACAAGGCGCACCGGGCGCATCCGGAGGTTCAACCACCGGTTTGATTGAAACTGAAGTTCTCGATTTCGGAACCATCTATTGTTCACAAAGTGGCGTCATGATTCACAGCGGTACGGATATCGATTCAAACGGCATCTTGGACGAAAACGAGCGAACAACAAGCGTGCCCGTTTGCGATGGATTGGTCGGAAGCAACGGCAACGACGGTTCGATTGGTACGGACGGTGCGGACGGAGCAATGGGTGCACCAGCACTGGTTGAACAGCATCGACCTCCTGAATCTGTGTGTTCTTCCGGACTCATACTCAACTTTGGAATCGATGATGGACGGCTTAATGGAGTCGAGTTCGACGGTATACTCCACGATGATGAAATACGAACTTCACTCAAAATCTGCAACTCGCCCTTGGAATACGGGCCAATTTCGGACTTCGCAAGCGGTGCTGCGAATGGAGTCACAACAAACTGCGATGCATTAGCATGGATGGAGCAACAGCAAAAAGTGTTGATGGCAGGAGTGAACGGAATTGATGGTTGTGAATTATGGCTGAGCAGCGGTACTGAATCTTCAACTCAACTCCTGCTTGACATCAATCCATCTGGAGATTCTTTACCCGGTCAATACCTCGGCATGCAGACCGTTCAAACAGCCGAAGGTGAACGGATGTTCTTCGATGCAGATGATGGAGTCAATGGAAGAGAGTTGTGGGTGAGCGACGGCAGTGAAGAAGGGACGCATCGGGTGGTTGACGCTGCTCAAAGCGTCTCACTCTCAAGCACAGCACAAGCGGTCCAATGGATGGATGGGTTGGTCTTGATTGATGCATCAGGGCAAGTATACTGGTCTGACGCAACGTCCATCTATTCCTTGTTTGAACATCCGATGTTCACGGTTGAGCAACAACAATCGCTGGCTGTTGCAACCAACAATTTGAGCAACTTAGGCCAAGAACTGTTGCACGCAAACGACTCTCGACTTTGGTTCTCCGCAGAATCAAACGCCGATGTTGAACCGCATATGTTGACTGCATCCGGACAATTCATCTCGTGGAATCTCAACGCTCAAGGTTCGAGTCACCCAAGTTCGCCATTGGTAATTGAAGGTGGAGTCGTCATGGTTGGTGAAGCTGAATACGGTCGCCAGTTGGTCCACTTACTGGACGACGGGAACAGCAATTGGCTGACCTCAATGCAAAATCAAGGAGCAGGCCAACCTACAAGCCAGGTCGCAGAAAATCTTGGAATCCATTTACTCCAAGGTAAACTCATTTTCGATGCATTAACCTCAGGCGTCGACACGCAGTTGTGGAGTCATGACCTTGCATCTGGAACGACACAAATCCTGTCCAGCATCGTTGCCTCACCTGGGGAATCAGCAGGTGGAATCATCCATAATCAGCGAGTGTGGTTTGATTGCGTTGCCCCTCAAGTGGGTCACGAAATCTGTTCAACGGATGGAACGGCTTCTGGAACTCGTATTGAAGCGGACCTGAACCAGGGCTTAACTGGCTCAAACGTTGTCGCATTCGCTTGCCATGATGACGTGCTGTTTTTCCTTGCTTCAGGAGAAATAAATGGCGTTGAAACTGGTTCAATCCTTTGGCAGGCCTCAGGTGAAGACATCTCGCCAGCCTATGACCCATGGCCCGGAGTGAACAACCATTCCGCATCTGGAACCTATGGAGGGCTTGTGCTTACTGAACACCACCTCGTGTTCGCATCACATGACGGTGTGCGAGGGCATGAAATCCATGCATGGAGTCACGGTCAAGTCACCGAAGATTGGCTGATTTGGTAGTTACCGAAGATGAATGCAGTGTGGGCAAGATTCCTCAACCACATACTCTGGTGATTGTTGCTCTTCAACCGTTAACGGTTGCCGACACGCAAAACATTGCACAACATCGCTTTGTTCCAAATCCGGTCGCAATGCAACGCGATGATCGAATACAAAACAATCGCCGTCCCAATACTCGCCGCCTACCTCTTCGAAGTATCCGAGTATCCCGCCTTTGAGTTGTTTAACATTGGAAAAACCAGCATCCATCATCACGACACTCGCTTTCTCACAACGGATTCCGCCCGTACAGAACATCACTACCGGCGTGTCTTTCATTTCCACTGGTAAATTCTTGACTGCTTCTGGAAATGCTCGAAACGATTTGATGTCCAAGTCGACTGCATTTTGGAACGTGCCCAATCGAATCTCGTAATCGTTTCGAGTATCGATGATTGCCACTTCTCGACCTTCGTCAAGCCACTGTTTGAACTCTGTTGGTGTAATTTCATCTCCGGTTCTTTGGGCAGGTTTGACGTTATCCATGCCCAACGAAATGATTTCCTTTTTCAGTCGAACATTCATTCTGTTGAACGGTTGATAGTCCGTAAAAGAGTACTTGAGCGTCATATCAGCAAATCGGGAATCCTCATTCAAGAAATCAATGTAGGCATCGATGCCTTGCTTTGCACCTGCGAGAAAGAAATTGATTCCCTCGTGTGAGAGTAGAACGGTGCCACGCAATCCCGCTTCCTGACATTTTTCAAGGAAAGGTTGCCGAAGGTGGTCTCGGTCAGGCAAATCGACAAAGCGATATCCTGCAATGTTCGAAACCTGTTCCGCCATGGTGGGCTCATAAGACTCGGCCTTTTGACTCATTCCGAACTCAATATCGCCAATCGTGACGAGAAGCAAGTGGACGACGCCATCCTTGCCCGAAGGCTCGAGTTGAAACGCGAGGCGCCGGTGACATCTGCCAGCGTTTGTGTTCACTGCGTTCCAGTCGAGTGAGAACTTCGACCACCTGGCTCCGTTCAAAACCCTTGGCGGCGATATCATCTGCATCGAGACCTTCCTCGATGTGGCAATGCAAAATCGCATCGAGGGTCGGGTATGGAGGCAATGAATCCTCATCTTTCTGGTCAGGGGCTAATTCTGCGGACGGCGGCTTGGTTCGGGAAGAGGCATTGATTGGCGGAGTTCTTCCGGCTTGTTCAGCGCGAGCATTAAGCACATCGGCAAGCCCGTAGACTTGCATTTTGTAGAGGTCGCCAAGCGGTGCGTAACCACCAGCCATATCACCATACAGTGTGCAGTAACCTTGAGCAATTTCGGATTTGTTACCAGTAGCAATGGCCATTCGGCCTTGAGCATTCGCGTGGGCCATAACAATCAATCCCCGGAGACGGGCTTGGAGATTTTCAGAAGCCACTGGATGTCCATCGCGAAGCATGCCTCCAATTGAGGCTTCAACGGAAGCATGGAATGAATCGATTTCGATGGTATCGAACACAAGTCCAAGGGATTCAGCAGTATGTCTCGCATCGTCAATGGAATGCTGGGATGAATGACGGCTTGGCATGGCGATTCCTGTTACGTTCTGTGGACCAACGGCTGCTGCTGCAACACACGCTGCAACGGCAGAATCAATTCCGCCGGAGAGGCCCAGAACAATAGAATTGATACCGGATTTACGGCAGTAATCGGAAAGACCGGTCACGACAGCATCGGTGAGGTCTTCAAGCAAGTCTTTGTCGTATTCTCGACCGTCATCATCGGCAGAGATATGCCGTAAAGCATCGGATCCGATGTTCAGTGCATCGGGTGATTGTGAAGGAATCCAGTGGCATCTTTCAGCACCATCGATATCGACCATCAATACGCCCTCTTGCCACGCTGGTGCGACAACAACTCGACCATCAGGCCAAGCAACAAGTGAATTGCCGTCAAACAACAAATCATCGTTGCCTCCAACTTGGTTTGCCAGCAGGAAGGGATGTCCAAGAACGGCTGCTGCGGTTCGACATACATGAATACGAGAACTCAATTTATCGGCGTGGTACGGTGACGCTGAGAGATTGACTGTTGCGTCGAGTAGAACGCCTTGCCGACCCCATTCAGCCAAATGTTCGATGGGGTCTGCTGAGTACGTCGAAGGCGTAAGACCTGCCGTTTGCCATGCGTCTTCGCAAACCGTAACGCCGAGGTTGAGATTGGCAATTGTGCGAGCGATTCCGGAGCGATTGTCCGGTTGGAAGTAGCGTGCTTCATCGAAGACATCGTAGGTTGGAAGAAGTTGCTTTCTTGCTACGACATGAGAATTTCCTTCACCACTGGGGTGAGCACCGGATGAACCGGCTCGAACAACACCGTTCGCAGGGAGTTGTCTTTTGGCTTGAGGTAAAATCGGCGTCCCAACCAGAACTGGAATCTCAACACGCAATGAGCTTGCAGTTTTTTGTGCCAGAGAAATAAATTCCTCTTGCAACAGTAAATCACGCGGAGGGTACCCCGAGATGGCGAGTTCCGTTGTTACAGCGACATGTGCACCCTGACTGGAAGCGAGTGACGCAAGGTGTTCGAGTCGAGCAGCATTACCCGTCAAGTCACCAACCGTAGGGTCAACTTGCAAAAGGCCAATCCATCGACTCATCGTATCACCAAGGTCGTCACTTGTGCTGTACAATTTCGCCATCAGCGTTCTTGTACCACCATTCATTGGCTTCTTTGTCATGGTACCACCAATAACCATCAGAGCCCATCACCCAATCTGTGTTCTCGGTGTTTGAAGAAGGTGTGTCTTCGCTTACTGCGCCGGTTGCTGCTGCAGCCTTAGCCACTGATTCCGAAACAGTGTTGTCATCAGCGACGTCCTCATCCCCTTCCACTTCCTCTTCGTCTTCATATTCGAATTCAGAGGAGTATTCATCCCAATCGTATTCGGATTTTGAGCCGCGGTTGAGGGTCTTTCGACGAGCCCAGAGAAGACCAGTCGTGATGATGGAAACGAACAGTAACGCCGCTAAACTACCAAGCAATGGATGGACATCGCCAAAGAGTTGCTCGGAGAAAGAGACTTCACGCGTCGGGCGAACATCGATGGATGGACCAATCGCACTTGCATCACCGTCAATCTTGACTTCGACCCACTGCAAACCAGTTTGTGAAGGGTTCCAATCCGTAGCAACCGGAACAATTCCTCCGAGAGGCACTTCAACGGTGATACGTTGTAGATTTGAGCGTTCACCTGTGGCTTGAACTTCGGTGAAAATCACCTCAACCGATCCATCGAGTGTACCTGTATTTTCAACATAGGCAGTAACAATGGATGTTTGTCCGAGTTCAACTAAATAGCGTGAATACGTGATGGAGGTACTCTGCAATTCAAACTCAGGCTTGAGCCAAACCATGTCCCAGACCGCAACTGGAGAACCAGGTTCAGCACCTTCAAGACCGAGGACTTCGTTTCCTGCAAGGTCACGGCCGGAGACATACATATGCACTGAAAGTCTGTTCTCAAGCATTTCATTGGTAATTTCGCTGAGATCAAAAGAGCCGACAACTTCGAGCCTCAAACCGGAAAGATCTGTGCCGAGTAAGTTCAGTGGTTCAACCCCATTCCGGAGACGGTCGCCGGTCGCTTTCTCTTCAACCCACCAAACGAGTTCAAGAGATTCGACGTCCAAACCTCCGGCTTCTGACATCAGGATTTTTACTTCGTGAGACTCCGGTTCGAGAACTGAGAACGGTCGAGGATTCGAGACTTCTACCGGTTGAGGTCCTGTGCCATCCACAATAATCCAGCGTACAGCGTTGGTAAGGTCGGTGGAGTCGATGCCTTGACCTTCAAGACATCCAACTTTCCAGGTGAGTGGAATGGTCTGCGTTGTCGATGGTGCTTGCAATGCTACAGACCAAATTCCATCAAGTGAACTGGCTGAAGAAGAAGAGCCGGAGAACAAGAGGTCGATTTGGCAATCAAAGTCAGGAACAGTTCCCGTTTCCGAGAAAACGACATTTCCTGCAATTTCGAATGGGCTGCTTGGCGCTATTCGAGCACCATCGCCGAGTAATGCACCCTGCGAGAGAATGAGCGAAACGCTTTCTTCTGGAACTTCAAGAGCAGCGGAGAAACGCCATCGATGTTCGGGGAATGCACGGAATACTTCCTGTCCTGCCCGGTCAACCATACGGATTCCAGGCTCTCGGCGTGTCTCACCGAGGTCAGGAGTCGTCCAAGCGAGCTTGAAATCGACATTGAGCGTCAAAGCGGTTTCGTAAGGGTCTGCTGGACCATCAGCGCCTAACATTTGACAATCTTCAATCAAAACGTGAGGGCTGGTTGTCGTACAATTTCCAGTCGCAAAATCCCAACGAATCGGCAACGGGTCGCTGCCTTGGTTTGATGCAAGTTCAACGATGACTGTCGTGAGGTCAGAACCGCCGTTTGGTTCAGTGATTTCAACATCAAAGGTGTAAGGCATTTGAGGGTGAAGCCAAGGGTTCTTTCCGTCGGAATATGAATAGGCATTCGGAGCCACATTTGGAGCACCATCAACCGCTAACTGATACATGAACAGATGCTTATCGACTGCATCTGAGCCACCAAACTCCAATGGATGGCCTGCGTCATCAGTGCCGGTCAAATACACTGAAACCTTCTGTCCCAGACTGCCTCCAGTATCATCCATCATGAAGGTGTACTGGCCAATGAGAGGGCTCAAATCGTTCGGGGTAAACAGCGACATGGGCTGGTATTCGCCCTCATCTGGCCACTGGTTTGAATTGGCATCATCGAACCATTCTCGCCAAACCATGGCTTGAATGTTGGTTGGAAGAATTGGTTGGTCCGATATCTGAATTTGAACCGTTTGAGTCGTTGACGGCATACGATGGTCGTAGCGGTCCATGTTGACCTCAAGCACTCGCGGAGAGATGGTATCGATGTGGAACGTTCGCTCAAGAGAGCCGAAATCCGGATGGACTGAACCGTTTTCGGAGGTAAGTTCGATACGCCATGTCAAGGGTCCGAAGGTGAACGGTACCGTATCCTGATAGTCCCAGGTGTTCTCATCCAGTGTTGTTGTGTTGGCTACAAGGACATCACCTCTGTAAAGCGAAAGCATTCCTTCTCCGTCCATGAAAGCGTCAATAGTAGAGACGTTTTCGAATCCGACAAAGGCAGAGATGTTGAGTTTGGTGTACGGGAGAAGGTAGTAATCCGACGAGCCCAAGATGAGGTTTTCGTCAGCGTTCGTAAAAGTCATAATGTTCAGTGTCAAATCATTCTCATAGGCTTGGTTGCCGAAAACGCCGTATGTGAAGGTACTCGGCATGGAATACACGGTGTTTGAAAGTTGAAGCCGTGTCGTTATTTTCATGGTATCAGTATCGTCCCATAGCGGTAAAATTCGGAATTTCACATCGACGAGAACACTCGTGCCAGATTGGTTGAACGAGATTGACTCCGTTGGATGCAGTTCAATGAACTCAAAATCACCTGCTCCAAACGGCGTTGCTCCAGAGACTGGAACAGTCCACGTTGCGTGGTAATCATCATCAAGAACATCAAGCCGGATGGAACTTGGAGCAACACCAATCACCGAGTACGACATACTGATGGTCCTCCATCGTTGGCTTGGCGTGAGGACATCCACTTCTGGGTCAATGGTAGCGGTGTTCAAAACAACAACTGCCGATGAATTGAGGCCGAGAACTTCAACGGTAAGACCACCCTTTTGAGTAGAGGTGAGGGGCAACGGAATCTCATGCATACCACCGACCAAAGGCAGCAATCTTCTGGCATCGTTGAGGCTGAGTACAAAGGTAGAATCCGACTCAAATAGTTGTGATGCTTGAGCGGAATAGGTGACTAAGAGACCGCCAAACTCAACGGTTGATGACGCATAGACTTCAATGTCAACTTCCACAAACCGTGTTCCGAGATGATTCAAACCGCCTTGGCCAGAAATTGATTGCTCGATGTTGTCACGAGTCGTTTGGTTCAGTTCAACATGCATGAGCGAAGTTTCATTCATCGTACCAGATGCAAGAATCTGTGACTGATACAGCAGGGTATAGCCGGTAATCGATGAATCAGCGTCCGTAACTCCAAACGAAAAAGAGTGAAGATCAGTTAGGGGTACGAGGATTTTGGTCGTTGCATATCCAGACGAGCCAACCGTTTCTGAAATACTTGTGTTACCGTTTGAGAAAACGTCCTGCCAGCCCCAGGTGCCGATGTTTGAGAAATCAGCACCCCACTCAAAGTCGCCGTCATCGTTGAAATCAAATCGTGGGTTGCTTGCGACTTCACCGTAGTGGACAAGGGTCTCAAACGATTCAACGGTCCAATATCCAAGGCCTGAATTCAACGGAACCAATCGGAACTGAAGTTCATACATTGGTGTCGATGAAGAAATATCGAAAGCACCCATGTTTGCCACGACCGTCCAAGATGCATTCACTGCATCCCACATCTGGAGTTCAACATTGGTTCCGGTGACGCTACCGGTGACTCGTGATGCAGGTGCCACCAATTGTCGAGAATCCATTGTTACGGAGCAAGTAGAATCTCCTCGGTAGCCTTCAATATCGATATCGGTGACGACAACTGTTGCGTTTTGTGCACCTCCAATCACTGTCACCTCGTCGCCAATGGAATACAATTGCCCACCGTTTTGAACGAGAGGAGAAAGGAGTTCTCCACCCCAGTTCCGTACGCCTTGAACCGTAAACATTCCACCGGTCCCTCCAGATACAGTAATTTGATCACCCACGGAATATCCTGAGCCCCGACCAACAATCGACACAGAAGTCAGGTTACCACCAATAGCGTAGACTGAATCGATTTCAATTCGACCGTTGGAGTCTCCCCCCGAGAGAGTAATGAGGTCGTTCACCGCATACCCTGAGGCGTTGTTGAGGATGGTATAACCAGTGATGGTACCGCCTTGGCGGTTTGTATCGAGCACGGTGAAGTTTGCATTGCTGTCTCCTCCAGGAATGTTCAAAGTATCACCAACGTTGTAATTGAGCCCAGGTGTACTGAATGATATCGAAGTGATTCCGCCACCGGTTTCAGTGAGTCCAGTCGTGTAAAAGTAAGCGTCAGCGTCCCCACCTGAGATGTAGAGTTTATCGAAGAAACCGTAACCTGAACCGCCACTAATGATGGTTATTGAATTGATTGAGCCACCAGAAACTGAATCTATGCTGACGCGCAGACCCGAACCTGAACCGCCGCTTGTGAAAGCAAAGCTCGTCGTCGAGTAATTCGTTCCGCCGTTAAGAAGTGAATAACCGGTCGGAATTCCGGTGATAATCGGGCTGGCGGTGTAGTCTATTTTCAAACCGCTACCGTTGCCGCCGCTCAATGCGACGTCGTTTGAGGAAGTGTATCCTGAACCGCCGTTCAAAGAGGTATAGAGAGATACTGCGCCAGAACCGGTGATTGGCGAAGCTGTCGTCTGGATCTGTAGACCCGAACCACTTCCGCCGTTTGGTGAGATGATTTGTGAAGTGTATCCTGTACCTCCTGCAGAAAGACTTGAACCGTCCACGATGCCTGAAGTAATGGGGGTGGCAACCGTAGAGACAGTGAGGCCAGTCCCGTTACCACCGCTGGTCGCTCTACCGTTACTGGTACTGGTGTACTGAGAACCAACAGAAGTCAAGCCAGATAACACGTCAACTTCATTTAAAATGTAAGGCAAGGGACTGGTTTGAAGGGTTAAACCGGTGCCATATGAACTGGTTGTTGCGGCCGAAGAAGAAGCAAGGTAAGCCCATCCGGGATCGAGAACATCAACTGTTGTTGCGGAGCCGTAAGCAGCGAATTGGCCGTTTGTCCCGCACATCGACTCAGAATTCCCGAGGTTTTGCCAATCGGAGTATCTTGTCGACATTGTTCCATCACCCGTCAGCGAATAGACGAGAGGAAGTATTCCATCTGATCCAGCCGAAAGGGAGAGGCGAATGCGTATCGAATCATGCACCGACTCATCGACCAGATGGAGCGGCACAGTGAAAGTGTTCGAGCCTGTAAAGCCGGGAATTTCAACACCGTTGGCATCGAGGACTGTCCAGTTGAGGGATGCACCTGCAGGTACATAGGCGTCAATGTTCATCGGTGCGTAAATTGTGTTCGCCACTTGGAAAGAAGACGAGGCGGACCAGCCAATGCTCGGACTTGTCCAGTTCGAGACCGGTGGAGAAGCGATACGTACATCGTCAAAGAACCAATAATCATAGGTCGAACCTGTACCACCGGTTTGCAACATACGGATTTGAGTGCTTGAATGCAATGCTGCTGCAGGCAACGTCCCAGACCATTGCAGCGGAGGTTGATTGTAGGTGCTGCCAGCCCAAGTTTGGAGCGTTGTCCAAGAGCCTGAAGCGGTTTTGTATCGCAATTGAAGGTCTTCGTTGGTGTCCGGTTCTTCTCCGCAGCTGGAAGTACCTTGGCGAATCCATATGTGAATCGGAACGGCATTTGCACCTGCTAAATTGATGGTTGGAGAGGTTGCGTGCTCAGAGGATGAGGCAGAGGGTGCTTGTGTTTTGATTGAACCTCCTGAAGTCCCGTTGACACCACATGTGTTCGTGTAAAGGCCAACATAAGAGGAACTGGACACCGTCCAACCTTGTAGCCCGCTGTTGAAATCCCAGTGAGTGCCTGCACGGGAGCCCGTCAAGAAGCCGTCTGCGTCAATTGTTGCACCGTCACTGACTGCATCGCTATGACCCCACGCAGAAGTACCGCTCCACATCAAGCCGTTCGATGAAGGCTCGATTCCGGGGGACATTGAGAGATGAACATCAGTAACGGGTTGCGATGAAGGGACATCGAGGGTCAACTCTTCGTTGTAGAGGCTTGAGCCGTCTAGGAACAACTGTGTGGCTGGGTCACCACCGGATGCCAACGAAACCGAAGATTCTTGCAGTTCACCGGAAGTTTCCGTATCTGCAGTGGATGCGAGAAAAGTACTCAGTGGCCCGGTCAACATCAAAAAAAGTATGAGAAAACATAGCAACTTTAACCGATACCCTGCCGACATCAGCATTCCGTAGCGGTCTAACGATTTGAAACATACCCAAGCCCAATCCGGAGACACTGCGGAGAATCAATGGAAAAGGAAACTCAAAATGCCACCTTTGAGAGGGGTGAGGTTCAAGACAAAAAGGCTTCTCGCATGGCTATGGCACGTCCTCATTCGGCAGGTGAACTCGATGCTGTTGCACTCGAGACTGCGTTATTGGAAACATGGAAGCAAGAAAATGCATTCCGTGCTTCAATCGATTCCAACGGTGGCGGCGCTCCTTTCATCTTCCTCGAAGGGCCTCCAACGGCGAACGGAAAACCCGGTATTCACCATGTCGTAGCACGAGCCTACAAGGACCTCGTATGCAGATGGAAGACAATGGAAGGCTTCCGTGTCGAACGAAAGGGGGGCTGGGACACTCACGGATTACCCGTGGAAATCGAAGTTCAGAAGCGTATGGACTTGATGTCAAATGAAGCAATTGAGGCCTATGGGATGGACAACTTCAACCAAGCTTGCCGTGATTCCGTATGGACCTATGAATCTGCATGGAGAGAAATGACTGAGCGAATGGCCTACTGGGTCGACCTCGACAACCCCTACGTTACACTCGACAACAATTATGTTGAATCATGTTGGTGGGCAATGAAACAAATGTTCGACAAAGGCTTGTTGTACAGAGGTCACAAAGTCCTACCGTATTGCCCACAAACCGGCACTTCCTATTCGAGTCACGAAGTAGCACTCGGATACAAGGAAGTCGAGGAGCCTTCCGTTTATGTGAAATTCAAACTCATCGATGATGATGCGAGTATTCTTGCTTGGACAACAACGCCATGGACACTACCGGGTAACGTCGGTTTAGCGGTAGGACCAGAAGTCACCTATGTGCGAGTCCGCATTACTGAACAAGCGGAAAACTGGATCGGTGCTGGAGGCGCATCCGATGGTGAAGAAGTAATACTAGCAAAGGAATTGATGAAGGATGTTCTGCGTCACAACGTAGAAATTATTGAGGAATTCCCTGGTTCATCTCTGGTAGGTCGTTCCTATGAACCGCTGTTCCCAGATGCCGTACCTCGAGGGGAATCTACAACTGCATGGACCGTTCTTGAAGCCGATTGGGTCACCACGACCGATGGAACGGGCGTTGTGCACACCGCAGTCATGTACGGTGAGGACGACTACAACCTCGGAATGGCTGCTGGTCTTCCCGCTTACCACACCGTTGGCATGGACGGTGCGTTCCTCGCTGGAACGCATCCACAACTCGACGGGCGATACGTCAAAGAATGCGATCAAACTGTCATTGAACTGCTTTCTGCCAAAGGCGGAAGCAACGGCAAAGGCCCAGAGAGCGGACTGCTGTACAGAGAGAAATCCTACCTCCACGATTATCCGCACTGTTGGAGAACAGACCACCCGTTGCTCTACTATGCCATGGACTCATGGTTCGTTCGCATGACTGCAGTCAAGGAACGGTTGTTGGAGTTCAACGATGGCGTCGAATGGGCACCTGACTGGGTTGGCGAGGGCCGATTTGGTGAATGGCTGCGCAACGTCAAAGATTGGGCAATCTCCCGTGAACGCTACTGGGGCACGCCTCTGCCTGTTTGGCGAGACGATGAAGGCAACATGAAGTGCATCGGTTCAATTGCTGAACTTCAAAGCGAAGTGGCGAAGGCAGTTGCTGCTGGATTTGAAAATCCCGAATGTCCTGATGATGTTGATTTGCACCGCCCAGTCGTCGATGGATACACACTGGTTTCCGACCACGGAAAACCTATGCACAGAGAACCTTTTGTCATGGATTGCTGGTTTGATTCTGGCTGTGCACCGTTTGCTCAATGGCATCATCCGTTTGAAGGAGAGGAAACATTCGATGCTTCATTCCCTGTCGATTACATCTGCGAAGGTGTCGACCAAACTCGCGGATGGTTCTACACGCTGCTTGCCGTTTCAACGACCGTGTTTGACCAACCTGCATACAAGCGTTGCTTGAGCCTCGGTTTGATTCTTGATGCAGAAGGTAAGAAAATGTCGAAATCTCGTGGTAATATTGTTGATCCATGGGACCACTTCAACCGTGAAGGTGCTGATGCAACACGCTGGTATATGGTCACAGCAGGAGCACCATGGAATCCATTGAAGTTTGATTCAAACGGCGTTCGTGAGACCTATGCAAAGATGTTCTTGACGCTTTGGAACGTCTACAAGTTCCATGCAGATTATGCCGCTCTCGACGGGTTCGACCCCGAGCAATCAACATCTGATGTGGCATCTCGCTCGTCGCTCGACCGATGGATTCTCTCCCGCTTGGCGACCACCGCCAACAACTACCACGCTGACTTCAAGCAGTGGAATTTCCACAAGGCATGCCGTGACCTCGAAGAATTCATCGTCAACGATGTGTCGAATTGGTATGTGCGACGAAGCCGTCGCAGATTATGGGACGATGCGGAGACCAGTGACAAAGTCGCTTGTCAGCACACACTTCACGAGATACTTACTACGGTTTGCCGATTGGTCGCCCCAGTGAGTCCTTTCATGGTTGACGTCATCCACCGGAACTTGACCGGAAAAACAGTACATCAAGCAGCATGGCCACTTGGCATACCCGGCTCACTTGACGGCGCCACCGCTGATGAATGGGATGAAGAGGCAGCGGCAGCAACCGCAAACCTACCGCCTCAAGACGTGTCGCTTGAGGCAACGATGGCTCTGGTTCGTGAACTCGCTGAAGTAGGTCGACGCATCCGTGTTGAGGCCGGCCGACGCCAGCGCCTTCCTTGCGCTCAAGGCTGGATTGTTTCCGGCCCCGACATGGTAGAATTCCATGAGATCTTAGCCGAAGAACTCAACGTCGAATCAATCGAAGTTGAAAGTGACCTCGACCGATTCCAGCAAATTGAACTGGCACCGAATTTCCGAGCATTAGCTCCGAAAGCACGCAGTGAAGTCAACGCTGTAGCCGGAGAAATCAAGAATGCTGAAGACCCAACGGCTCTGCTGGCATCCATTCAGGCAGGCACCTGTGAAATTCTCGGCGTTGCTATCGAAGAAGGTGATGTCGAAGTTCGACGTATCGAGCGAGAAGGCTTTGCGGCCTCAACCGTAACCATAGGTCAAGGCGACGATGCACAACAAATCAGTTTGGTTCTCGACATGAACGACACTCCTGACTTGTTGTCCAAGGGCCTAGCCAGAGACATCACCCGACGCATACAAGCGATGAGGAAAGATCTCAACCTCGCCATTGAAGCAACTATTGATTTAGAAATATGGACCAAAGATGCTCCGGAAATGTTCGAACAAGACCGGCAATGGATTGTCACTGAAACACGTGCTGCTGCTGCAGTATTCCATTCGGAATCGAGCGGTGCCCCATCAAATTCAGAAAACTTTGAAGTGGACGGAACAACCGTTTGGTTCACCGTTCAATGATACTCAGTCGTTGCTTAACACTCATCGACGGCTTCAAAGCGATGTGCCGTTACGCATCTTCATGCGAAGAGTCTTGCTCTCTGTTCTATTGGTCGCCTCAATGGTCTTGGCTGGCTGTTTTGGTGGCGGTGAAGAAATCGTGAACAATGAGTCGGAAATGACCTCGATTTGGGAGTCATACCAACTCATCGACAGCGTTGCTCATGAAGATCCACGTATGTTCATGACCGTTGATTTGAGAACCAATGAGACCACCAACACCTCGTGGGCTGTTTTCGATGCATCCAAAGGCGGCAACTGCTGTGAACACTACCTTGCCACGACCATTGAAGGACAAATCCTCAACATTGGTGGAGAATATCCGGTATTCAGTGAAGATCGAGGCCACACGTGGGACACGTACATTCCCGGAGTCTTACCTGCACTCGGCCAATGCGTAACTGCAGTCCCAACAAATCCGGGTCAAGAAGGTCTTGGAGAAGGCAGTATCGTCCAAGCAACCAATGGAGACATCATCTCGATGTCGTGGTTTCCTTACGTTGGTGGGGATGGTAAAATCGACAAATTCTATGCCATCCTCTATGACGAGTCGGAAGACGAATGGAAATGGTGCTACAACCGCTTAACTGAGCCGTTTTACGACCGCTCTTGGCAAGTCGAGGTTGTTGGCCCAATTACGTCATCAATCGGTAACGGAGATTGGGCAAGCATTGTGGTCTCCAATTTCTGGCATCAATCGCTTGATGCAGGAGGCCAGATAAGCGTCGATGGACTCAATTACGTCCCTTTCCAATTCACGGGCCGAGACTCCAACGACCCAACAATTGAACTCAATCTTGATTTCACTGAAGAAGGATTGTCTTCGTATTACGATGTCAACAAACCTCACAAAGAGATGCGAGCCTTCCCAATGCCAAGCGGCGGCCTCATTTTCCCGAGTTATTACAACAATGGCAACGCTGCTTATATGGACACAACCCTATCCTGGAATGAATTAGAAGTTCAATTCCCTTCGGAATACTGCCACTATGACTCCGCTGGAACCTTGCATTGTGTTGCCAATTCTGGCACCTCATTCACACACTACATGTCTACCGACGGTGCGCTAACATGGCAAAACCACACCTATGACATGAGTTCGGTATCGTCATCGATTGAAGAATGGGAATTCCAAGCCAACGGTGAATTGGACCTGTTCGTACTGAATGTCCGTTACCAAAGCACTGGCGGACCAGACATAGACATGTTGTACCATGTTCGTGGATACTCTGAAGACATGTCTCCAGATTCCATGACCTACATTGGTCAAGGCGACCTTGACTCTACCTCTGGGGCTGGAAACGATATTCGCTTTGACTTTGCCTCACTCGGTATCCTCAACGACGGTGGAGTCATAGTAGCATACCATGATTCAACCGACCCCGACCCATTGTTTGCAGTCGAACTGGAATTACCGTACACTTCATGAAAACATGAGGCATACGGAAACCACTTGTACCACGAGCCTAATTTATCTGCATGATTGAAGCGGCCGAACTCAGTAACTCTGCCCTGCAAGGGCTCGTGTTAGGAGTCCTAGCAGCCTTCCTTTTCAAAATTGCAAGCAACGCTGTAAAGTTCTTTTTTATCACCCAATTTTTACTGCTGAAATGGCTTGAAGTACGAGGAATTGTCATTGTCGATTGGCATCGACTCAGTTTCGGATTATTGGAAGAAACCAATTTGATTCAACAAGCTGATTCAATGCTAAATGCGCTCTTGGAAACCAGTTCATTCGGTTTATCTGCCATAGCTGGGTTCTACGTGGCCCGGCGTTTCATCAAGTGAATTAGAGATTCATTCAGCGGTTACACATCGTTCGTGAAGGCATTCAGGCGGTGTAAAGTAGATTTTATCCGCAGGCACGAATGTATCCATTTGGAGCGTCGAGGATTCACCTTCTTGAACAAATACGACAGATGAGGTGCTTGCTGGCAAGTAATCTTCACCCGTTGAAAGTAAACTCAATCGAAGTGTATGGCCTTCGAGAATCTCCGCATCGAGAGGCATGAACTCCATCTTTGCATTGATCGTTTCAACAACAGGTGTCCATGATTGAATATCATCGCCGCCAGCATGGTATCGCAAATCCATAATGGCATGACCGATGTGAATGCAATTATCCGAATCATCACATTCTTCGAGCAGTGCATACAGTTGTCCGCCGACGGTTGCAGTGGTGACATCAACGTGCAGTCGAGGTGTGCCTGCAACATACATGGTCTCAGAAAGTGGAGCAGATTGCCAAACCGGTCCAGCATTCGCATCGGGGAATACCGTCGTCCCGCCTCCTATGTTCTCCAATGAACCGCCTAAATCAAAGGTGATTTCGACCGTGTCGCTTGGAGGGTACCGGTCTTCGAGCCTCCATGAGCCTTGGTTGGACTGAATCTCGATGTAAAGGCCCGGTTGTTCACCAACATCTCGCAGATAGAAATCGAACCATTCGAGGAGGTCTTGCATCCAATCATAGCGAATCATTTCGGGGAACGCTTCACCGCCACGGCCCCCTAAATCCGACCGGTCATCCAACTGAACTGGGCGGTCTGGATAGTCATGGTCCCACTGGCCAAACAACCCCTTTGCGTCTATACCAGCGTCTTTGAGAGCATTCATCGTCGGCACCGCCATGTGTGGGTCAACGTTCCAATCATGCATGCCTTGAATCAGATAAACACTGCCTTGATAATTGTTCAAAACCCGTTCAAGGAAGTATCGTTCAGCCCAGTAATCACCGGCCACTTCCGAGCCGAACATGTACGCAGCAACGCCAGTACCTGGGCCGATGATGTAATCCGGGCAGAGGTTTTGGTAATCCTCTTCATCGCCATCCAATCCGTATGAACCGTAAACGCCGTTATGCATAATCGGAGCTCTCGCTTCGGAAGAACCGTTGCGCCACATCAATTCCTTGACACCAATCAATCCAGAAATAGGTACGATGGTCTTGAGATAATCGTGCTCAGCACCGAACATGGCTGCTTGCCAAGGTGTGCTTCCGTCGTATGATTTTCCAATCATTCCAACTGCGCCGTTCGACCAATTTTGTTCCGCCAGCCATCGTACTGCAGCATCGTTACCAAGTTGCTCAGCATTACCCATCAAATCCATGCAATGGTTCGAGCGTCCTGTTCCTGAAACTGAGACTTGAGCGAAGGCAAAGCCATGAGGAAGAATCTGGTCAATAATCATCTGACCAAGCCATGTCCCTGGGACTTCAATGGTTGGCGTCTCAACCGATGCTTCCTGGAAGTAAGGTCCAAATTCCGCAATGACTGGCACTTTGACACCATCAGGAACATTGGGGCGCCATACAGCGAGACTGATAACTGCATCATCAGGAGCAGCTCCACCTTCTTCAATTGGAAGAGCATACTCGACAAAGTGGTGCGTTGAACTCCACTCGTTTTCAGTTGGTAGCAATTCATACGGCCCGACTTCAAGGGCAACCCCAAACTCGCCCTCGGTCTGGTAAGGCATGGTGTTTCTTTCCCAAACTGGGACACGGAGCGCTGACAGTTGGTCATCATCTTCAACGATTTCGATTACCGCACCGCTGTATACTGCGGAAACAAAAAGGAAGACAAGAGATACGGCAACGGTTGAACTCAACACGATGTTGAACTCAAACCTCGAGCGACCTTGATTCTCTGAACCGTCTTGATTCAATCCCTCGCACCAGTTCTGCCTATGCCCTGTATCTTTTGAGGTTAACGAGCGGTTGGCCAGAGGTGACGGATGCTCAGAATTCGAGAATCTTGATGTCGTTTGAGCAATATCCTCAAAAGCCTTTGACAAACGATGTTGCGTATGGTTCTCAGTAAACTGCCCGGTGTCGGCGAACGACTGGCACAGAAAATCACCGAACACTTTGGTGGAGAGGAAGAAGCAATTGCATCACTAAAGTCGGGTGACATTGCCCGTATTGCCGAAATCGATGGCGTATCGCCAAAAAGGGCTTTGAGTCTTGCTCGAATGATAGCGGGCCAATCCGGTTCTTTTCTCGCCACGAAAGAAGCAGAGAAACTTCACCGTGCGCTGCTGCAAGACATTGTCACCTTCGCATCGTGTGCCGCTACCCGTGAAAGAATGCAACTCTTGATGCCTGTGGAAAATCCTGCCGAACGACGGCTCAAAGTCAGCCATTCCATGCAGTATCAGCATCAAAACAGCGAACGTATGTCCACACTATCGGGTCTGTTTCACAATCTGCGTCAAACACGATTTGCAAACGAACGGTATGAACGAGTGGTCGTCAGTAAAGAACCGTTGGACTCATTCAAGAAATGGTGCAGGGTCTTGCAACCTGGAGAAGGAGAAACATGGAAAGATTATACCGTCTTCAAATCAGTAACATGGATTGGCTCGGGCGCGCCTGACGAAGCACCAGATGGATGGGTCATCCTCCCAAAAACAGCATCAAGTGAGTTGATTCTACCTGAACGAACGATCGACTGGTTTCGTCAGAACCTTCGTACTCTAACCGTCGTAGCGGACGTCGTGAAAATGTCTCGTGAATCGACCGATACTCACCCCTTCATCGATGAATTATTCTCAATTGTCACTGGACTCGAACACTTACCAGAGATTCTCGAAAGTATAGATGACCAAGGTGATCTCGAAATCATTGCAGAAGTGAAGGACACGCTGTGGAAAGTCGCTAAAGGACTGGAAGGGCAAGTCAACGATGAAGTGGCTCAAGCCATGGATGATGCCAAAATGAACTTGAGTGGTGCAGAACTGCTTGAAGCACTTTCAGATGGAGCAGCCTTCCAGAGAAAATTACAGGAAGCAACCAGTGATGTCATCACTGAGGCGATGCAGAAGGCGAAACAATCGATGGTTGAAACTTTGGATGGTACAGGAGTCCGATGCCCATACGATATCTTTGCATCACAATGGCCAGCCAAAATAAACAGGAAAGTCATCGATGAAATAGACCAAGCACTAGAGCAGAAACTCAAGAGTGGAGAGACTGAACACATGCTCATGCTCGCAAGGAAACTTGGTCCACTTCGTTCACGATGTGAAGATGCTGTCCGCGCCCTTATCGGATTTGACCAGTGGGTTTGCATCGCCCTATGGGCCAAAGCCAGGGAGTGTGTACTTCCGGATTTTGTGGAACATGGAATCTACATCGAAGAGGGACGACATCTGTTGCTCGGCTGTGAACCAGACCCGGTCACCTATGGATTAGGAGATGCCGGTGAAAACGGCGACCAGCAGTCACTTGCTCTCCTCACTGGTGCGAATTCCGGTGGTAAAACGACGCTGCTTGAACTGCTTGCACACACCTGCATTCTTGCACACATGGGACTTCCTGTCCCTGCTAAATCTGCGCGTGTTGGGCAGGTCGATGCAATGCATATTCTGGCTAAGGCAGGTGGAACTCAAAGTGCGGGTGCACTTGAACAAACCCTCGTAGAACTCGCTAATGTCGTAAGTGACCCCACGCCGAAACTGATTCTTGCTGATGAACTGGAAGCAATCACTGAGCCGGGCGCAGGCGCTCGTATCATCGCAGGAATGTTGCTTGCTGCAGAAGCCCAAAACGACACGACAATGATGCTGGTAACTCACCTTGCTCCAGCAATACTCAAGGCTACGGGACGCAATGATTTGAGAGTCGACGGTATTGAGGCCACTGGTTTAGATGCCAATTTGGAACTGATGGTCGACCGAACACCGAAGCGAAACCACCTTGCACGTTCAACGCCTGAATTGATTGTCAAGCGATTGGTTGAGCGCAGTGAAGGACATGCTCAAACGCTGTTCCGCGATATTCTAACAATGTTTGACTGATCAGCATAACCGTGCTGCATCGATCGAATAATCATGCATTGGAGCTTGGAAGAGATCAGCACAAGTCCGATTCACCAACGGCAGGGTGAGCGTAGCACCCGCCCAATTAACTGAATATCCGCCAATAGCACCGGGAGAAGGAATGTAATCCTGACCGGTTTGCGACATTGTAATTTGGATGGATTCCCCCGCCGAGAGGAAGATATCCATTGGCATGAATTCCATTAGGCCAGTCACTGAAACAAACGCCCCGAGCGCGACGTCTCCATCACGGCCACCGTCAGCGAATCTGAAATCCATGACGGCATGACCAAGGCGCATTCCTGAATCGTCGCTCATCTCCAAATAAGCGTGAGCCCCGTTGGTTGTATGTGTCGTAATTGGAATGTGGAAGGTAGGCATGCCTGCGATGTAGATATCCTCTTCGAATGGACCGTAGGAAAGTGTGATTGTTTCTGTGGTCGTAACCATTGAAGCGCCGCTTGGATTCATGTCTGCAGCACCGATTTCCATGTAGAACGTATCCTCAGCCGGATAAGTGGTTTCAAATCTCCAGCCACCTCGGTTGTCTTGCATTTCAACTCCCAGGGTTGGTGCACGGCCCTCGCCTTTGAGATACCAATCAAACCAGTAGAGCATCTCATCAGCCCAATCCCAACGGAGCGTGTACGGGTAAGCCTCAGCTCCTTCGCCAGATGGAAGTGCTTCATGACCGACTTTGCGATCGGGATAATCGTGGGCCCACTGACCTGCGAGCGTTTTGGTTTCAATACCGGCGGCTTCTACCAATTGGTGCGTCGGGAAGGCCATGTGTGGATCAACGTTCCAATCTTGCATGCCTTGAATGATGTAAATCGAACCCTGATAGTTCTCAACAACTCGATCAAGGAACGAACGTTCAGTCCAGTAGGTATTGCCTGCATAGTCTACCATGCCGCCAGAAAGATAGGCGGCAGGTCCGTTGACATAGCCTTCAAGATATCCTTCACAGAGATTCTCTGGGTCTTCTGCGTCACCATCAACACCAAACGAGCCGTAAACACCGTTGTGCATAATCATACCACGGGCTTCCATACTACCGTTACGCCACATGAGTTCGTGAACACCAATGAGTCCAGACATTGGAACAATGGTCGCCAAATGAGGATTGCCAAACGTTGCTGCTTGCCAAGGCGTGGAGCCGTCGTATGATTTTCCAATCATTCCGACTTTACCGTTGGACCATGGTTGAGTTCCAAGCCATGTCACAGCTGCGTCGATTCCGCGTTGTTCGTCGGTTCCCATGAGGTCCATGCAGTGATTTGATTCTCCAGTACCAAACACAGAAACTTGTGCAACTCCGTATCCGTGAGGCACATAGTTCTCGATGAGGAACTTGCCAAGCCGGTCGGCTGGAGTGAGAGCGTCAACATCTCCATCGTTGTAGTACGGCCCGACTTCAGCAATGACTGGGATTTGACATTCTGCTGAAAGATTAGCAGCAGTCCAGTCGCATCCATCAATCACCGGCATCCAAAGTCCAAGGTGGACTTCAGCGCCACCGGTCAAACCGGATCCGCCATCAGCAGCAGTGATGCTTGGAACTGCGACATAGACGGACTGTACAGCATCGATGGGGTATGAGCCGTTTTGTGTCACACGAGAATAAATGTCGGAATCATCGTATTGCATTTGACTGCGATCCCAAGGTTCAGGATAAACATCGTATGATGTGGCAATGCCGCCTTCGTCAATCTGTTGTTCGCCAAAGCATCCGGACAAACTGGTTGTCAACATTACGAACAAAATCAACCACGGGCGGAAGTTCATGATACAACGGGACAGGGTATGTTTCTTGAACACACCGGCTGTTTGAATCGACCGGTGAATCACTCAGATTGAGATTCTTGTGCCGCTTTTTGTGCTTCCATTTCGGCACGAACTTCATCCATGTCCAGTTCTCCGAGTTTAACGACCAAGTCACGTAGAGCATCTTCCGGGAGAGCTCCAGGCTGCAGGAAAACACCGATGCCATCTTTGAAAGCAACCGTAGTTGGAATCGAGCGTATGTTGAACGATTGAGAAAGCATTGGCTCTGCTTCAGTGTCAATTTTACCGAAAACGACGTCTGGGAACTCCTCTGACACTCGCTCATAGACCGGACCGTAGGCTTTGCATGGGCCACACCATTCCGCCCAAAAGTCGAGCAGTACGAGTGAATTGTTGTCGATAATGTCGGAAAAGTTTGGTTCGTGAATCTCTACTGTGGCCATATTTTGTCTTTCAAAATCGGCGCTACTTCAACATGTTCGTCCCAAACCACCGAAGCGACGAGTTCATGTGCTCACTGTGGAACGCCATTCTATGCGCCTAGCCCAACTGACGACATTACTTGTCCTCGTTTTGTTTCTTGCACCCTTGATTCCTGCCGATGGAAGTTCACTTGAACAAGCCAACGTCGCAGAAGTTGATGCAAGAAATTCCGAAATCGTAGTCTCAGAACTTTTCAGAAGTCCGAACCAACTCAAATCCAACGCAACCAATGCGAACATCTACAACGCCGTTGATTGGAACAACGATGGTGACTATGGCAAGTATTCCGACCAATTTATCGAATTGTGGAACACCGGTTCATCACCAGTGAACGTGTCGGATTGGGTACTCAGTTCAACTTCGGGCAGTCCGCCATGTCAACTCGCTTGGAATACAGTGATCGACCCTGACCAGAGAATCGTTGTTTTCAGTGCAGATTCCGATATTGTACTCAATTATTTCGAAGAGGAAACGGTATCGATTACCGATACTTCAAACACACTTGTCAACTCGATGACGATTCCTAAAGAATTCGGATTTTACGGCAATTCGATTGTTCTTGATTCCTCAGGAAACGCAATCGAAGTCGACCCTTCTCCAGGTTGGGGCCCAGGTGACGCTGATTCTACCGTTGCCCTCAACATCGTAAAATGCTTCAAGGTCCCTGAAGCAGGTTCCGACGCCTACATCCTCAAAGGCAGAGTCGTCACCATGGAGAGCGAAAGCAGTGTTCTCAACCAAGGAAATGTATTGGTTCGAGACGGGAAAATCGAAGGCGTGTGGTCATCGAGTTCATCAGTCCCAGTTACCGCTGACCTCACCAATGCGGTCATCATCGAAACCAACGGAACCATCTATCCGGGCCTCATTGACTTGCATAATCACGTTCACTACAACCACATCCCATTGTGGGACTTCAATGTCCACTTGAGTGAAAGTCAACGCTCAGATGAAGGTGGATACACCAACCGATACCAATGGGGCAACAACTACGATTACGGCCCAAGTATCACTTGGATGAAAAACAACATTCAACAAAACAACCGATGGGGAATGGCAAGTGAACAAATGAAATATGCCGAAGTTCAAGCCGTTGCCGGTGGAGTGACTGCAATTCAAGGCTCACCGGGCTCAGGCACTTCCGCATGGGACAGCATGTTGGCTCGCAACGTCGAATTGTACAACTTCGGACAAGATGGCATCTCAACCTGTGCTGTGTGCGGTGCTGCTGATGATGACTACACTGGAAGCCATTTGATTTCTCAAAATCAATCAGGCTCATTGAACGCTTGGTTCGTGCATTTGGCGGAAGGTGTGGACAGCAGCAGTAAGTCCGAATTTGACGCTCTCTGGAACAAGGGACTCATCATGGATGAAACCGTTGTCATTCACGGAACTGCACTTGACCGCCCTCAATTCGACAAGATGGCAACCGTCGGAGCAGATTTGGTATGGTCGCCAATTTCGAACCTCCTCCTTTACGGTAACACGACCAATGTCCGGGCCGCAGATGCTGCAGGCCTCACCATCTCTCTAGCGCCCGACTGGGGTCCAAGCGGTTCGAAGAACAACCTGCATGAACTCAAAGTGGCAGACCTGTGGAATCAAGACGTCATGGATTCGTATTTCACAAACTATGAACTGGCTGAAATGGTTACCAGCAATCCTGCTAAAGCAGCAAATTGGGATCCCTTTGTTGGACAACTCAAGGCAGGAATGTATGCAGACATCGTCGTGATGGACACCTTCCACGATGACCCTTACCGTAACTTGATTGAAGCGATCGATGCAGATGTCCGACTAACGGTGGTTCAAGGAAAGGCTGTCTTCGGAGATACGGACATCATGACTGCCATCAACCAAGACGATTGGGAACCAATTACGGGTGGAGGCGTCTCAAAGGCTGTCGATGTGACTTCGATGTCTGAAGTCGACGGCTCTCAAACTTGGGAAAGCATCGAATCTGGAATGGCTATGGCAATGCGAAACGATGTATCTGACATTCGCCAACACTGGTCTGCGCCCGATAACGTCGCCTGGGAAACCGATGCAGATGTTCAAGCATACCTCGACACAGAATTCGACGGAAAGAACGCTGCAAACACTGGAATCTCTCAATTGAAGAACATGACTGTCGACCCAATATTCACCACTGGAGATGAACGTTACTTCGATGTCATCAACCGCTCGACATGGGCCAACACGCACGTCGACTTGTCCAAACTCTACGCCTACTATGACATCTCAATGGATGCAGATGGAGACCGTGACGGCGTCAATGTCGACTTAACAACTGACCCATCGAACGCTGGCAATACTGGTGGTAACAGTGGTAACAGCGGCGGAACGACCGACGGAACAGACACGACGGATGGCACCGACACCACCGATGGAACAGACACGACGGATGGCACAGACGCAACCGACGGAACAGACACGACTGACGGCACAGACACAACCGACACATCTGGAGACTCCGATGCAGATTCAACCTCTGGAGAATCTGATGAAAGTAATGCCAAGTACTTGCTTGTTGGAGTTCTTGCCGTGATTGCTGCTGGATTGTTTTTCCTCAGTCGAAACGGTGGCGATGAACTGAACTTGAGTCAAGAGGCTCATATCGAAAAGATGTGGGATGACGACGCACTCGATGGCGCTGTGAATACTGAAAAGGAATCGACAGGGTTTGTACCAGCCCCACCTCCAATGGAGTTTAAGTCGAGTTCGACGGCGAAAGAAGACGAGTGAGTTCACTCAAGCTTCCACGAAGGTCCATCAGGTGTATCAACGACAACGACTCCCATCGAGTTGAGCTGATCACGTATCTCATCGGCTTTGCCCCAATCTTTGGATGAACGAGCTTCACCTCTGGCAACAAGCAACTGTTCAACCTGTTCGGCCACCTCTGCTCGACGTGGGTCTTCCACTGGTTCAGCCAGTGCCATCTCACGGCTTGGAAGCACGCCTAAAACTGAACCTGCCGTTTCTTCCAGCCAATCGACAGCATAGTGGGCAAAGGCGTGTTGATCCGTATCATCAAGGCCACTGTCCATGGTTTTCGTTATTTGACGAACAGCACCAAGCACCTTTCCTATGGCGTCACGGCTGTTGAAATCATCGTCCATGGCTTGCGCAAATCCCTCGCCCATCTTTTCAAGCAGGCCGAGTGAACGGGAGAAAGGCTGTTGGCTTGTGATGTCAGCGTGAGGAAGGTCCACTGGGTTTGGAGAAGTTGAAGCAACTTTCAAGACTTGAACATACGTCTCAAGCAATCGATTGTAGTTCCTTTCCGCATCTTTCAGTAAGGTTTCGTTCATGTCAATGGGTGAACGGTAGTGGGCATTGATGAGCGAGAAACGAAGCACCATGGCATCGATTTTCTCAAGGATGTCTCGAATGGTCCAAAAGTTGCCCAATGATTTGCTCATTTTCTCGCCATCGATGTTGACAAATCCGTTGTGCAGCCAGTGATGGACAACTGGACTGCATCCAGTATGACATTCACCCTGGAAAATTTCAGCTTCGTGGTGAGGGAAGCGCAAATCATGTCCGCCGCCATGAATGTCAAATTGCGCACCAAAATAATCCATCGACATTGCGGTACATTCGATGTGCCAACCTGGCCGACCTGGGCCCCAAGGAGATTCCCATGTTGGTTCATCTGGTTTCGCTGATTTCCACAAAGCGAAATCTTTGTGATCTTTCTTTGCAGAACCGGTTGCGCCAACTCTGCCGCCTGCACCTGAGCGGACTGCTTCGATGTTTTGACCGGTAAGCATGCCGTATTTCTCTGGTGCAGAATCGATGTGGAAATAGACACCCTCATCGGTTTGGTAAGCATGGCCTTTTTCGATGAGGTCTTGCGTAATTCGAATCATGTCCTCGACATAATCGGTACAACGCGGGTAATCGTCTGCCCGAAGAATGTTCAATGCGTCCATGTCTTCGTAGTAGGTCACAATATTTTCGTCAACCAACGCTTTCCAATCGCCACCCGTTTCGTTCGCTCTGTTGATAATTTTGTCATCAATGTCGGTAAAATTTTGAACATAATGAACATCGTACCCGGATTTTTCAAGCCACCTGTGAATCAAATCGAAGGCGAGGTAACAACGAGCATGTCCTAAGTGACATCGATCGTAGACGGTTACGCCGCAGACATACATCGAGACTTTCCCAGGCTCCATGGTTGAGAATTCGACTTTGTCTCTCCTCCGAGTGTCGTACAGGCGAATTGGCATGGGATTCAACCAACGGTGTGAACAACCGCACTTCAAAGTTAAGTCCAAATCTCATGTCCGGAGAGCATGGCAGCAGTCAAGTCCGCACCTTCGAAGAGGATTTTCGTCACCGGGGTGAACGGTCACGTGGGGAATCACATTGTCCGAGATTTACTCGAACATGGTTACAACGTCATCGGCTCAGTTCGAGATTTGAAGGATCCGTCTAAAGTCGACCATGTCCGCCAACATGCAGTGGATTTGAACTGTGAAGACCGACTTGAGTTGGTTGAGGCAGATGTGTTGGATGCTGACGGATGGAGAGAAGCAATGTTGGGTTGTGATGCGCTGTTCCACACCGCCACAATCTACTCCAACTCGGACAAGGCCGACATCATCATCGACACCGCTGTCAAAGGAACGACCCACCTGCTCCGTGCTGCCCACGAAGCAAAAATCCCTCGCGTCATCTATACATCGAGTGTTGCCGCAATTGGCAGTACTCCGAAAGGACGTGAAAAAACCGAAAACGATTGGCAATCCGGCAGCTATTCCCCCTATACCGTTGCCAAGACGGAATCTGAAAAACTGGCTTGGGAACTGGCTAAGCAGTTTGGAATAGATTTGCGTGTCATCAACCCCGGAGGCGTTTTGGGTGGTGGATTTGTCAAGCCAACACCAAGTATTGATTACTTCCCCGATGCCATGGCAGGTAAGTTTCCAGTCGTCCCCAAAATACCAATTCCGATTGTTCACGTTCGAGATGTGGCAAAGGCTCACCGCCTCGCCTTCGAAATCGATGAAGCAGAAGGGCGATTTATCGTAGCGCCACACAAAAACAAAACCATCGCCGAAGTCTGCAAGGCAATAAAAAATCAATACCCACAAACCAAGGCATCTCGACGAGCAATTCCCCGTTCACTGATGTTCATTGTCGTGTTTCAGGATTGGATAATGGGTCTGTTTGGAGCACAACGCCGCATGACCCGTAAGGCTGTCAAGGGCTATTTCGAAGGCGATGCTAATTTCTCATCAAAGAAGGCCACAGACGTTCTCGGAATCGAGTGGGAATCATTTGAAACCTGTATTCGAGACACCGTGGAGGATTTCTTACAGTGAGTTTGAATACGGAAAACGGGATTCAAATTGCAGGGATCGAAGTGTCCGATTCAATGCTCATTCGCCTTGGATGGCTTCTCCCGTTGGCGACGGTCTTAACTTCAATGTCGATTCACGCATTCAGCGGTAATGCCAGAGCAATCCCCTTCTTCGTATCGGAATCGGATTATCCTGGACCAGAGCGAGTGGTGTTCACAACAGGTTTAGCGATCACAGGCGTCGTCGTATGTTTTCTTGCGTACCGATTTAGTCACTTGGTCGAAGAACAAGATTCCAAATGGAACAGAATATCTCTTTTTTCTGGTATCTTATCGGGTCTATCGCTGTCTGTACTCGCTTTTGCAAACATGTACGATGCACTCCTGCTCCACAGCATCACAACTCTTCTCGTGTTCATTGGCGGATTTATTTGGGGAGCATCGATGAATAAAATGTCTTCAAACATGGTTTCTCAATCCCCAAAACTACGCAAAGCGGGGTTGTGGATGACTGGCCTAGGGATTCTTACGATGAACCTCTCACTGGGAGCATACATCTTTTGGAAGAGGGAGAGTTTGGACCTTATCGACCCCAAATTCGAGATACTTGACCAAATTCAACCTGCGATAAACATTGCAGCACCTGCCGAATACCTTCTCATCGTAGGCTTGATGGTGACGCTTGCTTCGATTGGTCGAGATTTCCAAAGGAATTAATTTACAATGTGAATGGGTATTTAGTTCCCACGTAAAGCCAATATTTTCCGGTCGAGTGATGAAATCGCCACATCTGATGGTTCAGTTCCTCGGTGACATGAACCGTGCCACACTTCGACAAAGATGTCCCGATGAGAAAGCGTGTGTTCAACAATGCCAATCAGATCCAGTCCGGTGACATCGAGGTTCTCGTCCATTGGTGGCCCCCACATCCCTGCAAGAATACCGTCACTGCCTCGTTGGACTAACTCTGGTAAGCCATTGGCATCAAACCGAAGGGCGCATTTGAGGTCAAGCCGTTTTCGTTTGACTTTCTTTGGCTGTGGATAGAGAAGCGGTTCTCCAATACCGGTACACGATGAGGAAACTGGACATTGTTCACACAACGGGCGTTTAGGCGTACAAACGGTTGCTCCAAGTTCCATTAAGGCTTGATTCCAATCCCCTGCATCATCCTTGTAGAGTACAGCATTCGCCCAGACTTCAACTTCCTTCATTGTCGGCTCAACACGTTTCGACTGGCGAGCCATCACTCGCCGAATGTTACCATCAACGCATGCGACGGACTCTCCATGAGCAATACTTGCAACTGCTGCAGCGGTGTAAGGGCCGACACCGGGTAAGGTCAGCAATTCAGCCGCGGTCTTGGGCAGGCTACCTCCAAATCCGCCATCCTCCATCGGTAAGCACACCTGCATAGAAAGAGCGTGAAGTCGGCGTGCTCGGCTGTAGTAACCTGCTCCTTGCCAAAGGTGCAGTACTTCATCGACGTCAGCATCCGCCATCGATTGGGGAGTTGGAAAACGTTCGACGAGTTTCTCCCAGTAGTGTATGCCCCGGCTTACTTGTGTTTGCTGGAGAAGTATCTCCGAGAGGAGAATCTTCCATGAATCGTTGGTGTGCCTCCAAGGCAAATCCCTTTTCGATTCAGCATACCAAGCAAGAAGATTGCTCTGAGACAGGTGTTCACTCACTGTGCCACCTCAATGGTGCTCAAGCATCAGCAGTTTCGGCCTTTTTGGCTTCAATTGCAGCATCGTTGGCTTTGATTTGTTCCCAAACAATTTCTGCGATATCTTTGACTTCCATTTCAGAACCGATGGCACTGAGTCCATCTGTGACCATGGTCGAACAGAATGGACAACCGACTGCGACGGTTTCAGCACCGGTCTGAGCAAGTTCCTTTGAACGAATGATGTTGACCCGGTCATGGTCGTCATCGACGTGTTCTTCCATCCACATTTGAGCGCCACCTGCGCCGCAACAGAACGAATCCTTACCGTGCCGTTCAGCTTCGACTGCGACGCCTCCAATTGCATCACGAGGCGCATCGAGTTCACCGCCAATACGACCAAGGTAGCACGGATCGTGATAGGTAACTGAGCCGTCGTGTTGAGGCTGAGGCAACTTCCCTTCCTTTTGCAAATGGTTGATGAGTTGAGAGTGGTGCATAACTTCGATGTCCTCTCCGCCATAGTCCTTGTATTCTTTGCCAAGAGTATGGAAACAGTGTGGGCAAGAAGCTACAATCTTTTTGACACCGATTTCTTCGAATGTTTCAAGGTTGGTTTCAGCCAGCATCTGGAAAAGATATTCGTTTCCAGCACGGCGTGCAGCATCACCGCTGCATCCTTCCTGCATTCCGAGAATACCGACATCTAATCCTGCTTCTTTCATCACACTAATTGTGTCTCTAGCCACCTTTTTGTTGCGTTCATCGAACGAAGCAGCGCATCCTGCGAAGTAGATGTATTCTGCAGGTTCTGCAACCTTGACGTCTAAATCAGCAGCCCAATCGCCACGCTCGTGAGCAGGCAGACCGTACGGGTTGGAGTCGGACTCCAAGTTTTCGATGGTTGCCATGAGTGGCATGACGGTATCCTCTACGGACTCATCAAACTCCATTCTCTCCATCATCAAGTGACGGCGAGCATCGGTCAATTTGGGAACATGATCGATGTAAATCGGGCAGGCTTCAACACATGCATGACAGGTCGTGCACGCCCAAATAGCGTCTTCACCGAATCGAGCAATAATATCCTGTTCAGGAGTTTCACCGGCGAGAAGGACTGTGGAATTGTCGTTGGCATAATGGCGCACATCGTGGATGATTTGCATTGGGTTGAGTGCTTTTCCAGATGCATACGCAGGGCAGACATCTTGACAGCGAGCACATGATGTGCAGGCCCATCCATCGATGAGATTGCGCCAGGTCAAGTCAGTGTAGTTGACCGTACCAAAGGATTCGATGTCGAGTTCTTCAAGCGAAACAGCCTTGCCGTCTTCGCCTCGTGCGAGAGGCTCCATCGTGCCCATTGGGCGCATGTCGTGGAAGAATACATTCGGGAACGCCATGACCAAGTGCATGTGTTTTGACAGTGGAATCAAGAACAAAAACGTCGAGATGGCAAGCATGTGCATCCAATAAGCGCCTACAACAAGCGATGTTGTTGGTCCAATAGTAGAAGCAACCCAATAGCCGATTGGCTCCCAAGTCGAGGAAACCGTTGATTCGCCTGCTTCGACGAAGAACGATGTAACCGTGATGGTCATGATGAGTAACAAGATAGCGTTTCCTTCAAGCTGCGACTTCCCTTTGAGTTTCTCCGGAGTGAAGGCAACACGCCGGGTTAACGCAGCAACGCAACCAACCAATGCAATGGTGTACCCCGTCTCAACAATAAGATTCCACGGCCCTCGGATGAGATCTGGAAGAACATTATGAGAAAACCAGTTCGCTGTGGCAAGGTCAAACATATCGGTTGATAGCATGAGGAAGCCCCAGAACATGAGGACGTGGATGCCGCCTGCAACACGGTCTTTGAGGACTTTCTTTTGACCGAGCCATCCCGTGAGGACTTCCATAATTCGAGCACCCCAGTTGTCAAAGCGGTTGTCTGGAGCCCCTTTGAGAACCAAACGTGAAGCCTTAACGACTTGATAGAGGAAGAATCCTCCCGAAATACCTCCGAGAAGCAAGAGAAGTATCCATCCAGAAACTGGGCCATAACTCATTGTCAACGGATGTTCCATGGTAACTCATCTCAAGGGAGGATTCCCGTAGGTAATGGCAGACGCGCTCATCCCTTCAATGCACCGACAATTCTCGTTCAATGGCAGTGAATGAAGAACAAGGGATATGAAGCGAAGGTTCTTCGTGAACACGAAGGGGACATCATGGGCCGAGTTACAGCAAGCGCACCAGGAAAATGTATCCTGTTCGGCGAACATGCAGTGGTGTACGGCGAGCCCGCTGTTGCGGTGGCAATCGAGCAACGTATTTCTGTGACGCTCGAATCCGTTCAAACCGGTGAAACACCTTGGAAAATTGATGGAATGCAATTTGATTCGAGAAAGCACCCTCATGTTCAGGCACTACGTAATCGCCTCTGGCAAACATCCCAGGGCGCACCAGGCATCACCATCCAAGTCAATGGAGACATCCCTCCAGCATCAGGTCTTGGCTCATCAGCCGCACTTTCAGTTGCCGCAAGTGCGGCATTGCGATGCGCTCGTGGTCGCTGGTACACATCGACCGATGACTTGCAAAATCCAGCGACATGGGCAGAAGGCTATGCGAGTTCGATTGACAACAGCGATGTTTACACGGTAGAAAATCGCGAACTCTCATCGCAACAATCCGGAACATCCGTGAAGCATTATGTTCACGGCAAAGAAGTCACATCTCTCGATGAATGCGCCCTACTCGCTCACGCTGTAGAAGCAGTGGCTCAAGCCGGCAGGGCTTCACCGATGGATGCCTCAACGTGTGCTCATGGAGGCGTAGTTTTGCTAAGCGATACCGTGGAAAATGATGTCGAGTACCTGTACACACGCAGCCTCAACATGGAGGATGGAGAACGGACATGGCATCTTCACTCGGTCAACTTGCCAAACACGACTGAAGACTTGTATCTGGTTATCGGAAACACAGGCGTTTACGCTCCAACATCAAACCAAGTGGCAAAAGTCGCTGCAGCCATCGCAGCAAAGCCTGAGCGTATCAAAGAAATTCAAACCATTGGAGTGATTGCACGGCGAGGTATTCAAGCGCTCAAAGAGGGTGACTACGAGGCAGTGGGAAGAGCGATGATGGAGAATCAGATTATGCTTCAAGGCCTTGGCGTGTCGTGTCCTGAACTCGAATCACTCATTCGGGCGGCAGCACCCACTTCACTCGGCGCTAAACTCACTGGAGCGGGTGGAGGTGGATGCATGGTTGCACTCACACGATACCCAAAACAAACCAGTGAAGCGATTGAATTGGCAGGGGGAAGAACACTGATTTCTAGGTTTGGCAACGCCGGCTTAACCATTGACGAGTGCGAGAATATGCCTCTGTGGGCGACTGGGAAAGAATAACCGCCGCAGTAGGCTCTTTTTGCTGCAAGAATGCGGTAAGGTGCCTGCCTTCTTTTTATATAGTCGTTATATATGGGCCTATCATGACAACCGATGAAGAACGTCTAACTGTAGTGAATGTTGTAGCGAGCACCCGTGTCGCTGAAGAACTCGATTTGCCGGATATTGCAATCCAGCTCAATTGTGAATACGAGCCAGAGCAATTCCCTGGTGTCGTTTACCGAGTCACCGATCCAAAACTTGCTATCCTCATGTTCCGATCCGGTCGTGCAGTTTGTACCGGTGGTAAAGACGAAGCAAACATCGAAACTGGAATCGAAAGAATGATTGCAGACCTCCGTAATGCTGGAATTGAAACTTGGGACTTGGACCAAGTCGAAATTGAAGTTCAAAACATGGTTGCAACCTATGCACTTCACTACCCAGAAGACTACGATGGAAACGACAAATTTACCAACGAACCACTCGCTGGAGTCCCTCGAAAACTCAACCTCAACAACCTCACCTTCCACTTGCCCTTCGATAAGGTCGAGTACGAACCAGAACAATTCCCAGGCTTGATTTACCGACTTGACTATCCGAAGGTTGTCTGCTTGATTTTCGGCAGCGGAAAAATGGTTATCACCGGTGCACGTCACAAGGACGAAATCCTCGAAGCCGTCGAAATTATCAAAGACGAATTGGCTGACCTTCTCTGAGTTCGCCTAAGAGTTTGAGAGAAGTCTTGATGTCCTATTGCGATTGTGGCCCAACATGGGCACATGGTCGCTCCGCTTGGCATCTCCTTTGATGCTTGTGGCTTTGCTGTGCTTAGCAACAACTCAACCAATGCTATCGCAACCGTTGTTGGACAAGGCCGAGTCACCGAAGTTTTCATCAGAAAACCCAGGAGTGAGTGATGTACCAACATGGAGAGTAGGTGATAAGTGGATATATTCAGGAACCTTTGACCCAACAAAACTGGTTACCGATTCTGGAGTTCAAGCAACTGTAGGCGAGATTTACGGTGATACCACTGTACAGGTGATGGCCATTACAGAGCGTTCAGTTGACAACATGTCTGTCTTGGCGTATACCCTACAGACTTCCGCAAACTATGACAAGTCGGGTGTATCACTAGAGGGATACACTGGAAACGTGTTTATCACATTCAAACAAACTGAATACCTCAGAGTAAGCGATCTTTCATCCATGCGCAGTGATTTGGAATTGTACATTCGGTTCGTCCCTTACGGACTTTCAAGCCTCGCCCAAATTCTTGGAGACATCACCATTACCAACACGTACAGTCCGGTAAACGAAGTCTATGATTTCCCAATTCGAGCAAATGAACAATGGACTACAACCACGACTGCATCGACTGCTTGGTCCGGCTCAAGCGATTACATTACACCGTTTCCAGTCCCGACAACAGATACCAACAGCACTACTTGGGAAGTCACCGATACAGGAAGACCTCGTAACGACTATGGGCAAACAATCGGGTACGGCGGATGCAACGCTTCCTACGAACTGACCTCAGTGAACAGCGATGGCGAGGCAAGTGGTTACCGTTGGTATTGCCCCGAAGCGAGGAACTTTGCTTGGTTACACACTGAAGATGATATTGGGCTTGTCATTGATTTCCGACTTAAACAATACATCCCACTCGATTCTACAGGAGTTGATCAGTACAACAATCCTGGAACTCGGGACGAATGCTTGATGGTCGAACTGGAAAGCGAAATCACCGCACTCAATACTCCCATCGGCGTTTGGGTGAATGCATCTGCAAGCTGCTTTTCAACAACGAACGGAATACCTGTTGAGGTCCATCATGAAGCAACGGGCCTCGTGCAATTAGCAACTACTGAAAGCAATGGGAGTGCTTTTTTCGAAATAGACATGGGCGATAAAAAAGATGCTTCAGAGTCAGCATTTGATTGGGCAAGCCACGGTATCGTAGCAAGAATCCAACCAAGTGCAACTTCATCGTTTGGAACTGCTGTTGGCTCGACCACAATCACACTTGATGAATATCTGATTGGACTCGATTTGATTGCAAGTGAGGATTTTGGCAAAGTTCTGCGAAATCGAAGTGGAGTACGTACTGAATTGAATTCCCTTTCAGGTTGGAATATATTGCCGGGAGATGAATTGCTTATCGAAGTCGCAGTCCAAAACAGAGGACTTTCTTCCAGCACTCCGACGACCATGTCCATAACACAGCCAGATGGACAGACCTCATCCCATCCACTCCCTTCACTGGCCACCTATGAGGCTCACAAAGTGAACTTTACTTGGACGGTCCCGAGCGGGCAAGCGATTGGAATTGTCCCAGTATCATGGCAAGCAGACCCGAGTGGTATCAACAGCGCAGATGCGAACTCGACCAACAACCAAGCACTCATCTCCATGTTTGTTGGCCGACTGCCAACGCCAGTGTTCAGCGACCCAATCGCAATGACATTGGAGGAACTTCAACTCTCAGCCGGTGAAAGTTTTGACGAGGACGGAGGTGTTGTGTTCTGCGAATTCAAAATCCCCTACGATGATGGTTCAAGGAATTGGGCATGGGAAACCGTCCCTTCCGCATCTTGTGCGGTCAATTGGACATGGACTGACGATGGTATTTATCCAGTAGAAATCACTGTCATTGATGAAGAAAAAGATGAACAAACTGCAATCATGAATGTCCTCATCACCAATAGAAATCCAGAAATTCAAATCCTCAGTTCGAGAACTGAGGTGAAAGTAGAACACCCGATTACTCTCTATGCCTTTGCCAACGATTCGGATTCAGAAGATGTGTGGCCTGGAGCCGTCGATGTCCATTGGCCAGACACCCTTTGTAACGAAGGATATTACACTCGAGTTTGTACCACGACTGCTCCGACAGAAGGTTTGCACACATTTACAGCCGTAGCCACAGATGACGACTACGCCATTACACCAGCCACTATTGAAATCCAATTTTCCAACATAGCGCCTCACGGAACTTCCATTGCATTGCAGAAAGACAACCAATTCCTCGAAAGTGATGAACAGCAAATATGGCATTTAGATGAAGACGAAACCATTGTTGTCAAAGGGCAAGGTCTCGATTCTGTTGATGATTTGGAATCTTTGACGCATACATGGTGGCCTGACGGTGAGCAACCGTCGTTGATGTATACGTTCAGCGGACGAACCTCGACGTTCCCAATGCAGTGGAACACTGCAGGACTTCACACAATCCGCTTGGAAGTTCGTGATAACGATGGAGAGGCCAGTGCGATTGAGGAACGCTGGATCAACATTCGAAATGTCCCTCCAGTGATTCAACCGCTGGTATCCTTGCTCCCAATCGCTGAAGGGCAATCAATAACGATTGAAGGCAACTCTACCGATACAGCAAGCGACATTGATTCTCTTGTCAAATGCTGGGACATCGACCCTGGTATCGACAGCGATGACATCGGAGGTGCTGACGATGATTGCGACATCACAGGAGATATCTTGACCTATGCATGGAACAGAAGCGGTTCACATACCGTCATCTACCACGTTACAGATGATGACGGAGCACAATCCAGCGAAGTGCTTGTCATCGAAGTGTTGAACATGCCTCCAATAGTGAGATTACAAAACACAGAATGTGTCGCTTACCGAGAATGTTATTTGAGTGCAGACCGAACCATCGACTCACTCAATGACCTTGCCGGTCTTACCATTGTATGGGATTTGGACATCACCGTTGACAGCAACGGCGACGGCATCAAAGATAACGATGCAGATTTAATCGGCTCTTCAGTGACCCATACCTTCCGAGATTCGGGCACTGTTCGTGTGAAAGCCATGGCGTGGGATGAAAATCCGGAACGTCCCGGACAATCCACCATGTCGATTGTTGTTGCAGCACCTGAACGAACATCAATTGAAGAGGTAAGTGCAGCATTCATCGGCGAAGACGCAAATCCTCTTGCTCAACTTGGCTTACTGCTTTCAGCATTGTTCGTTTTGGCACTCTTGACACGCCGGGGGAAAAAGAAGGAATCGGACGACCCATGGCAAAATGCAGAAATCGCTGGTGAAGACCCTACTGAGCGTGAATTTGAAACTCAGGCACTTCTCGACCAAGTGCAATCTCGACGCCCAGCAACTCCCCCTTCAACTCAAATGTTTTCAACCGGAGAAGAGGTTGTTCAAATCAACGATCCAATACCAACCCTTCCTGCAACAGAAGAACCGGCCACCGTGCCGCTCATCGAACAAGGCCCACCGATTCCAGATGCCGGGTTGCCCGAAGGATGGACTGCGGAACAATGGTCACATTACGGGCAACAATATCTCGATGCGCAAGCATCTCATCCTTGAATCGTCCCTACGGGACGGAGAATCAAGCCTCTCAAGTAGGAGGACGCTTTCGGAGTACTATGAGTCGAATAGGCCCAGTTGTCATTGGATTGATTTTTCTCATGTTTGCAGCCCCATTATCCAGCATGGTAACGTTCCAAGCCCTGGAACTTTCAGAACAAAACATCCAACACGCTGAAGGATGGGACAAAGACATCGATGTCCCCACATGGCGTATTGGCGATGAGTGGGTCTATGAGACCAAGTTTGATGTCGCTCAACTGATTGCACAAGCCAATGTGTCTGCATCCCTCAACACCCTTACCGGTGACACAACCTACACGCTGAACAATACGCTCTTCATCTCTACGAGCGGAACACAGAATTTGGCGTACCAGTTGTTGATTGAGGGTCAATTCTCAAGTTCAACAAACAGCGACCCATGTGGAGCGAGTCTTGATGGAACTACAGGCAGGCTGGATATTGATTACAGTGGAGATGATTTAATTCGTGTTCGAGACCTCGGCGTCATCAATTCCAAATTCACTCTCGATGTCAAATTCGTGCCATGTATATTTGGATTCCCTGCAGGGTTCCTCACTCAGGATATCGGCGTCATTACTTTCGATACAAGTTACTCTCCGGCAAAAGAAAAGTATGATTTCCCACTCCATGTTGGAGACCAATGGTACATGCCATTCTTCTCTTCCACAACAGTGAGTGGCACTTCAGATTACTTTGATCCGAACACATTTGACACTGCCGGTCCCGAAAACAACAGTTGGCAGATCACTGCCGAGGGTGTGCCAACAGACGGAACAAATAACATTCAATATACGGGATGTGATGATTCTTTCAAAGTTAACGAATGGAACGAAACTGGTGTTGCCCAAGGATACAACTGGTATTGCCCTGCCGTCCGATACAACTCTTGGATGAGGGTTTCAAATGCTGCTGGATTTACAATAGATTGGTTATTGAAAACATACAACCCAGCTGATTCCTACGGTTTTACCGAAACCTCAACACCCGGTACACGGAATTTGGCCGTAGACATTGATTTGCAATTCCTTGCCACATTACCTGATTCTGAGCAAATGCTTACCGCAACCTATGAAACGTCTCCTGGAGCAGTCCCACAAGCAAATACAAACATGCAAGTGCGTTATGAATCTAACAATCTTCTTGCCAATCCTATGACAGATGGCTCTGGAATTGTAAATTATACACTGAATGTATCCGATGGTATGGATACAACGCCGTCCAGCGATGATTATTCAAGCAACGGGGTCATCGTTTGGGATCCTGTAAACAAAATAATCGGCGCTACTACCGTTGTCATTGACCTCAATGTGGTTGCCATCGACTTGGTTGCACAATCCGATTCAATAATTGTCACACGTACACGAGGAAATGATACTGTCACTCTGAACCAAGCCATTGGATATGCGGCTCTTCCTGAAGATGTACTGACGTTTTCTATTCCAGCCCAAAACCGAGGGGTACTTAGTTCTCCTGCGACAGAAATTGAAGTCATCACACCAGATGGAACGAACATACGTGAATCTGTACCAGCAATTCCTTCGTACAGCGAACAACGCATAACAGTAAACTGGACTGTCCCCGCAGATGCAGCAATTGGAGATCAATCTCTATCGTTTACTGTCGACCCTGATGAACTGGTAACTGAAGATGCGAATCGGTCAAACAATGACGCAAGTGTAGACATTTTCATTGGTCGCGCTCCAACTGCGTCGTTTACCTACGATGAAGGCGAATATACCTTTGACAACGTTACCCTCGATGCATCAGGAAGTTTTGACGAGGACGGAGGCAGCGTTAGTTGTCGATTTGAGTTGGAGTCCAAGCCTGGCTTGTTTGAAGTACTTGAAGCACCAAACTGCGTCACTCACTGGAACTGGAGCGATGACGGTGATTGGATGGTCAAAGTCATCGTCTTCGATGAAGAACTCGACGAAGACATTATTGAAACGAACGTAACCATACTCAACCGTGCACCTTACCTCAACCTCAGCATGCTTGAAAGCATAGATGTCGAAACCCAAATCACCATTGATGCTACCGACAGTGGAGACATTGACAGCATCTCTCCATCTGGACAACAAGTTACGGTCTCATGGCCAAATCTCAACTGCCAAGAAGGACTGACTCAACCAACATGCACCTTCACTCCAATGGGTGAAGGACCGGTGCTCATTACTGCTGTAGCAACCGACGATGACGGTGCAACAACAATCGTCAACACCACTCTGGATGTCCTCAATATAGCCCCAACACTCGCCTATCCGGAACTCTACCTTGGTGGCATGAACATGACACCGGATTCCGCAGGGATGTGGGAACTCAATGAAGACGAAGTCGCTCTACTGCGAATCGTTGGAAGCGATACGCTCTCTGACCGTGACGATTTGAACATTGAATGGATTCCATCCGATTTGATTGAGAATTGGAGCGAAGTCACCAAGGGACCATCTTCCGCAGCAACAGTCTCGTGGCCTCTTTCGGGCGTGCATACCATTCAAGTATCAGCATACGACAACGATGGCGCACGGTCGGATGTACGAACTGCTATGGTCAAGGTGAACAACGTAGCGCCGACCATCTCTGGGCTAGGCTCGAGCATTCCAATATTCGAGGACGATAACCTCACGCTCAGTGTCGAGGTAAGCGATACAGCATCTGACCTTGATTCATTGGAAGTTTGCTGGGACACGGATTCGATGATTGACAGTGACAGCGATGGTAACATGGTCAATGATTGTGAAACGCAAGGTACTGAGATGACCATGTCTTGGGCAACTCGAGGCATACGCCAAATCACGGCAACTGTAACTGATGATGACGGTGCTAAAGCACTGACATCAGTGAATGTAAGCGTTCAGAACCTTGCCCCATCTGCCACGATTACCAATTCATCAAACGTTTTTGAACTGATGGAAGGGGACAACATAACGCTTTCAGGTGTAACATCTCGTGAAACCACGAGCGACAAACTCACACTCCAATACGACTGGGACAGTGATTTAATCGACAGTGACCTTGATGGCCAAATGACCGGTGAAATTGATTACAGTGGCATGGAATACACGCTAACAAATCTTGAACCAGGCCAGTGGACATTTACGCTAACGGTCACCGATGATGACGGAGAAGCATCATCTTCGAGCATTACGCTCACGGTCACAGAACAACCTGCAGACGGATTCATTGAAACCGTAAGTGAAGCGATTGGTTCTGTACCTACTGCAATCATCGGCATCCTTGCGTTCATCGTCGTGGTGTTGGCAGCATTCTTGCTCATCACCCGTTCGAAGCCCGAAGAGGTTGATGACAAATATTCTGCATTTACTGCCGTACCGACAATGGAGCCACCGGGTCTTGCAACACAACCAGACTATGCCACCCAACAGCCGAGTTACGCTGCTGAAGCACCTGCACAAACCGACATGTATGCGGCACAGCCGATAGCCGATCCTTATGCGCAGCCTGCAGCCGATCCTTATGCAACCTACAACCCAGCACCAACGCAACAAGCCAATGACGCTCTAGCAGCACTGTCTGCTTTTTCAGAACCGGTCGCTCAACAACCCGTAGAACCCGTTGCAGCACCTGCTCCACAAGCTGGTCCACCGCTACCTTCCAGTGGTTTACCGCAAGGCTGGACTATGGAACAATGGCAGCATTATGGTGAACAGTATCTGTCTGCACAAATGGGCCAATCGGCATCTACTCAGCCGACAACTACCAATACCCCAAGCACTTCTGCAAGCACAGATATGTCCGGATTCCTCGATGATCTCGACCTGTGAGTGTGAAAGTGTATGGCAAGTTTATGGCAATTCTTTGGACTACCAAACCCAGACGGCCCAACTGCTGAAACGAAGCCTGCACGGCAAACGCCAGCTGCATCTACATCAACGGTTGCATCGTTGCAAAAAAAGCCTCATCCGAGCATTACTAAGCAACCTACTGCACCTTCACCGACTCAGTTGAAAAACCGTATCGAAGATACTGCAGCCATTGAAATGAGTGTGAAATTACCACCTCCAAATTGGAAGGGGCCCGTCACTGCAGAAGGTGAACCGTTTCATGACCTTGGTGCCCATACACGTCTTCGTAACGCCATACCTCGGCGCGCCTTGCGGTATGTTGCACCAGACTCAATGAACCGCATTCCAACCCGAGAGATGGCGAAAAGAGTCCAACAGGGCGATTCGGTAATTGTTGACCTGAGACCGATGGTTCACATGGATACACATCAAAACGTATGCCGCAGAGAATTGCAGCAAATGGGCAATGAAACAGGAATTGGAGTGTTCGCCCTTGACGCTGAAGATAAATTACTCCTCTTGCCTGGCAAAGACGTTGTTGTCGATGTCGGGCGGCATGAACTCGGCTTGCAATCTCTGCTCTCAGATTAGAGTGAGTTACTCTTTGAGATGGTGTGAAGGAGTTCCATTGCCTCACCAGCGATACCTAAGACTGTTGATTCGTCACCCTCGATAAGCGAGGCATGGGAGCCCATTGGCCCAGCCAAATCATAGCCGCCTGCCTTGCCTTTCCATGATTCGTTTAGAACAAGTTCAACCAAACGTTCATCGGAAAGCTCTTCAAATTCAACAATCGAATGCTCTACAAAGAAGCTCCATTTACCCATAAGTTGGATTCCTGTTGCTGACCAAACTTGATGACGCCGTCCCGAAAGGCGGTGAAGCATCATCGCTGCTTCTACTGAATCACTTGGTTTGCCCAGAGTGTGCTCCATGTCATCGGGGTCTGCAAGCAAAGTGTCACTGACTACGACCATGTCATAGCCATGCCCATCCTTGACTGCTGCTGCTTTTTTATGACAAATCGACAGAACTTGTTGGTCGACGGTTCCCGGAAGCGGCGTTTCATCGAGTCCAACAAACCCTTTGCATTCCAGCGATGTGAAAAGCGATTGAAGCATCGATGCACGACGCTCAGATTGTGATGCAAGCCATACGTTCACGAAACTCCCCAACTCTACCACATGAAGTGATGTCTTAGGATTTTGCACTCCGTAGCGTTACCTTCATCGAATCGAAGGGTGAGGTTGAAGAGCCATACGGTATACCACCAACTGGTGCCGACATGAGCGAGATTGCAAGAATCCCAACACATATCGAAGGATTAGATGAAAATATGCAAGGGGGTATTCCTGAAGGGCACATCTGTATTGTCGCAGGTGCGTCCGGTGCAATGAAATCGAGCCTCACATTCTCAATGCTCTATAATGCCGTTTTGTACGGTGAAACGAGTGGGATTTATGTCACGCTTGAGCAAGGAAAGGATTCGCTGCGATCACATATGTCCAACATGGGTATGAACATCGAGGACAAGCGAGTTAGCAATCGAATTGCGATTATTGACTTGTCCGATTTGCGCGTTCAACTCGATGAACAGGGAATGAGCAACCGTGTAGATTGGATGGGGCAACTCATCAAACAATTGACATCGTATCGAGAATCGATCGGATTTGAACTGCTCGTGTTTGACTCGCTTGGTGCATTCTTTACATTGACAAAGATGGAGAACCCCCGTGACGAAATCTTCAGACTGTTCGAAGCTGTCCGACGGCTCGGACTCACATCGTTCTTCATCTGTGAAATGACCGGTGATGACCACAAGCAATTCGGAGAATACGGCGTTGAAGATTACTTGGCCGACGGCGTTGTCCACCTGGTGATGGAGCGCTCCGGAGATGATGTTGCTCGGAAACTAGGTGTCGTCAAAATGCGCCACACAAACCACAGGCTCGGTTACAAGCCGTTTAATTGGAAAGAAGAAGAACAGCGCTTCTCAATTCTTTGAGCATCATTCAACGGTTACCGACTTGGCAAGATTGCGAGGACGGTCCACATCACAATTGCGCGCAAGCGCTGTGTGGTATGCAATCAATTGCGTCGGAATAACGGTAAGCAACGGTGAGAGCATCGAGTGAACTCGAGGCACTGGAATGCTGATATCTGCTTCTTCGGCGATTTCATCGCCTTCTTCGTGGATGAGGATGATTTTAGCCCCACGAGCACGGCATTCATGGATTGCAGAAATTGTCTTGATTTTGACATGGTCGTTTGGAGCAATGAAAACAACCGGACTTCCTTCCTCAAGCAGAGCGATTGGGCCGTGTTTCATCTCGCCAGCAGGATATGCCAAACAGGGAATGTAAGCGATTTCCATCAACTTGAGAGCACCCTCTTTAGCAACGGGTGCCGAAATACCTCTTCCAAGGAAAAGTACGCTTTTGGCATCTTTAATCATTTCAACTGCCTCAAGAATTGGGCCTTGGTTATCAAGATACTCTTCAATCAAGTGAGGAATCTCTTGGAGTCCGTTGATCAAATCACGACCCTGTTCCTTACTCGTTGCCCTTGAGCGCCCAACTTGTAAAGCAAACATCGAGAGCGCTGCGACCATATTTGAGAATGCTTTCGTGGAAGCAACGGCTTGTTCAGGCCCGGAATGAATGTACACGCCTTTACCGCATTCACGAGCAATCGACGAGCCGACAACGTTGACCACGCCATAGACACTTCCTCCCTTGAGGTGGATTTCTTTTACTGCGGACAATGTATCTGCAGTTTCACCCGACTGAGTTACTGCAAAATGCAAAGCGTTTGGATTAATCACGGGATCGTTATGCCGGAATTCACTGGAAATGTGGGCGACGGCAGGGATACGAGCCATCTTCTCAATCATTATTTGTCCTATTTCTGCTGCATTGTATGCAGTGCCACAGCCAAGAAGACGGACGTGAGGGATATTGGCTAAGTCGCGCGGTTCAAGTTTGAGTCCGCCGAGACGACCGTTTCCCCGAACGCGGTCGAGTCGCCCGCTGATGCAATGGCGCAAAGCGTCAGGCTGTTCGTAAATTTCTTTGAGCATGAAATGTGGGAATTCGCCGAGTTCTGTCTCGCCCCAACCTTGCTCCAAAACGGTGATACTGGCATCGAAATTTTTACCTTTGAGGGTTGAGAGTTTCATCGAATCTCGAGTTAGAGTCGCCATTTCACCATCTTCAAGGAAGACAACACGCTGCGTGTAAGGTGTTAACGCATGCGGGTCACTGGAAACAAACATCTCACCGTCCCCCTTCCCAATAATGAGAGGTGAGCCGTTGCGGGCGCAAACGATGACATCATGTTCCAAAAACAGAGCACACAATCCCCATGTCCCTCGAGCTTGATGCAATGTTCTACGAACTGCATTCTCAGGATTGTTGTCGACGGTTAACTCTCGTTCGATAATGTGTGCGAGCGCCTCGGAATCTGTATCGCTTTGGAGTTCAACACCTTGAACGGTCAACGAGGATCGCAGTTGCCGAGTGTTTTCGATTATTCCGTTGTGAACGATGACCACCTTTCGTTGGGCGGATTCATGCGGGTGAGCATTCGCGTCCGTGACCCCCCCATGGGTGGCCCATCGAGTGTGTGCGATGCCTTCTGTCCCTGGAATCTCATCTGGCAGTATGGATTCAAGGTCACCAACTTTACCAACTTTCTTGTGGATACGAATACTTCCATTTTTGACTGCAATCCCAGTGGAATCATAGCCACGGTATTCCAGACGGCGCAATCCGTCAAGAAGAATTGGTGATGCTTGTCGGGGACCAAGATATCCAAAAATTCCACACATAGCAATACCTCACAATTGAACGTTAGCCGAACAAATCGGACATTTGACTCGAGACAATGTCATGTCCTTCACAGTGAACTTAGCTTGACATTCCTCACATGTTACATCTCGTTGAGGAGGTGCTATCATTGGCAGCGGCAAAAGGCCCGGCAGCGGTGGAAGCGACCCATCCAATGCAGGTAGAGCTGGCAAAACAGGTTCGAGTTCGGCGATAATCACCGCTGGTTGTTCCGCTGGTAGAGGCAAAGCGTTTGGCAAAGGCGGCAGAGGGAATTTTTGAACCATCTCTGAAACTTCTCGCTGTTGCTTACGCCTCATACGGCGCTCAAGGCGAGAGTTTCCTTCGCCAGCATCGCTCTTTGCTTCGAGTGAGGCCGCTAAACTGATTTCATCTTCAACTTCCACTTCGGGAGTTGGCATTTCCACTACGAGGTCTTCTGTTTCGGTGTCAATTGCCAACAGAGGCCCTTGATCACCAACCGGAGAAATCATCAACTCAAGTGAATCTGCAATTTCCTCGTCGCTTGAATCAATCACGGCGAGTAATTCTTCCTCTTCCTTTCGAGAAGAGCGTACTGATACAACGATGACGAGAAGGAAGATGAAGAACAGTGTCGAAGTACCCGCAAGAATCAACATTTTAGTGTCTTTAGAACCTGGAAGAGGTGCAAGAATCGTGTCAAGTAAACCCGGAGATTCTTCTTCGTCGTTGTTGTTGTTGCTGATGTCGGCAACTGTACGCATCTTAAGTGAACCACTGGCACTTGAAAGCAGCAAAATGCCATCGAACTCGAGGCCCGCTTGGTCTTGCAGGAAGCCTTCAGCCAGAATGTTTGAGAGAGCCATCGATTGCCCGTTCGATGAATCAGAAAGTAAGCCATAGCGCGTAACTGGACCGTAGATGTTAATCTCATCATAGTAGATTTGAATACCGTCAGAAGTCGGATTTAATTCGATATTTTGAACGCCTGGGGCGTTGATACGAACTGCGTCATCTGACCATGAATTATCGGTTACCACATGAGCCACGGAAGCACTCTTGCCACGTCCTTCAATCCATGCAGCCACCAAGACATCATCGCTACCGTTGGCAAGAACAACCATCCGAGCATTTTGAGCCTCGTCGCCCACTGAGGATTGGAATCCCCAGGATGTCAAAGTCGGGTCGCCGTGGGTGTACATCAAACCGACTCGGTCGAGTCCCGTCACATCGTCTCTGATTTCTTGATACAAAATGTGCATGTTTTCTTCACCCATGCCAATGGCTAAGTTGTCACCTTGAGACGGTCGGATATCAATATCTGAGAGAACAATGTTCGGAGCGTTCCATGACGAAGTGCTGTCTGGATTTGAGGACACAATTGTGAAAATCGATGTGATGTCTTGCCAAGAACCACCGGTGGAGATATCTCGGTGGTATCCAGCGAGTATCATATCTCCATCGTATTCAGTGAGTGCAAGCCCCCAGTACGAGCCTTCGGAGAGTTTGATTGCCGGCATTTGATGAACGATTGGAGTCGTTTCTCCAAGACGCGTCAGCGATGTCAACGATAAGTCGGTAAGGGTATAGCCGTCAGGGCTGATGGTTTTTCGATTCCATACAGCGTGAACAAGGCCATCTTCACGGAGCGTTGTGGCTAATTCACCGCCCCATTTTTCTTCGAGCAGCACATCTGCTTGCAGGACCATTTTATCGGTAATTGAACGAACATGAAGTTCTCCGTCACGGGTTGTAAACAGCAGCCCACCATCGGCCATTCCAATGAAATCAATCGGTACTTCACCTTGTGAAAGGGAGATGCCTACTATTGAGCCTAAACTTGCATCGTCAACGACGACCGTAAATCGATGATCGCTAAACTCGGGTTCTACACCGTTGCCCTCAATCACAACGCGATACTTCACACTTCCAATCGAATGGCCCACTTCTGAGAATTCGACGTAAGCGTTACCGGAGTCGGTTTCAGAACCGACAATGAACGATATCTGGTCGGTAGCAATTTGGTCCCAACCGTTCGAAGTCCAGCGTTCCAAGCGAACATTCAGTTGTGTTGCTTCAGTTTGACCAAGGTTATCGATTCGCACATCAATATTGAATGGGGTATCAGGAAGAGGGATTCGAGGGTCGGTTGTGACTGCACCGGGCAAGAACCTCAGCATTGCCTCTACTGGTCGTTCTTCGACTTCGAACGAAAAAGTGTAAACGTTGTTGGAAGGGTTTGGGTCTCCTTGCTGATTGTTTGGATCGATGGTAATTGTAACGTCTTGAGTGCCTGCTTGTGTGGCCCACCAATACAGGGTAACCTGTTGGCTTTCGCCTTCTGCAAGCGTGGAAATTCGTGTCTCTCGAGGATATGTCTCCGATTGACTACCCACTGCACTGAGTTGAACAAAGACATCGTTTGCGTCAAGATCGCCGACGTTGATTACAGTGAAATCGACTTCGAGTACAGTACCGGCAACTGCGGAGTAAACCGGAAGGTCTTGGTCCATGATTTCGACGCTACCTTGGAACTGGAAATCGGGAGCAGCAGGCTGGTTGTCTACAGTGTATGTTCGACGTATTTCATCGGTCGCAACGCCGCTTTCATTGACCATTCGGAAGTTGACGCGGTGTGAACCGTCATCAACGGAGTTTGAGTTCCAGGAAAAAGACCAGTCTTGTGTGCCAATTTCCATCTCATCAAGCTGTTCACCAACCAGCCAATCGCCGTTATCAATTTTGTATTCCAGTACATCGTGTTCTACACCTTCGACCGTTCCGCTGAAATCCACAGATCCTTGGAGTGCGGTACCGACTGCAGGTCCAGCAATGGTTACCGCCATTCGAGCAATGTTAATCCAACGTGCATCGAGGGCGGACTCTTCTCCTTCATCGTTGACGGCCCGTGCAAGAACCAAAGCATAATCTTCGTCTTGACGAACCCAACTGTCTTTCACTGAAACATCGAGATACCATGAGGAGACATCGCCACCTGCATCCACCCAATTTTGGAGTTCACGGACGGTTCCCGATTCAAGGTATTGTTCGATACGAACTTGTACCTTGGTATATTCGTCTCCGTCTTGGTTTTCATCTGTTGTCCCAGCAATGCGGGCAAAATCACCTTCAATCCACCACGTACCGTTGTTAGGCTTCGACATGTCCACGTCGAAACTGGTCCCGTTCCCAGATGGTGGCGGGTCGATGATGCCACCGCCGCCATCAAGCGGTGTACATGCCTTGTTGAGAACAGTGTCAATTGCGCATGAAGCATCGATAAGTCCGAAGCCCCATTCGTCGTTCCATCGATCGGAGATGCTTGGTTCAGATGCCGTACCTCGTGCCTCAGATGAATTGCGCAAGATGTCTTTAATTTCCTGTGGTTCAAGAGAGCGGTCTGCCTGTAGCATGAGCGCTACAATTCCTGAAGCGATTGGAGTTGCCATACTCGTTCCGTCTTTCTCGTCGTAATCTGAGCCTGCCAGAGGTCTCGCAGGCTGCCCTGGGAATGAGGCGCCGGTTTGTGCAGTTGCTGACATGATGCCCGAACCGAAAGAAGTGATGTCGGGTTTGAGTTCGTCCCACTCATCGTCATCGTTATCGTCAATGCGAGGTCCGGTATTCGAATAATCTGCGACGTTGTCATTGGTGCGGTTGATGGTGCCACGGTCTGTAGCAGCACCAACAGAAATTGCTCTGTCAGCACTTGCGGGAGAAGGTACACGGTTCGAACCGTCGTTGCCCATGGCAACCACGCAGACGATGGATGCGTTGACTGCATCGTTCACGAGACGAGCCTCGGAACCGCTGCCGTTGTCTCCTTGATCTCCAGGGTTCAATGGAGTTGAAGCGGAGCCGAACGACATCGAAGCGACTTGGATACCTCGAGTTGAGGAATTATGACCCCAATCTGTATTTTGGTTGTTGATGAGCCATTGGATTCCGTTGAGTGAAGCTTGTGAATTGGTGCCTCCCGAATCGGTTAGAACCTTGATATCAACAAGGTACGAACCCGGAGCAGTGCCCATGTGAACACGGCTGCTGTCACCGGTGCCGATTGCTGAACCTGCAACGTGTGTTCCGTGCCCATTTCCATCATCAGGATCTTGTGTTCCATCGACGCTTGAAGCTGAGGAAGTAGCATCGTATCCTGCCACCCATTTGTGGTCATTGTAGGAGAGTGGGTCTTCATCCGGTGCATCGTTTTCGTCGTCAAAATCATTGAGTGATTCGTGCTCATTGTCAACACCGGTGTCAAGAACGGCAACAACAACGCCATCGCCGATGTAATCGCGCTCATAGGCGGTTGCTGAATAGACATCTGATGGGCGTGCACGTGCGGCTTTAGCAGCAACATCGTTGGATGGAATCATGACATTTTGCATTTCAATAACGACAACTCCGTGGAGTGAATAGAGGTCCATGAGCGCAGACACCGGCACCTTATCGACGGCAACAGAATCGATGTCTTCGAGTTGTTGAAACCATGCGCCGCCGTCTTCGCCAACCCAGCCATGAGCATCAAGAACTGAGCGCAGCGTCTCGATTTCAGCATCGTTTGCTCGCCAAGCGTAATCGACGACAACAGCGACCGTTTTACGCCCATCTGGCCCAATGATCGCCGTTGGAGAGACGGATTCAGAGCCAGCGAGAACCCTCTGGAGGCGGTCGTCCATTCCGTTCCAGTCCAAATCGGGGCCATAGGATTGCCACCACTGGTCTGCTTCTGCAGAGATGCGACCGTTACGATCAATGTCTCGAACCGGACGAAGGCAGATTTCTTCGCCGCACATCAAAGGTGGTAATCCTTCGACAAGGATAGGCTCTGCATATTCTGGCGATAATTCTACAAGAATATCTTGTTCCGTGTCGTTCGCTAAAACGCCAAGGTCTGCAATCAAAAAAACGAGAACCAAGAAGAAAGAAATTCGTCGGGATTTCCATGACAATGACTGTTGCAATTGACTCACTTCCGTATTGTGCACCAGCATCACTCCTTTGAGCCTATCCTTCAACTGTCCACTCCCCAGCCCCCTATGGGGGCTAGGGGAGGTTGACCATCACTCCGGCCAGAAAAAATGTTCAGGTTCATCGGAACATTGCATCTGAGGACCGTTTTTGCGCTCTACGACGCCAAGTGGTGCACTGCAGGTTGGACACTCCGCTGTATCAGCAAGATGTTCCATCCAAGCGATGCGGGTTTCGGGTTCGTCAGATGAAGCCATGAGGCTTTGAAGCGGGTCTCTCACCGAACGTGGAATCTCCAATCCACGGGATGTCCATGGGTCTTGTAAATTCGACATGTCGACCATCGAACTCTTGATTCGATTCAGCCTCGACCGTTCGCTGTCGGTAGAGGATGGACCGCCATCTTCGACGCCGAGTTCATAGGGGCCATTCTTGGCTATGCTTGGCAGAAGTAAATATGCTGCAAGGAAGCCACCAAGGTGAGCCATATGTGCAACGTCGCTGGCTTGATTAAGCCCCATTGTGGTGTAGGCTCGATAAATTTCCATTCCGAAATAAAACATTGCGATGTAGAGCACAGGCCATTTGCGAATGAGAATCAATGGAAAGGGAATCTCGTCCTTCGGCCATCCGGCCAAATATGCCCCGAACAAACCAAATGCTGCGCCTGAGGCGCCAAGCGAGGGTGTACTTGATGCGGAATTAAACAGATACCAAGCGAATGAGCCTCCGAACAACCCAACAGCATAGACTGTCGCAAATCGGCGTACACCCAACCGCTGCTCAAGGGGAACGCCGACCAGTGCAATAACGAGAATATTACCCAAGACATGCAGTGCGTCACCGTGAAGGAATCCTGCGGAGAAGAACGTGTGAAACCACGCCAAATCCACTGCTCTGTTTGGGATGAGCACAAAATCCCACCACAGCCATCCGCCAATCCATCCATTCGTGATGGCGAAGACTGCAAAATATTGGATGAGGTATCCAAGAAGCAGACTCACTGTGATGGATAGAGCCAGAGAAGTCTTATGTCGAAGAGCGTAAAAAATGGGCCAAAAAAGGGCGATGAACCAAACGCTGAGCAAGAACCATTCCGATGCGCCGAACAGGGACATCGTGGTGCTCATGGAAAACGCTAGGAAGGCCACTCATTTGAGTCCATTGGGAATCTGCGGAGGAATGGGAGGTTTGATGTCGGTTCGCAATCTCGGACATCCATGGCAGAAACATTGCTTCGACTCGAAGGCCTTGAGGTCTCACGGGGCATGAACAAGGTTTTGTCTGCGTTCCACCTTGAAATCAAATCCGGGGACGTCGTTGTACTGCACAGCGAAAACGGCGCTGGCAAGTCGACGGTCATCGAATGCAGCGCACGTCTTCTGCCACTTGAGAAGGGCTCAGTGTCCCATCATGGGGCGTTGGTCCTTGACCACGAAGGGCGGCGGAATCGTCCAGTTCATCCGTTCGGACTCACCTTGCAGAGCAACGGACTTGTCGGAGATGAAACGGTTGAAAATCATCTCATGACCGTTTGTGCACTTTCTCAAATGACAGCGGATCTTGCACCTCTCCTCGAATCGTACGGCCTTGCACACCGAAGGCACGACCGCATCGGGCAACTGTCTGGTGGTCAAGCGAGAAAGGTGGCCGTGATTGCTGGACTTTTACCCGCCATGCTCTCAGAAAAACCTCGGTTGGTTTTGCTGGATGAGCCCGCAACTGGTCTTGACCAATCCGCTGTTCGCACACTGGTGTCCACCATCGGGCAACTGCGTCAAGCCGGCCATGGATTCCTCATCGCCTCTCACCATCCGGCAATGCTTGAGTGTGCAACTCGGCTTCATGACCTCAAAAAAGAGGTCGTGAACAAACCGTCCGATGATATTGCGTGGAAGGCAATCGGGCAACCCGAACCGCAGTCGTTTGTCGCATCAAAGGCTGGTCAACGCTATCTTCGTTCGACTCGTGCAGGGATTGCCCGTAACGGACTCACTGCATTGCTGGTCCTCGGCACAATGATGGCTTTCATCGACCCGAGTACAATTTCAGATCGAACACTGCTCGTAGGTCTCACGCTCTCTGCCCCGTTTGCGGCTGGCCTTGCAGGTGACCCTGTGCTTTTCTTGCTACGAGAACAGAGAGCTGTTGACTGGTGGAGAGCAAATGTTCAACGCTTGCCATCTGCAGACTTGTTCGCACCGCTCACGGGTGTAGCCTTTACGGCCATTGGAACAGTGGTTTTTCTCGAAGCGTTCGATTGGAAAGTAACACTCATCGGCGCATTTGTGCTTTGGTTTACGATGGCCTGCGTCCGTTTCATCGAAATCAATACCCTCCGTCTTGCCCGACCAAATGCCGTCTTTCTGCGGCTTCTTTTGCCGATACTGATTCTTCCTTGGGCCTTGGTAACCGAATATACAGCAACGCTCTAAACACCCAAGTTCAAGAAGGAGAGCGCGGAGAGTTTACCATGCGAGGTCGAGTTCCAGAAATGTTGCTCGGCGTGGGTTTTCTCGGAATTATGACCACGCTTTATCTCGGCCTGAACTGGGCACCCAGTGTCTCAATCAATGCCTTCGAATCACCCGCTGCACAGCGAATATTCTACTGGCATGTCCCATCCGCATGGGCAGCATTCATTGCCTTTGGTGTTCTCTTTGTTGGCTCTGCTTTGTGGTTTTTCAAGCGCAGCCCAATGGGATGGCGCCTGCATGTAGCAGGAACAGAAGCAAGTTTGGCCTGCGGTCTGATGGCTGTTTGGTCGGGATGCGTATGGGGCGCTGCAGAATGGGGGACTCCTTGGGATTGGACCGATGTTCGACTCAATACCTTCGGACTGCTTACCCTTCTGGCCTTGTTCTTAGTGCTTGGACGGCAAAGCCAACCCGACGGTGTTGAAACAAGGGATACGTTTTCGACGTTTGGTCTGTTCGGTTTTGTGCTGGTGCCGCTCACCTATATCGCAACCCGGATTTGGCAAATTCGGCATCCTGGGCCAGTGATTGCTGCCGGTGACGACAGTGGCTCATTGCAGTCTGAGATGTCTCTTGTGTTGTTGATTGGGGCGCTGTCGTTTACGGTATTCATCATCGGCCACATGCTCATTTCCATGAGAATTACTCACCTTGAGCAACGGCTTGAGAGCGTTCAAAAATCACTTGATGGAGGAAATTAATTTGGAAGGAACTGTCTATCTCACTGTCGCTTATCTTGGAATGATTGCTGGACTTGCCATCTGGACATGGACGGTCGTGGTTCGTAGCCGCTCGATTGAGCAGCGACTCGCAGCAGTTGAAGCAAGTATCGGATTGGACGCTGAGCAAGCGGATAATGTGGCCGAGCAATCCGTTGCTGAGACATCAGATGATGCTACAGATTGAAAGCGGATGGATTCACCCATCAACTTGAGGGATGGCTATCGAAGGACTAGGACGAGATTTCTGTTTGGTCTGTGGAGCCGACCCTCCACTGTACGGCGACCGGATGTGTGAGCCGTGCGTCAGAAAGAGAATCAAACTGGTACAAGTCCCAGAAAACATCCCTTGGGTGCGTTGCGCACGGTGTGGAATTGTCGAAATCCAAGGAAAGTGGGTTCACATCTCAGAAGAAGAAATCTGGGATGAACTGATTCAACGGCACGTGCAGTTCCACAAGAATGCGGAAGATGTTGGTTTGGCTTTGGAGACAAGGACCGTTTCCGACCGCCATACTCTACTGCACTTGCAGGTTGAAGGGGTCATTGAAGACCTCCTTTTCCAGGAAGAACATACCATGCGTGCGCGGATGGCAAACGGCGTATGCCTCACATGTACCCGCAGGGCGGGTAACTATTTCGAAGCAACCGTGCAATTGCGTTCAACCGGCCGTCGTCTTTCAGAAGAAGAATTCACCGTACTGCGACAAACACTTGACAAAGTCATCGAAGACCTCTCCGACGACCCAATGTTCTTCATCACTTCAGAAGGCCCTGTCACTGGAGGATACGATGTCGTTCTTGGCAGCAAAGGCCTCGCTCGAACATGGGGGCGACACTTGGTTAGCGAATACGGTGGGCACGTTGCAGAATCAAATTCAACCGTTGGGCGAAAAGATGGAATCGACGTGACCCGACTGACGCTGCTGTATCGTAAACCTGGCTACGACCTTGGTGATGTCTTGCGATGGAGAGACAAGTATTGGCGACCGGCAACTTGGACGAAAGATGGTGCGATTATGTCACGCATCGACCGCCAAGAAAGAACCGGTGCTACATGGAGGGATTTGGAATCCTCGAATGTAGTATCGCAAATGAAAGACCATGTTGTTGCGGACATCATTAACGAAGATTCTTCGGTTGCAGAATTTCTTGACCCTACAAGTTGGAACATGGCGGAAGTACGGGTCGCATGGGACCACGTCCCACGCCAGAAACTCCGACTTGCTCGAATCGATGGAGATTGGTTGGCACTGCATAAACTCGGTTGCGATGAAGAGGATGGGAGGAAGTCGATATGAAGAAGAACGATACTCATGACTCGATGGAGGAGAACAATAAGTCCCCACAGGAATTGAGTTTAGCCGACCTGGTAAAGGCGCTGGACAACCAAGGAATCGTCGACCTCACCCGAGCGTTTGTCAAAGACTTGCGCGGTGGAATCGTTCACGCAACACCTGAACATTTCCCATGGATGAAGGACCTTGAAAAGACCGAATGGAGCGGTATTCTCTGTTTGGGAATGGGCGGTTCAGCAGCAGGTGGAGATTTTATCTCGGCCCTTTCAGGTTTCCAAGGAACTGTACCCATAATCGTACAACGCGATTATGTTTTACCGTCATGGTGGAACACAGATTGGCTGGTCATTTCTACATCTCACAGTGGCAATACAGAAGAAGCACTTGAAGCAACTGAAACTGCACTGAAGCTGGGGGCCACAAGCGTTGTCATTTCGACCGGAGGAATCCTGTCTGGGCTTCCAGAGATTTATCCAAAATGCTTCCTCTTGCCCTCAGTGGGTGGGCAACCACCCCGTACTGCTTTTGGACACATCTTCAGTCGCCAACTCGGTTTACTGAGAAACATTGGCGTTTTGCCACAGCCCAGAGAAGGGGCAGACGAGGCAATGTTTGACCGACTCCAACTGGCAGTAGAGGGCTTTGACATCGTGAATGACCCGGAAGGAGATGTCGCTCAGTTAGCGCTCTGCATGCTTGAACGGCCAATTGCATTGCTAGGCCCAACCGAACTACAGCCGGCTCTCAATCGCTTCAAAAATCAACTCAACGAGAATTCGGCTCGGTTTGCCCGCGTTGGTGTTATCCCTGAAATGAATCACAACGAAAGTGTAGCATGGGGTGGAGTCGGATCGGACCAAGATGCGTCTTCTTCCGACCACGTGTTGATGTTGCTTACATGGCAGGGTATGCATCGCCAAGTTTCCAAGCGCATGGATTGGATGGTCGCTCACGCAACGACAGATTTTGCATGGAAGATTGCTGGCGAAGGCAACACGTTGCTTGAATCAATGTTGCATTTGTGTATCTTGATGGATTGGATTTCGATTGCTCTCGCCTTTCTTCACGGAAAAGATCCTGCAGCAATCGGTCCAATAACTGCACTCAAAGCGCACTTGGAATCGGTTCAATAAACCGGCCCAACAATCAGTCTCGGGTCAGGATAGTCGAGCAAGGCTTGCGACCGTCCCTCCTCATCTACGACTCCTGGTAAATCATTTTCAGTCGGCTCAAAGTTCGACAATTGCAAGTGGAGATGTGGCGCCCAACCCCCGTTTTCATGCTTCCCACCAAGCGTGGCGATTTGTTCACCACCATTGATGTGCTGACCTTTTTCTAGGCCGTTAAGACTCTCCCTTGAGAGATGCCCATGAAGCACCCAAATCTTTGCAGCCTCAGCCCTCTGATTCGAACCAACATGCTGGGGAAGAGCGACGATGTGCTCTGTGATGATGGTTGGGCCGTAGGAGCCATCTTCAGCATTGTCCGCAAAAGAATGGATAAATCCGTCACTGAAGGCGTAAACCGGAGTATGGGCTGGCGCACCGATATCCAAACCAACGTGATGGTTTCTAACCCCGCCAAAGAGAGGTGCTGTGTACATCCCTGGCCGTCGCTCATCGTACTTGCCAATCGAATACGGAAATGGATTTTCAAAATCTGTTTGCGGGCCCTTGGAAAAATCAAACACCCAATACTCTTCAGGGAGTTCAATAATCTCATGAAAGCCCAACGGTGGTTTGACCATACCACTGTGACCGGCCACTTTCATTTGATTGTTAGCCGAACAATCAAAACCTAAGACTGAAAGTGAATGCTATGTTCCTGACAGCGGCCCTTCTGCTGTCGGTAACCTTCCTACCTGGGTACGCCCTGTGCAGGGTACTCGATGCAAGTGCGGACAAACTTCGGAAATTTACGCTCGCACCAGCTCTCGGCCTGCTGCTTGTGTATGGATTATCTGGCATTGTCCTGCTGTCTGGGTTGTGGACTTGGGGGTTGATGTGTGCTCTTTTTTTACTGTTGAACACGCTTGCAATCACCCAACTACGTTCAAGAAAAAGAGTGGCTCAGTCTCTCACTTCTTGGCAAAAGTTGGAACGGGCCATGCATGGAGAGGTTTACGGTACTCCTGAAGAAGCAATAAGTGACGAAGTTGCCGCACAACGATGGTTGCAAAATCAGCGGAGTCCATGGATGCTGGCGTTCGCCTCTACAGTCATCCTCAGTTGCTTCACGCTCCCTCTGCTGATGGATTCGCCGTTCGGCGTTGACTGGATTGGATTCTCGACCCTCACTCATCAAATTTCTTCGGTCGGTGACCTCTCACTCTCTGGCACCAACACTGGATTTTGGACCTATCCTCCCGGATTCCCTTCACTCGCTGCTTGGTTGCAGGAATCCTTGAACCTCGCTCCAAGTGAAGCAGTGTTCACGCTCGGACACTACACGCTCGCTGTTCTTCTTCTCGGCATCGGGGGGGCAATGGACCGCCACGGCGCCGGCGCAAATGGAATATTAGCGATGGCATTAGGGGCGGGACTTTTTGCAAAAACCTTTGATTCAGGCTATCCAACCGTCGCAAGTCAACTTGGACTGGTCGTTGGATTGTTGGTGTTACTAAGGCCGAGTTCAACCCGAGGGAAGCATCACACAACTGGATTTGTCATGGCGTTTTTCTGTGTGCTGATGATTCACCCAACGGGTGCTACATACCTCGGCATGCTCATGCTAGCGCATCTCTTGATTGGTTTGAGTTTGAGCGAGAAGCACGGTGAGAACATCAAAAAACTCCTCCTTACCAGTTCAATCCTGCTTACCATCGCTGCTGCGATTGCCCTCGTGATTCTTGCCCCGCGTATGCTCGATGCTGCAGTTTTTGCCGAGTATGGGTGGCAAGGTGGTCGTCCAATGCTCATGTACAACGGCGTTCTCCTTGTCCTCGGATTATGCAGCGCTTGGAAGTTGCGTCAAACGATTGAGGGACGCTTACTGGCAGTTTGGTTTACTGGATTATGGTTGTTGACTTCGATCCATCTGATTGAGGGGCTTGAACAAATTCCTGTGCTTTCGTTGCTCTCATACACGCTGTATTCAATGGGTCTGCACGCATTCCATATCCCATTAGCGGCTCTGGTTGCGTTGTGGTGGAGTCAAACAACGTGTCTCACCTCAATCGATGAGAAGCACAATCTGCTTACCGTTGGGTGGGACCCACACATGCATCGATACCTCACAGCCACTCTTTCGGTAGCGCTCCTGATGGGAGTCTTGTTTGGTAACATAATTCTCTTTCAGGTTTCCGAGCATCAAGAACTCAAAGCCTACGCAGCAGGCGATTCAGCACTGTATGACGAAATGGCATTATTGCCGGATGGAAGTATTGTTTACACCGAAAACTCGCACTGGGGATACGTTCACGCTGCACCATCAAATATTGCGACGACCAGTATTCCAACGCTTGGCTTAATCCAAATTGAGACAAGCATCCAAGCCAACGCAACCACAGCCGTTTACATGGATTCCATTGCAGCACTTCAGAAACTCAACATCACTCATGCATTGTCTTCACCACTTGGAACGGTTGGTTGGTTCTTGTCGCAGTCACCGTATTGGAGTTCGATTGTTGAAGTTCGCGGAAGCATGTTGTGGGCACTTGACCCCACTGGCACATCCGATGTTTCAACGTTTACAACTTTCACTGAATCGACGTGCTCCGATGGATGTGAACTGCGACCGGACCCTTGGTCAGCGCTTCGGTTTAGAGACCCTCTCAAACTTGGCTCTAATCGTGCATTTATTGCTGAAGGGAGTAACGCTGGCTTAGCGTTTAGTTCCACTGGTTCTGCGAACGGAGAAACGTGTTTGGCGCTTGAAGCGATTGGAAATCTCGATGAAGTAAACCTTCAGTTAGCCGATGCAACGAATACGACATCTATCTCGAGGTCTTTTACAGCAGGGTGGCATTCCGTTTGCTTTGAAGATGCCATCAACGTTTCATCGGGTACACTAGAGGTTGAATGGCCAAAATCAGCGTCAGCACAACTGTGGTTGAATCCACTGGGGCTATCTGGACGGAGTGATGTGTTGTTGGATTCAAGTGGAATACGGCTGCATTGGCTGGAAACAAAGCCGTAGGCTGAAGAATGAGCGAAGTCATGAAAACCAAACTGTGTATCCTCCATGTATGAAGCGAGTCACCATACTGCTTCCTACCTTGAACGAGGAGGAAGGGTTGGCTGATGTATTACCTCGCTTGCCGATATCGAAGATGGCTGAACTCGGATGGGAAGCAAATATTCTCATCGTCGATGGTGGTAGCGAGGATTTGACAACATCAGTGGCACAAAAACACGGGTGTCCGGTGCTCAAACAGCAGGGTAAAGGGAAGGGAGCTGCTATGCGACTTGGCTTTCTGAGATTCCTTCAATCCGGTGATGATGCACTCATCATGCTTGACCCAGATGGGACGTACCATCCCGAGGAGATTCCTCGTTTCCTGAAGCAACTTGAGAATGCCGATGTCGTCATCGGAGATCGGTTGCGCGGAGCGATGGACCCAGATGCCATGACCCGGACAAATTACTTTGGAAACCACATTTTAACTTGGATTGCAGTCGCCCTCTATGGCGTTCCTATGAACGACCTTTGTTCGGGCTATTGGGGATTTTCAAGACAAGCCATTTCGCTGTTGAAATTGAACTCAATGCGATTTGAAATTGAAGCCGAGATGTACACTTCATGTGCTGCTGAGGACCTGGACATCAGTCACATTTCAATCCGCTACAGTAAACGGCTGGGTGAAGCCAAACTTGGTTCAGTCAAAGATGGCTGGAACATTTTCAGAAAACTTTTGGTTCGACGACTCTTTACAACACCGCATCAAACTCGACTTGGTGATGGTAATCTCAACATCCAATGAGAGACAAGGACTCAAATCATTTGGAAGGGAGGAAAGAACATGCGACGCAGACCTTCTGTCATTCTTGGAGCATCGGGATTGGTAGGTCAGCGAATGCAACAACGCTTGAACAACCACCCTTGGTTTGAATTGAAGGCAGTTGGGGGCAGTGCGTCAACTGCTGGCACACTGTTGAGCGATGTCCCATGGCGTCTTGAGGAGACACGCCCTCATCTCCCGGAACTTCGTGTCGCAGATGTGCTCAGCCCTTCTTTTGTTCAAGACATGCTTGACATTGGCATTGAAGTTGCCTTTTCTTGCCTCCCAAGCGATGTTGCTGCTCGAATCGAGTCCTCGCTCACACGGGCAGGAATCGCTGTTTTTTCCAATGCAAGCCACCATCGTGCTGAAGAAGGAATACCATTGGTCATCCCCGATATCAATCATGAACAATTGTCAGTTTTTGGCACCATCAAGGGAAACCATGCATGCGGAACCAATTGTACCCTCATCCCATTGGCCGTCCCGCTCGCTGCACTACGTGAATTCGGTATTCAAAAAGTAACCATGCGGAGTGAACAGGCGCTCTCTGGAGCAGGCTGGAGACTTCTCTTCAACCAAGAGGCGAACGATGGTCGTGTCGATCCTGAGATTCCGGGAGAGGCCGAGAAAGTGAGAGATGAATTGATTCATGTGTTTGGTACAATGGAACAAGAGCGAGTTATCCCCGCCGAATTTGAGGTCGATGTTACCTGCCAGAGGGTTTCACGAACTGATGGTCATCAAGTCTTCGTCGAGGTCGAGCTATCGGAATCTGTTTCCATTGAAGCGGTTACCAATTCGTTTCATTCGCATGATTGGGACCAGATTACAAAATCTTGTCCAAGCGCACCGCTTCGCCCGTTGCATGTGGTCGAACACATCGATGTCTCCGAACATTTGTGGTCAAACGGTATCCAATTCGCCTCCAAACCGGACCCGAGTCTCGATTTGAAAACCGGCATGGCCGTTGTGGTTGGCGATATTGAACTGGTTCGAAAAAATACGGTCGCCTTCTCTGGATATTCTCACAACACTGTTCGTGGCGCTGCTGGTGGAACACTTCTGCTTGCTGAACTCGCGCTTATCGAAGGGCGATTCTCAGAATCATAACGAAACATCAGTAGGCATAAATGCCCCGACCGCACCCTCGGTTTGGTGCGGACATGGGTATTACTGCAATGATTCCAGACATGACACTTGGACAACTCACCAACGAGGCTGAGGCTCGATGGGGAGAAATTTGGGACGAGAATGCTGCTCGAATGCTCATTCTTCTCATGTGCCCTCGTAAAGAGCGCAAACTCATGGAATTGCACGGCGATATGGTCGAGCATGGTCAGCCCGTACTCACCGTATTCCACCGACCTCGGCAAGAGGCACCTTTGCTTGAAAAGCAAAACTTCAACCCTCGAGATGCTTCGTTTCAATTCGTTGACTTAGCAAGCCCTGATTTGGGGCCATGGATGCAGCACCTCATCACCAACGAACAGTGGTTACGCAGTTCGATTCAGATTTCTCCAGTACCGTTCTCAATGAATTTGCCGAGTCAACGGGCTTTCGAGTCGCAGAGGATTCTATGCTTCCGTCACCCGTCCTTGCCACCTCTTGAGACCTATTTCCTCCCCTTCCCTCCGGCCTCTGTACCGGGGAAATGTTTCGTCAGCCTGCCACGGCGCCAAGCTGCGGAACTTGCTCGACAACAAGCAGAAGTATTGGGTGTTGGCCGACTTCAAAAGAAGGTGAAAATAACAGAAGCTGCACCCGAAGACATCCCAGTTGCGCCACCGGTGAAGACCAAAAAGTCCGAAGCGAACATGGATGAAATGATGGATGATTTCTCAACAAACATGCTTGCTGAAATGACTGAAGATACGGGGCATGGAGGCACTGAACACGTGGAGTTACCGGCAGCAGAACTTGAAGTTGAAACGTCGCCGGAAGTTGTCGAACACGCCTTTGTCCCTCTGCCACCTGGCTCCCAGGTGACGGAAACTGAACCAACGCCAGTCGAAATGAACCTGCCTGCTGAAACTGCGGTTGAAGAAACTCCAACAAGCATTCCAATTCCGGAACCTAAGCCAGAACCCGAACCTGAAATGTCTGAAGTCGAGCGTGAGTTCCGTGAACTTGTGACTGGACTGTTGGCCGCTGGTGTTGCTGCGTCTGATATCATGGATGACCCTCGTTGGGAAAACCTCAACGAAAGAGCAGCTGCGGAAGGATTCGAAACATGGCCTGTGTTCCTGCAATTGGCATCCATGCAATGAGAAGGTTCAAGTTGATTCGACCCAAGGACAGTATGGAGGCAAGCGCATGGGATTCTGTATCAGTTGCGGACAACAACACCAAGATGGCATTCGGTTCTGCAGATTTTGTGGAAATCAACAACCCGGAGATCAGTTGCTTGCTCGACTTCGGCACGAGGCAGAACAAATTCACTACATGCGCCTACAAGCCCAAGCTCTTGCGCAACAACAGCAACAACAGCAGTACCAGCAAAACCAGTACAATCAACAGCCCCGCTGGTGATTGAATGCGTCCCAAACATTTGGCCATTGAATTGTCCAAATTGTCCCCCCATCCTTGCACCTCGGTTGAACTTGAGCAATACGCAACCGAAGGCGACCTTGCTTCATACTGGCTTCTGGGTATCGACCAAGTTGATGGGTTTGAAGGAAAAAGAGTTCTTGACCTTGGCGCTGGCAATGGAATCCTTGGATGCGGATGTCTGTTTCTCGGAGCAAATCATGTGACCATGATGGAGGCAGACCTCGAAGTCGTGGAAGTGGCACGAACAAACACAGAAAGAGTCAACCAACGATGTGACGGTACAGGTGAGGTCATGCATGAACACGTGACGAGGGAAACGCAGCATGTCAAGCCCATTCCAGACCTTGTTGTGATGAATCCTCCATGGGGCGTACAAACGCCAAAGGCTGACCGGCCTTTGCTTGAATACGCCTTTTCGCTCGGTGCACCGGTCGTCCATGTGCTTCACAGTTCAAAGTCCAAACATCTGCAAGCACTTGGAAGAGAATATGGCTACGAATCAGAAGCGATGCTTGAATCAAATTTCCGTCTCCCTCCAACCTACCAGCACCACACAAAGCGCAAGGCTGCTACCACTGTGCTGTGTTGGCGCTTTCATCTTCCCGGGGATGCGAAGTTACCCGATGAAGAGGATTGAGGCCACGACCGCTCCGTATGAGGGGTTGAAAAGGGGTGAACACACCGGTTCAATCAAGCGAAACAGCATGCGACCTACATCAGGCCATGTTTGCTACAGGAATGAAAAATATGACGCCGAGCCTCGTCACTCCCGGAACACAAGTATCTACCTCATCAGAATGCGAGGCTGGAGATGGAACCATTGAAGTCAATGGATCGATTTTAGCAACCGCAACTGGAATGTTTTCAATTCAAGACGGCATCGCAATCGTTGCCGCTCAGAAAGAAATTGTCACACCAGAAGTCGGCGATACCGTACTTTGTGAAATTGTCAAACTCAACGAAAAGAATGGAGAGGCTCAAGTTCTTTGCATTGAAGGCAAGCCAGGTAGCGTTCTGCCTGAACACCTCTACGGTCAATTCCACGTTACGGGAATTGTGGACCGATACATGCATCAAACTGCGGACGCCGTTCGACGACGGGATGTCTGTCGGGCTGAAGTCAAAGAAACATCTCCTGTTCTTCGAATCAGTTTCAGAGACCGTGATGACTGCGGCGTACTCCATGCAATCTGCCCACCGTGTGGTGATGTGTTGATACCTGAACTCGAAGGCGACTGGAACGTCCGATGCCCAACATGCAATTACCAATCTTATCGAGCCCTTGCCGACAACTACGGCGCAGGATGGGCTGAAGTAGAGCAAGGAGCAAGTTCACTCAACAACTCCGGCAAGCGCTGGGGCGCTGCTGCAGAAGCAATGTTTGGCAAGGGACCTGCAGGTCGAGCAACCTTCATCGCCGCAGATGTACGCGAAGACGGTCGTGAGCGCACATACTTCCGGTTCGAAGGCGAGAGCGGTGGCAAAGGACGCCGTCCTCGAAACGCACCTGGTTGCCGATTGTTCGTCGGTGGCCTACCACGTGAAGTTGGAACAGAAGAACTCCGAGCATTGTTTGCTGAGCACGGCGATATGACCGACTGTATTGTGTTGACCGATGATAACGGTGTCAACCGAGGATTCGGTTTCGTCACCTACTCTGAAAAATCACAAGCTGATGCTGCTGCTGAAAAACTCAATGGCCACAAAATCAACGGCCGTAAGATCGGCGTGCGAGATGCTGACAGCGATGACAAGAAGGGCAAGCGAGAAAAGCGCAAGGACCCAGAAGGACTCAAACTCTACATTGGAAATCTACCGTTCAAAGCAACTGAAGAAAACATTCGAGCCATGTTTGACGGTATCGCAACCGTCAACGGACTTGTTGTTGCGACCAGTGGTGACGGAAAACCAAAGGGATTCGCATTTGCCTTCATCAAGGAAATGGACAAGGGTGAAGAAATCGTCTCCAAACTCAACGGCTCTGAATTGCTCGGCCGGCGCATCAAGGTTGATGTGTCGCAAGGCGGTAAGAAAGGCGGCAACAACCGTGGAAAGCGCGGTTCTGACAACTCAGATGGTAAATCATCCCGTGAACTCCAAGCACTCCGTGAAGAGGAAGAGGATTCAAAAAAGCGTCCTCGACGTCGACGTGAGAAGAAGGATTGAAGGCAACCGAATCGAGGTTAGCCAACATGGTCGAACAGCATTCACCCAAATGGCTGATTCTTGACGGCTATGAAGACGAACCGGCTGCATTTGGAGTTCCGCCCTATGTCGGATTTCATATCCGGTATCTCTGTGGTGTCCTCGAAGAAGCGAAAATCGACTATGATTACTTTACCATCGACCAATGGCGGGACTTCATTCGCCAGCATGGCGAGGATTGGGCTAGAAATCGACTTGCAGCGGTGGAAGGTTTTGCCTGTATTGCTGGGGCAGTCGTTCCGGGCCGCTATCTTCGTGGAACACCGTTGTCCTTGAAGGAGACTCGAAACTTAATTCGCGACCTCCCACATGGCATCCCTGCACTCTTTGGTGGATGGGCCATCCGTGGTTGGAGGCAACAAGGTTGGACGCCGTTGAGGAAAAACCTCTTTTTGGCCGTTCAAGATACAGATGCTACACTGCACACGTATCTCAAAACCGGAGAATGGAAGCATACTCGAAGAAATGCCGAACAATGGACAAATTGGGCCCAGGCTGGAGCAGCAAGTAAAGCAGTCACTACGCACCCAGACCTCGGTACTGAAGACAAGAAAGGCCCGCTCACCTACGAAGTGGAAGTGTACCAAGGATGCGTGCGTTACAAACGTGGATGTAAATTCTGTATAGAACCAAAGAAGGGCATACCGATATGGCGGACACCTGAAGATATCATCGAGGAAGTACGTCGAGCGCACGATGTAGGCGTCGAACATGTACGACTTGGAGGCATGACCGATACCTACACCTATATGGCAGACGGCGTTAAGGAAATGGAATATCCAGTCCCAAACCCTGAGCCGATTGCACAGCTTTTACACGGGTTGCGTAACGATGAGCGACTGGGAATCCTCCATACCGATAACGGAAACCCTTCCATAATCGCTGAAAACCTCGAAGAATCCGAAGCAATAACCAAAACACTCGTGGAAACGCTGTCTGATGGCGCCGTACTTTCGTTTGGTCTTGAATCGGCAGACCCTTCAGTTCATGAGGCAAATTGGCTTAATTGCGACCCCACGCAACTCAAGTCAGCGATTCGATTGATCAACAAGTATGGATCGGTTCGTGGGGAAAGAGGGCTGCCAAAGTTGCTACCTGGACTCAATTTCATTGCAGGATTGAACGGAGAAACCGAATCCAGTTACCAGATGAATCTTGATTTGCTCCATGAAATCCGTCGTGAAGGCCTGTTGTTGCGCCGAATCAACATTCGGCAGGTCGAAGGCGAAGGATTCCAAGACATACCTCAAAAAGCATTCAACATGTTCAAAACCAATGTTCGAGACACCATTGATGGGCCACTTCTCGAGGAGTTATTCCCCTTGGGTGAAAAATTATCCGATGTGCATTGGGAGACGCATGATGGACGAACACGGCTCACTGCACACCTCGGTGAAGACCACACTGCGGAGTCATGTAGAGGTAAAGCCGGCATCACCTTTGGCCGGCAAATCGGTGCTTACCCGATCCTTATTGGTGTAGAATACCACATTCCTCTCGAAACTCAATCCTCAGTCATCGTCACTGGACACGGTGCACGTTCGATTACTGGAGTTGAAACTGGTCTTCATGCAGAAAAAGTCTCTCAAAAGCAGTTAGAAGCGATTCCAGGAATCGGTGAGAAAACAGCTTGGAAACTCATTTCCCAGCGGGCCAAGCGTAAAAGAAAGAATCCCGGGCAAGAAGCGTTTGATTCTGCCGAAGAGTGGTTCAGGGCGACAGCCGTCGATTGGAGTGAAGATTACTCACTTTATTTCGACTGATGCCGTCTAAAAACCCAGAGTGAATGATAATATATGCGGAGCGAATAAAAGTGAAAAAGCAACTCAAGAGGTATTTTTTAATCCGAGAAGTTTAGCGTGTCTATGCAAACCAAGACGGCAACCTCAGTAGCTCTTCTGTTCATAACCCTCCTCTTGGAGCAAGCCATCACAGGCCACTTGAACAGCATGCGATGGCCTTGAGGTTACCATTGATGACAACGGGACAATTGCCGTAGACGGCGATTCATTACCAGCACTCGGCATGGTAGGGACAGCTGTTGCAATTAGTGCAGGATTCCTCATCTCGATTCGACGAGAAGACGAAGAATAGACTCATGTAGCGTCTTTACTTCCCGTAAGCATGGACATCAGCGAACAACTCGCACAGGCTGCACAGCGCTTGTCAAAGGTTTGCGATAACGCAATTCCTATTCTGGAGAAAAAGACCATTGTTGCTCATGCAACAAATCCACTCGACTATGCTTGGCCGCACCATGAGCAATTCTTACACAAATGGGGAAACCTCGGCAGCCATACACTGCTCCTCGGGATGAATCCTGGGCCTTGGGGCATGGCTCAAACCGGTGTACCTTTCGGCGCAACTGCCGTTGCGCAATCGTTTCTTGAAATTGAAGCCCGAGAATTGAGGACTCCAGAGAATGCACACCCAAAACGCCCGATAGAGGGAATGGCACTGGAACGGCAAGAAATCTCCGGAACCCGGTTATGGAATCTCATGAAGCAACACTACGGTTCGGCTGAATCGACGTTCAGCAACATCTTCGTAGTCAATCACTGCCCGTTGTTGCTTCTTGGTGAGACGGGGAAAAACATCACCCCGAATAACCTTCCAACAGCAATAATGAATCCAATTCTTGAGGCCTGTGATGAACACCTCCTCGATGTCGTCGATATTATGGGGATTACTCGGATCATTGGCGTAGGAAAGTATGCCGAACAACGAGCAAGAATGGCACTTGGCGCTGGCAAATCTGGAGATGGAACGAGTAGAGAAGGGCGCAGTGTGCGTATTGACACCTGTTGGCACCCCAGTCCTGCAAGTCCTTTGGCCAACCGCAACGATGGAGCGGATTGGCGAGAAAACGTTATTTCGGTCTTGGAAGGATAAAATCCCATTGAAAAACCGGCGAACCCTTCAAGTGCTTAATGCTACACTTAGTGTACATGGCAGAACTGCAGATGGCATGGGAGCGACAACCGGATGACCGACAATGGGTAACACCCGAGGGTGATGACCCACGAACGGTTTACCAAATGTTGATGACGAGTGTCGGCCGCTTTGGGTCAAACGATTGCTTCGGTTACATCCCTGCTAAAGGCGCTTCACGTGTCCACATTACCTACAACCAATTCGGAGAACTTGCAACCGCTGTTGGCCAACAACTGGCAGATGTTGGAGTCGCAGCCGGTGAACGAGTCGCTTTGATTCTTGACAACAGTGTTGAGTGGGCCGCAATGGCTTACGGCGCAAACGGAATCGGTGCTGCATACACCGCCATGTACACGCATCAACACGGCGATGAGTGGGCATATATCCTCAACGATTCGACCCCCTCGATGCTTGCTGTTGCAAACACAACAATCCTCGACAAACTTGTCAAGCACCTTCCAAGCGATGCTGCTGCATGGCCTCGGTGCGGTGTGGTTTTACTCGGTGACGAACCAGCAAATGAAATCCCTCCTGCAGGCATTGAAGTCCACGCATGGGCCGACTTCGTTGCTGCTGGCCGAGCAAGTGAAAACACGTTTGAAGTCGCAGACGACCCGTTTGCCCTCAACACACTCATCTACACCTCTGGTACAACTGGAAACCCAAAGGGAGTCATGCTCACCAACTGGAACACGCTCTCGAATGTTCTGTGTGTTCAATCGGCATTCAAGGTCTATGTCGGTGATAAAAACGCTGCGTTCCTTCCATGGGCTCACTCCTTTGGAAGCACCTTTGACCTGCACTGGATGATTCGTTGTGGTGTACACATCAACCTCATTTCCGAAATCACTCGCATCGCAGATGAATGCATCGAAATTAAACCTGCAGTTCTTCTTGCAGTGCCTCGTGTATGGAACAAGTTCTACGACCGAGTCAACAGTCAATTCAACGAAGCAACAGGTGTCAAGAAATTCTTGATCGGAAAGGCAAAGAAGTCCGCTGCAAAGCGAATTGAAAAGGCTGGTGTCGAGTGTGACGCAGTTCCGGCTTCTGGTTTCTTTGACAAACTCTACGATAAGCTCGTTTGGTCAAAGGTTCGTGCCCGATTTGGTGGAAACATCCGTTTCTGTATGTCCGGTGCAGCCGCACTTTCCCCAGATGTTGCAGCGTTCATCCAACAAGTTGGATTCAGTTGCTACGAAGGTTACGGTCTTACCGAGACCTCGCCGCTCGTTTCTGCCAACGGATGGGCTGGACCAGGCACCTCAAAACTCCGTTGTGTAGGTCGAGTTGCTAACGGCGTCAAAGTCACCATCGATACCGATGCATGGGACGACCCTGAACGACCTGATGAAGGAGAAATCATTGTCCACGGTCCAAACGTCATGCAAGGATACTGGAACAATGAGGCTGCTACAAAGGAAGTCATCATGGAACCAGGAGTCTTCAGGACCGGCGATTTGGGTAAATTATCATCCGATGGATACCTTTCGATTACCGGCCGTGTCAAGAGCCAATTCAAACTGGAAAATGGAAAATACGTTTCTCCTGCGCCATTGGAAGAAAACCTCAAACTTTCGCCGCTCGTTGAACAAGCTGTTCTCGATGGTCGAAACATGTTGAAGACCTACCTCATCGTTCACCCGAACATGGAAGCCCTCAAGCCTGCGCTTAGCAATGCTGGAGTCGATGCGTCCGGTACCAATGCCGAAATTTGTGCCCGTGCTTCAACCCGTGAGTGGCTTCTTGCAGAATTAAGAGAGAAGAACATGCAAGCTCCAACTTGGAAAGGCTATGAACGTGCTGCAAACCTTATTCTCGATCCTGTTGAGTGGACAACCGACAACGACATGTTGACGCCTTCCATGAAGGTCAAGTTGCGAAACTTGCTCACTCTTCACGATGAAGAAATCAAGGCCTTTTGAGCACATTCGCGCCAACCCACGAATGGAAAAGTCGTATTCTCGGCTGTTTTGACGCCAAAGAGGTTATAACCCCTCAAGATGAACTGTGTTCATGTCAAATGTATCTACAGAGACCGAGATTTTTGCCATGCAGCAAAGTTCTGCCTCTCTCTACGGTTCACGACTTATACCGAAAATCATTCAGAAACCTATCGGTGTCGGTAGTTTCGTTGGATTCCTTGTCGGCATTGCCAATTCATTGATCCTCTCGATACCTTTGCTGTTCTCCGTGCCGGCTGGGGTTCTTCTTGGCGTAGCAGTTTGCATAGTTGCTTGCCCTGGAATGCGAAATGAACTGGCTGAACACAAAGCCATTAAAACAGAATCTCGTCAAAAACTAATGGCACGCAGTGGGCGTAAGAATGCGTTCACAATGTACGATTAAGCAAACCAATATGCACCCTGGGTGTCGTAAAAGTGGGCATGGTGTTTATGAGGGGTTGACGAGGGCCGTGAACTGGGGAGAACATGGCACGCCAACTCATCAACATCGAAGGGGTCGACAGAAGTTTCGGCCCTGTTGATGTCTTGCTCGACATCAATCTCCTTGTTCAAGACGGTGACCGAATCGGTATTGTCGGACACAACGGAGCTGGAAAGACCACACTCCTCAACACCATCAGCGAACAATCTCAAGACGTCGGAGACATCGAATATGCCCCGGGAATCCGGATCGCTTACTTGACTCAAATTCGTGATATTGAATCGGATTCAACCATTGAAGAAGAACTCGGTAGAAAGGGTCGACAATTTCAAGAACTCGAAGAGGAAATTGCATCCATTGAATCTCAAATGGCTGACCCAGCCTTCTACGATGGCGATTGGGAATCGGTAATGGAGCGCTATTCTGAACTACAGCAGACGCTTGGAGCAAGCGGCGGTGGCAATGTAGCCAGCATTGCGAAAGCGACCCTGGCACGGCTTGGTCTTGACAAGCACCCAATGGACATGCAAGTCAACAAACTCTCTGGTGGTGAGAAAGCAAAGTTGGCCCTCGCACGTCAACTGGTCGGACTTGCTGGTGTCGATGTCATGTTCCTTGACGAGCCGACAAACCACCTCGATATCGAGACGACTGAATGGCTTGAAGGATTCTTGAAAGATTTCAAAGGCGCTCAACTCATTGTTTCACACGACCGATATTTCCTCGACCAAGTGTGCACTCGAATCGTTGAAGTCGACAACCTCCGTGCTTGGCCATGGAAGGGCAACTACAGTCAATTTTTGCGTCAAAAGATTGCTACAGAGGCGGCTCTCGGCGACATGATTCACACTGTGGAAAAGAAAATTGCCGCAACCACTGGTGCTCTCAAACAAATGAAGCGTGCCAACAAGTACGACAAGTCGATTTCGGCTAAACAGAAAATGATTGAGCGCATGCAACAGGAATTGAAAGCGCTGCGTGCACGCGTTCCAAAGAAGCGAAAGCCGCTCATTCTCACATTAGAAGCAACCGACAAGGCCAGCATGGATGTTTTACAACTCGACGGTGCAACGAAAATCTATGAGGGTCTAGAACGGCCAATTTTGAAAAATCAAGATTTAGAGGTCCGAAAGGGTGACAGAATCGGAATTGTTGGCGGTAACGGCCAAGGGAAAACGACGCTTCTCAAACTTATCAACGGGGATGAAAAACTCACCAGCGGTATCCGAGATTTAGCCCCCGGCTGTGAGATTGGATACTTCCACCAAGACCACGCTACGCTTGATTTCAATCTTTCACCGGTCGAACAGATTCAAAAACTACGACCCGACTTCCAATATGGAGATATTCGTGCTGCTTTGGGCCGTTTCCAGTTCACTGGAGACCAGGTCACAACCAAACTCTCACAGTTATCCGGTGGTGAGCGAGCTCGTGTAGCATTGCTCAAATTGCTGCTCGAGGAAAACAACTTACTGCTGATGGATGAACCAACCAACCACTTGGACATGGATTCCAAAGATACGTTGGAAGAAGCGTTGAAGGGCTACGAAGGCTCGCTCATCACCGTCTCTCACGACCGCTGGTTCCTCGACCAAGTGGTCAACCGCATCTGGGAATTACAAGATGGCGTGGTCACCGTCTACTACGGGAACTATACCGATTATATCCGTGCTAAAAGAGGCCTTCCGCCGCTGGCAGACGGGGAAGTCTCGAACATTTGAGCCTCAACTTGGAGGGGCTGATTTGATGAACCAACAGCCTGTGGCATCGGCATGGCCGATGAAGAGCCCGTATTCGAGACGACGACCGGGCCGGTCCGTGTCATAACCGCAGCGTCATTGTTTGACGGTCACGACGCTGCCATCAACGTGATGCGCAGGTTGATTCAATCCTCTGGTGCAGAAGTGATTCATCTGGGTCACGACCAATCGGCTCAAGCCGTTGTGGATTGTGCTGTGCAAGAAGATGCACACGCAATCGCCTTGACTTCGTATCAAGGTGGCCATCTTGAGTACTTCACCTACATTCGTCAACTGCTCGATGAAGCAGGATGCGAGCACGTTCGTATCTTTGGTGGCGGTGGAGGTACCATCACTCCACCAGAAATTCGAACGCTCCATCAGTCGGGTATTTCCAAGATTTATTCACCCGATGATGGCCGAAGTATGGGCTTGATGGGTATGATTCACCACCTCATGGGAATGGCTGCCGAAGTCGATTTGATTGGCGAAGCGAGACTCGCCTCCATCGATGGACCTGTGACTGCTGAAGACATGGCGAAAGTCGGATTGCTGATGACGCTATCAGAAAGTGCGGACGATGCAACGTTCAAATCCGCTGTCGAAACTGCACGTTCTTCGGAGAAGGACGTACCAGTCATTGGTTTCACCGGAACCGGCGGAGCAGGAAAATCAAGTCTGCTCGATGAGTTGATGCTTCGTATTCAACGAGACAATCCTGGTAAGAAAGTCTGCTTGCTGTGCGTTGACCCAACACGAAAGCGCACCGGTGGCGCACTGCTCGGCGACCGTATTCGAATGAATTCACTTTCCAACAACGACCTGTTCATGCGCAGCCTCGCCAGTCGAGGCTCTGGTTCTGAAATCAGTGCCAACCTTGACCGAGCCATCGAAGTCGCCAAAGCAGTTGGTTTCGACATGATTTTCTGCGAGACAAGTGGAATTGGCCAAGGCAGCGATGCCATCACTTCTGTTGCAGACCATTCACTCTACGTCATGACGGCTGAGTTCGGGGCTCACACACAACTCGAAAAGATTGAGATGCTCGATGTCGCTGATGTTGTCGTGCTCAACAAGTACGAAAAGCGAGGCAGTGAAGATGCCTTCAGAGCGATTCGAAAGCAAGTTCGAAGGAACAGAAACATGTTCGATGTTGCGGATGAAGAACTGCCTGTCGTAGCGACCATCGCCAGCCAATTCGCTGACGGTGGGGTTGACCGATTGTGGTGCAAACTCTCGGAAATCGTCGGCTTTGAAGCAAAAGAACCGGTGGACGAGATGGGGACGACCAAGGGGGTCATTCCTCCAGAACGCATTTACTACCTGTCCGAGATTGCTGCAACGGTGCGTGAATACCATGCTGGACACGAAGCGGTTGCTGAGCAATTGCGCTTGTGCCAACACCTTGAGACTGCTGCAAACCACGCTACTGAGCGAGGTGCGAACACCATCGCTGCAGACCTTCAAGAACAAATAGATGAGATCCTTGAATCGATTGAAACCGCCCGAGAGGAATTGGCTGCCTTCCGTAGCCTTGCTGAACAATACTCCAGCGGCGAGTTCACCTACCACGTTCGTGGCAAGCCGTTCACCGTCAAAACCACAACAGAATCTCTCTCACATTCCGATATTCCTCGTGTTGCTCTACCGACCTTTGCTGATGACGGCGAATTGTTTTCGTTCATCAAGAAAGAGAACGCTCCAGGCCATTTCCCGTTCACAGCGGGCGTATTCCCGTTCAAACGAACCGATGAGTTATCTGCCCGAATGTTTGCAGGAGAAGGCGAGCCTGAGCGTACCAACCGCCGATTCCATTACTTGAGCCAAGGCCAAGACTACGTTCGATTGTCCACCGCTTTTGACTCGGTAACGCTCTACGGTCGAGACCCTGCTCGTCGCCCAGATATTTGGGGTAAGGTCGGCAACTCGGG